>CANQWX010000006.1 GCA_947627665.1 uncultured Clostridia bacterium
CTTCTCGCTCTTTTCCGCATAGGTAAAGACCTCGTAGGGATCGTCGTCGGTAAAAGTGACGAACGCATGACACTCCACTTCGGGTGCGGCAAATTTAAAGAGCTTGCCGTCGAAGCGATAATATCGCTCGCCGATCAAAACGGTACCGTTGGAAAAAGTCACGGAATAGGTTTCTTCCGCCGTCACAAAATCGTACCGCACATATCCGCCCCCGTCTATTTGCCCCTCGCTTTGCGAAATGGCATGAAGCGGCGACGAGAACAGCCGATAGGCGTCTGCAATATCCGTTTGGTCTGTGGAATAGGAAATATTTTTCCAATGATCGTACGGCGCAACGCCGAGGAAGGCTTGCTCATAGCGGATCTTGACGATATCCCCCTCTTCCAGTGTTTCCATCCACGGATAGAGGTTGCTCAAAACCGTCTGTTGCGGGAAGTAGAGATCGGGAACCGCGGCGTCGAACGTCGTATCGGAAACGAAAAGTCTGTCGTACTGCATAAGGCCCACCGCAGAGTCGGACAGGAAGTCGGGCAGGAATTTCACCGTGAACACGGAGCCATCCGCCACATCAAATTGGAAGAGGATCGCACCCGAGCCGATGTCCCTCTGCGGTTTGCCGAGTTTTCCGATGACCTCATTCAACCCCATCCCGACGGTGATGGCTTGGCATTGGGCGCGGGTCGGAAGGATTTCTTTATTCACCTCAAACCATGTATAGGGGTCGTTCTTGTCGATCCCCTCCGCCGTAGCGTTGACATTCACGTTGACGTGAAGGTCGTTTTCGTTTCCGTTTTTCTCTTTCTCCGCGCAACCCGCAAAGGACAGTGCGAGCGAGCCGCCGAGCAAGAGCGAAAGCAATGCGGTAATTCTCTTTTTCACGATCCACCTCCACGGCGGAAAATTTATCCGATTTCATTATAGCATAAAACCAGCTTCCCAGCAAGGATTTTTCCGAGAATTGTCGACGCATTCACGCCCCTTCATATTTTTGGATTATTTAGTGTACTATGTCACGCATAGTACGCAAAATAAGGGAAAAGCCGCCCCGCGCAACTCGTTGCGCGGGGCGGCTGATATCAGGCAGCTTCCGATTCTTTTGCCTCTTCTGCGGCTGCGGAATTTGCGGAGAGGCGACGCCAAAGCCATAGCATCACGGGCGCCGTAACGAGCAGCGCGGCGGCGTCGGCAAACGGGGCTGCCCACGCCACCCCCATCACGCCGAGCGTGAGCGGGAGGACAAAGGCGAATACGATCAAAAGAACGTCCCGCAAAAAAGACAGCGGAGCGGCAAGTTTCGCAAGCCCTATTGATTGCAGGAAGATGGCGCATACCTTTTGCAGGCATCCGAACGTGATGAACATGAGATAAATTCTCAAACAGGGAATGGCGAATTCCCGATACAGCGCGGTAAATTCCCCCTCTCCCGCCGTTCCGCCGAACATGGCGACAAACAGCTGCGGCGCCGCTTCGAAGAAGACCGTAAACACAAGGCACAGTCCGCCCGTCCAAAGCAAAACGAGCACAAGCAGCCTTTTCACGCGGTCATATTTTTTGGCGCCGTAATTATACCCCACGATCGGCTGCGCCCCCATTGCGATCCCGAATGCCACGTTCAGCACGATTTGGAAGAGTTTCATAATGACGACAAACGCCGCAAGCGCAACATCTCCCCTATACTGCGCGTTCCAAGCGTAGCCGTACTTGACGAACAGCAAATTGTTGACGACGGTCGTCGCCACGATGCAGAGCTGGGTAAGCAGACTCGAAAGACCGAGGCGGCAAACATTTCCCAACACTTTGAAATCGGGTACAAAACTTTTGAGCGTCAGTCGGAACGTCTTGCTCCGCCAAAGATAGGCCACGCAGATGAGAAAAGAAACGAACTGCCCTAAAATCGTCGCCCATGCCGCGCCAGCGATCCCGAGGTGCAGACAGTAGATCGCTACGGGGTCCCCGATGATGTTGAGCACGGCGCCCACGATCATGGCAAACATGGCGTACCGCGGCGCACCGTCTGCGCGGATGATCGCAGCGAGGCTGTTCTGCACGAGCGCGAGCGGGATCATAGCGTAGACGATCACGCCGTAGGCATGCGCAAGCGGGAGATTTGCCTCCGTTCCGCCGAGAAGCAACAGAAGATCGTCCCCCCAAAGATAAGCGACGAGAATGAGGAGCGCACCCGTTACAAAGGAGCCGAGCATCGCGTTTCCCACGCTCTTGTGGATCTTTTCCGGCTCTTTCTTGCCGAGCGCGATGGAGAGAAAGGCCGCCGCTCCGTCGCCGAAAAACAGGGATAGCCCCCAACCGACAACGGTGATCGGGAAGATGACCCCCGTCGCCGCATTGGCGAGCGGCCCGACGCCGTGCCCGACAAAAATTTGGTCTACAATATTGTAGAGGCAGGAAATAATGAGGGACAGAATACAGGGAACGGCAAATTTCAGAAGCAGTTTGCCTACGCGTTCCTCGCCGAGATAGGCGCTTTCGTTCATAAAAATCTCCTTCCGACACAAAAAAAGGCACATCGAGAGCAATGTGCCGAAAGGACTTTGACACACGCGCTCCAAACTGTACCGTGATCAGATTTACGCGCTTCGGGGCGCAACGTGTGTCGTTTCTATGAATTTGAACTACCTGCTTATTTTATCAAAAATCCGCCAAAAAGTCAATCTTTTTGCCTGCGGAAAAACACGACATTTTTTGTCCCTTTTTTGCAGAAAAGCCGCCCCGCGCGTTTTCCGCGCGGGGCGGCGAGTATGTTTCGGATTTTTACTTCTTCATGAGCGGGGCGCCGCTTTGCCATGCCTGCCCCACCTTTTCGCCAATGGCATAGTAGCCGCTCTGCATCTGGTCGAACACGAACGCGTTGAGCTTTTTCGGGTCCACTTTGCCCTTTTCGGTAAGCACTTTTTCGTCGGCAAGCACGTTCACGATCTCGCCGATCACGCGGTAGCCCGACTTCTCCTCCCCCATCTGCACGACCTTGCATTCGAGCGTGAGCGGAAACTCTTCGATGACGGGCGCGTCCACATTCTTGCTCCTGACGGCAGTCAGCCCCGTCCGCTCGAATTTATCCTGCATTTTATTGCCCGTGGCGATGCCGAAGAAGTCCGCCTCGGCGATGTGCGGAACATCGGCGATCGAAAGGGTGAACGCTCCCCTCTTCTTCAAATTTTCGGTCGTCTTGTGGTCCTCGCTGATGTTGAGCGCCACCATGTTCTCGGAACAGATCCCGCCCCAGGCCATGTTCATGACGTCCACCTTCTCCCCCTCGCCGTAGGTTGCGATGAGCAGCACGGGCATGGGGAACACATAGGGCTTTACGCCCAAATTCTTTAACATATTTTCCCTCCTGAATTTTTTCTGCATTGTACCACTGTTGCGGCGAAATGTCAAGCGGCCGAACCAAAAAAAGCGGACGCCGAAGCGTCCGCACTCTTTTTGAGATCACTTATTCTTTTTTCCGATCAACCGCCGCACGAAGTCGGGCAGCTGGTCGTGCGCGTTACGGTCCGCCGGCTCCTCCTCGGGTTCGGGTTCGGGAGCGGCCTGTTGCTGCGGTGCGGGCTGCTGATAGCCGTTTTGCGGCGCGTTGTAGGGATCGGGCGCATACCCGTAATTGGGCTGCGCGGGCTGCTGCGGCGCAGGTTGCCGATAATTGGGCTGCGCGGGCTGCTGCGCATAGCCGCCGTAAGGATCGAAAGCGCCTCTGGGCGGAACAGCGGGTTGCTGCGGTGCGGGTTGCTGCGGTGCGGGCTGCTGGGGCGCGGGCCGCACGGGCGGCTGCGGTTGCGCCGTCTGACGGGGATCCATCGGCCTCTGGGCGGGTTGCGGTTGCTGCGGCGCGGGCTGTTGGGGCGCGGGCCGCTGATAGGTCTGCGTACGCGTATCGGGACGGGCGCCCGCTGCGGGGAAGCCCGTTGCGATGACGGTAACTTCCACCTCGTCGCTGATGTTCTCGTCGATGCAGGCGCCGAAGATGATGTTTGCGGAATAGTCGACGACGCTGTGGATGAGGGAAGCCGCAAGTTTCACTTCATCAAAGGTGAGGTCGTTCCCGCCGACGACGTTGAGGATGACGCCCGTCGCGCCCTCGATGGTCGTTTCGAGGAGCGGGCAGTTGACCGCAAGGCGCACCGCCTCTACGATCCTGTTCTCGCCCTTGGCAACACCCACGCCCATGTGCGCCAGACCCTTATCTTTGAGAATGGTCTTGACGTCGGCAAAGTCGAGGTTGATGAGCGCGGGAGTGACGATGAGGTCGGCAATGCCGCGGATGCCCTGCTTCAAGACTTCGTCCGCCACGCGGAGCGCTTCGCTCATGGGAGCGTTCTTGGGGACGACGTCGCCGATCTTCTCGTTGGGAATGATGATGAGGGTGTCGACATACTTTTTGAGATTATCAAGCCCCTTCATCGTATTGTCCATTCTGCGCTTCCCCTCGAAGGAGAAAGGCTCGGTGACGACGGCGACGGTGAGGATCTTCATATCCTTTGCCATCTTGGCGATGACGGGCGCGGCGCCCGTGCCCGTTCCGCCGCCCATGCCTGCGGTGATGAACAAAAGGTCGGTCTTTTCGATGGCTCTCACAAGCTCGTCTTTATTTTCTTCGGCGGCAGCTCTGCCGATCTCGGGATCCGCACCTGCGCCAAGACCCTTGGTGAGGTGGGCACCGATCTGGATCTTGGTCTCCGCTTTGCTGCATGCAAGGATCTGCGCGTCGGTATTTACGGCAATATATTCCGCGCTCGTGATGCCCGCGTCGATCATGCGGTTGACGGCATTGTTGCCTGCCCCGCCCACGCCGATGACCTTGATGCGGGCCTTGCCGGTATATTCCGGTTCCAGAGGAGGAGCGGGAGTGTAGCTCTTCTCTTGGGGCTGATTATCTCTTCCCACGAAGGGAATATTGTCGTTGTACATTGTTTAACCTCCGAATACGTTTAATAATCTAAAAAGCTTTCCGCTCGTGCGGTTGTCTTCATAAGCCATGTCGATGAGCGCGATCCGCGAACTCATGGACGGTTTGTTGTAATAGGGCAGATCGGGCGCCAGCTGTTCGCAGACGCAGCCGAGGCGGCGGGAAATATGCTCGAGCGCGCCGCGGATCCCATCAAGCCCTTCACCCGTGACATAGAGGGGCTTGCTGTCGAGTTCCTTCCCCGAGCATTCTTCGAGGAAGCCGCTCACCTTTTCGCAAAGGTCGTCCAGCCCTGCCTTCACCTCTTCCACAAACTCCTCCGCGGGGATCTCGTAGGTCACGCCGCGGAACACGAATTCCCTGCTCTTCGCCTCCCGCTTGAGATAGAGGTTGGAGCGGGTCAGAAGCTGCACCGCGCCCTCGTAGGGAAGGCCGAATTTCTGCATGAGCCGCACGGCGATCTGTCCCTCGCCCACCCAATAGGTTTCCTGCGCGAGAATACCGCCGCCCAGAACAAGGCAGACGGTGGAGGAGAGATAGCCGACGTCGAGGAAGAGCGCATACTCGTCCCGCGTTTCGGGCGGAATGAGATAACATGCCGTAGCGAGCTGCGTGGGCAGGAAACGGAGTTCCGTCTTGCTGCCCGCAAACATCTTTTCGAGCGTGGAAGCGAAATATTCCGTGCAGTAGAAATAGGAGAGCACCCCCGAAAGACCCGTGGAATACAGTCCCGCGGGGTCGGCGACGCGGCGGTTGTCCGCCGTCGTGTAGATCATGCTCGTCACGCGGATGGCGCGGTAGCCCTTGAGTTCCCGCCTTCCGCTGTTGAAGAGCGCTTCCTTTTCCCTTGCGCCGATCTTGAGGCGCTTGGGGAAGCCGATGACCTGCTCCTTCGGCACCGCCAAGGTGAATTCGCCGGGAACGCCCACATAGAGGGTACGGAAAGTCGCGCCGCAGATCTGCTCCACGGCGTCGAGCGCGCTGTGAACGGCGCGGGAAAGCTCGTCCACGTCGTAAAATTCACCGTCCTGATACCCGCCGTACGGCTCTGTCTTGCTCGCTTGAAAGACGAAGGTATTGTTCACTCCCCTCTCGCCTACAAAGATCGCGATCTGAGAAGAACGGATATCGAGGACTGCAACGCTCTTGTTTGCCATTCTTCTTTCCCCTTGTATATTCTTTCACTATTATATCAAAACGCCTGCACCGTGTCAAGAGAATAGAACCATTTTTTTGTCGTCGTTTGCTTATTTTGCGTCTTTCGGACGGCTTACCCCCCATATAGTGCGCAAAAAACGCCCGCGGAGCGCGCTCCGCGGGCGTCGGAAGTCCGCCTCTGTCAGAAGGGAAGCTTATCGCGGTGTGCGCTGACGGTAAACCCGCCGTCCAGCGAATCGACCACGTCGAAAAATCCGTAGAGCCGCTGCGCGTCCGTGAGCGCCAGATAGCGGGCGCGCACCGCCATCGCCTTGTTCTCGGTGAGGTGGGAGGGCGCGTATACGTCGACATACAGCCCCTCCTGAAAGCGCAGGCGGAAGAAGTAATCGCCCTCGATGGCATTGCCCGTGGGGATCAAACTCAGGGAGGCGATGTTTGCGCGCACATCGCCCAAGTTTTCGGCAAACGTGCCGCAGAACACGAGCGCTTCGGCAAAATATTCCCCCGTGACGGGAGTGCCCGCCTCCCCCGCGGTGAGTCCGAAGCCCTCGAGGAGCACGTTCCCGCCGAGGCGGCGGTTGACGTTCTCCGTCTTGTCATAGAGGTACAGCCCCGCCCCGTCGAGCACGGCGTATCCCCCATCCTCGCGGCGGAAGGCGTAAGTTTCCTTGCGTTCGGTGAGAGTCAGCGTGAGGGTGCGCGGAAAATCCTTGCGCAGCCCGTCGAGCGAGAAGGCGGGATATTTTTTGACAAGTTCCTCCACTTCCCCGAGGTCGAGAAAGGTGGTGCTGGAACCCACGAAGCGCTCTTCAAGCTCGCTTTGCAGCGCATAGCCGTCCTGCATCCCCTCTTCGGAGAGCACGGAAAAATCCACCCGCACGTCCGTGACCGTAAACACGGCGTTGAGGGCGGCGGCGACCACCGCGATCAGCAACACAAGCCCGATCGCCGTCGTCAGCAAAATCTTTCCTTTTCTTTTCATCGGATGTATCCTCTCTCCGGAAGCGATTCCGTATTTTGTCGCGGCGGCACGCTACACGCGGATCCGCTTGATCCGCGCGCCGAGCGCCGTGAGCTTCCCCTGCAAGTCGGCATAGCCGCGGTCGATGTGGGAAAGATCGAAAACTTCGCTCGTCCCCTCCGCGCCGAGCGCCGCCAGAACGAGCGCTGCGCCCCCGCGCAGGTCCCCCGCCGTGAGGGATGCCCCGTGCAGGCGCTTTACGCCCCGCACAAAGGCGAGCCTGCCCTTCACCTCGATGTCCGCGCCCATCCTTCTAAGCTCGGGCACATACTTATAGCGGGTCTCGAAGAGATTTTCCGCGATGACGGCTCCCCCCTCCGCCCCGCTGTTGAGCGCGGTCGCCTGCGCCTGCAAGTCGGTGGGAAAGCCCGGGAAGGGCATCGTTTCGATACGGCGGTTGCATTTCAGCCTGCCGCTACTGTATATTCTTATTTTATCATTTTTTGCATGGATCTTGCAACCGTTTTCACGCAATTTATGTAAAAGCAGGCGAATATTCTCGGGAGAAACCCCCGTTACCTCGATCTCGCCGCCGCAAATGGCGCATGCCATGAGGTAAGTTCCCGCCTCGATTCGGTCTTTGATGGGACGGAAACACACCCCGCCGAGGCTCTTCACCCCTTCGATCTCGATGTCGTCCGTTCCCGCGCCCCGCACTTTCGCGCCCATGGCGTTGAGAAAACGCTGCAGATCGACGATCTCCGGCTCCTTGGCGGCGCCGTGCACCAGCGTTTTTCCCTCCGCCTTGACGGCGGCGAGCAGGATGTTCTCCGTCGCCCCCACGCTGGGGAAGTCGAGCGCGATCTCCGCGCCGCGCAGGGTGTCGCATTTGCAAAAAATGAAGCCTTCGCGCTCCTCGATCTTCACTCCGAGCCGTTTGAGCGCGGAAAGGTGCAGGTCGATGGGCCTTAGGCCGATGTCGCAGCCGCCGGGATAGGCGATGACGGCGCGGCGGAAGCGGGTCAGAAGAGAGCCGAGCATGAAAACCGAGGAGCGCAGCTCCTTGGTGAGCGCGGAGGATAGCTCGTGCGAGCACGCGTCCGAGCTGTCTATGACGACGTTGCCGCCGCAAAATTCTGCCTTTGCGCCCAGCTCGCGCAATATTTGCATCATACAGAGGGCGTCCGCGATGGGCGGGACCTCTTCGACCGTCACTTGCTTCTCGGTTAAAACAGACGCCGCGAGGAGCGGAAGCACGGAATTTTTCGCCGACTGCGTATGGACCGTGCCGCTCAGGCTCCTCCCCCCGTCTATTAAAAATTTATCCATAATTACTCCTTGCGCAACGGGGCGCAACCCCATAAAAGCCCTCGGCGGGCTTTTGCGCATTTTTTCTCACTGCATCTTATGAATTTTCCCCCTTGCGTTGTGTCTGGAGATGCCGTACACCACCCCCATCGCCGTCATGGTGACGACGAGCGAAGTGTTCCCCGCGCTCACCAAGGGGAGCGGAAGCCCCGTGGGCGGGATGCAGCCGCTCACCACCAAGGCGTTGAGCGCCGTTTGCAGCGTGAAGGCGAGGGTGATGCCCGCCGCGAGCATGTAACCGTAAAAGCTGTCGCAGGAGCGCGCGATGCGGAAGCCCCGCCACACGATGAAGCCGATGAGCGCGAAGAGAAACAGAATGCCGACAAAGCCCGTTTCCTCCGCGATGACGGAGAGGATGAAATCGCTCTCGGCAAAGGGCAAAAAACGGTACTTTTGTCGGGAGCGGAAAAGCCCCGTGCCGAACAGATCGCCGTTCGCAAGGGCGTAGAGGGACTGGATGAGCTGGTAGCCCTCCCCCTTGGGCGATTGCCACGGGTCGAGGAAGGCGGAGAGCCGCTTCAAACGGTATGGCTCCGCGAGAATGAGCGCGGGCACGGCGAGAAGGACGGGGACCGCGATCGCAAGCAAAGAACCGCGGGAGGCGCCCGCGAGGAAGATCATGCCGATCGTGACCGCCGCGATCAGCATGGTGACGGACATGTTCGGCTCCAAAATGACGAGCGCGCAAATGCCCAGCCCCGCAAACAGGACGGGCAGGATCCCCTTCCCCGTGCGCATACGGGCGGGATCTTTGGCAAAATACCCCGCCGCGAACAGCACAAAGCCGTATTTTGCAAGCTCGGAGGGCTGTATGGTGAAGCTGCCGAAGCCGATCCACCGCGTGGCGCCGTAGTTGCTCTTCCCCACCCCCGGCACAAAGACGAGGGCGAGGAGCACGAGAGAAAGGATCAGGGCGGGCAAGCCCGCTTTTCTCAATTTTTCGAAATCGACGAAGGAGATCCCGATCATGCCCGCGATCCCCAGAACGAGGCCCGCGATCTGCTTTTTGACAAAGTAAAAACTGTCGCCGTACTGCACGGCGGCGTTGTAGGAGCTTGCCGAATAGACGAACACGACGCCGTAGACGGCGAGCAGGAGGACGGCGGCGAGGAAGGGAAGATCGCCGAAGGAAGTACCTGCGCGGCGTATCCCGCCCCGCCCCCGCGCGGCGGGGGCGGGGCGGAGGCGTTCTTTACTCCTCGGCAATGTCGGCCTCCGCCGGCGGGACAACGCCGCCGGACTTCTTCTCCTCGCTGAGGAGCGAGAGCATCTCGCGGAACCGCTCTCCCCTCTCTTCGTAGCTGCGGAAGGCGTCGAAGCTCGCCGACGCGGGGCTTAAAAGCACGTTCTGTCCCTTCTTCGCCGTGAGATAGGCGACCCGCACCGCAACGTCAAAGGGACGGCAGAGGGTGACGGCGGTGTATCCCTTCTTGAGCGCCGCTCCCAAAATGCGGAACGCATTTTCCCCGTAGATGACGGTATGTACCACCCCGCTGTTTTTGATCGCGTCGAAGAGAGGCTCGTAGGAATAGCCCTTGTCCTTTCCCCCGACGAGGAGGACGCTCTCCCCCCGCACGCTCTTCACCGCCTTGATGGCGGAATCCACGTTGGTCGCCTTGCTGTCGTCGATGAAGCTCACGCCGTCTAGCTCGCCGATGCGCTGCAAGCGGTGGGCGACGCCGCGGAAGGTCTTGAGGGCGGAGGCGATCACCTCGTTCTGCACGCCGAAGAGCTTTGCCGCGCAGATCGCCGCGAGGGCGTTCGCCGCATTGTGCTCCCCGTCGAGAGGAAGTTCGGCGGCGGGAAAGAGCTTTTCGCCCATATAGCAGAAATATCCCTCGCTCAGGTATCCCCCCTCCACAGGCTCGCGCAGGGAGAACCAGACGGGCTTCGCCTTGGTCTTTTCGGCAAAGCCGCGCACGATGGGATCGTCGTAATTGAGCACGGCATACTCGCTCTCCGCGCAGTTTTTGAGCAGGCGGGATTTGAGATAGATGTAGTTCTCCATGTTGTAGTGGCGGTTGAGATGGTCCTCGGTGACGTTGAGGACGACCGCTACATGCGGACGGAGGGAGGTGAGCGTTTCCAGCTGGAAGGAGGATACCTCGATGACGGCAAGCCCGTCCTCGCCAAGCTCGCGCACGCAGGAGGAGAGCGGCTTGCCGATGTTCCCGCAGGCGACGCTCTTCTTTCCCGCCGCCTTGAAAATGCCGTCGATCATGGTGACGGTGGTCGTCTTGCCGTTGGTGCCCGTGACGGCGACCGCGGGGCAGTGCAGCCCGAGCGCCCCAAGCTCCAATTCTCCGATGACGCGCTTCCCCGCCCGCTTGAACGCCACGGGAAGGGGGTGGTCGACG
Source organism: uncultured Clostridia bacterium (assembly GCA_947627665.1). Classification (GTDB taxonomy): domain Bacteria; phylum Bacillota; class Clostridia; order Christensenellales; family Borkfalkiaceae; genus Gallimonas. Next base: position 10,766 of record CANQWX010000006.1, read on the forward strand.
GGGATCCCCGGGCTTAACACGAGGATGTCGCACTCCGAAGAGCGCCGCTCAAGCTCCTCCTTATGTATGACGGTGCACCCCTTTGCGCCAAGCTCGCGCGCCGTCTGCGCCACGCTGCCGTCCTCCACGTCGTCGAAGCAATACACTTTCGCCCCGCGGGAGAGCAGATATTCGCTCGCCGCGATCCCCGAACGGGAAAGCCCCGCCACGAGAAAGGTCTGTTGGGAATATAGCATAACTTCTCCTTTTTCCCCGCCACGGGGAACTCATACAAACGGGAAGAGCAGCGTCGCGCCGAGCAGCGCCGTCACGGCGGCATAGACATAGGAGATCTTCCCCTCGGAGTAGCCCTTCATCTGGAAATGATGATGGATGGGCGCCATGAGAAAGACGCGCTTGCCCGTTTTTTTATAGTATATTACCTGAATGATGACGGATATGCTTGAAAGGACAAACATTGCGCCTGCCACGGGAATGACGAGCGCGTTCCCCGTGACGAGGGCGCAGGAGGCGGCGAACCCGCCGAGAGAGAGCGAGCCGGTGTCCCCCATGAACACGCTTGCGCGGTTGACGTTGAACACGAGATAGGCGCCAAGCGCCCCCACGAGGCACGCGCAGAGGCATGCGATGTCGGCGTCGGCATATTGCAGGGTCACGAGAAGGGCGAGCGAAAGGAAAAACATCGCCGAAGTCCCTCCCGCAAGCCCGTCCAGCCCGTCGGTGAGGTTGACGCCGTTCACCGTCGCCACATAGACGAAAAGCCCGAGCGGGAGCATCCACCAGCCGATGTCGAAAGAGAGGCGGGTGAAGGGGATGCGCAGCACGGTAAGCCCTTCGAGGCAGCAGTAGACCGAGGCGATGACCGCGACGGCAAGCTGGAAAAAGATCTTCTGGTAGGGCCGCAGCCCGAGATTGTCGTGGCGGCAGGTCTTGAGCAGATCGTCTAAAAATCCCACGAGAAGATAGCCCACGCCGACGGCAAGGCAGACGAGGAAGGGCTTGTCCGAAACGCCGCGGCAGCAGAGCGCAGCCAAAGAGGCGGCAAGGACAAATCCCAAGCCGCCCATCGTGGGGGTACCCCCCTTTTTCTCATGTTCCTTGACATAGTGCAGAATGTTCTGTCCCGCCCCGAGCCGTTTGAGGAGCGGGATCTCCGCCAGACAGAACACAAAGGAAAGCGCGGCGGACAGCACCAGACAAAACAGCATCGCCCTCATGACAGTTTCCCGATGATCTTCTTCACGGTATCTTTGTCATTGTAGTCGAATTTTATCCCCATGATCTCCTGATAGGTCTCCCCGCCCTTGCCCGCGATGAGGAGGACGTCCCCCTCGCCGAGGAGCTTCAACGCGTACTCGATCGCCTTCTCCCGCTCCTCCACGGCGACGTACTCCTTGGAGCGCGCGCGGTACCCCTCTTCGATCTCCGCGAGAATGGAACAGGGATCCTCAAAGCGGGGATTGTCCGAGGTGAGGACAGCAAAATCGGCAAGGCGGGCGGCGGTCTCCCCCATCTCCCGCCGCTTGCCCGCGTCGCGGTTGCCCCCGCAGCCGAAGAGCACGATGAGCCGCCCCTCGCACAGTTCGCGGAGGCAGGAGAGAGATTTTTCCAGCCCGTCGGGGGTATGGGCAAAGTCCACGAAGATCTCCGCGCCGCGGAACTGCGCCGTCCGTTCCAGCCTGCCGTCCACGCTCCCGACTTTTTCAAGCCCGCGGGCGATGTGCTCCGAAGAGGCGCCCAACCTCTGCGCGGCGCACGCCGCCGCCAGCGCGTTTTGTACGTTGTGCCGCCCGAGGAGCTTCAGCCGCACCTCGCACAGCTCGTCCGAAAGATTCAAAACAAGCCCGCTCCCTCTGAGGTCCTCCTCCTCGATGAGCGCGAAGGCGTCGGCCGGCTCGTCCAGCCCGTAGAGTGTGTGCGGGATCTCCCGATTGACAAGCTCGCGCGTGAACGGATCGTCCGCATTGTACACCCCGTAGCGGCAGCGCCCCGCCGTAAATAGCTCCTTCTTCGCCTCCGCGTAGGCCGCCATATCGCCGAAGAAATCGAGGTGGTCGCGGGTCAAATTGGTAAACACCCCCACGTCAAAGACAATGGGAGAAACTTTCCCGAGGGCGAGCGCGTGCGCCGAGACCTCCATGACGACGTCCTGCACGTCCGCCTTTTTCATCTCCGCCAGAAGGGCGAACAGCGACACGGGATCGGGCGTCGTCAGACCGGGGGGCACCGTCCTGCCCGCAAAGCGCGCCCCGAGGGTGCCGATCAGCCCCACCCGCCTGCCGCACTCCTCCAAAACCGAAGCGAGAAGATGGCAGGTGGTCGTCTTGCCGTTGGTGCCCGTCACGCCCGCAAAGCGCATCCCCCTCTCGGGGTGGGAATAGAAGGCGGCGGCGATCTCCGCCATTGCCCTTCTGCCGTCGGGCACGATGAGCTGGGCGCAGGAAAGCGGCAGTTCGCGCTCGCACACGAGGCTCGCCCCGCGGGCGGCGGCCTCCTCGGCGTAGGCGTGCAGGTCGGTCTTTGTCCCGCGGTAGCAGAAGAACAGCTCTCCCCCCGCGGCCGTGCGGCTGTCCGTACAGAGTCCCGCGACCTCGGCGTCGCCCTTGAGTTTCCCCCCTTCGACCTCTTTTGCAAGCACGGAAAGCTTCATATACTGCCTCCTTGGGGGGGAATGCCGGCAAAACCGATGATCCCCTCGAATATTTCCTTGGCGCAGGGCGCGGCGACGGTGCTGCCGTAGTAGCTGCCCTGCGGTTCGTCCACGATGATAAGACAGAGATATTGCGGCGCATCGGCGGGAAAATACCCCACGAAGGAGGAAACGTACTTCCCCTGCGCGATGGCGCCGTTTTCATATTTTTGCGCGGTGCCCGTCTTGCCCGCCACGCGGTAGCCTTCGATGTAGGCATGCTTGCCGCTGCCCTCTTTCACCACCCCCTCGAGCATGGAGGAGAGCAGCCGCGAAGTTTCCTCGCTCACCGTTCTGCGCAGAAGCTTTTTCCCCGTTTTGACCGCGACATAGCCGTCGTCCGAGAAAACCTCCTCTAAAATGTGCGGCGTATAATAATATCCCCCGTTGACGGCGGAGGCGGCCGCGCAGGCGAGCTGCAACGGCGAGAGCGCGATGGTCTGCCCGAAGCCGATGCGCGCAAGGTCGCAGTCCCGCACGCTCCCCTCGGGAATGAGCATGCCCACCGCCTCGCCCGAAAAGTCGATCCCCGTCGCCTTGCCGAACCCGAAGGCGCCGAGGTAGGAATAAAACGTTTCCTTGCCGAGGGAGAGCGCGATGTCCACGAAACAGGGGTTGCAGGAGTTGTTGAGCGCCTCCGCGAGCGTCTGGTTGGCATGCTTGCCGTTCTTGTGGTCGCTCCAGCACTTGATGGTGGTGCCGTCCACGCTGCGGGTGCGGCTGCTCGGGAACACAAAGCGCGGCGAAAAGGCGGCGCCGTTCCCCTTCCGCCATTCCTCGAGGTCGGCGGCGGCGGTGACGATCTTGAAGGTGGAACCCGGCTCGTAAATGTCGCTCACAAGACAGTTGCGGGAGAGGCGGTTGAGCGCCTCCATGTCGTTGCGGGGCGGATCGTTGAGGTCGTAGGCGGGAAGGTTCACCATGGCGAGCACGCCGAAGTCCTGCGGGTCGAGCACGATGCAGCGCGCCGCAAGGGCGGAAGTTTCGGCGAGCGTCCTTCCCATCACCTCCTCGGCGAGCGCCTGGATGCGGTAGTCGAGCGTGAGCCTGATATCCAGCCCCTCCGTCGCGGGCAGATAGGAGGCGGCCGTCCCCTCGATCTCCTTGCCGACGAGATCGGTTTCATAGAGGATCTGGCCGTTCTCCCCCTTCAAAAAATCATCATAGAACCGCTCGACGCCCGTAACGCCCTCGCTCCCCATGGCGGTAAAGCCCAGCACCTGCGAGGCAAGGCTGCCGTAAGGATAGACGCGCTTGTTGTCGCGCGAATAGTAGACGCCCGCAAGGCCGCTCCCCTCGATGGACTGCACGAGGGACTTCTCTGCCTGTTTGAGGAGGGTGATCTCCGAGCGGGAACGGTCGGAAAGTTTTGCGGCGATCTCCTCCCGCGGAACTTTGAGGAGCGCGGAGAGCACATCCGCCGCGCCCGACGGGTCGGTGACGGCGTTCGCCCGCGCATAGACGCTGTAAGCCGTCTGGTTGCCCGCAAGCAGTTCGCCGTTCCGGTCAAAGATCTTCCCGCGCTCGGCGACGACGGGGATCTCCCGCGTCCATTGGTCCAGCGCGCGGGACAGAAGCTCCTCCCGCCAGAATACCTGCACATAGAGGAACCTGCCCGTAAAAAGACAAAAAAGAAAGGTTATCGCCAAAGTTACGGCAAATAACCTCTTTCGTAGGACAGTCAAAGAAAAGTCCGTATTCTGTTTGATATTTCCCCTCCGCGGGCAGATCAGCGGCTCATGCCGTGCTCGATCGCCCAGGTTTCGATGTTTTCGGGAGAAGTGAGCTGTTCGATCTCGCTGTCGATCCCGTTCATCTGTTCGGTAAGGCGGGCGAGTTCTTCTTCGCGCTCCGCGATGTCGGCGTCGATGGAATTGATGATCGCCGTATTGATGCACACCACCGCAAGCAGAATTGCGATCACCGCGGCGACCGCGGCAAGCACGAGCTTGGTGCGCATGGAGAGCGCCGCCAAAAGCCCCGTCTGCTTCTGCTCGGCAGCCGTCTGGTGGGACATCGTGCGGGGCGTGGGCTTCGAATCCTCATCGTCGGACGAACCCGTATCCTCGGGTGCGAAAACGGGCGTTTCGTACCGTTCGGGTCCATACATGGGCGTATAAGAGGGATCGTAAACGGGCGCCTCCACCTTAGCGCCGTACATCTCGGGCGCCTCGGGCGCCGCGGGAGCGGCGGTGTCGAGCAATTGCCCGTCCTTATAGAGCAGCGATTCGAAGAGCATTCCGGGCGTGGCCGCAGGCGCTTCGGGAGAAGCGGGCGCCACGGGCGCGTAGTCCCTGACCTTGGCGGAAGGCTCGTCGCCGAAGCGGTGCAGGCCCTGCATCCCGGGCGTCACCGCGACATAGTCGGCGATACGCCGCGCCGCGCTGGGCGCGTCGGGCGAAGTGGGCACGACGGGCGCATGGTATTCGTTCGTGGCATACGCGGGATTCTGGTATGCGGGAACGTGACCGGAGCGGAAGGTGGGATATTCGTAAGCCCCCACGGGCTTTTCGGCAACGGGCGCGGCGGGCGTTTCCTCGCCCGCGAGCAGCGCGCGCATGCGCTCGGACATCAATCTCTGATGTTCGCGCTCCTCCTCCGTTTGTTCGTGTTCTCTCTCCAATATCCCGTCCGCCATGACATATTCTCCTTATTTTATTCCCGTATTTTACCGATCATGCCCCGATTTTTTCGGCGATCCTGAGTTTCGCGCTTTTGCTGCGCGGATTTTGCTCGATCTCTTGCGCGCCCGCCGTGATCGGCTTGCCGTTTACGGGCGCCAATTCTCTCTTTTTCCCGCATACACAGACGGGGAAGTTCTTCGGGCAGACGCAATCTTCGGCGAGTTCCCGAAAAACTTGTTTGACGATCCTGTCCTCCAGAGAATGAAAGGTCAGGATGCAGATCCTGCCTCCCGGCTTCAATTTTCCAATAAGCCCCCTCAGGCATCCGCCAAGCCCTTCAAGCTCGCCGTTCACCTCGATGCGGATGGCCTGGAAAGTACGCCGTGCGCAGGCTGCGGAGCGGAATCTGGGAGGGATGCTCTCCTCCACGATCTCCCTGAGCTGCCCGCAGGTCGAAATTTCTTCCTTTTCCCGCCGCTTGACGAGATCGCGCACGATCGCGGAAGCGAAGGGTTCTTCCCCGTATTCGCGCAGAATGCGGAAGAGCTTGTCGGGCGGGTAAGCGTTCACGACGTCTTTTGCCGTGAACCCGCCGCTTCGGTCCATTCTCATATCGAGGGGCGCGGATGCCGACCGGTAGGAAAAACCTCGTTCCTCCTCATCGATCTGATGGGAAGATATTCCAAAATCCAATAGCACGCCGTCGAGCCTGTCCACGCCCGCCCGATCGAGAACGTTTTCGAAATTTTTATAATCCGTGTGGTACAGACGGTACCTGCCCGCGAAGGGCGCCAGCCGCTTTTCGGAAGCGGCGATCGCTTCCTCGTCCCTGTCCGTCCCGATGAGGGTCACGGTCGGGTCTGCCGCGAGAATGGCATAGGAATGTCCCGCGCCGCCGAGGGTCCCGTCAAAGTAAACGCCCCCGCTCCGTATATTCAGCCCGCCGATCACCTCGCCGAGCATTACGGGGCGGTGGTAAAAGCCGTCCATTAAAGGTAACCGATCTTCGCAAACGCGGACTCGAAGGTCATCTTCTCGTTCTCCGCGTCCTGCGCCTCTTTCGCCCAAATCTCGAAGTGGTCGCCCATGCCGATCGTCACGATCTCCCGCTTGATGTTCGCATAGCCGCGGAGAGAGAGCGGGAGCACCACTCTGTACTGCTTGTCCACGTCGACATGCTCGACCGAGCCGAGGATCTTTCTCTTCGCGCTCAGTCCCTCGAGCGTGTCGGGCAGCATGGAGAGTTTCTTCTCCAACCACTCCTGAAGCACTTCGGGCTGATAAACTTTGATGCAACCCTGCGGCCCCGCGATCATGGAAACGCGTTCGATGACGGGTTCCTTGCTTCCCTCGGGAACGGGCGGAAGATATTTGGAGGCGATCCTGATGCGCCACTTTTCATCGACGGTCTGCAGGCTTGTACCATACAAATTGTTCATGGGATCCCTCCTTTTTCGCGTTGTGAAATCATTTTAGCATGGAAAGCTTTTCTTGTCAACCATTTACAACCATTTTCCTCCACTTTTTTTCCAAAAATCTCCACTTTTTTCCCTCGGGTCTGCCTTTTCTCCACAAGAAACGCCAAAATAAAACGTTTGTTTGAACACCGCGCGGTTCTCTTTGGCGCATTTTCCGAGAAAACATACGTTCGCGCCCCCACTTTCCCTCCCGTTTTGGCGCAAACTTTTGTTTCTTTTTGTGTTTTCGCTCCACCTGCGCTCCACCGCGGGAGCGGGAAAAAGAGCCTCGAGGCGGCGGGCGACCCCCTCCGCTCCGTCGTAGACGGGGGCGGAATAGAAGGCGGAAATTTCCCGCGCGATGAGGGCGTAGTGGGTGCAGCCGAGCACGACGCCGCCGAAGGTGCCGCCGGGCAAATGCTCGCGCAGCGAGAGCGCTCTGCCGCGCAAGAAGCGGTCCTCGACGGCGGCGGCAAGACGGGGGCAGGCATGGACGGTAAAGTCGGTTTCGGGGCAGCGGGCAAGGAGCTGCGCCAGCCGTTCGCTCGCGGCGGTGCGGGGCGTGCAAAGGACGAGCACTCTCCCCCTGCTCCCGCGGGCGGCGGGAAGCACGGCAGGCTCTATGCCGAGAATGGGAAAGGAGAAGCGCTTGCGCATCTCATGGAGGCAGACGGCGGTGGCGGTATTGCAGGCGAGGACCGCGCCGTCCGCGCCCCGCTTCCTCAAGCGGACGAGCGCCTCCTCCGTGAACGCAAGGATCTCTTCGGGCGGGCGGCTGCCGTAGGGCGCGCGGCGGTTGTCGCCGAGATAGAGATAGCGGAAAGACGGCAGGCGCGCAGCGCATGCCGCGAGCACGGAGAGTCCTCCGATGCCGCTGTCGAAAATGCCGATGACGGGACGCATCGCCCCTCCTTTTTGCAAAAAAGCAAAATTTTTTTGCGCTTTGCAACCGAAAAACAGTTTACAAGCCATTTATTTTATGCTAAAATAGCAAGGTATTGTAAATTGAATTAAGGAGAACCATCGTGCCCAACATCAAATCCGCAAAAAAGCGCGTTCTCGTCACCGAAAAAAAGACGGCGCAGAACAAGGCGCTGAAATCCGCCCTCAAAACGCAGATCAAAAAATTCTTGGCAGCCGTCAACGCAGGCGACAAGGAAACCGCGAACAAGCTCTATCCCGAAACGGTGTCCGCGATCGATTCCGCTTGCTCCAAGGGCCTGCTGCACAAGAACAACGCGGCGAATAAAAAGGCAAAGCTTTCCAAAAAGCTCGCCGCCATCGCGTAAGGCGGACGCGATCCCGCCCGATTTTCAGGCGCTCCGTGATGCGGAGCGCTTTTTCTTGCCCTTTTTTCCGCCCTTCCTCCCCTATCTTGTCCGTTTCGTACCCTTTTCGTCACATTTTATCGTTTTTTGGGACAAAACCCGCCCCCAAAAACAACAATATTACACTTTCGGAGAAATTCCGCAAATCGTTTGACATTTCCATACCTTTATAATATACTGTTTGCCGTGCGGCGGAGTTTATTTTTATTAAACTTTCAGTTTATTATTACGAGAGTTCCGTAAATAATGGCGAAAAGTTTACCAATACTAAACACAGTGCACGAAAGGAGCAAAAATGGAACTCGGAGCAAAACTGCGTGAGATGCGCCAGCGCAAGGGGCTGACGCAGGAGGAGCTTGCCGACCGTTGCGAGCTGACCAAGGGCTATATCTCCCAGCTCGAAAACGAGCTTACCAGCCCTTCCATCGCCACGCTGATCGATCTTTTGAACGCCCTCGGCGGCAATCTTTCCGATTTCTTCCGCGAGGACGAGGACCGCAAGATCGTCTTTCCCGAGGAGGAATATATCGAGAAGCAGTCGGAGGGCATGCTTTTCCGCTGGCTGATCCCCAACGCCCAGAAGAACATGATGGAGCCTGTGCTCGTAGAGTTAGAGGCGGGCGCCTCGACGAGCGTGGACTTCCCCCACGAGGGCGAGGAGTTCGGCTATGTGCTCGAGGGGCGCATCGCCGTGGTATCGAGCGGCAAGCAGCATGCGGCAAAAAAGGGCGAAAGTTTTTATTTCACCGCCGACAAAGAGCACTTCATTCTCAATAAAGGAAAGGGAAAGGCGAGATTTCTGTGGATCTCCACCCCGCCGAACTTCTGAGTTTTTGAAGAGCGTCGGAGGCATAAAATTGTCATTTCGAGTGGAGCGAAGCGAAATCGAGAAATCTCAACATTATTTTAACACTAAGGTAGAGATTCCTCGACTCCGCTCGGAATGACACTTTCAGAATACTTGCGCGAGCAAAATCGCCATTTTGCGCTGCGCGACACAATTTGCCGCATACCTGCGGCTTGTTGTAGGACAAGGCAGCAAAGAGGACAAGCAAGTAAAACCGCAAAAGCCGATTTCCTCACGGCGTTGATTTTCGACGACACCCCTTCCGTCACGCGCTTTGCGCGTGACACCCACCCCTCAAGGGGTGGGCAAGGGGGGAGAAGAAAAGAAACGCGTGAACATTAAGGAGTACATCATGTCCGAACACATCATCGAACTGCAACACGTCACCAAGGCTTATGGGGACAACGTCGTCATCGAGGACGTGAGTTTTTACGTCAACAAGGGCGAATTCATCACCTTCCTCGGACCGTCGGGCTGCGGCAAGACGACAACGCTCCGCATGATCGCGGGCTTCGATCTGCCGACCAGCGGAAAGATCCTCCTCAACGGCGAGGATATTTCCCTGCTCCCGCCGAACAAGCGGCCCGTGAATACCGTATTCCAGCGCTACGCTCTCTTCCCCCACCTCAACGTGTTTGAGAACATCGCCTACGGGCTGCGCTGTAAAAAAGTCGTCAACACCTACGAAAACGGCAAGGGCGACCGCTACACCAAGAAGGAGAAGCTCTCCAAAAAGGAGATCGCCGAAAAAGTGAAAAAGGCGCTCGAGATCGTCGATCTCGAGGGCTTCGAAAAGCGATCCATTTCCACTCTCTCGGGCGGCCAGCAACAGCGCGTCGCCATCGCCCGCGCCATCGTCAACGAACCCGAGATCTTGCTCTTGGACGAGCCTCTCGGCGCGCTCGACCTCAAAATGCGCAAGGAGATGCAGATCGAGCTAAAAGAGATGCACAGGCGGCTCGGCATCACCTTCATCTATGTCACCCACGACCAGGAGGAGGCGCTCACGATGTCGGATACGATCGTCGTCATGGCGGACGGCGTCGTCCAGCAGATCGGCACGCCCAAGGGCATCTACGACGAGCCTGCGAACACGTTCGTCGCCGACTTTATCGGCGAGAGCAACATCATGAACGGCACCGTAACGGGGGACAAAAAAGTCAAATTCTGCGGAAAGACCTTCGACTGCCTCGACGAATTCGAACAGAACGAACTCGTGGATGTCGTTGTCCGCCCCGAGGACATCCGCATGTGCGCCCCCGGGGAGGGAGCGCTGACGGGGACGGTGCTCTCCGTCGTGTTCAAGGGCATCCACTACGAGATCACCGTGCAAGTCGGCAAATACGAGCTGGTCGTGCAGAGCACGGAGAGCCGCAAGGAGGGAGAAAAGATCGGGCTGAACATCGCGCCCGACGGCATCCACCTCATGAAGCCGAAGTACACCACCAACATGTTCGACGGCGTGATCACCAAGCGCAACACCGTGGAATTTGCCGACGGCGAATTCGAATGCGACGTTACGCAGCTCTATCCCGGCAGCCATATCGACGAGGAGGAATACCTCGTACTGCCCTCGGGCGAGAAGCTCGACCTCACGGGCACCGAGGTGACCGTGGAGGTAGGCCTGCACGACATCTCGATCAGCGACGACGAGGAGGCGGGCGGCACGACGGGCCATATCATTTCCATTATATATAAGGGCGACCACTACCGCCTCATCGTGCGGACGGACGAGAGCGAGGAGGACTTCGTATTTGCGACCGACGACCTCTGGAACGAAAACGACTACGTTTCCGTCGTCATCCCCAAAGAGAAGATCAAACTCACGCTCAAGCATGCGGAGGTGAAGAATTGAAACTGCCACGTTTCTCACGGAAGGCCCTCTGCATCCCCTACGGCGTCTTTCTGCTCTTCTTTGTGGTGGCGCCCATGCTCGTTATCCTCTTCTTTGCCTTTACGGACGCGGCGGGGCACTTCTCCTTTGCAAACTTCATCAAGTTTTTCTCCGACCCCACAAAGCTTTCGACGATCGTCTATTCCCTCGTCATCGCGCTTGTGACGACGGTCGTGGCGCTCCTCATCGCCTATCCCGTCGCCTATATCCTCGCGCGGAGCCACATCAAGAAGAAGTACGTCATCCTGATGCTCTTTGTGCTGCCGATGTGGATCAACTTCGTGCTCCGCGTAAACGCCATCCGCGAGCTGTTCAACCTGCTCGCACAGGCGGAGGCACTTGCGTGGCTTGCCAATGCCAACTATTTCAAGACCATCTTCGGCATGGTGTACGACTTCCTGCCCTTCATGATCCTCCCCCTTTACACGACGATGATGAAGATCGACAACAGCCTGTACGAAGCGAGCGCGGACCTCGGCGGGAGCGCGCTCACCACCTTTGCCCGCGTCACCCTTCCCCTCTCCATGCCGGGGATCATGAGCGGCGTCACGATGGTGTTCTTGCCCTCGATGACAAACTATGTGGTGTCGGACATGCTTGGCAACGCAAAGGTGACGATCATCGGCAAATTCATCTATACCTATTTCGGAAACGACTGGAACATGGGTTCTATGATCGCCCTCGTGCTGCTCGTCGTGGTATTCCTCTCGACGTGGCTGACGGGCGGCTTCAAAGCGGATGAAACCGTAAGGGGGGCAAACTTATGAAAAAACAAATTGCGCTCAAATGCTGTAAAGCGGGATTCGTCGGGCTTGTTCTGCTCCTTCTTTACACCCCCATCCTTCTGCTCGCCGTCTACAGCTTCGACCAGACGACGATGATCGGGCAGTTCAGGGGCTTCTCCTTCATCCACTATCGCAACCTGTTTACCGATCCCAACGTGCTCGGCATGATCGGCAACACCCTGCTGCTCGCGCTGATCGCCGCGCTGCTCTCCACGCTGCTCGGCACGACGGGCGCGCTCGGCATGTACTACTGCAAAAAGCGGGTGAAGGGCACGTTGCAGGCGCTCAACCAGATCCCCGTCATCAATGCCGAGATCGTCACCGCGCTCGCGCTCACGGTCACGTTCGTGGCGGTCAACATCGAGCGCTCGTGGTTCACCCTCATCATCGGACATCTCGTCATCTGCACCCCCTTCGTCGTGCTCTCCGTGATGCCGAAGCTGAAACAGATGGACAGCTCCCTCTACGAGGCGGCGCTCGATTTGGGCGCAAGCCCCTTCAAGGCGCTCATGACGGTGGTGCTCCCGCAGATCGTGCCCGGGGTCGTTTCGGGCTTCATGCTCGCCATTACCCTCTCCCTCGACGACTACATCGTCACGATGTACACCCGTCCCACGGGCTTTGAAACCATCTCCACCTACGTCTACAACGCCACGACCAAAGGCAACGCGCACACGGCGGTCACGCTGTCCTCCTTCTGGGCGCTGACGACGATCATTTTCGTCATCATCGTGCTGTTCGTGGTTTGTTCCAACCTGATCGGAAGAAAGAAAAAGGAGGAAACCAAGTGAACGCCAAGAAATTTGCGAGCGTCTTTCTCGCCTCCAGCCTTCTTCTGCCCTCCTTCGGAATGCTTGCAGGCTGTTCGGGGGAAGAGGTCACCGTCCTGAAAGTTTACAATTGGGAAGAATACATCGACGAGGGCGGCAAAGACTCCTATGTGTACGACATGCTCCTCGACGAGGGAGAGGACCCCGACGAGGACGACGCTCCCCCCATCATCGAGGATTTTGAAACGTGGTATAAGGACACTTACGGCGAAGAGGTGAAAGTTTCCTACTCCACCTTCGGCACCAACGAGGACATGTACAACGAGCTGAAGCTCGGCAACGTGTACGATCTCCTCTGTCCCTCCGACTACATGATCATGAAGCTCGCCAACGAGGTGAGGGAGGACGGCACCCCCTATCTCGAAAAATACGACGAGAGCTTCTTCGACCCCGAACGGGAAGTGAACGGAGAAAAGATCAACTACTACATCCGCAACGTTTCGCCCTACATCAAAAAGCAGTTCGAAACGAACGCGGGGCTGGAAACGCCCGAGGGCGAGCCACGTTGGAGCGAGTACGCCGCGGGCTACATGTGGGGCACGACGGGCTTTGTGTACAATCCCGAAGTACGGGACAAGCAGGGAAACCCCATCGATCTTGGGTCCCTTCTCGAAGAAAAGGACTGGCGGATCTTTATTGACTCCAACGTCAAAGGCTTGATCACAGCGAAAGACAACGTGCGCGACACCTATTTCGCGGCGCTCGGCGTCACCTACGAAGAGGGCGAAAACGGACTTTCGGCACTGCATGAGGCCTTCCTTTCGGGCGAGCTCTCGCAGGAGGAGTACACCAAGGAGATCACCCGCATCTTCAACAGAACGGACAGCGAAACGATCGACGCCGTCAAACCCGAGCTGATGAAGATCAAGGAGAACATCCACAGCTTCGAAACGGACACGGGCAAGGCGGACATGGTGAACGGCACGATCTGGCTCAACTACGCGTGGAGCGGCGACGCGGTGTACGCCCTCAACGAAGCGGAGCTTGGCGAAACGGACCGCAACGGGAACACCGTCCCCGGCAGCGAACTGTATCTCAGCTATTATGTCCCCGAGGCAGGCAGCAATCTCTGGTTTGATGGTTGGGTCATGACGAAGCACGTCGCGGAGGACCCGAGCGGAAAGACAAAGCAGGCCGCGCAGGCGTTCGTCAATTTTATGTCCAGACCCGACAACGCGATGCGCAACAGCTACTACATCGGCTATACCTCCGTCATCTCGGGCGAGAACGACGAGATGCTCGACTACATCGACTGGCTCTACGGCGGGGAGGAGAACGAGGAAGATTTTTACGACCTCTCCTACTTCTTCGGGAGAGAGGCGGGCACGGTGGGCGTCTATGCGGACGAGGAGCAGCGCACGAGCCGCCAGCTCTATGCGCAATTCCCGCCGCAGGAAGTCATCTCCCGCTGCGCCGTCATGGATTACTACCGCAAAGACGCGAGCGAGCGCATCAACGAGCTTTGGTCGCAGGTGAAAGCGGAGACCCTCGACACATGGGCGATCGTCGTCATCTGCCTCGTCGTCGTGGCGATCGCCCTCTTCACGGTGTTCGTCAAATTCGGCGGGAAGATCGACCTCTTCCGTCCCAAACCCAAAAAAGGCTATCATAAGGTGTAAAACTATGCAAAAAGGCGCCGCGCGGCATGTTTGCCGCGCGGCGCCTTTTTTAGGACCTTTTTACACAACGAGATTGACTTTGTTCTTCAAAATATAGCGGATGAGGAAGAATCCCCCCACGTCGAACGCCGCGATGAGCAGGATAAAGAGCCAGATCACGAGATGTCCCGAGATCATGCCCAGCTGCACGATGGGAATGAGAAAGAAGGACAGCAGAAGCCCGAGCGCAAACGACGAGCCGTAGTAAAGCCCGATGGTGATGATCACCCTGCCCTTGGTAAAGAGCTGCCCGACGCTTGCGATGAGGAAGAGGTACACAAGCCCCGTCGGGATCAGGACGATGGCAAGCAGCACAAACTCCACGACGAGCAGCGGCTCGGAGGACAAGAAGGCGGAAAGCGAGGGCCAAAGGGGCGAAAGCGTTTCCAAAATGCTATTGAACGTCGCCGTCGGAAGCCCGATGAGCACGCTCAGCACGATCTCCGCGTCGCAGACGACCGTCACGACAAGCGCCGATAAAAACTTGGAAACGAGCAGCTGCGTGGGGGTCACGGGCAGGGAGAAGGTCAGATACCCTTCCCCCGTGAACAGGCTCTTGAAGTAGCGCACCAGGCAGGTCACCGCCCCCGCGACCGAGAGCGCCAACACGGAGAGATACCAGAACGAACCCGTGGAAAGATTGGCGAGAGCAAGCCCGAACACGGACCCCACCGAAACGGGGCCAACGCCTTCCATGTCCATGTTGGCGGACATCTCGAAAACAATGCGCGCCAGCACGCTCAACAGCCCTACCGCGATCATAAACCACATCAGAACGCGGAAAATGGCTCTCAGTTCGTGCTTCATGAGTTTTCCTACCATCGGAACACCTCCCTGAAAATGTCGTTGAGGTTCTTCCCCTCTCTTTCGCATAGCTCCTTCACAGGCTCGTTGAGCACCACCTGCCCGCAATTGAGAAAGATCGCGTGCGTGAGAACGTTCTGGATGTCCCAGATCAGGTGGGTGCACAGGAAGATCGTCGCGTCCTCGGGCTTGTTGGAGAGAATGGTTTCGAGGATAAAGTCGCGCGCGGCGGGATCGACGCCCGCGATCGGCTCGTCGAGGATATAGAGCTTCGCATGGCGCGACATCGTAAGGATCAGCCCGAGCTTCTCCTGGTTGCCCTTCGAAAGCGTCTTGATCTTTTGGTTGGGCTGTATCCCGAGCCGCGAGAGCATCCCCACCGCCTTGTCGCGGTCGAAATCGGCAAAAAAGTCGGCGTAGTAGTTCACCTGCTGCTCCACCCGCATCCATTTGCTCAGATAATTCGCGTCGGGAAGATACGCCGTCACTGCCTTCGTTTCGGGCGAAGGGCGCTTGCCGTCCACGAGGATCTCGCCGCTCGTGGGCTGCAACATGCCCATGGCGAGCTTGATGAGCGTCGTCTTGCCGCTGCCGTTGGGTCCGAGCAGTCCCACGATACCGCCCTGCCCGACGGCGAAGTCCACCCCCGCCAGTGCAGGAACATTGCCGTATCGGTGATAAAGACCGCGGCACTCCAAAATGTTTTCCATATTTCCTCCTTTTTGTGAATTATGTCACGCATAGTACTATGCTAACATGCAAAATTTCATGTTTCACCTGCAAATTTTCGGCTTGCAAGCTTATTTCCCGAACATGATCCGCTCGCTCGACAGCATCTTTGCGATCAGCCACACCAGGAGTGCGGTATAGATCAGGTTTGCCCCCACCGAGAGGAGGGACTGCCAGACGGGGAGTTCTCCGCCCAAGATCTTCCCCATGAAGAGCACGGCGTTGAGCACGGGAACGGCGATCACCCAATCGCCGAGGCTCGCGGCGGCGAGCGAAACGATGGACAGCACCATGACGGCGATCATGATGACCCCCGTATAGCCCGACGCCTCCTTCACCGTGCGCGCCAGCGTGGAAACGGACGCGATCGCCGAAACGATGAGCGGCACAAAGCTCAAGATCAGCAGGAACAGAAGGGCGTAACTCCCGAAGCCGTACCCGCCGAGCACGCTGAGATCGGCGCCCATGAGTTTGGGCAGCGAGAACACCACGCCGAGGAAGCTCGAAGCGGCGCCGATCGCCGCGACGCAGCTCAGAGGCAAAATCTTTCCGAGCGCGATGTGGGAACGCTTGACGGACGTCGCAAGGATGGTCGCAAGCGTTCCGCGCTCCTTTTCCCCCGCCACCGATTCGAGTGTGACGGACATGCACGCCGAGAACACGAAGGTGACGACGAGGAAAGGAAGCAGGTTGGCAATGAACTGCTTTGCAAAGTTCTCCTCCGGCTCGAAGGAATGCGGCTCGACGGAGAAGGTGGTCGCCTGCGCGATGCCCTGCAAGACGGCGGAAGCGACGGTATAGAAGGACAGGCTCTCCTCCGAACCGCCGTACCAGATCTGCACCGAGTTCCCCGCAGCGGGCGTAAAGTTTTCCGAAAAGACGAGGAGCGCGCTCGCCTCGCCCTTTTGCACGGCGGCTTTCCCCTCCTCTTCCGAGGCAAAGATCAATTCCACGGTGGAGCCGCTTCCGTCCGCTTCGATCGCGTCTTTGACGATCCCGGCATACTCCGCTCCCCCCGTCACATACACCTTATAATCGTACTTCTCCTGCGTGTTGACGAAAGAGCCGATGATGTTATAGAGCAGGAAGATCACGATCCCCGGGAGCAAAATCGTGACGATGAGCCGCGGGTCGCGGAAAAAGCGGTGGAATTCCTTCTTGATGAGGGCGGCGAGTTTCATAAGACGTCCCCCTTGATCCCGCGGTAAATTTCAAAAAATCTCTCTTCGAGGCTCTTGCCGCCGCAAATTGCGTCCAAGGGGCCGTCCTCCGCCATCTTGCCGTCGATGAGGATCCCAACGCGGTCGCAGAGCTTTTCCACAAGGGAAAAGATGTGCGTGGAAAGAAGAACGCTTTTGCCCATGCGCTTAAGTTCCCCCAAAAAGTCGGTGACGACCTTCGCCGTGAGCACGTCAAGCCCGTTGGTGGGTTCGTCGAAGATGACGACGTCGGGGTCGTGCACGATGGAGATGACGAGCGAAACTTTCTGCTTCATGCCCGTGGAGAGGTCGGCGATCTTCACCTGCGAAAAGGCATCGATGCCGAAGCGGGAGAACAGTTCGCGCTTGCGTCCCGCAAGCGTTTCCTTGTCCACACCGTGCATCGCGCCGAAAAAATCAAAGAGATAATCGGGCGTAAAAAACCCTTCGAGCTTGAGTTCGCTCGTCAGAAATCCGACGCAGTCGCGCACCGCCTGCGGCTCCTTCCGCACCGAATGTCCCAAAATGAATGCGTCCCCCTCGTCGGGCTTGATGAGGGTGGAGAGAATGCGCAGCGTCGTCGTCTTTCCCGCGCCGTTGGGTCCGAGCAAGCCGTAGATCTCTCCGCGGTATGCGGAAAAGGAAAGCCCGTCCACGGCGACCTTGCGGGAGAGCGACGTCTTTTCCGCCCTCTGCTGTTTGCGGGAGAGCGTGAACGTCTTTCTTAGGTTTTCCACCCGCACGATCTCGCCTGTGAAGAGATCCATTCCATCCTCCTTTGGCGGGCAAATGCCCTCCGAGGTATATATCAACGCAAAAATACCGCGATAAACGCGCGCGGAACGCAATTCACTCCGCCAGCTTTTCCAGGATCGCGCGGCAGGCGAGCTTGCAGTGCTCGTAGGTCAGCCCGCCCTGAAAATAGGCGGTGTACGGCGCACGGATGGGCGCGTCGGCGGAAAGTTCGACGCTCGCCCCCGCCACAAAGGTCCCCGCCGCCATGATGACTTTGCAATCGTAGCCCGGCATATCCCACGCTTCCAATTTTACAAAGGAATCGACAGGCGACACGTCCTGCACCGATTGGATAAAACCGGTAAGCTCCCGTTCGGTGCGGAAGCGGATGGCGCGGGTGATGTCGGCGGGAAGTTTATCGAGTGCTGGGAAGTTCTCGTAGCCGAGCGCTTCCATACAGCCGCCGATGAGGAGCGACCCCTTTACCGCCTGCGCCACGACGTGCGGCGCGAGGAAAAATCCTTGGTAGAACGGCTGGTAGCCGTAGGCGTAAGAGCCGATCTCTCCGCCGACCGAGGGCGCGGTAAGGCGGTTTTCGCACAGCTGTGTGTAGCGCGCTCCGCCCGCGATATAGCCGCCCGTAGGCGCCAGCCCCCCGCCCGGGTTTTTGATCAAAGAACCGACGATGAGGTCAGCGCCGGCTTCGGTCGGCTCCCGTTTTTCCACAAATTCGCCGTAGCAGTTGTCGACGAAAATACAGCCTTCGAAGCCCTTTTCGCGCACAAAAGAGCACATTTGCCCAAGCTCTTCCACCGTAAAGGCGTCCCGCAGCTCATAGCCGCGCGAACGCTGGAGATAGACCATCTTATATTGCCGTTCGGCGAGCAGCTCGCCCGCGCGGCGCAAGTCGGGTTTGCCGCTTGGCAAAAGCGGCAAAACGTCGCCTGTCACCCCGAAATCCTTGAGCGAACCGTTCCCCTCCCCCCAGATGACGCCGCGGATGGTGTCGTAGGGGATCCCCGTCAGAAACAGAACGCGGTCGCCGGGGCGAAGCACGCCGAAGAGCGCCACCGTGAGCGCATGGGTCCCCGAGAGCAGCGCGGGGGAAACGATCGCCCGCTCCGCGCCGAAGGCGCGCGCATACACCCTGCCGAGCGTTTCCCGTCCCTCGTCCCCGTAGCCGTAACCGCTGGAGGGATTGAAGTGCCTCAGCGCGACGCGCTCCGCCTTGAAGGCGTTCAGCACTTTTTCCTGATTGTAAAGCGCGATGTCGTCCGCCTCGGCAAACAGCGTGCCGAGGCGCGCCTCCTGCGCCAAGATCCTCTCATCTACCGTCATATATCTTACACACCTTTTCGGCGGCGCCCTCTGCGTCCTCGGGCGCGAGCCAAGATAAATTTTGCATTTTTTTGAAGAAAGTCAGCTGTCTTTTGGCGTAATTGCGGGTATTTTGCTTTATTATGTCTGACATAGTACTCTGCAAACCGCCGTTTTTCAAGAAGTCGACCACTTCTTTATAGCCGATCCCCTGCATGCACTGCGCGTTTTCGGGCACGCCGTCCGCAAGGAGCGCCCGCACTTCCTCCACCAGCCCCGCTTCGAGCATGGCGTCCACCCGCTTTCCGATGCGGGCATACAGCTCTTCCCGCGGATGATCGTAGGCGACCGCGACAAAGGGGTAGCGCGGGGTAAGCCCGTCGTTTTGCTCGGATTTTTTTCTGCCCGTGAGTTCGTAGATCTCCAACGCGCGCACTACCCTCTTCACGTCGTTTTCATGGAGAACCGCCGCGCTCTCGGGGTCCACCTCCCGAAGGCGCCTGTGGAGCGCCGCTCTCCCCTCCTCGCGGGCGATCGCTTCGTACTTTTTGCGCAGCTCCGCGGAGGCGGGGGTGCGCCCGAAACCGCTTTGATAGAGCAAAGCGTTCATGTAAAAACCCGTGCCGCCGCAGAGGACGGGCGTCTTGCCGCGGGCGAGAATGTCCTCGACGGCGGGAAGCGCAAGGCGTTCGAAGTCGCTCACCGAAAAGTTCTCCGTCGGCTCCACCACGTCGATCATATGGTGGGGAATGCCGCCGCGCTCGGCTTGGGTCGGCTTCGCGGTGCCGATGTCCAGCCGTTTATAGACGAGCAGCGCGTCGCAGGACACGATCTCGCCGTTCAGCCGCTTTGCGCACGCGACGGCGAGCGCCGTCTTGCCCGAGGCGGTCGGCCCGCAAACCGCAAGGAGTTTCATACGATCCTCTTAAAGAGCTTTTCAAGCTCCGATTTGCGGATCTTTACGCAGGCGGGGCGGCCGTGCGGACACTTGATGCCCATGTCGCCGTCCATCTCCCGCAGCAGGCTGCGCACTTCGCCGTCCGTGAGTTTTTCGCCTCCCTTGACCGCCGCCTTGCACGCCATGGTCGCCAGACGGTCTTTGAGTAGGTCGGGCAGTTTGATGACGCGAAGGGTGTCCATGGAGGAGAGCACCTCGGCAAAGAACGCCTCGAGGTCCATGCCGAAGAGGTCGACGGGCACCGCGGAAACCTTGAAACTGTTCCCGAAATCCTCGATCTCGAAGCCGAAAGAGCGCAAAATATCGAGATTTTTGAGCAAAAACGCAAATTCCTGCCCGTTCGTATGCAGGATAAAAGGAAGCAGCATGGGCTGGGAGAGCGCGGCGCGCGTTTCGCATTTTTGGCGCAATCTGTCATAGAGAATGCGCTCGTGCGCGGCGTGCTGGTCCACAAGATAGGCCTCGTCGCCCGCCTCATAGATGAGATAGGTGCGGAAAAGCTCCCCCTTGAACGCGAGGGTGTCGGGATCGAGCCTCTCCTGCTTCGCCTTGCTCTGCTCCAGGAGCTGCCGCCTGTTCTCCTCGAAATGGTCCTCTTCCTGCGGCAGGGGCGCGCGCACTTCGAGCGTCGCCGGCTTGGGTTCGCGGTAAGGAATGACCGAGGGCTTTCCGATGGGCGAAATGTCGAATTGCAGCTCCTTTTTTGCCTCCGCATAGGACATAGAGGGCGTCTTTGCGGCGGGCGTGGCGCTCCCTTCCGCCGTCCCGCTTGCCGCTAAGGCGCGGGGCGGGTCCGCCACATATTCGAGCGCGCCCGAGCTGCCGTCGAGCACGGCGGAAACGACGGAGTACACGCTCCCGTAGATAACGCGGTTGTCGGCAAAGCGGACGTCCGATTTGTTGGGATGGACGTTGACGTCCACGATCTCCGCGGGAAGCTCCAAAAAGAGTACATAAAACGGGTACTGCCTCGTCATGAGGTAGTTTTTATAGGCATTGGCAACGGCGAGCGCCACCGTCTGGTTGACGACGTATCTCCCGTTGACGAACATGCTCTGATAGCTGCGGTTCGGCTTGTAAAAATTGCGGTCGCCGATAAATCCACGCAGGACGACGCCGTGACGGTCGGCGTTGATCTCGAAACATCTGCCGAGCACGTCCGCGCCGTACACCGCGGCGATCGCGCTCTTCAGCCCGTCCCCGAAGGAGCGATAGCGCACCTTCCCGTTGATCAGATAGGTAAAGGAGATCGCGGGGCGGGAGAGGAGAAAGCGGGAAACCATTCCCGTCACGTCCCCCTCTTCCTGCGCGTCGCTCTTCAAGAATTTGAGCCGCGCGGGCGTGTTGAAGAATAGCCCGTCGACGGTGACGCAGGTCCCCTTGGCGCCCCCCGCGGGTTGAGGCTCTCCCGTTTGTCCCCCCTCCGAAAGGAGGCTCCACGCCTCCCCTTCTTCCGTCTTGGAAACGATCTCCATTCTCGATACGGAGGCAATGGAAGCGATCGCCTCGCCGCGGAAGCCGAGGGTCGAGATCGCCGCCAGGTCCTCCGCCGAGCGCAGTTTGCTCGTGGCATGCGGCAAGAATGCCGCCTTTAAGTCGCTTTTTTCGATGCCGCAGCCGTTGTCGGTGACGCGGATCCGCTTCTTCCCGCCCCCCTCGATCTCGATGCGGATCTCCGTGGCGCCCGCGTCGATCGCATTTTCCACGAGTTCCTTCACGACCGAATAGGGCCGATCGACGACTTCGCCCGCCGCGATGCGGTTGTAGACGTCGGGCGTCAAAACATGGATCATTTGAGTTCCTCCTTCCAAGCCGAGAGAAGGGCGAGCGCCTGCATGGGCGTGAGCAGATCGGTATCCAGCGCCCTGAGCCGTGAAACGAACGCAGGCTCCCCATCGGGGCCATCAGGGACCTCTTCCTCGTTTTCCTCATGCCTTCGCGTGACATCGTTTTTTTCGAGATTTTTGAGTATTTTTTTGGCGCGTGAAGTGACTTCCGCGGGTACGCCCGCAAGGGAGGCGACCTCCACGCCGAAGGAGCGGGACGCACCGCCGCGCACAATCTTGCGCAAAAAGACGATGCTGCCGCCCGATTCCCGCACGGTGATCTTATAGTTCTTTACCCCGCCGAGCTTTCCTTCAAGCTCGGTGAGTTCATGGTAGTGGGTGGCAAACAAAGTCTTGGCGCGCACTTTTTCCGTGAGATATTCGATGACCGCCCACGCGATGGATAGCCCGTCGAAGGTGCTCGTCCCCCTCCCCACCTCGTCCAAGATCAGCAGGCTGCGCGGGGTGGCGTTGCGGAGGATGTTTGCGACCTCCGTCATCTCGACCATGAAGGTGGAGCGGTCTAAGATCAGGTTGTCGCTTGCGCCGATCCGCGTGAAGATGCGGTCGCAGAGGGGCACGCGCGCCCTCTTTGCGGGCACGAAGCAGCCGACATGCGCCATGAGCACGATGAGCGCCACCTGGCGAAGATATGTGCTCTTGCCCGCCATGTTGGGTCCCGTGATGATCATCGTCCGGTCGTCCCCGCCGTTCAGCAAGCAGTCGTTGGGCACGAACCGCTCGCGGGAGAGCGCCTCCACCACGGGATGCCTCCCCCCTTCGATCTCGAGCGCGCCCTCCTCCGCGATCTCGGGACGGCAGTACTTGTTTTCCGCCGCAACGATCGCAAAGGAATTGAGGCAGTCGAGCATGGCGATCGCCTCGGAAATGCGCTGGAAGAGCTTGATGTTGCGCTGCAAGATCTCGTACAGCTCTTCGTAAAGGCTGGCTTCCAGCCGCTGCGCCTTCTCGTCGCTCCCCAAGATCTTCTCCTCGAGCTGTTTCAGCTCTTCGGTGATATACCGCTCGCCGCCCGCCAGCGTCTGGCGGCGGACATAGGAATAGGGAACCTTGTCCTTAAAGGAATTGCTCACCTCAATGTAGTAGCCGAACACGCGGTTGTACCCCACCTTGAGGGTGCGGATGCCCGTTTCTTCGCGCTCCCGCGCCTCCAGCTCGGCAAGCACCTGCGTGCTGTTCTTTTTGATGTTGCGTAGCCCGTCAAGCTCTTCGTTGTACCCTTCGCGGATGTAATCCCCATCCCGCAAAAGCCCCGCGTCCTCTTTGATGGCGCGGTCGAGCAGGGAGCAAATCTCCGCAGTGTCGATAAGTCCCTCGTCGATCTCGTGCAGAAGCGCCGAATGGAAGCCCGAGAGCTGCATTTTGATGTTGGGAACGGCGGAGAGCGATCTGCTCAGCGCGACGCAGTCCCGCGGCTCGAAATTTCCGTTGGAGATGCGCCCCGCGAGCCGCTCGATGTCCCGCATGCCCGAGAGCATGTCCGTAAGTCCCATGCGGACGACGCTCGCGCGGAAAAGCTCCTCCACCGCGTCGAGCCGCTTTTCGATCTCCTTCTTGTCGAGAAGCGGGGCAAGCAGCATGCCCGAGAGCTTGCGCGCGCCCATGCCCGTGCCCGTCTTGTCGAGCAGCCACAGAAGGGAACCATACCGCTTCCCCTCCGCGCTGTTTTTGAGCAATTCGAGGTTGCGCACGGCGATGGGATCGAGGACCATCTGCCCTCCCTCGCTCGCCACCTGCAGGCGGTTGATGCCCGTGAGCGCGCGCTTCTGCGTGTCGCTCAGATAGGCGAGAAGGGCGCCCGCGGCCACCGTGCAAAGCGGCCTATTTTCCAGCCCCAACGCCTCCATGGAACCCACGGCAAGCTGCGCTTTGAGCTGCTCCTCCGCCCGCGGAAGCTGGAACGCCCACGGCAGATAGCAGGAAAAGCGCGGCAGGATCCCCCGCTCAAGCTCGGGGCTGTCTTTCACTGCAAAGAGAAGTTCCTCGTTGCAGATGACCTCGGCGACCGAGAGATTGACGAGCGCGGCCAACAGTTTTTCGGCGCTCTCCGTTTCCGAAACGCAGAACTCCCCCGTGGTAATATCGGCATAAGCGAGGGCGAAGCGTTCCCCCGCCTTCACGCCGCAGGCAATGTAATTGTTCCTGCGGGCGTCGAGAAAATTGTCCTCGATGACCGTGCCCGCCGACACCACGCGGATGACGTCGCGGTCGACCATGCCCTTGCTCGCCTTCGGATCGGAGAGCTGTTCACAGATGGCGACGCGCTCCCCCGCCTCGACGAGTTTGTTGAGGTACCCGTCCACGGCGTGATAGGGAACGCCGCACATCGGAGCGCGCTCGGGCAGACCGCAGTCCCGTCCCGTCAGCGTGAGATCGAGCAGCTTGGACGCCTTGACCGCGTCCTCGAAGAACATTTCATAGAAATCCCCAAGACGGAAAAACACGATGCAGCCCGGGTATTTCGCCTTGATCTTTTTCCAAAATTCCATCATGGGAGAGAGTGCCATAATGCCTCCTTCGATATTCACGAAAAATCTTTTGCTACGCAAAATCTTTTTCCGTGAAGAAACTTTTTCCTGTGTTATAACTTGCCTGTTCTCTTTTCGGAATGCGCGCAGAGGCTCAACGGGGATCGGACGGGGAAACGAGTTCGCCGAACAGCGAAACGCCGTTGGCGCGCTCGACCTTCAAATCCACGAATTCGCCGATGACATTCCTGTCGCTCGTGAAATAGCCCATGCGCCCTGCCTCGTTGCGCCCGAGATACAGTCCCTTTTTCTCGTCGTAGTCCTCGCAGAGGATCTCCGTGACCTTCCCGACGAAGGTCGCAGACAGCTCCCGCGTGTTCTCGTTGACCTGCTCCACGAGCCGCATGATGCGCTCCTTGCTCACTTCCTCGGGGATCTGCCCCTCCATCTCCGCCGCCTTGGTGCCCGTTCTCGGCGAGTAGACGAAAGTGAACGCCGAAGCAAAGCGCGCCTCCTTGACGAGGGATAGGGTCTCCTCGAATTCCTCCTCCGTTTCGGTGGGGAAGCCCACGATGAGATCGCTCGTCACGGGGCAATCGGGAATGTACGAACGGAGCATTTCGATCTCGGAGAGATATTTCTCGCGGGTGTAGCGCCTGTTCATTAAATTTAAGATGCGGTTGCTCCCCGACTGCGCGGGAAGATGGAGCAAATTGCAAATTTTATCGTGCTTTTTCATCACGCGGGCGAGTTCCTCGGAGAAATCCTTAGGGTGCGACGTCATGAAGCGCACGCGGAACTTTCCCTCGACCGAGGCGACGGCGTCCAAAAGTTCGGGGAAGCTCCTCCCTCCCCTGCCGTCGCTGTTGTAGGAGTTCACGTTCTGCCCGAGCAGGGTGATCTCGCGGAAGCCGTCCGCAACGAGCGCGCGCACCTCTTTCAGAATGTCCTCGGCCCTTCTCGAGCGCTCCCGCCCCCGCACATAGGGCACGATGCAGTAGGAGCAAAAATTGTTGCAGCCGTAGGTGATGTTCACCCAAGCGTTCGGATAGCTCGTGCGGACGGGTTCAATGCCGTCCTCCGTTTCTCCCCGCTCCTCTTTGAGGGAGATGATCGCCTTCCTCTTCGCGCGGCGGCGGTCGATGAGTTCGCCGAGTTCTCCCAAATTGTGGGTGCCGAACACGAGGTCGACGAAGGGGAATTTTTGCCGCAGAAGCTGCGCCTTGCCCGCCTCCTGCGCCATACAACCGCCCACGGCGATGATGAGGTCCCTTTTCTCGCGCTTTAATTTTTTGAGCGCGCCGATATTGCCGAAAGCATGATTTTCGGCATTTTCGCGGATACAGCAGGTGTTGAACACGATGATGTCCGCCTCTTCAATGGAGCTTTCGCGGTCGTACCCCTTCCCGCGCAGGATGCCCGCGATCTTCTCCGATTCATGGACGTTCATCTGGCATCCGTAAGTCACGATATGATAGTTCATGATATTTTCCTGCGCCCCCCGAACTTACAAGTTTCCCAGCACTTCGCCCACTTTTTCGTGCAGAACGAGGTCGCAGCGTCCGTCCAGCGGGGTTTCGTCCCGGTTGATGAGCACGAGATATTTGCCGCGGAAATCCTCCACAAAGCCCGCCGCGGGGTAGACGGTGAGGGAAGTCCCCGCCACGATGAGCATGTCCGCACGGCGGATGGCGCCGACCGCGCCCCGCACGGTGTCGTCGTCGAGCAGCTCCCCGTAGAGCACGACGTCGGGTTTGATAAGTCCGCCGCAATCGCAGCGCGGCACGCCCTTCCCGCGGGCGATGTACTCCGCCGAAAATTTCTTGCCGCATTTAAGGCAGGTGTTGCGGTGGACGCTGCCGTGCAGCTCGTACACCCGCCGGCTCCCCGCTTTTTGGTGTAGCCCGTCGATGTTCTGCGTGACGACCGCGAGAAGTTTCCCCTCCCGCTCCCATTCCGCAAGTTTTTTATGCGCCGCATTGGGCTGCGCGCCGAGGGGGAGCATCTTGTCGCGGTAAAAGCGGTAGAACTCCTCGGTGTGCGAATAGAAGTAGCCGCTCGAGAGCATCGTTTCGGGCGAAACGTCGTATTTTTGACGGTAAAGCCCGTCCTCGGAACGGAAATCGGGGATCCCGCTCTCCGTGGACACTCCCGCCCCGCCGAAAAAGACGATCCGGTTGCATTCGGCGACCATTTCCCGCAGCGTCATATCTTCACCTCGTGAAAAAGACATAATTTTCCTTTTACATTATAACATGTCCGAAAAAAAATTTCAACAGCTGCACGCCGATTTGCAAAATTTTTCGCAAGCTACGGATACTGTAACCGATGAACCGTGCCGTTAAGATCGTTATTATCCTTTTGAGCGCCATGGCTACGCTCGCGCTTGCCCTGCTCGTCTACTATTTTGCGGTGACGGCGGGCGAGAAGCTCGACATGCAAAAGCTCTCGCTCAACGAAAACTGCGTGCTCGTCTTTGACAAAAACGGGGAGGAGATCAAGACGGCGCAAAAGAGCGCGGTCGCCCTCGACGCGCTTCCCGACTATCTGCCAAACGCCTTCGTCGCCGTGGAGGACAAGCGCTTTTACACCCACCATGGGCTTGACTACCGCCGCATGATGAAGGCGGCGCTGAAAAACGCCGCCACGTTCTCCTTCCGCGAGGGCGCCTCGACCATCTCCCAGCAACTCATCAAAAACACCCATCTCACGGGGGAAAAGACCATCCGCCGCAAGCTCAAAGAGATCAAACTCACCCGCGCGCTCGAGCGGCGCTTTTCCAAGCGGGAGATCCTCGAACTCTATCTCAACTCCATCTATTTCGGGCACAGCGCCTTCGGCGTCGGCAGCGCCGCGGAATACTACTTCGGCTCCGCGCCCTCGGAACTGACGCCCGCAGAGTGCGCCATGCTCGCCGCCCTCGTGCGGTCGCCCAACCGCTATTCCCCCTTCACCGACCCCGAAAAATGTCTTGCACGGCGCAATTTCGTGCTCTCGCTCATGCGGGAGCAGGGCTATCTCACCCCCGAAGAGGAAACCGAAGCACGCGCCGAGCCGCTTCCCCTCTCCCCCTGCGAACGGGAGGAGAGCGCCTATCTTGTCCCTGTGTTCGCAGAGCTTGCCCGCCTCTTCCCCGACGCGCAGTCGGGGGACAAACTGCGCGTGTATACCGCGCTCGACCCCGCGCTGCAACGCGTCTTGGAGGAGCAGGAAGCGGGATCGGACGTCTGCATCGCCGTGCGGGGCGCGGAGGGAGGCGTCAAAGCCTTCTTTTCGACCTGCGGCGTCTTGAAGCGGCTGCCCGCCTCCACCATCAAACCGCTCGCCGTCTATGCGCCCGCGATCGAAGAAAACCTCATCTCCCCCGCCACCCCTCTGCTCGACGAAAAGACGGACTTCGGCGGCTATTCCCCCGCCGACTACGGCGGAAAATACGGCGGCTACATGAGCGTGCGCTACGCCCTCTCCCGCAGCGTGAACGTGCCCGCCGTAAAAGTGCTCAATTCACTTGGCGTGGAGCGCGCCGCCTCCTATCTCGAGAAATTGGGGCTGCCCGTTCCCGCAGAGGACAGAACGCTGGCCTTAGCGCTCGGCGGCATGAAGGAGGGCTATCCGCTGCTCTCGCTTCTCGATGGCTATGCAAGTTTTGCGCGGGGCGGCGTCTACTCCCCCGCCTACTTTATCGAACGGGTGGAGGACTGTCAAGGAAAATTACTTTACAGCAGCGAAAAATGTCAAGGCAAAGAGCTTGACAGAAGGGTGTTTTCCGAGGACACCGCATACCTCATCAACGATATGCTCATGACCGCCGCGCGCGAAGGCACGGCAAAAAAGCTCAAATCTCTCCCCTTCGAAGTGGCGGCAAAGACGGGCACGGGCGGCACGGCGGCGCAGGACAACACCGACGCCTACACGATCGCCTACACCTCGGAGGACGCCGTGGGCGTATGGCTCGGAAACCGCGACAACTCTCCCATCGAGGCGACGGGCGGCGGCTTGCCCGCAAACATCGCGCTCCGCGTTCTCAAAGCGCTCTACGGCAGACATTCGCCCGCACCCTTCCCCCGCAGCGACGGCGTGGCCTGCGCGTTGCTCGACAAGGAGGAGTACGAAAAAAATCACCGCCTGCTCCTTGCCGACCCCCTTGCGCCCGAATATCTCTCCGTAAAAGAGCTGTTCCGTAAAAGCGCGCTGCCCGAGGGAACGAGCGAAAAATTTTCCCGCCCGAAAATACAAAAACCCGAGATCTCGGTCGTCAACGGCTCCGTAAAGATAGTACTATGTCAGACAGAATACTATGATTACGAGGTAAAAAGACAATGTGGAGATCAAATTTCCACCGTTTATAAAGGAAAATACCGCAGAGAGCTGTTTGACAACTCGGTCTGCGGCGGAAAGAATTATGTGTATTCGGTGACCCCCTACTATTGCGGGATCGCGGGAGAAACGGTCACGCTCCCCTCCGTCCACATCGAAACGAGCGACAAATTGCCCGACGATTGGTGGCAGGAAAGCGCGCTTTCGAGGCGATCGCATGGCGCGGTCTTATAGCTCGAAGACCTCTTTGGTGGCAAGCGCTTCGCGCATGAGCGCCTCTGCGTCGAGCTTTTTTTCCTCCTCTTCGATAAAGGAGAGCTTGGGCCGTATGGCGGGGAAATCGGGCAAAAAGACGGTGCAGCAGTCCTCGTAGGGCAGCACCGACGTTTCGAATGTGCCGATCTTTTTGGCGATGAGCACGATCTCCTCCTTGTCGAACCCGATGAGCGGGCGCAAGACGGGGAGCTTGACGACCGCATTCGAGGAGGTGATGCCCTCGATGGTCTGGCTGGCGACTTGCCCCAAACTCTCCCCCGTGATGAGGCACTTGGCGTTTACGTCCCGCGCCGTTTGTTCCGCCAAACGGAACATGAAGCGCCGAAGAAGGGTGACGTTCAGCTCGGCGGCGCACTTGGCGTGGATCTCTTCCTGGATATGCGCGACGTTCAGCGTGAGGAGCCTGCCCGATACGGAATAGCGCGCCAAAAGCCGTGCAAGTTCCTTCACCTTCTCCTTGGCGCCGTCGTTGGTATAGGGGTAGCTGTGGAAATGCAGCAGTTCTACCGTCATGCCGCGCTTTGCCATCATGTAGCCCGCCACGGGGGAATCGATGCCGCCCGAAATGAGCAAAAGTCCCTTCCCCGAGGTACCCACGGGCATGCCGCCCGCTCCCCTCTCGAATTTGCCGAACACGAGCGCCGTGCCGTTCTCGCGGATGTCGATACAGACGGTGTGCCCGGGTTCGTGCACGTCCACCGTGAGCTGCGGGAATTCGTCCAAAAGCCGCCCGCCGATGTGGGCGCTCAGCTCCATGCTCGTCATGGGATATTTTTTATCGGCGCGATGGGTCTGTACCTTAAAGCTGCCCGCCCGCGGGCATACCTCCCGCGCCGCGCGGTAAACGCTGTCAAGGTCGTAGGGAACGCACAGTCCCACAGAGTAAGAGTGCACGCCGAACACGCGGGAGATCCGCCCGCAAAGCTCCTCCATGCGCGCCTCGTCGAAGGCGGTCACGAGATACCTGCCGCTCGTGCGGTGCAATTCGTGCTTCAAGCCCTTCATGGCTCGCTCCAGATTGACGCAAAATACCCGCTCGAAATAGCCGCGGTTCTTTCCCTTCAGATGAATTTCCGCATAGCGGATGATGATGACTTTTTCCATTTATCCTATCCTCGCTTTCAGAGCGGCGGCGGCAGCGTTGAGCGCCTGCGCCGCAAGGACGATCTCCTCTTCGTTTGTCGCGGGGGAAAAGCTCATGCGCAAGACCCCGTCCAAAACGTCCCCCTTGTACCCGCACGCCTCCAAGACGCGGCTGTGCGGCTTTTTGGAGGAACACGCGCTGCCCGTGCCCACGATCACGCCGCGCTCCGCGCAGAGCCGCTGCAAAATTTCGCCGCGAAGCCCCCTTGCGGAAACGGTGAGAATGTAGGGCGAGCCGTCCGCGGGAGAGAGCCTTACATAGAGATCTTGATCGAGCAGCTGCCAAAGCCGCTCGCGCAGCTCCCGCATCCGCGCGAGATCCGCCTCCGCATTTTTGAATTTTTCTGCCGCGGCAAAGGCAAAATCCATGATCCCGAACAGGTTCTCGGTGCCGCTGCGCAGCCCCCCTTCCTGCCCGCCTCCGTGAAGGAGCGGTTGCAGGGGGAAGCCCTTGCGCTTGATCAAAGCGCCCGTCCCCCGCAAGCCGCCGATCTTGTGGGCGCTCACCGAATAGAGGTCGATGTCGCCGTTCAGCCGCACGGGAAGTTTCCCGAACGCCTGCACGCCGTCGCTGTGGAACGCACAGCGCGGATTTTTTTCCTTGACCCGCCGCGCAAGCCCGAAAATGTCGTTGACGGCGCCCGTTTCGTTGTTGACGTGCACCACGGAAACGAGGCTCGTCCGCTCGTCCACGAGGGAAAGAAGAGCCTCTTCCCGCACGCCGCCGTCCTGCCCGACGGGCGCGAAGCGAAGCTCCACGCCCGCGTTTTTGAGATGCACGCCCGCCTCATAGACCGCCGCATGCTCCCCCGCCGAGATGACGACGTTGCGCCTTCCGCAGGCGAGCAGGGCATGGTTGTCCGCCTCGGTGCCGCCCGAGGTGAAGATGAGTTCGAACTGCGCGGGGTCGGCAATCTTTTCCAAAATACTCGCGCGCGCCTCTTTGAGCGCGGCAGAGGCCTCCCCGCCGTACTGTGCGGAAGGGTTGAAGTAGCATTTTTGCACAAACTCTCCTGCCTGTGCCATTGCCCCGCCGAAGGGCTGTGTGGTTGCGGCGTTGTCCAAATAAATCATTGCGGATCCCACTTGTTCCTGCCTGCCGCGCGGATGAGATAGTCGATCAGCTCCGTCCGCGCTTCGAGGATGTTGACCGTCTTTCCGGCAGAACCGCTATATAAAATGTAATAGAAATTTTTGTTCTCCGAGGGTTCCCTGTTGGGCGTGAGAAAGACGATCTGCTTTCTGCCGAGGCCCGCGCAGGTGCGCTCGAAACTCAGGTTTTCACACTTGCCGATCTTGAGGATCTGGTCGCAGCGGAAGGTCATCAGGTGCTTGCGCTTCTTGCCGTTGAACACCTTGGACACCCGCAGCTCGTCCTCCACAAAGATGTAATCGAAGCTGACGTTGAAGCGGTTCTTCAAAAACCAGCACAGGACGCCGCCGCCCGCAAAGAGCAGGAGCACCGAAAAGTAGGCGACGATGGAAAAGACGCGCGCCACGGTGTACACTTCCCCCGTATCCTTATTGACGGTGCCGTCCACCAGAATGGGGATCAATGTGAACGAAAAGAACAGAAGCACCACGGCGACCGCAAACGCGATGACCGCCGCCGCCTTGAAAACCGTATAGATCTTAGCCTCCCGCACGCTCTTTTGGCAGGAGGCGCTCTCTTCACAATACGCTTCGCGCATCAAAATTCCACCCTCCCTTCGTAAACTTTCTGTACGCCGCCCGTGAGAGAAGCGGGACCGTTCCCGCTGCAACGGACGATGAGGTCCCCGCCCTTTACCTTGACGGTGACATCGGCGTCGGGATCGCAATATCCCCGCTTCACGCAGGCGAACACCGCCGCGGCGGCGCCCGTTCCGCCGGCGTATACCTCACCGTTGCCCTGCTCGAAGGCGCGCAGCTTCACCGTGACGCGGTTGACGACCCGCACCGCCTCGAAATCCGCCTTCTGCGGGAATGCCGTATCCTCCTCCATGAGAAGGGCGTCCGCCCCGAGGTCGCGGCTGTCCACCTTTTGGTCGAAGATGACGAAATGGTCGCCCCCCTCGAGCCTGACAAAGTCATAGGGCGTGCCCTCCGCCTCCAATCCGAGGGCGAAGCGGGAATGTTTGTGCGGTTTCCCCTCTTCGGGCTGTAGCTCCACGCTCGCCGAGGACACCACGCCGCCGAAGGAATATACCGTCACCTTCCGCACGCCGCTCACCGTTTCGATGGTCATCGTATCGCCCGCCACCTTGCCGCCGTCAAAGAGATATTTTGCGACGCAGCGGATGGCGTTTGCGGCGTTCCAGCCCTCCGAGCCGTCGCGGTTGAAGATGCGCATCCGCGCGTCCGCGATCTTGGAGCGCCCGACGAGCACGATCCCGTCGCCGCCCACACCGTAGTGTCTGTCCACAAAATTGACGGCGAGAGATTCGGGGCAGGTGATCGCCCCGTCCGTGTTGTCGAACACGATGAAGTCGTTGCCGCAGGACTGCATCTTGACAAAGGACAGCGAGAGCTTCTTCTTGCGCAGGTGGTTGATGTCCACCAGCTCGGTGT
Organism: uncultured Clostridia bacterium; assembly: GCA_947627665.1. Taxonomy (GTDB): domain Bacteria; phylum Bacillota; class Clostridia; order Christensenellales; family Borkfalkiaceae; genus Gallimonas. Next base: position 43,221 of record CANQWX010000006.1, read on the forward strand.
TATATTCGGTAAATTTGCTTGCGATGATGTCGCACAGGGCGTTCGCCGTGTCGAGAGAGGTGAGCACGGTGACCCCCAGCAGCACCGCGTGGTGATGCAGTTCGATGTAGTCCGCGATCGAATCGACGTCCGTCTTGCCCGTGTAGATGATATAGTCGATCTTGCCCTCGTCCATGAGCTTCGAAACCTGCTTGGTCGCTTTCAGCCGCTCGACGACGGTGACGTCGATCCCGAGCGCTTCGATGACCTTTGCGGTGCCCGCCGTCGCATAAAGGCGGCAGCCGAGGTCGGCAAATTTCTTGGCGATGGACACGATCTCGGGCTTGTCCTGGTCGTTGATCGTAAAGTACACGCCGACGGGCTTCTCCTTGGAGGGATGGCACATCTTGAACCCCGCCGAAACAAGCCCCTTGAAGAGCGCCTCCTCGATGGTCTTGCCGATGCCGAGCACCTCGCCCGTGGACTTCATCTCGGGGCCGAGCTGGGAATTGACGTCGTTGAGTTTTTCAAAGGAGAACACGGGGACTTTGACCGCCACATAAGGGGAATTGGGATACAGCCCCGTGCCGTAGCCGAGCTTTTTCAGCTTCGCCCCCACCATGATCTTGGTGGCAAGTTCCACCATGGGCACCCCCGTCACCTTGGAGATGTAGGGAATGGTGCGGCTCGCCCGCGGGTTGACTTCGATGACGTAGAGGCGGTTCTGATAGATCAGATATTGGATGTTGATAAGCCCCTTCGTCTTAAGTTCGAGCGCGAGCTGGGTGGAAACTTCCACGATGCGCCGAAGCATCGCGTCGCTCAGATGATAGGGAGGATAGACCGCGATGGAGTCGCCCGAATGCACGCCCGCGCGCTCCACATGCTGCATGATCCCCGGGATCAGCACGTCCGCACCGTCCGAAATGGCGTCCACTTCCAGCTCTGTGCCCATGAGATATTTGTCGCAGAGCACGGGGTTTTCGATCTTCTGCGCGAGGATGACGTCCATGTAGCGGGAGATGTCGTTCTCGGTGAAGGCGATCGTCATGTTCTGCCCGCCGATGACGTAGCTCGGGCGGAGCAGCACGGGATAGCCGAGGACCCCGGCGGCGCGGATCGCCTCCTCTTTGGTCATGACGGTAAGCCCCTTGGGACGGGCGATGTCGAAGCGCTCCAAAAGTTTATCGAAGCGCTCGCGGTCCTCCGCCATGTCCACGCTGTCGGCGCTCGTGCCCAGGATCCGCACGCCCTTCTTCGCAAGATACCCGCAGAGCTTAATCGCCGTCTGCCCGCCGAAGGTGACGACGACGCCGTAGGGCTTTTCCGCGTCGATGACGTTCTGGACGTCCTCGGGGGTGAGGGATTCGAAATACAGCCTGTCCGCCGTGTCAAAGTCGGTGGAGACCGTTTCGGGATTGTTGTTGATGATGATGACCTCGTAGCCGAGGGATTTCAAGGTCCACACGCAGTGGACGGAGGAATAGTCGAACTCGATGCCCTGCCCGATGCGGATGGGTCCCGAACCGATGACGATGACCCGCTTCCGCTTCGCCGCGGCGCTCTTTTCGACGAAGGGCCGCGCCTCGTCGTGGGCAGGCTCGTCGTAAGTGGAATAGAAATACGGGGTCTGCGCGGAAAATTCGGCGGCGCAGGTGTCCACCATCTTGAATACCGCGCGGCGGTGCGGCGGCAGTTTCTCGCCGCTCCTTGCCGCAAGCACTTTGTCCGTAAAGCCGAGTTTCTTGCCCGTGAGATATTCCCCTCTCGTCAGCTTTTTGCCCGTGATGCGGCGTTCGTACTCCGCAAGGTTGAGAAGTTTGTAGAGAAACCAGCGGTCGATCTTGGTGATGCCGAAGATCTCGTCGGGCGTGACGCCCGCACGCAGTGCCGCGTAAACGACGAACAGCCGCTCGTCCGTCGTCTTGTGAAGCTCCGCGAGCAGCTCTTCCCTGCCGAGGCGCGCGAACTTGGGGGCGTTCAGGGTGTCGAGAGAGATCTCCGCGCCCCGCACCGCCTTCATGATCGCCTGCTCGAAGGAGGAGCCGATCGCCATGACCTCCCCCGTCGCCTTCATGCGGGAGCCGAGGCTCCGCCCCGCGTAGAGAAATTTATCGAAGGGCCACTTAGGGAGCTTGACCACCACATAGTCGAGCGCCGGCTCGAAACAGGCGCAGGTCTTGCCCGTGACGTCGTTCTTGATCTCGTCGAGGGTGTAGCCGAGGGCGATCTTCGTGGCGACCTTGGCGATGGGATAGCCCGTTGCCTTGCTCGCCAGCGCCGAAGAGCGCGAAACGCGGGGATTGACCTCGATGACCGCATATTCGAAGCTCGTGGGATGGAGCGCGAACTGGCAGTTGCAGCCGCCCTCGATGCCAAGCTCGTTGATGATGTTGAGGGACGCCGTGCGGAGCATCTGGTATTCCTTATCGGAGAGCGTGACCGCAGGCGCGATGACGATGGAATCCCCCGTGTGCACGCCGACGGGGTCGAAATTTTCCATGGAACAGACGGTGATCACGTTGCCCGCGCCGTCCCGCAGGACTTCGAACTCGATCTCCTTCCAGCCGCCGATGTACTTCTCGATGAGCACCTGCGTAATGGGCGAGAGCATAAGCCCGTTGTGGGAGATGAGGCGCAGCTCCTCTTCGTTATAGGCAACGCCGCCGCCCGCGCCGCCGAGGGTGAACGCAGGGCGCACGATGACGGGATAGCCGAGCTTTTCCGCGACCGAAACGCACTCCTCCACGGTATAGGCGATGTCGGAGGGCACGACGGGCTGGCCGATCTTCTCCATCGTCTGTTTGAAGAGTTCTCTGTCCTCCGAGCGGTCGATGGCGTCGAGCTTGGTGCCGATGAGCTTGACCCCCCATTCGTCGAGGAAGCCGTCCTTGGCGAGCTTGCAGCCCATCGTAAGCCCCGTCTGCCCGCCCAGAGAGGCGAGAAGGGAGTCGGGGCGCTCTTTGATGATGACGCGCTTCAGGCTGTCCTCCGTGAGCGGTTCGAGGTAAATTTCGTCGGCGAGCATCTTGTCCGTCATGATGGTGGCGGGGTTGGAATTGCAGAGCACGACGTTCACGCCCGCGTCTTTGAGGACGCGGCACGCCTGCGCGCCCGCATAGTCGAACTCCGCGGCCTGCCCGATGACGATAGGCCCCGACCCGATGACAAGCACCTTTTGAATGTCTGATCTTTTCGGCATGTTGATTTCCTTATGATACGGCTTCCGCCCGCCCCCGCGCCCTGCGCGGGGGCGGGCGGGAACTTACCTCTTCATTCTTCCGATAAAATCCTCAAAGAGGAAGGCGGCGTCGCGGGGACCGCTGCACGCCTCGGGATGGAATTGCACCGTCGTAGCGTTGAGCGCGGGATAGTCCACTCCCTCGCAAGTGCCGTCGTTGGCGTTGACGAAGGAAACCGTCCCGCACGGCAAAGAGTCCGACACGACCTCGTACCCGTGGTTCTGCGAGGTGATGAACACCCTGCCCGTCCCAAGCTCCTTCACGGGCTGGTTGGCGCCGCGGTGGCCGTACTTCATCTTGCGCGTCTTGCCGCCCATGGCGAGGGCGAACAGCTGGTGCCCGAGGCAGATGCCGAAGATGGGCAGCTTCCCCGCAAGTTTTTTGATGTTTCCGATGATCTCTGTGTTCTCCGCGGGATCGCCGGGGCCGTTTGCCAGCATCACGCCGTCGGGCCGCAGCGCGAGCACTTCCTCCGCGGAGAAGAAGGCGGGCACCACCGTGACATGGCAGCCTCTTGCGACAAGCTCCCGCTCGATGTTCGCCTTCGCGCCGAAATCGTAGAGCACGACCTCGGGGCCGCCCTGCGCGCCGTATTCGCGGATCTTGTCCGAAGTGACCGCTCTCACCGCGTCTTTCACGCGGTATGCTTTGAGCGCCGCGAAGTCTTTCCACGGCGAAAAGGAGATCGCCGCGTTCATCACGCCCGCCTCCCGCACGGTGCGGGTGAGTTCGCGGGTATCCACGCCGTACACGGCGGGGACCCCCTGCTGTTTCAGGTACCCTTCGAGCGCGCCCTCCGAACGGAAGTTGGAGGGAGCGTCGCACTTCTCCCGCACGATATAGGCGGTGAGCCAGCTCTTGCGGCTCTCGAAATCGGGGGGGATCACCCCGTAATTGCCGATGAGCGGAAAGGTCTGCGTGACGATCTGGCCGTAGTAGCTCGGGTCGGTGAGGGTCTCGAGATAGCCCGTCATGCCCGTGGTGAACACAAGCTCGCCGACCGTTTCCCGCTCCGCGCCGAAGGACAGCCCCTCGAATACCCTGCCGTTCTCCAGCGTGACATAAGCTTTTTTCATCATCTGTTTCCTCACTGAAGCGTGTTGTTGCCGCCAAACCCAAGGCGGAATGCCGAGATGAGCACGTCGCCCGCGCGCGCCTCCAGCACGGCGCCGCCTTCCGAAATCTTGCGGAAAAAAGTCAGCTCCGTCCCCGCCTTCGCCTGCTTGTTGTAGGAGATCTGAAAGGAGCGGATATGGGCGCCCTCCTCCATCGGGAAGCAATCGAGGAAGAAATCGGCATATCGGGTGTTGTTGGCGTGGAGATAGTGGTCGCAATCGGAGGGCGTAACGGTCCGCCGCCCGCATTCCTCCCCGTCCGTCAGCTTGGGGATCCGCCAATCGGGCACGGAGAGCATGCTTTCGGCGCGGTAGGGACAGCGCTCGTGTACCTCCCCCAGCGCCGTTGCGGGAAGTATAGAAAAACGGGGCAGATCAATGAGGCACCAGCGTGAAGCCAGCAGCGCAATGATTTCCCCTTTTTGGTTTTTGACGCGGTAATCGCGTTCGAAGATGACGTGCCGCGGCGGGAGCGGCCATGTTTCCACCGTAAGGATATCTCCCAAGAGGGCGGGGGCGAACAGCTCGCAACAGGTGTTCACCGTGATAAAGCCGCGGTCCTTTTCCTTGAGCGCCTTGTAGCCGAATCCAAGCTCATCCGCGCTCGAAGCGGCCGCCTCCTGCGCCAGCGAAAGAAGAGCGGAGGGCTTCAGTTCGTCCCTGAAGTCGAAATCGGTATAACGGAGCGCAAAGCTCCTCGTATGACAGTAGCCGCTCATATCCTTGGTATTATAGCATGCGCGCGCGCAGAAGTCAACCGAAATTTTTGAGATTTGCCGAAGAAGAGAGAAATCCGATCGCGCCCGCCGTGACCGCTTCCGCGAGCTTGCGGCGGTATGCCTCCGTGAGAAGCAGCGCCTCGTCCTCGGGGTTGGACAAAAAGCCGCATTCCACAATGACCGCGGGGGCGGCCGAACAGTTGAGGATGAAATAGTCCCCTTTGAGCGGATCGCTCCGCTTGACGCATTCGGGCATGCCGTTGAGGGAGGATTGGATGCTGCACGCGAGCGTTTTCGAGCCTTCGGAACTCTCCTTGAAAAAGACCTGCGCGCCCCGCCGCGAAGAGAGCGAAAAGAAATTCTGGTGCACGGAGATGACGAGCGCGGGATCGCAGCCGCGGATGATCTCCGCCCGCCGCTCCATGTCCCGCCGCTTATAACCCGACGTCGCAGCGCCGTAAAGGCCCGCTTCGGTCCGCCGCGTGAGCACGACGGCAAGCCCCGCCTCTTCGAAGCGCTCTTTCAAAAGATAGGTGAGCTTGAGGTTGATGTCGCTCTCCTTGACGCCCGTCCTGCACCCCACGACGCCGCCGTCCACGCCGCCGTGCCCCGCGTCGAGCACAACGGTCAGGCGGTGCGCCTCCGCCGCCGTGCCCGAAAGGGCGAAAAAACAGGCGGCAAGCGTGAGCGCGACGGCGGTCAGAAGAGCCGCCAGCCCAAGCGCCGTCTTATGCCGATGGAAAAACCTCATGGCATATTTGTATGCGGAAGTCTGCCCGATTAGAAGCCCCGCCCCCGCGCTGCGCGCGGGGGCGGGGCGAAATTCAGTTCTTCAGATATTCGTCGATCGCGGCGGCGGCTCGCTTGCCCGCGCCCATCGCCAGAATGACCGTCGCGGAGCCTGTCACTGCGTCGCCTCCCGCAAACACCCCTTCGAGGGAGGTCCTGCCGTCCTCATCGGCGACGATCTCCCCCCGCTCGCCCGTTTCCAGCCCCGCCGTCGCCCGCTTCAAGAGCGGATTGGGCGAGGTGCCGAGCGCCATGATGACGCAATCCGTTCCGAGCACGAATTCGCTCCCCGCCTTTTCACGCGGCCGCCGCCGTCCCGAGGCGTCAGGTTCGCCGAGTTCCATCTCCACGCACTTCATGCCGATCACGTTGTCCTCGCCGTCCGTCAGGATCTCCTTCGGGTTGGCAAGCAGACGGAAGAGGACCCCCTCTTCCTCGGCATGCGCCGCCTCCTCTTCTCTTGCGGGAAGCTCGGCGCGGGATCTGCGGTAGACGACGGTCACCTCCGCGCCCAGCCGCCTTGCCGTGCGCGCCGCGTCCATGGCGACATTGCCGCCGCCGACGACCGCCACCCGCTTCGCCCGAAAGACGGGAGTTTCGCTCCCCTCCTCGTAGGCCTTCATGAGATTGACGCGGGTGAGATATTCGTTGGCGGAGAACACGCCCTTGGCGTTCTCCCCCTTGATCCCCATGAACTTGGGAAGGCCCGCGCCCGTGCCGAGGAACACCGCCCCGAAGCCCGCTTCCCGCAGCTCCCCGAGCGTGAAGCTCTTGCCCGCGACCGCGTCCGTGACGATGTGTACGCCGAGCGCCTCGAGCTCTTCGATGCTGCGGGCGACGATCTCCTTGGGCAGGCGGAACTCGGGAATGCCGTATACGAGCACCCCGCCCGCGACGTGCAGCGCCTCGAACACGGTGACGTCGTACCCCCGCCTTGCAAGTTCGCCCGCACAGGCAAGCCCCGCAGGCCCCGAGCCGATGACCGCCACCCGCTTCCCGTTCTTTTCGGGCGCTTCGGGGAGCTTCGTTGCGGTCTTGGCATGAAAGTCCGCCGCAAAGCGTTCCAGTCTGCCGATGCCGACCGGCTCGCCCTTGATGCCGCGCACGCACTTCCCCTCGCACTGCTTCTCCTGCGGGCAGACCCTGCCGCACACCGCGGGCAACAGGGAAGTGCGCGAGATGACCTCGTAGGCCTCCCCGTAGTTTCCTTCTTTGATATGGGCGATGAACCCGCGGATGTCGACCCCGACGGGACAGCCGTCCGTGCAGGGGCGGTTCTTGCAGCCCAAACAGCGCGCCGCCTCCGCCCTTGCCTGCTCCTCGGTATAGCCGAGCGCCACCTCGCGGAAGTTCTTGCACCGCTCTTCGGGCGGCTGTACAGCCATCTGTGTTTTTTTAAGAGAATGATCTATCATTTCCGGAATAAATTACAGTGTTCCTCGCGCTTGCGGGATTCGAATGCGGTATAGGTACGGGAGCGGCGGATCGCCTCGTCGAAGTCGACAAGATGCGCGTCGAAATCGGGGCCGTCCACGCAGGCGAACTTGGTTTCTCCCCCCACCGTGAGGCGGCAGCAGCCGCACATGCCCGTGCCGTCGATCATGATGGGGTTCATGCTCGCCACCGTCTTGATCGCGTATGGCCTCGTCGCCGCGGCGACGAATTTCATCATGACGAGCGGGCCGATCGCAATGACCTCGTCGAACGTTTCGGTCTGCAACAGCCTGCCGAGCGGCGCGCAGACGTTGCCCTTCTCTCCGTAGCTCCCGTCGTCCGTCATGAGGAAGAAGCGGTCGCTGCATGCGCAGAATTCCTCCTCCAAGATGACAAGCCCGCGGCTGCGGAACCCGACAATACTTGTGACCGAAGCGCCGAGCTTTTGGAGCTTGCGCGCGACGGGCAGGGCGATGGCGCACCCCACGCCCCCGCCGATGACGGCAACCTTTTTCAGCCCCTCAAGCGCAGTGGGAACCCCGAGCGGGCCAACGAGGTCGGGAATGCTCTCCCCCTCTTCCCGCGCGCCGAGGCACATCGTGGCGCCGCCGACGACCTGAAAGACGATCTCCACCGTCCCCCTTTCGCGGTCGTAGCCTGCGATGGTAAGAGGGATGCGCTCCCCCCGTTCGTCCGCACGCAAAATGACAAACTGCCCCGGTTCCGCCCTGCGCGCGGCGAAAGGAGCTTCGATCTCCATGCGGATGACAGAATCGTTCAGTTTTTGTTTCTTCAGAATACGAAACATGTCTTAATTATATCATAGGTGTCCGACCTTGTCAACCGCGCGGAAAAAAAGTCGGAAAAATTACGCGATTTCCTTGACCTTCTTCCGCGGATTTGCTATAATTGCCATAACTTCATAAACGAAGTGAACGAATTTATCCGGAGAGTAACAAATATGGCAAAGGTCAGGATCGTCACCGATTCGAACAGCGGCATCACGCAGGCGGAAGCGAAAAAACTGGGGGTTTCCGTTCTCCCGATGCCCTTTCTCATCGACGGTGAACCGCACTTCGAGGACATCGACCTCACCCAACCCCAGTTTTACGAACACCTGAAAGGAGAGGCGTCCGTTTCCACGTCCCAGCCCTCCCCCGAAGCGGTGAAAGAGCTATGGGACGAACTGTTGAAGACCTACGACGAGATCGTCCATATCCCGATGTCGAGCGGGCTATCCGAGTCCTGCCATACCGCGGAACGGCTCGCCGAAGAGTACGGCGGAAGAGTGTGCGTCGTCGACAACCAGCGCATTTCCGTCACCCAGAAGGCGAGCGTGGAGAACGCCCTCGTCCTTGCAGAGCAGGGCAAAAGCGCCGCCGAGATCGCAAAGGTCCTCATGGATACCAAGTTCGACAGCAGCATCTATATCTCCCTCGACACCCTGAAATATCTCAAAAAAGGGGGCAGGCTGACCCCTGCGGCGGCGCTCATCGGCACCATCCTCAAGATCAAGCCCGTCTTGCAGATACAGGGCGAGAAGCTCGACGCGTTCAAAAAGGTAAACACTTTGAAAAAGGCAAAGGCCGTGATGATCGAGGCGATGCGGCATGACTTTGAAACGCGCTTCGCCGGTCTTGTCGAAAAGGGCGAGATGATGCTCGCCATAGCGCACACCGAAAATTACGGAGAGGCGGAGCTGTTCAAGCAAGAAATTTCAGACGCGTTCCCCGGCGTTCCCGTGGCGTATGTGGATCCCCTCTCCCTCTCGGTGAGCTGCCACATCGGTCCCGGCGCGCTCGCCATCGCCTGCGCGAGGATCATCAAATAAGTTCCGAAACAAAAAGAAAGGGTAACCCGCTTGGGCTGCCCTTTATTTTTGCAGCATGGCGAGGAAAAAACCCTCGAATTTTTCGTCAGGACAGACGGTCACGGTGCCCGCTCTGCCCGGAAGCAGCGGGATCCCGCCGAACGGGGAAACGGGAACAAGTTTTGCGCCGAGCGAAAGCGCGTATTCCACCGCCTCTTCGTTCTCCTCTTTCAGCACGGAACAGGTGGAATAGAGCAGAATGCCCCCTTTTTTGAGCAGTTTCAGCCCCTTTTGCAACAGCCGCTTCTGCATGCGCGCGCAATTTTCGATCAGCTTCGGCGAGATCTTGACGGGCGCGTCCGGGAGCAGGGTACCGCTGCCGCTGCACGGCGCGTCGAGCAGGATCTTGTCGAAGCGGAGAAATTCGTCGAGTTTCAAGGCGTCCGTCTGCATCGCATTGACGCGCGCCGCCCCCTGCCGCGCAAGGTTGAACTTCATGCGTTCAAAGCGGATCGCGTCCTTCTCGCAGGCGGTGATGAGCGCCTTCCCGCCCGAGAGCGCCAGAAGCTGGGTGGTCTTGCCGCCCGGCGCCGCCGTCATGTCGAGGATGTTCTCCCCCGCCGCGGGCGCGAGATACAGGGGCGGCAGCATGGAGGAAAGGCTTTGCAGATAGACCTTGCCCTCCCCGAACAGCCCGTCCGAAGGGAAGGCGCGCTCCTCCCCGCACAGCACAAAGGCGTCCCCGTACCACGGCACGCGGGCAAAGGGAATGCCCGCTCCCCCAAGCGCAGCGGAAACTTCCGCCGCCGACGCCTTCAAGGTGTTGGCGCGCAAAGTGACGGGCCGCCGCACAAAACCGCGGCAGATCGTTTCCGCCGTTTTTCCGTATTCTTTTTCGAGAAGTTCCCGCAAAAAGGCGGGAACTTGTGCTGTTATGTCTGACATAGTACTATGCTAAATTGGGTTTTTTGAAATCTTCCCCGCCAAAATAGACAAGAAAGCACGGGCAAACCGCCGTGCCTTCGTCGTTTTAGGGGCGGAAAGCGCCTTCCTTCCCTTTGTTTATTATTTGAGCTTTTTGTCGAGCCGCCGCAGGGCGTTTTTCGTGCCGAATACCACGATGGAGTCCCCGGGTTCGAAGCGGTCGTCCTTGGTGGGAACGATGTCCTTCTTCCCCCGCCGTATGAGGAGCACGTTGACGGAGTACTTGCCGCGCACATCCATCTCCTCGAGGGTGCGGGAAGGCTCCTTGTAGTCATAGCTCACCGTGACCACGGCGTGCTCGTTGGTAAGCTCCACATACTGGATCACGTTGCGGTTGAGCAGACGGTAGCCGAGGTTGCTGACGGCGAGTTCGCGCGTATCGATGACCTCCTCGACCCCGAGATGTTCGAGGACGCGCTTTACGCTCTCGTCCTCGGAACGGGCGATGATCTTTTTCACGCCCAATTCCTTCAACAGAATGACGGTGAGAATGACCGATTCGAGGCGGTCGCCGATCGCCACGACGACGTTCTCCACCTCGTCGAGATGGAGCTGTTCGAGCGCGCTGCGCTTGGTGGCGTCGCAACAATAGGCAAAGGTGACAAAGCCCGATACCTCGCTGACCCGCTCCTCGTCGATGTCGATCGCAACCACTTCGGCATGGCCGCAGATAAGCTCTTCGCAGAGCTGCCGCCCGAAGGCGCCCAGCCCGATCACTGCAAAATCTTTGTTCATAATTTTCTTCCTCTTGAGCCGATTTTGTATTGATTATCCGCGCGGTTTCCCTTGGGGAAGTTCCCGCCGCGGGTGCCGTTATCCAATCGCAATATCCGCCTGCACATAGCGCACGCTGCCGTCCTGCCCGCGGTTCCAGCGCCGCTTGAATACCAAGAGCGCCGTCATGAAGCCGATCCTGCCCAAATACATCGCAAGGCAGAGAAGCAGCTTGCTCCCCGCGGAGAGCGCCGCCGTGATGCCCGCGGAGAAGCCCACGTTCGCCAAGGCGGAGATGGTTTCCGTGAAGATGAATGTCAAGGAAAGCGCGGGGTCGCAGACCGAAACGAGCGTGCTCGTCAGAACAGCATAGATCATCGCCACCACCGCCACGAACATGGCGTAAATGAGCGTTTCGCGGGAGATCTCGCGGTGAAAGACCACCGTCGGCTTTCCGCGAAGCATTCCCAAAAGCCCCGCCAAAAAGACAAAGAAGGTGGTACATTTGATGCCGCCGCCCGTGGAAACGGGTCCCGCGCCGATAAACATCAGGATGTTGAGGATGCACAGCGAAGCGTTGTGCCACTTGGAAATGTCCTGTGTGGAAAAGCCGCAGGTGCGTGCCATGGCGCTCATGAAGAACGCGTTGAGAAGGTTCATGTCGGTCTGCGGGTTGCCCAGCTCCGACACCCACAAGAGCAGCGTTCCCGCGGCAAGCAGAATGGGCGTGATGACGAGCACGACTTTGGTGTGCACGGAGAATTTCCGCCAATGCCGCGTGCTCAAAATATCAATGATGACGATGAAGCCCAAGCCGCCCACGACGGTGAGAAACGAGGTGTTGAGCAGGAGGAGGACGTTGCCCGAAAAAGGCGACATACCGCTCCCGAAAAGGTCCAGCCCCGCGTTGTTGAACGCCGAAACGGCATGGAAGAGAGAGAGCCAGACGAGCTTTCCGCCCGTGTAGCTGTTCCTGAGCGCGATGAGGTTGACGATAAAGCCGAATATTTCCATCACGAGCGTGATGGTCACGGCGCGGAACAGAAAGCGCTTATAATCGAGCCTGCCGCTCGAGCCGAGCGTTTCGCTGATGAGCCGCTTGCCCGATAGCCCCGCCTTGCCGCCGAGGAGCGCGATGACCGTCATCCCGATGGTGACAAAGCCCAGCCCCCCCACCTGTATCAGGAGGCAGATGACGGCTTGCCCGAACCCCGTGAAGGTGGCCGCAAGGTTCACGGTCGCAAGGCCCGTGATACAGACGGCGCTCGTAGCGAGAAAGAGCGCGTCCACAAACGAGATCCCGTTGTATGTGGAAAAAGGCAGGAGCAGCAGCACCGTTCCCACCGCGATCACGCCCAAAAATCCGAGCAATATGACAAGATAGGGTGAAAGCTTCTTCCGTGGCATCGTTTGGACCTTTCCTCTCAATAAAACGTGGCGAGTTCCTGCTCGGGCGGGTCGCAAAAATCGAGCGACGTCGCCTTGAGCACGGGTCCCTCCTGTCTGTAGATCTTATCGTAAGCAATGTCGATCCGCGCCGTGAGTTTTACCCAGTCGCGGGTCTTGAAGGGCAAATTGCTCGCATGCTTGACGACAAGCCCGCTGAACGCGATGTCCGCTTCGCAACAGGTCATGATGTGCCGTCCCACGACGATCGTCCCGTACTTCATCTTTTTGTCGACCGCGACCATGCCCTTGAAAGATACGACCTTCCCCGCATATTTTTGCATGTCCTCGGTGAGGTCACGGTAGAAAAACGCGTAGTCGCGGTCCTCGATCATGATGATCTTGGCGTTGATGTCGTAAGGCAGCGGATCGGCGATCTCGTCGTAGACCGCCCTGCCGCCCGTGTATTCATAGACGATCCCGGGACGGCGGGAAACGGCACGGACGATCTTGTGGAATTCCTCCTGCGAGAAATCGTCCGAAAAACGGTTGAAAACGACCATGTCGGCGTACTGCATCTTGTCAAAGACGAGCTGCCGCATGTTGCGGTTGTAGGCAAGGAAGGTGTTCGAATCGAAGAAGGTCATCACCTGCGCGATGAGCCAGCCGTCGGGCATCGCCTCGAAAAACCTGTCGAGCGGGAGCATGCCGTTCCATTCTACAACGACCCGCTCTACGCCGTGCTTCTTCGCCAATACCGTGAGATCGGCCGCATTCAGCCCGCTCTCGTCCACCTCTTCGACCGCAAAATCCTTTACGGCAAAGCGGGAGGTGTCGTATTCCTCCTCCCCCTCTTCGCAGACAAGGAGCAACGTCCGCTCCCCCGAATCGAAGCGCGGGTCCTCGAACGTTTCCTGTATGAATTTGGTCTTTCCCGCTTCCAAAAAGCCGAGAAAGAGATAAACGGGTACTTCCTTGGGCATGTTATTTCAAAAACAGCTCCTTGAGCTTCTCTTCGTCCGGCTGACAGCCGATCACGCACAGCCTGCCTGTGACGGCAGGCGCGCCGCCGCGGATATCCGCCTCACCGGGCACATAGTCGAAATACAGCCAGCCCGTTTCGCCGTTGACGATCCCCTTTGCACGCAGAATGTGCCCGTAATCGCCGCTGTCGAGCGCCGCGAGCGCCGCGGACAGCTCCTCCCGCGAAAAGATCTTTGCCGTTTCCGTTCCCCAGCTCGTAAACACTTCGTCCGCATGGTGGTGATGGTGATGATGGCAGCAGTGGCCGTCCTCGTCGTCATGGTGATGATGGCAGCACTCATGGCCGTCGTCCTCGTCGTCATGGTGATGATGATGGCAGCATTCGTGGCCGTCCTCGTCGTCATGGTGATGATGACAGCATTCATGGGCGTCGTCCTCATCGTCATGGTGATGGTGATGATGGCAGCATTCGTGGCCGTCGTCATCCTCGTCGTCATCCTCGTCGTCATCATCATCGTCGCGCTCTGCCTCGGCGGCAAGGCGCTCAAGCTCCGCTTTGAGAGTGTCCCTGCGCTCCATGACCGCGAGGATATCCCGCCCCGCAAGGTCCCCCCAATCGGTGGTGACGACGGTCGCCTGCGTATGCTCTTTGAGAAGCGCGAGCGCCTCCTCCACCTTTTTGGGGTCGGAAGTATGGGAGAGCAAAATGCAGCTTGCGTTCTCCACCTGATCGAGGAAAAATTCGCCGAAATTTTTGAGATAGAGTTTGCACTTCTTCGCGTCCACGACGGTGCAGAAGGCGTTGAGCTGCGCATCGGGGACATCGGCGCGCTGGACGGCGCGGATGACGTCGGACAGCTTGCCCACTCCCGAAGGCTCGATGACGATACGGTCGGGCGAGAACTTTGCGGCGACCTCTTGGAGCGCCTTCGCAAAATCCCCCACGAGCGAACAGCAGATGCAGCCCGAATTCATCTCGGTGATCTCGACGCCCGCGTCTTGGAGGAAACCGCCATCTACGCCGATCTCACCGAACTCGTTTTCGATGAGCACGACCTTTTCCCCATGATATGCCTCTTTAAGCAATTTTTTGATGAGCGTCGTCTTGCCTGCGCCCAAAAATCCCGAAAAAATATCGATTTTGATCATAATCGCTCCTTGTTTTCCTCGCGCGATCCTTTTCGAAGTGCCCACCCTCTTATTCCCCCTCCGATGGAGGGGGTCCGGGGGAAGAGCAAAGAATTGCGCGAAACTTAATATTACTGCGCGGAGCAGGGTTCCCCTGCGGCAGCGCACACAATTTGCCGCATTCTTACGGCTTAGTGTCCGACAACGCGAACGAGAGGGCAAGCAAGTTAAAACGCAAAGCAGGTTTCCTCGCACAATTCTTTTCGAAGCGACACCCCCTCAGTCACCTGCGGTGACAGCTTTCTCACACGGGTAGAAACCCGTGTTCGGTCACCGTTCGCGCCTCTGGTGCGCTCACTCTTGTCGCATTGCGCCAACGGTTATCAACCGTTGGCAGAATGCAATGCTCCACCCTCAAAGGGGGAGCCAAGAGGGGGCGCGAGCAAAGAATTGCGCGAAATTAACTTAGAATGCCCAATTTCCGTTCTTAAAGAGCGGCACCCGCTCGCCGTTTTTGGTGACGCCCGTGACCTCGAGATCTTCGCTGCCGATCATGAAATCCACATGGATCATGCTGTCGTTGATGCCCTTTTCGTGGATCTCCTCGTTGGTCATTTCTTCAAAGCCCTTCACGCACTCGTTGAACCCCCGCCCGAGCGCCAGATGGCAGCTCGCGTTCTCGTCGAACAGGGTGTTGTAGAAGAGGATCCCCGCATTGTTGATGGGAGAATCGTAGGCGATCAAGGCGCACTCGCCGAGCATCTTCGCGCCCTCGTCCATCGAGATCATCTTTTCGAGAAGGTGCTGGTTCTTCTTCGCCTTGACCTCAACGACCTTGCCCCCCTCGAAGCGCACCGAGAAGTCCTCGATGAGTTCGCCCTGATAGGAGAGCGGCTTGGTGGAATAGACGATCCCCTCCGCTTCCCCCGCCTTGGGAGAGATGAAGATCTCCTCCGAGGGAATGTTGGGATTGAAGTATGCGCCCCCGATGGTCTCCTCGCCGCCGCCCTTGAAGCTGCTCTCGGGGATCAGCCCCACTTTGAGGTCGGTGCCGTTCTTCGACTTATATTCGAGCGAAACGAGCTTGAGGCGGTTGAGATAGTCGCAGCGCTGCGCAAGCTCGTCGTTGTGGCGTGCCCATTCGCGCACGGGGTCGTTGCCATCCGCACGGGAAGCGGTCAAAATGGCGTCCCACAGCTTTTCGACCGCGGTATTCACCATGAGATCGGGGAATACCTTCTTTGCCCAAGCCTTGGAAGGGACCGCCGCGATGCACCACTGGTATTTGTTCTCCATGGCGTCGCGGTAGGGCTTTACGACCTTGGTGCGGGACATGCGGACCGCCGTGAACTTCTCCTGGTCCACCCCCGCAAGCCCGTCGGGATCCTCGGATTCGATATAGAGCATGGCGGGCAGCGCATTCTTGCGCAGCTCGAGCTTTTCCAGCTCCCACTTTTCGATCTTTTTGAGCGCTTCTTCCTGCATGTATTTGTAGTGCAGCTTGGTGAGCGGCTGGTGCGACCACTCTACCGTGACCTTGCCTGCGCCCGCGCGGTAGAGTTCCTCTACCACCATTTCCACGAATTCGGGCTGGTCAAGCTCGGCGGTCACCATGACCCACTGCCCCTTTTTGACATTGACGCCCGTCTTGGCGAGCAGCTTTGCATATCTTCTGAGCTGTAGCTTGTTCATGACCTTCTCCTTCGGTTTTTTCTCATTATAGCCGCATTTCGGCAATTCGTCAAACAAAAACGCGGGCAACCCGCGTTTTTTTTCCTTATTTTATATGCACTGTCCCTATACTATGTCAGACGTAGTACTATGCTCCCGCGCTCCAACGAGCGCTTTACATCGATCACGCGCTGGTTGGAGGACCCGCGGAATTTCAGGCGGATGTCTTTGCGTTCCTCCTGGAACCTGCCGTCCACCAAGACATCGAGCAGGGACACAAGCTCCCGCGTGCATTCCGTCTGTACTTCCTGTTCGGCGATCCCTCCCCCCTCGTAGGTATAGCCCGTGTAGCACCAGATGTCCTTTTCGGGAAACTTTTCCCGCACGCAGCGCACGAAAGGCAGCAGCGCGCGCTGGTTTTCGGGTTCGAACGGGTCGCCGCCGAGAAGAGTCAGCCCCGCAATGTAGTGGGGCGAAAGTTTTTCGAGGAGATACTCCTGCGTTTCCGTCGTAAAGGGTCTGCCGTAACCGAAATCCCACGCCACCGCATTGAAACAGCCCTTGCAATGCCGCCTGCAACCCGAAACGAAGAGGGAAACGCGCACTCCCTCTCCGTTTGCAATGTCATAAGGTTTGATCTCGGCATAGTTCATAGTGATGGCAAAAAATGTAGAGATACTGCGGACACCCTTCGACAAGCTCAGGGTGACGTGATATTTTGAATGCGGTGGAGATTTCTCCGCTTCGTTCCGCCCGAAATGACATTTGAGGAACAACCCCCACCACCGCCTAACGGCGGAGCCGCCCCCTTCAAAGGAGGCAGCTCTTTGCCCACCCCCTTGATCCCCCTCCGCAGGAGGGGGATCAAACCCACTGCGCGAGAAGAACCACGCTTCTTCGCTGCGCGACAGCATTTGTTGCACTCTTGCAACTTCTTGTAAAACAACGCGAACGAGAGCGCAACCCCGTTGATGCAGGAGGAAGGTTTCCTCGCCCAATTATTTTCGAAGTGACACCCCCTCAGTCACCTGCGGTGACAGCTCCCCCTCAAGGGGGAGCCAAGGGGGTGGAGCGAGAAAAGAATTGCGCGAAACTTAAACCCACTGCGCGTTGGAAAATCGCCATTTTCCATAAGCGCACACAATTTGCCGCATACTTACGGCTTATTGTAAAAGCCAAGCGAATGAGAGCGCAACCCCGTTGATGCAGGAGGAAAGTTTCCTCACGGAAAAAGATTTTGCGTAAGCAAAAGATTTTTCGTGAAAATCAGAGGTGCAGTACGCGATCTCTGATCTCCTGCGTGCGGCCCTGGTTCCAATATTGGGTGCCGATGTAACCGCAGGTGCGGCGGGCGACGTTCATCTTGCTCTGGTCGCGGTTGTGGCAATGCGGGCACTCCCAGAGGAGCTTCCCGTCCTCCTCCACGATCTTGATCTCCCCGTCGTAGCCGCAGACCTGGCAGTAGTCGCTCTTGGTGTTGAGTTCGGCATACATGATGTTGTCGTAAATGTACTGCATCACGGAGAGCACCGCGGGGATATTGTCCTGCATGTTGGGCACTTCCACATAGGAGATGGCGCCGCCGGGCGAGAGCTGCTGGAACTCGCTCTCGAATTTGAGCTTGGTGAACGCGTCGATCTCCTCGGTGACATGGACATGGTAGCTGTTGGTGATGTAGCTCTTGTCCGTGACCCCTTCGATGATGCCGAACCGCTTCTGGAGCGCCTTCGCAAACTTATACGTCGTGCTTTCGAGCGGAGTGCCGTAGAGGGAGAAATCGATGTTGTGCATCTGCTTCCAGCCCTTGCACTTGTCGTTCATGTACTGCATCACGGAGAGCGCGAACGGCTTCGCTTCGGGATCGGTGTGCGATTTGCCCGTCATGTACTTGGTGCACTCGTACAGCCCCGCATAGCCGAGGGAGATGGTGGAATATCCGCCGTATAAGAGCTTGTCGATGGTTTCCCCCTTTTTGAGGCGGGCAAGCGCGCCGTACTGCCACAAAATGGGTGCGGCGTCCGAAAGAGTGCCCTTCAAACGGTTGTGGCGCTCCATGAGGGCGCGGTGGCAGAGTTCGAGGCGCTCGTCGAAGATCTCCCAGAACTTTTCCATGTCGCCGCCCGAGGAGAGCGCGACATCGGGCAGATTGATGGTGACGACCCCCTGGTTGAATCTGCCGTAGTACTTCGGCTTGCCGTTCTCGTCCACATAGGGCGTGAGGAAGGAGCGGCAGCCCATGCAGGTGTAGCAATGCCCTTCGCCGTTCTTGTCGACCTTGTATTCGAGCATCTTTTTCTCGGAGATATAGTCGGGCACCATGCGCTTTGCAGTGCATTTTGCCGCAAGTTCGGTAAGATACCAATAGCGGCTCCCCTCCCGCACGTTGTCCTCTTCGAGCACATAGATGAGCTTGGGGAAGGCGGGCGTGACCCATACGCCCGACTCGTTCTTGACCCCTTGGATGCGTTGGTTGAGCGTTTCCTCGATGATCATGGCGAGATCGGAGCGCTCGCGCTCGTTTCTCGCTTCGCCGAGATACATAAACACGGTGACAAAGGGAGCCTGTCCGTTGGTGGTGAGCAGGGTGACGACCTGATATTGGATGGTCTGGATCCCCTTCTTGATCTCCTCGCGCAGGCGGGTCTCGGCGATCCGGTTGACGGTGTCCTCCATGACGCCCACATCGGCAAGCTCCTCCCGCACCTCCGCGCGGATCTTCTGGCGGCTGACTTCCACAAAGGGAGCGAGATGGGTGAGCGAGATGGACTGTCCGCCGTATTGGTTGGAGGCGACCTGCGCGATGATCTGCGTGGCGATATTGCACGCCGTAGAGAAAGAGTGCGGTTTTTCGATGAAGGTGCCCGAGATGACCGTCCCGTTTTGCAGCATGTCCTCGAGGTTGACGAGGTCGCAGTTGTGCATGTGCTGCGCGAAATAGTCGGCGTCATGGAAGTGGATGATGCCCTCGTCGTGCGCCTCGACGATCTCACGCGGCAAGAGAATGCGGCGCGTAAGGTCCTTGCTGACCTCGCCCGCCATGTAATCCCTCTGCACGGAATTGACCGTGGGGTTCTTGTTGGAATTCTCCTGCTTGACCTCTTCGTTGTTGCATTCGATGAGCGTCAGGATCTGCGCGTCGGTGGTGTTGGCACGGCGGATGAGCGCGCGGGTATAGCGGTAAGTGATGTACTTGCGCGCCACGGCGAACGCCTTCTGGTCCATGATCTGGTTTTCGACGAAGTCCTGCACTTCCTCCACGTTGACCGCACGGTTGAGGTCGCCCGCAAGCTCCTTCACTTTCTCCGCGATGAGCGCGATCTGCTCCTCCGTGAGGCGGTTCTCCTCGCTGACTTCGTTGTTTGCCTTGCGGACGGCATTGACGATCTTCCCGAGATCGAACCCCTCTTCCGCGCCGTTTCGCTTAATGATCTTCATAATTTCACCCTCTCTTACGGTAAAAAACGTTCCCGCGAAGGGAACGTTTTTATCATACTACATATTGAACAAGATGTCAAGTGTTTGGCACAAGATTTTGGAAAAATTTTTTTTGATACCACTATATCTTGTGGTAAAAAGACGATTTTCAATATATTAAGCGTGAAACGAACTGCGCCGTTTTTTCACGCGGGCGGCCGGGGTCCGCGCCGCCGCGCGCGCTTTCTGCGATCCCCTCCCCCGCGCGGGGCAAGAGCCGCAAAAACGCTTAAAATTTCGTGACGGCGACGCTCTGGTAGATCTCGTCGTACTTGCTCTTCGTGAAGGAAACGGTGCCGAAGGTCGTGACCGTGGCGGTGCCCGCCGCGACGCCCGCGCGCAAGATCTCCGTAAGATCCGCGCCCTGCTTCATCATGACTGCGGCGGCGGCGACCATGCCGTCCCCCGCCCCCACCGTGGAATTGACCGCCACGTTGATGCTCTTACAATAATAGTTGTTTGTGCCGTCGGTGATGACGGCGCCGTGCTTGCCCAAAGAGAGCAGCACGCACTTCGCGCCGCGGTCCAAAAGTTCATAGCAGCCCGCGAGCATGTCGTCCTTGTCCTTGAATTCCCTGCCCAAAGTTTCCTCAAGCTCCTCGAGGTTGGGCTTTGCGAGGTCCACCTCCGCTTCGAGCGCGGAGAACAGGCGTTCGCCCTCGGTGTCCACGATCTTGCGCGAACGGGGATCGACCGCACGGAAGAGTTCGCGGTAATAGCTGGCGTCCACGCCGCGGGGAAGGCTGCCCGAGATGACGGTGACCTCCGCGCGCGACGAGAGATTGCGGATCATCTGCAACAGCTCGATGAGTTTTTCGTTCCCCACCTCGCCGCCGACGTCGTTGATCTCGGTGAGCATGCTCCTCTTGTCGATGCACTTGTAATTCTCGCGCACCCGCCCGCTGTTCCATACAAAGGTAAAGGGAACGCCCTCGATGTCGAGCGCGTGCTCGAACATGGCGCGGTTCTCATTGTACATGAAACCCGTGGTATGGGCCTCCGCACCGAGGCGGGCAACGCCGATCGCCACATTGATCGCCTTCCCCGTAAAGGAGAGCGTCTTGCTCTTGACGATATTCACCTTCCCCACGTTGAGGGCGTCCAGCTCGATGGTGACGTCAATGCTCGGGCTCATGCAAACCGTTAATATCATCCTCTTCTCCCTGCGCCGCGGCATCCCGCTCCGCCCTTTGCGCGGCAAAGCAGATCCTGCCTGACTACCTTATTATAATACACTTTGGCTCCGATTTCAATAGGTTCACAAAAGATTTTTTTCCTTTTTGTAAAATTGCGGGCGCCTTCCGCCCAAGGCGCAAATGCCGCGGGCACGAAAAAAGAGCCGCAAGGCTCTTCTTCGGTAAAATTTCCGTCCGCGGTCACATCGAGATCATCTGCAACGTTTCATAAAGCTCGTAGTTGAACTTCTTCTTCATGGAAACCGCTTCGATGATGTCCATGTCGATGATCTCGTTCTTGTGGATGCCAACCACGCGGTTGCCAATGCCGTCTTTGAGGAGGCGCACCGCCTTGTTGCCGAATTGCGCCGCGAGCATTCTGTCCGCCATCGAGGGGGAGCCGCCGCGCTGGATATGCCCGATCGTCGTGGAACGCACGTTGTAGGTGGTGACTTCCTGCAGCTTCTTGGCGAATTCATCCGCGCTGCACGCCCCCTCCGCCACGACGATGATGTTGGAGTGCTTTCCGTTGGCGCGGGAGCGGTTGATGCGCATGACGATGTCGTCCATGTCGTAGGCGATCTCGGGGACGACGATGATCTCCGCGCCCGAGGTGATGCCCGTGTAGAGGGCGATGTCGCCGCAGTGACGGCCCATGACCTCCACGACGGAAATGCGCTCGTGGCTGTTCATCGTGTCGCGCAGCTTGTTGATCACGTCGTTGCAGGTGTTGACTGCCGTATCGAACCCGAGGGTGTAGTCGGTATATTCGAGGTCGTTGTCGATGGTGCCGGGAATGCCGATGGTCGGGATGCCGTAATTTTCCGTCAGGCATTTCGCGCCGCGGAACGAACCGTCGCCGCCGATGACGACAAGCCCCTCGATCCCCCGCTTTTCCAGCGTGGAGACCGCCTTCTTCTGCCCCTCCACCGTGAGCATTTCGAGGCATCTCGCCGTCCTGAGCTTGGTGCCGCCGCGCTGCACGATGTCCGAAACCGAGCGCATCTCCATGGGCACCATCGTATCTTCGATCAGCCCCGCATAGCCGCGCTCGATGCCGTAGACCTCCATCCCGTAATAAATCGCCGTTCTGACGACCGCGCGGATCGCCGCGTTCATGCCGGGAGAATCCCCGCCACTCGTCAAAAGCCCGATCCTTCTCATCTCTTTTCTATCCTCCTCCGTGTTCTCATAACATTATAGCAAAAATAAAAGGAAAATCAAGTAGTTTGGCGTTTTTTTATAAAAGTTTTATGGCGTTCTCGGGCAAAAAAGTGCGCAGTTCCGCGAGGAACGCCCGCGATACGTTGACTTTGAGTTCGTACCGCTTCCCGCCGTGCAGGATCTTCGCCGTCGTGGCGCCTTCATACCCCGCGAGCATCTCGGAGAGTTCCCCGAAATCCTCTTCGCCGAGGGCGCGGGCGTCCAGCCAGAGCACCTGCTCCGTCTTCCCCGCGGACGGGGCGGGCTGCTCCGCGGGCCGCGCTTCGAACTCTTCGATGCTGTCGAGCACGATCACAGGCAGCTTGTCGGGATCGATGCTGAGCTTCCCCGCCACCCGCACGACGACGTCCTGCCGCAAAAAGCCGCGCGCCTTTTCGTAAATTTTGGGGAAGGCAAGGCAGTCGATGCTGCCGTAGAGATCCTCCACCGTGACGAACGCCATGAGCGCGCCCCCCTTGGTGCTGATCTTTTTCACGCCCGAGATAAGCCCCCCCATCGTGGCGGGCTGGCCGTTTTTGATCTGGTGATAGGTCCTGTCCCCCGTTTCCTCGTCCTCCTCGAAGTCGGCGAGCATGCCGCAGTGGAAGGAGCAATCGCGGAAATACTTGGCGAAGGGACGGAAGGGATGTCCGCTGACGTACACGCCGAGCACGTCCTTTTCGCGGGAGAGCAGCTCGGAAGTCTGCCACTCTTCGATGTCGGGATAGTGCACCTCGGGCGCCGTTTCCTCCAAAATATCGCCGAACAGGGACATCTGCGCGCCGCTCTTCTGCTTGTCCATGCCCGCGATGCGCTTCATGAGTTCCTCGTACACCGCGCCGTACTGCGAGCGGTGCTTGCCGAAGCCGTCGAAGGCGCCGCCGTAGATGAGCGCCTCCACCATGCGCTTGTTGACGAACTTGGTGCAGCGCATCAAAAAGTCGCCAAAGTCCTTGAACTGCCCGTTTTGGGTGCGTTCGGCGATGACTTCCTCCATGGCGGCGATCCCGACGCCGCGGAGCGCGCACAGCCCGAAGCGGACGCCGCCGCCCTCCACCGAGAAGTACGCCTTGGAGCGGTTGACGTCGGGCGGGTAGACCGCGATGTTCTTCTCCTTCATGTACACGATGTACTTGGCGATCTCGTCGATCTTGGTGATGCGGTTGTTGAGGACGCCCGCGAGGAATTCCTTGGGATAATATTTTTTGAGGTACGCCGTCTGGTAGGCGATGACGGCGTACGCCGCCGCGTGGGATTTGTTGAAGGCGTAGCTTGCAAAGCTCTCCATCTGTCCGAAAAGCTCGGCGGCGATCTCGGGGGAGATGCCGTGCGCCCCGCAGCCCGTGATGTTGCCGTAGACGGGATTTCCGTCCTTGTCCTTGCCCACCTCCTTGTCCACGTCGCCGTAGATGAACTTGTCCTTCTGCGCCATCAGTTCGGAGAGGTGCTTCTTCGCCATGGCGCGGCGCACGAGGTCCGCCTGCCCCAGCGAGTAGCCCGCGAGATTCTGGAAGATCTGCATGACCTGCTCCTGATAGATGATGACGCCGTAGGTCTTTTCGAGAATGGGCTTGAGAAGGGGCGTGAGATAGGTGATGCTTTTCGGGTCGCTCCTGTTTTTGAGGTAGGCGGGGATGAAATCCATCGGCCCCGGGCGGTAGAGGGAGATGCCCGCGATGAGGTCCTCGAGGCAGTTGGGCTGAAGCTGTTTCATGAACCGCTTCATCCCCCCTTGTTCAAGCTGGAACACGGCGTCCGTGTCCCCCTCGCAGATGAGGGCGTAGGCGCCCGGATCGTCGCAGTTCTGGTCGAACTCGATCTTTCTGCCGTAGTCCTCATAGATATAATCGAGGGTCTTTTTGATGTCCGTGAGGGTGGTGAGCGCCAAAAAGTCCATCTTGAGCATGCCGATGGACTCCACTTCCTTCATGTCGAACTGCGTGGTGATGTCCTCGTCGTTGCGGGAGAGCGGCACGTTGTCCGCGATGCGCTTGCGGCAGATGACGACGCCCGCCGCGTGCATGGAGGTGTTGCGGGGCATGCCCTCGAGCTTAAGCCCCATGTCGATGACCCGCTTCAGGTTCTCGTCGCTCTCGTAGATCTCGATAAATTCGGCGTTCCGCTTGCCCTCCTGGTCGGCGAGCTTTTTGAGCGCTTCGCCGTGCTTGTCCTCATCCCCCTCCGTTTCGGCGGCCTTTCGTCTGCATTTTTCGATGTCAAGTCCCAAAAGCTCGCGGATGGTCGACCTGCCGTCCATGAGTTTGGTGACGCGGTCGGTTTCGGAATAGGGCACGCGCATCACCCGCCCGACGTCCTTGATGACGGCGCGGGAGGCGAGCGTTCCGAACGTGACGATCTGCGCCACGTTTTCGGGATGATAGCGCTGCCGCACATACTCGATCGTTTCCCCTCTCCGCTCGGTGCAGAAGTCGACGTCGAAGTCGGGCATCGAAACGCGGTCGGGATTCAAGAAGCGCTCGAAGAGCAGGTCGTATTTGAGGGGATCGACGTTGGTGATGCCGATGGAATAGGCGACGATGCTCCCCACGCCCGAACCTCTGCCCGGACCCACGGGGATGTCGTGCTCGCGCGACCAATTGATATAGTCCCAGACGATGAGGAAATAGTCGGCAAAGCCCATCTTGATGATGACCGAAAGCTCGTATTCCACCCGCTTTTTGATCTCTTCGGTGATGACGGGATAGCGCTTCGGCAGCCGTTCCCAGGTGAGGCGGGTCAAAAATTCGGGCGAGGGCGTGCCGTCGTCCGCCGTGTAGAGCGGGATGAGCGATTTGTCGTAGACGGGCGAGCCGTCGGATTTCAAGTTGAAGGGCGTATCCGTGTCGGACACCTTGTCCGCGATGACGCGGGTGTTTGCGATCGCCTGCGGAAGATCGGGAAAGAGCGCCGCCATCTCCTCCCCCGACTTCATATAGAACTCGTGCGTTTCCATCTTCATCCGCGCGGGATCGTCGAGGGTCTTTTTCATCTGGATGCACATCAGCACATCCTGCATCTCCCAATCCTCTTTGTGCAGATAGTGCACGTCGTTGGTGGCGACGAGCGGGATGCCCGTTTCCTCCGACAGCCGCACCATCAGGGGAAGGATCTCTCTCTGTTCGGGAATGCCGTGATCCTGGATCTCTATGTAAAAGTCCTCGCCGTAGATGTCCCGCATGGAGAGCACGAACCGCTTGGCGCCGTCGTAGTCCCCCGCCATCAGGAGGCGGGAAAGCCGCCCCGCAAGACAGGCGGTGAGGCAGATGACCCCCTCGGAATGCTCTTTGAGCATCTTGTAGTCGATGCGCGGGCGGTAATAGAAGCCGTCCACAAAGGCGGCGGAGTCCATCTGGACAAGATTGACGTAGCCCGCCTTGTTCTTGGCAAGCAGAATGAGGTGGTCGGCATGCTGGCTGTTTTTGACCTTCATGTCGTCCACCACATAGAATTCACAGCCGATGATGTACTTGATCCCCCGTTTTTTGCATTCCTCGGCAAAATAGAGGGAGGCGTACATGTTGCCGTGATCGGTCACCGCCACGGCGGAGATGCCGTTCTTCTTGCAGTGTTCGACCAGCTCGTCCACTTTGACGGCGCCGTCCAGAAGGCTGTACTCGGTATGCAGATGTAAATGAACAAAATCGACCATAAGCGTTCACAAAATTCTTTTCTGCGAAAAGAATCAACCTTTTCTGTAATATTCCATCAGCTTGCGGAAGCGGTGGTTGAGGCAGGACTTCGTAAGCCCGAGCGTGCCCGCAAGTTCGCCCAAGGATAGCTCGGGGTGGGACAGCCGCGCCTCGGCCGCTTCCCGCAGGACGGCGGGAAACTCGTCCAGCCTGCCCGACCGCTTGAGCGCCGAAAAACGGCGCACCTGCTCCACACTGGCGATCGCGGCCCTGTCGGCATTCCCCGACGAGCAGTTGAGCGCGCGGTTTTCGCGGTTGCTCTCTTCCCGCTCGGCGGAAACCGCATTGAAGCGCGCAAGCGCGTTCCCGGCGCCGACGACGGAGAGAAAATCGGAGATCGCTTCCCGGCTCTTGATATACACCACGGCGCGCTCGCCCCGCTCGGTGACGCCGTACACGAATTGCAGTTCGTCCAAGACCGTTGCGAACCGCTCCGTATTTGCGGGAGGGAGTTCGAACTCGAGATGGAAACCCGTCTTTTTGCCCGTATGCGGTAGCGTACAGCTCCCGCCCCCGAGGAACGCCCCTTTGAGATAGGCGAGCCGCTCCGCCTCCGTTCTCTCCGCGGGAAGCTCCCGCGCTCCCTCCAAAAAGAAAGTGAGCTTGTCCCTGCCGTGTTTGGGATCGAACGCCGCCTCCGTGAGCGTCATGCGGGCGCCGCCGCTCTCGGCAAGCGCCAAAAGATATTGCGCCGTGCTCTCGTTCTCGATGGCAAGCGAATATCCGCCGCGCTCCGCCCTTCCGCCCGTATCGAGAACGCCGCAGAACAGAGAAAGGCTTTCCCGCTGCGTCTGCGGGGCGCTTTTGATGAGTTCTCTCTTGATCTCCTGCGTAAAACTCATGGCGGTTTCCTTTCCAAATTTTATAAATGGCTCTTCTTGTACTCCGCAAGCCGCAGCACGGGCATTCTGCCGCCGATGTTGTCGATGCGCTCCAAGGGTACGCCGACCCGCGCGATCTGCTCCTCCGCGAGCGCGATGTCCCCCAAGCGCGCGGGGGAATGCGCGTCCGAATTCACCAAAAAGCGGGCGGACGTCTTTTGCACGATGTCGTTGAGTTCCTCATCGGTAAAGTGCGTCTTTTTGCCGCTGATCTCCACATAAGTGCCGTAGTCGGCGCAGCACTTCGCCACCTCGAGCGCGTTGGCAAAGCACTGGAAATTGATGTGCGTGAGGATGTCTACGGGGTTCTTTTTTACGGTATTGATGTACGCCTGCGTCTGTTCCCTGACCAGCCGTCCCTTGAGATGAAATCCCATATTATAGCTGAGGTACCCCCGCCAGCCGTTCCACCAATCGCGCAGGCTCTCGTGGGCGCTCATGACGTGGAACCCCGCAAGATAGATGTCGAACCCCGCAAGTTCCTGCGGCGTAAGCCCGCCCGTCCCCTGCCTGCCGAGGATGTTTTCCTCGACGCCGACAAGGATCCTGACGCCGTATTTTTGCTCCGCCGCCTTGATCTCCTGCGTGTAGCGTTCCTTTTCTTTTCTCTTTAAGCCGAGAACGAGATGGGTAAAGCCGTGATCGGTGAGCGCAAACGCGGCAAGTCCCAGCTCCTTTGCCCGCGCCGCCTGCTCCTCCACCGTGCAGTGGCCGTCCGAATATCTCGTATGCGTATGCAGATCTGCCGTAAGTTTCATTGCCTTTGTTACTTTCCGTCCGTGATCGTGAAGTATGTATCTATGTTAAGGCAGGCGGCGGATCTCCTCGCGGAGCAGGATGCCCGTCTGCCGCAGCACTTCTTCGCGGATGAGCGCGATGAGCGCGGAAACGTCTGCGGACGTCCCGCCCTCGTTGAGGATGAAATTCCCGTGTCCGCAGGAAACCACCGCCCCGCCGACGCGCGTCCCCTTTAAGCCGCATTGGGCGATGAGGCGCCCCGCAAAGTCCCCTTCGGGATTGACAAACACGCAGCCCATGCTCCTGCCCCGCGGCAGGTGCGCCCGCGCGGCACGGAAGTGCGCACGGCGCTCGGCGATCTCCTGCGGCGAGGAGGCGCTCCCCTTTAAGTATGCGCCGATGACGGCGGTCCCGTTCCCGAAAATGCTTGTTTTTTCGGAAAAAGCGCAATCCCGCCGCGAAAATACCGCGATCCTGCCCTCCCGCACGCCGACGACCCCCGTCACGACGTCCGAAAAATGTCCTTCGGCGACCCCCGCGTTCATGGTCACACCGCCGCCGACCGTCATGGGAATGCCCGTAAAACACTCCAGCCCGCCGAGGCCGTTCGCTTCGGCAAAGCGCAAAAGCGCCCCGCCCGTGACCCCTGCGCCCGCATAGATCGTTTCGCCGTCCGCATAGAGGGTTTTCAGGCGGCAGAAGCGCACGACGACCCCTTCGAACCGCCCGTCCGCGGGAAGCACGTTCGCCCCCGCGCCCAAAAAGCAGTGGGGAATGTGCGACCGCCGAAGATAGGCGATCAGCTCCGCCGCGGTTTCGAGATCCGCGGGAGAGGCGGCGAGGGAAGCGGTCCCCCCACAGCCGATCGTGGTGTGCCTTGCAAAGGAAAACTCCCTCTCCCAGACGACCTTCGGGAAGCGCGCGCAAAGTTCCGCAAAATGCTCCACTTTACTCTCCTTTTCATTCTAACATACTTTGCCGTCGAATTCAAATACTTTTCAGAAATTTTTCGGGATTTTTTCCGCTGCGGACCGCCGCCAACAGCTCCTCCCGCCCCTCCGCCGAGAGAAAGGCGACGGGGGTGCGCTTCGCCGCCGTTTGGGCGGGCGGGAACATGCCGAGCGAGGACAGCGCCTCCTGTGTGCGCGCGGAGAGCAGCTCCCCGAGAAAGAGCAGGCAGTCCTCCCTCTTTTCGGCGGAGAGCACGGAGATATATTGGAAGAGGTCGCAGTAGCCGTCGAGCGGCTTGGAATACACGGTGACCCCCCGCGCCAGAAAACGGCAGACGTCCCGCTGCGTGCCGAGAAGATAGCGGAACTCCCCGCCCAAAAAGCGGGTGTAGGCGGTCAGGGAGGGCAATTCCTCCCCCGCGATCCCCTCGACCGCGGCAGAGAGAGCGGGAAGATTGCTCCCGCCGCAGGAGATCGCCGTCTTTCCCTCTCCGCCGAAGTCGTCCGTAAGAGAAAAGAGATAGTACCTGCCCGCGCACCACGGATAGGCGAGCGCGTGCCCGCCAAGCTCGCCCCCCGCAAAATGATAGGGAAGCGGCAGGGCGCATTCGGCAAACTCGGACAGCCCGACGCCGAAGGAGAGCAGATCGGGGCGCTCTCCGCCGAGAAACGCCTGCCGCGCGCCCTCTTCCGTGAGCGAGGTCACGAGGAAATACAGGCCCTCCGCCCCCTCTTCCACCCGCCGCGCGACCGATTTGAGAAAGGAGGTCCGCGACCCCTTTCCCCCCTCGAAGGTGTCCACGTTCCACACCCGCACGACACGCGGCGCGACCGTTTCCGCCTTCTCCTTCGGATAGAACGCACAGGCGGCGACAAGCACAGCGGCAAGCAAAAAGGGAAGGACCGTTTTGAAAAATTTCCAAGCCTTCACAAATCACATATATGAAGGCCGACGGCGAAAAATGTAAAAGATTTAGGGGGACGCCAAAGACGTCCCCCACGCGCTTTTGCATGACGGAACGTCATCCAAAAGCTCTATCTGAAAGCGGATCCCCGCCAACAGACATCTTGCGCAGCCCGAAATTTTTTTATGCGCTTATCTGCGCTTCTGGTAGCTGTCGCAACAGGTGCAATGCTCGCAGTCGCAGGTATTGCCCACATGGATCCTGTCAAGCTCGCAATGCATGCCGTCTTGGTTGAAACGGCACTCGGTAACGCCGCAGGAAACGCCGCGGTTGATCTCGTGCTCCATATTCTGCCTCCTTCCCTCCTATTATGCGCGCTTTTGCGAATTTTATCGGAAAAGGTTGACAAGCGCCCGCCCCTCTGTTACAATATACCAAAGGAGATAATATCATGAAGGTCATCCTCAAAGCAGACGTAAAAGGCAGCGGCAAAAAAGGAGATATTTTGGAAGTTTCAGACGGTTACGCGAAGAATTTCCTGCTCAAAAAGGGACTTGCGGAGATCGCAACTTCTTCGGGCATCAATGAGATCCGCCAGAAAAAGACGGCGGACGAATTTCATAAGGCGGAGAGCATCCGCGCGCAAAAAGAGCTGGCGGCAAAACTCAACGGCGTCACGGTGCCCGTTTCCATCCGCGCAGGCGAAAACGGCAAAGTGTTCGGCTCCGTCACCAACGAAAAGATCGCTTCCGCCCTCTCGGAACTCGGTTACGAAGTGGAGAAAAAGCGCATCGTCACCAAAGAGCCTCTCAAAAACGTGGGTGAATACGAGGCGGAGATCCGCTTTGCGGAAGGCGTGACGGCAAAGATCAAGATCGTCGTTTCCCCCCTGTAAATTACAATTATTTTGAGAAAGGCGCTTCAAAAAGCGCCTTTCTTTTTGTTTTTTGGCAGTTTACATAGTATTATGTCTGACATAGTACTATGCTAACGGGTCAATCGGCGAGGGTTTCAAGGGGGCGTATCGGCAAAACGGCGCACAAAAAAGCGGCGCAGCGTCAAAAGCTGCGCCGCCCTCCCCCGCTCTTCGCGGATTGGCACTGATGCGAAGAGCTATATGGGGAAGCCGAAATTCCGCATCCAACCAACCTTACGGTCATTTCCGCGTTGCTCCGTAGTAGGCGTTCAGATACATTTGCCTGATCTCGCTCATGAGCGGATAGCGGGGATTGGCGCCCGTGCATTGGTCGTCGAACGCCGCCTCCGTCATCTCGTCGAGTTTTTCGAGGAATTGCTCCTCGGTGTACTTCCCTTCCAGCGCCTCCCGTATCGTCACGGGCTGTCCGATGGCGTCCTGAAGCGCGCGCAGTTTACGGATGAGCGCCTCGACAAGCTCCTCGTCCGTTTTTCCCTTGCACCCGAGAACGCGGGCGGCGTTGGCATATCTGGCGCGGCATTGCGGATAAGCATACTGGGGGAAAGTCCCCATCTTGGCAGGCGCCTCGCTGCTGTTGAAGCGGATGACCTGTTCGAGCAGCAGGCTGTTCGCCATGCCGTGCGCGACGTGGAAATAGGAACCGAGCTTGTGCGCCATGGAGTGGCACACGCCGAGGAAGGCGTTCGCAAACGCCATGCCCGCCATTGTCGCCGCATTCGCCACTTTTTCGCGTGCGAGCGGGTCCT
Source organism: uncultured Clostridia bacterium (assembly GCA_947627665.1). Lineage (GTDB taxonomy): Bacteria > Bacillota > Clostridia > Christensenellales > Borkfalkiaceae > Gallimonas. The sequence continues at coordinate 73,874 of CANQWX010000006.1, forward strand.
CCGCCCCCTTTTCGTAGGCGCGGGGAAGATATTCAAACAAAATTTTGAGCGCTTCCTTTGCAAGTCCGTTGGTAAAATCGGTCGCCATGACCGAGGCGATCGCCTCCAAGGCATGGCTGACGGCGTCGATCCCCGCGCAGGAAGTCAGTCCCTTGGGGATGTTCATCATGAGGTCGGCGTCCACGACCGCCATGTTCGGCATGAGCGCATAATCGGCGAGCGGGTACTTCGTGCCCGTCTTTTCGTCGGTGATGACGGCGAAGGGCGTGACTTCGCTGCCCGTGCCCGCCGTGGTGGGAACGGCGACAAACATCGCCTTTTCCCCCATCTTGGGGAAGGTGTAAACGCGCTTGCGGATGTCCATGAAGCGCATCGCCATGTCCTCAAAGGCGACCCCGGGGTGCTCATTGAGCATCCAGATGATCTTCGCCGCGTCCATGGGCGAGCCGCCGCCCACCGCAATGATGACGTCGGGCGCAAACGACCGCGCCAGCTCCGCTCCCTCCCGCGCGCATGCGAGTGTGGGGTCGGGCGCGACATGGAAAAACGTCGTGAAGGAAATGTCCTCTGCGCTCAAAACTTTTTCGATCTGTTTGGTAAAACCGCTCTCGTACAGGAAGGAATCGGTGACGATGAACGCCTTTTTCTTGTGATATTCCGTGGAAAGTTCTTTCAGCGCGGAGGCAAGACAGCCGCGTTTGAAGTAGACTTTTTCGGGCGCTCTGAACCAAAGCATGTTTTCTCTCCTTTCCGCTACCGTCTTGATGTTGATGAGGTGCTTGACTCCCACATTCTCCGAAACGGAGTTGCCGCCCCAGCTTCCGCAGCCGAGGGTGAGCGACGGCGGGAAGCGGAAATTGTAAAGATCGCCGATGCCGCCGTGCGAGGAGGGCGAATTTACCACGATGCGGCAGGCGCGCATTCTCTCGCGGAAAGCCTCAAGTTTCTCCCGCCCGCGCTCCACATCGAGATAGATAGCGGCGGTGTGTCCCAAGCCGCCGTCGCGGATGAGGCGGTCCGCCTTGCTGACCGCGTCCTCAAAACTTTCGGCGCGGTACATCGCAAGCACGGGGGAGAGCTTTTCGTGGGCAAATTCCTCCGATAGGTCGACCGATTCCACCTCGCCGACGAGCACACGCGTTTCCTTCGGCACTTCGAAGCCCGCAAGTTCCGCGATGGTGTGGGCGCTCTGCCCGACGATGCGCGAATTGAGCGCGCCGTTGATGATGATGGTCTTGCGCACCTTCTCCGTTTCTTCGGGGGTAAGGATATAGCCGCCGCGGAGCCGCAGCTCCGTCCGGAACGCTTCGTAGACCTTTTGATGGACGATGACCGACTGCTCGGAAGCGCAGATCATGCCGTTATCAAAGGTCTTGCTGTGCAAAATAGAGGAAACGGCAAGACGGATGTCGGCGGTTTCGTCGATGACCGCGGGGGTGTTCCCCGCGCCCACGCCGAGGGCGGGTTTGCCCGAAGAATACGCCGCCTGCACCATGCCCGGCCCGCCCGTGGCGAGGATCATATCCGATTCCCGCATCACCATGCCCGAGAGCGGGACCGTCGGCATGTCGATCCAGCCGATGATGTCCTCGGGAGCGCCCGCTTTCACGGCGGCCTCGAGAACGATCCGCGCCGCCTCGATGGTGCTCTTTTTCGCGCGGGGGTGGGGAGAGATGATAAGGCCGTTGCGGGTCTTTAAGCACAAAAGACACTTGAAGATCGCGGTCGAAGTGGGATTTGTGGTGGGAATGATCGCCGCGATCACGCCGATCGGTTCCGCGATGCGGGTATAGCCGCCCTGTTCGTCCCGCTCGATGACGCCGCAGGTCCTCTCGTTTTTATAGGCGTTGTAGATATATTCGGAGGCATAGTGGTTTTTGATGACCTTGTCCTCCACGACCCCCATGCCCGTTTCCTCTACCGCAAGTTTTGCGAGCGGGATACGCGCCCTGTTCGCGGCGACCGCGGCCGCATAGAAAATTTTATCGACCTGCTCCTGCGTGTAAACGGAATATTTTTCCTGCGCGGCACGCACCCGCACGATCGCCCGCTTGAGCGATTCTTCATCCTTGACGATAAAATCCTTCATGAAACCTCTTTCCCTTAGAAAGTATGCTTCCTTTCCCGCGTTCATCATACCATTGTTTGCGGATTTTGTCAATCGTTTGGAAAAAATTAGGGAAAAGGCAAAAAAAGTCCCGCCGCATGCGGGACATTACATTATTATATATGAAGAGTCTACCTGTGTGAGAAAGTTCACCGAAGGTAACGGAGGACTTGGCGCCCCTTGCAGGGGAGCTGGCGAGGCGTTAGCCGAGCCTGAGGGGTTCTCAGAAACCCTTTCGGCATCGGAGGGGGGTAAATTTGGCTCACAGGTCGGAGAGCTGTTTTTCGATCTTCTTTTTCATGTCGATGAACTTTTCGAGCTTGGCGCGCTCATCGTCCACCACTTTCTTGGGCGCCTTTGCCACGAAATTGTTGTTGGCGAGCTTCCCGCCCGCGCGGGCGATCTCTCCTTCCACGCGCTCAAGCTCCTTTTCGAGGCGCGCGCGCTCCACTTCGATGTCGACGAGTTCCCCGAGCGGCACGAACAGGTGCCCGAGTTCGCACACCTGCGACACCGTCTTTTCGCCCGCGTCGGCGCCCGACGCCACAAGATCGATCTCGCTCGCGCCCGCGAGCCGCAGGATGGCGCTCTTGTTGACCGTGACAAGCCGCTTTTGCTCGGTGATCAGAAACAGATGCACTTTCTTGGCGGGCGGACAGTTGACCGCCACCTTCATGGCGCGCACCGTCTTGATGAGGTCGATGACCCCCTCGAACGCCTTCGCCTCCTTCTTATAGGCATACTTCGTATTGTAGCGGGGATAATCCGCCGTCACGATCCTCCCCTTGGTCCCCGGCAGGTAGCCGTAGATCTCCTCGGTGACGAACGGGATGAAGGGATGCAGCAGTTTGAGCGTATCCCCGAGCACATACATGAGCACGCCGAGCTGCGCACGCTTTTTCTCCTTGTCCTCGCCGTAGAGGGCGGGCTTCGACAGCTCGATGTACCAATCGCAGAAGTCCTCCCACACGAAGTCCGTGAGCTTGTCCGCCGCGATGCCGAGATCGTACTTCTGCATCGCCACGGTCACCTCGCGCACCGTGGACATCAGCCGCGAAATGATCCAGCGGTCGGCGGGTTGCAGCTTGATGTCCTCGAGCTTGGGGATCTTCTCCCCTTTGGCGTTCATGAGCACAAAGCGGGAGGCGTTCCAGACCTTGTTGATGAAGTTGCGCGACCACTCCACCTTCGTATCGGTGAAGCGGGTGTCGTTGCCAGGCGCCACGCCCATCAGCAGGGAAAGGCGGAGGGAATCCGCGCCGTATTTTTCGATCATCTCGAGCGGGTCGATGCCGTTGCCGAGCGATTTGCTCATCTTGCGGCCCTGCTCGTCCCGCACAAGCCCGTGGATGAGCACGTCGCGGAACGGGACCTTGCCCGTATGTTCCAGCCCCGAGAACATCATGCGCATCACCCAGAAGGGAATGATGTCGTACCCCGTGACGAGCACGTCGGTCGGGTAAAAATAGTTGAAATCGGGAGTTTCCTCCGGCCAGCCGAGCGTCGAGAAGGGCCAAAGCGCCGAGGAGAACCATGTGTCGAGGCAATCCTCCTCCTGCGTCAGGCGGGTGCTGCCGCACTTGGGGCAGACGGAGGGCGTTTCGCGGGAACAGATCGCTTCGCCGCATTCGCAATACCAGACGGGAATGCGGTGTCCCCACCAAAGCTGGCGGGAAATGCACCAATCGCGGATGTTTTCCAGCCAATTAAAGTAAATTTTGGCAAAGCGGTCGGGCGTGAACTTGGTCTTGTTCTTGACGACCGCGTCGATCGCGGGCTTTGCGAGCGGCTTCATGCTGACGAACCACTGCTTGGAAACGATGGGTTCGAGCGTCGCGTTGCAGCGGTGGCAGTGTCCCACGTTGTGGGTGTGCGGTTCGATCTTTACCAGCAGGCCGAGCGCCTCCATCTCCCCGACGATGCGCTTTCTCGCCTCGTAGCGGTCAAGCCCGCAGAACTTCCCGCCCTGTTCGTTGATGCTGCCGTCGTCGTTCATGACCTTGATCATCGGCAGGTTGTGGCGAAGCCCCACCTCGAAGTCATTGGGGTCGTGGGCGGGGGTGATCTTCACTGCGCCCGTGCCGAATTCCATATCCACATAGCTGTCGGCAACGACGGGGATCTCCCTGCCGACGAGGGGCAGCACGAGGGTCTTGCCCACGAGATGGGCATAGCGCCCGTCCTCCGGGTTGACGGCGACCGCCGTATCGCCGAGCATCGTTTCGGGGCGGGTGGTGGCGATCGTGATGGAATCGTCCGAATCCTTCACGGGATAGCGGAAGTACCAGAAATTGCCGCGGTCCTCCGAATAGGCGACTTCCTCGTCCGAGAGCGCCGTGCGGCAATCGGGGCACCAGTTGATGATGCGGCTCCCGCGGTAGATAAGCCCCTTTTCATAGAGGCGGCAGAACGCCTCGCGCACCGCGCGGGAACAGCGTTCGTCGAGGGTGAAGGCAAGGCGCGACCAATCGCAGGAACAGCCTAACTTTTTGAGCTGCCCGATGATCTTCCCGCCGTATTGCTCCTTCCACGCCCACGCGCGGCGCAAAAATTCCTCTCTGCCCAAGGATTCCTTGCTTGTCCCCTCTTCGCGGAGTTTTTCCACGATTTTATGTTCGGTCGCAAGCGACGCATGGTCTGTGCCGGGGAGCCACAGGACGGAATAACCCTGCATCCGCTTGAAGCGGGCAACGGTATCCTGCATGGTTTCATCCATGGCATGCCCCATGTGGAGCTGCCCCGTGATGTTGGGAGGCGGCATCATCACCGTAAAAGGCACCTTTTTGGGATCGATCTCCGCATGGAAACAGCCGCTCTCCAACCAATCCGCGTAGATGCGGTCCTCGAATTCCTTGGGGTCGTACGTCGTTTGCATCTCTTTCATCTTTTCACCTGCCGGGCGTGATCCTTTCCATTATATCCCTTTCCCGCCCGATTGTCAATTATTCCCGCCGCGACATAGGATATATTATCCTAAAATTTTCGGAGAAAAGCAATGAAAAAAATACTTACGCTGTTTGCGGCGGGGCTGTTCGCCCTGCTTCCCCTCTCCGCCTGCCGCGAGACAGACGGGGACATAAAAACTTTGCGCGTCAACGAGGTGACGCACTCCATCTTCTATGCGCCCATGTACCTCGCCGAGTCCCTCGGCTATTTTGAGGAAGAGGGCTTAAAGATCGAGCTTACCAACGGCGGCGGCGCCGACAACGTGATGTCTGCCGTTCTCTCGGGCGACACCGACATCGGCTTCTGCGGTCCCGAGGCGGCGCTCTATGTGCAGCTCGGCGGAGCAAGCGACCTGCCCACCGTGTTCGGACAGCTCACCAAGCGGGACGGCTCCTTCCTGGTATCCCGCCACGAGGAACCCGACTTCAAGTGGACCGACCTCAAGGGCAAGGAGATCCTCGCGGGCCGCAAAGGCGGCGTACCCGCCATGACCTTTGAGTATGTGCTCAAAGAGAACGGCTTTACGAAAGAGGACATCAACCTCAATTTCGGCGTTTCTTTCAACAACATGACGGCAGCCTTCCTCGAAGGGACCGCCGATTACTGCACCATCTTCGAACCCACCGCCTCCGAGGTGCAGGCAGAGGGCAAGGGATATATCGTGGCAGCCGTCGGCGACGCTTCGGGCGAGGTGCCCTACACTTCCTTCATCGCCAAGCGCAGCTGGCTCGACAAGAACGGCGAGACCGCCAAAGGCTTCTTGCGGGCGATCATGCGGGCGATCGAATTCGCGGAAAAGACCGATGACGACGAAGTGGCGACCTATCTGTACAAACAATTCCCGGACACCTCCTATGCCTCCATCACGACGAGCGTAAAGAGCTACAAGCGCATCGACTCGTGGCAGAAGGATATGCAGATGACCCAAGCGAGCTTTGACCGTCTGCAAGACATCATCGCGGCGGCGGGCGAGCTGCCCACCCGCGGAGATTTTACCAAGCTGACGGACAATTCCTTCGCAAAAGAAGTTTACGAGAGCCTGAACAAATGATCCTCCGCCCCCTCCTTGCGGGGCGGCATAGGCCTCCAAAGGAAAAACATCATGAAAGAGAAGATCCTGACGTTCGATAACGTCAAACTGATATACCATACCGTGCGCGGGGAAACGGTTGCGACCGAAGGGCTGAGCTTCGAGATATCGGAAGGCGAATTCGTCGCCATGATCGGACCGTCGGGCTGCGGCAAAAGTACGCTCTTGTCCCTTGCGGCGGGGCTTCTCAAGCCCTCCGAGGGCACGGTGACGCGCCGCGGCTCCGTGGGATATATGCTCCAGCGCGATGAGCTTTTTCCGTGGCGCACCATCGAAAAGAACATCCTGCTTCCCCTCGAGATCCAAAAGAAACTGACGTCCGAAGCGCGGGAAGAGGCCAAAAAACTCGCCGAAAAGTACGGTTTGAAGGAGTTTTTGGGGAGTTACCCCGCAGAGCTTTCGGGCGGCATGCGGCAGCGGGCGGCGCTCATCCGCACCCTTGCCCCCGGCCCCGACATCCTTCTCCTCGACGAGCCGTTCTCCGCACTCGACTACCAGACGCGGCTCAACGTGACGCAGGACGTCGCGGGCATCATCCGCAGGGAGCACAAGACGGCCCTCCTCATCACGCACGACATCTCCGAGGCGATCTCGCTTGCCGACCGCGTGATCGTGCTCACGGGACGCCCTGCCCGCGTCGCGCATACCCATTCCCTCGGCTTCGGGGAGGACGACCCCCTCAAGCGGCGGGAGAACAGGCAGTTCTCCGTCTGGTTCGAACTGCTCTGGAAGGAGTTGAACGCATGAAACACGATCCGAAAAACTTCTCGGGAGAGCATCTCCTCTGGCAAAAAAAGCGCAAAAGACGGCTGGCGATCGTCTGGTCGCTCCGTGTGGGACTACTCCTTTGTTTTCTCCTTTTCTGGGAGCTGAGCACACGGCTCGGCTGGGCGGACCCCTTTCTCGTCAGTTCCCCTTCCCGCATCGGGGCGACCCTCGCCTCTCTCTATGCCGAGGGCACCCTTTTCTACCACATCGGCGTGACCTTGCTCGAAACGGTCATCGGCTTTGCCGCCGCCGTCGCCCTCGGCTATGCCATCGCGCTGCTCCTTTGGTGGAGCGATCTTCTGCGCCGCGTGCTCGAACCCTATATCGTCGTTCTGAACGCGCTGCCCAAGATCGCAATGGGTCCGCTCATCATCATCTGGTGCGGCACGGGGAGCAAGGCGATCGTCTTTATGACGATCCTCGTCGGCATCATCGTCGTGATCATGCACAGCCTGTCCGCCTTCCTCGAAACGGACGAAAACAAGCTGCTGCTCCTGCGCTCCATGGGCGCGGGCAAACGGCAGATCCTCACCAAGCTCGTCATCCCCTCATCGCGCGCGGCATTTATCTCCATGCTGAAGGTCGCCGTGGGCATGAGCTGGATCGGGTCGATCATGGGCGAATATATCGTTTCCCGCGCGGGGCTGGGCTACCTCATCGTCTACGGCGGGCAGGTGTTTAAGCTGGACCTTGTGATGACGGCGACCGTCGTGCTGTGCGCGCTTGCCGCCGCCATGTACTTTTTGGTGGTGCTTCTCGAAAAGATACTCGTAAAAAATACAAAGAATTGAAAAGGCAAGCCCGACGCCTCCCAAAACGGGATAGAGCACACGGACGATGCCCGAAAGACCCAATCTCGACGAACCAAATGCCGCAAGGATGACCAAGGCCCTTGCGGCGTTTCTTTTTCCGCCCGCGGGGAGCGCGCCGCAGAGGGAGAGCAGCGGATAGAGCGCGGAGCCGAGCGAGGTGAGAATGGCGAGCGCGGACGCCACGTAAAAGGCGGGTGCGCCGCGCATGACGTACAAGAAGGGAAGCTCGGCGTTCATGGCTTCCCCGCCCGCGCGGAAAACGGCGCCGAGCACACGGCAGGCGCAGAGCAAAACGAGCACACCTGCCAGCAGCGCGGAGAGAACGGGGCGCTTTGCCCTCTTTCCCGCGTCGAGCAGCACGGGCGCGGCGAGCAAGACGTTCATCCCCGCGTACAGCACCCCCATCCCCCGCACGCGCCCGAAGGGGAGCGTCCCGCCCCGCGTAAAGGCGAGCACAAAGGCGACGAGGACGGGCACGAGGATGCAGTTGAGCAGGGAGATCCCGCCCGTCCCCTTGCGCAAAAAGAGCAGAACGACGGCAAGCCCGCCAAGGGAAATCAGAGGCGAGCATGCGGGGCAGAGCGCGTCAAGCCCCGCCAGCATTCCCGCGCAGGGCACGAAGGAGAGCGCCGAAACGACGCTGCGGACCCACTTCCCGCCGCGGGAAAACAGGGCGTCGGTCGCTCCCACATATCCCCCGTGCTTTTTGCCCAGGAGCAGAAAAAAGGCCGTGAGCGCAAAAAAGATCCCGAAGGAGAAGAACAAGGAAAGGAGCGCGTCGGGAAAACGGAAAAAACGCACAAGCTCCGCGCCCGACAAAAAGCCCGCGCCGATGCATGTTCCCACGATAAAGAGTGTCGTTTGGATAAGCCCCATTTTTCAATATCTATGAAATTATGTCTGACAAAATACACAAAATATGGAAAAAAATACAGAATTCTGTCAGACATAGTACTCTGCATAGTTGACATATCCGAAAATATGTTGTATAATATTGGCAGAAAAACAAAAGGAGAAGCAATATGGAGCAGGATTTTTTCCGATTCGATCCCGACAGCGACGATGAGTCCTTAGACAACGCGGATCGTAACGGGGACAGCGGTCTGCCCTTTGTTTCCTCATCCCTCTCCGACGATCCCTTCGCGGACGAGCCTTCTTACAGACTTGAGGACGAAGAGAGCGACGAGCCTTCTTACAGACTTGAGGACGAGGAAAGCGACGAGCCTTCTTACAGACTTGAGGACGAGGAAAGCGACGAGCCTTCTTACAGACTTGAGGACGAAGAGAGCGACGAGCCTTCTTACGATCCCGAGGACGAGGAGAGCGACGAGCCTTCTTACAGACTTGAGGACGAGGAGAGCGACGAGCCTTCTTACAGACTTGAGGACGAGGAGAGCGACGAGCCTTCTTACGAACTTGAGGATGAAGGCGCGCAGGAACCGGCGGAGGCAGAGGAGAAGGACGAGGACGAGGACAAGAAGGAACAGCCCGCCATCAGTTCCGACCTCATCCGCGGGCACATCAACACCATCATTCTCCGTTCTCTCTATGACGGAGATAAGTACGGCTATGAGATCATTGCCGAGATCGAGCATAAGAGCCACGGCCAGTACAGCTTAAAGCAGCCCTCCCTTTACAGCGCGCTCAAGCGCCTGGAAAAGGACGGCTATATCACTTCCTATTGGGGAGGCTCCGTGAGCGGCGGAAGAAGAAAGTACTTCTCGCTCACGGACGAAGGCAAGGAGATCGCCGAGCGCAACCAGACGGAATGGGAGTACTCCCGCACCGTCATCGACAGCTTGATCTCGGACAAGGCGTTCGACTTTGCACAGCCCGCCCCCTCTGCCGTGGACATGCGCGTCCTCAAACAGTCCACCTCCCGCGTTCCCGAACATGAGGAGTACGGCGACTACGACGAGGTCCCCGAAGAGAACGGCACGGACGACCTCGACGCGCAGCGCGCCGCCTTCGAAGCGGAACGGGCAAGATATGAGGAATCCCTCCGCGTGCGGGAAGAGGTCCTGCGCGCGAGAGAGGAAGCGGGAACCAAACGGGAACAGGAGTTGCTCGAGCGGGAATTCGCCCTCGCCGAAGAGGAGCGGAAACGTGAAGAGGAACGCGAGGCAGCCGAGGCAACCAGGGCAGCCGCAGCGGTAGCTTCCGAAACCGTGCCCGAAGAAACCCCTTCCAAAATGCTGACGGAACAGGCGGACGAGAGCCGGCAGCTCTACGAGGAAGAACAGCGTCTTGCAGCGGAAGCCGAACAACAGCGCATCGAAGAAGAACAGCGTCTTGCAGCGGAAGCCGAACGGCGCCGCCTCGAAGAGGAAGAACAACAGCGCATCGAAGAAGAACAGCAGCGCCGCGAGGAAGAACAGCGTCTTGCAGCGGAAGCCGAACAACGCCGCCTCGAGGAGGAGCAACGCCGTTTCGAGGAAGAACAGCAGCGTCGCGCGGCGGAACAGGCGCGGCAGTCCGCGGGCGAAACGCTCTTCTCGCTCACGGAGGAAGAACGCGCGAGAGCGATCTCTCTCTCCCAAGAAAAGGAGGAGCAGAACGCCCGCATCCGCGAAATGGAACCCTTCGCCGAGGAGCGCGCACGCTATGAACAGCGCCTGCGCGACCAGGAAGCCGAATTCCTCGCCATGCACGAGCGGGAGCTTGCCGAGCAGGAAGCGCGCATCCGCGAAGAGGACGAACGGCTCTACCGCCACCGCGAGCAGCAGATCATCCATCAAAATTATCTCGATCTCGTCAACGGCGGAAAGAGCGAGGAGCCTGCCGAGAGCAGCTATTATTACGAAACGCCCGCGCCTGCGGAGAGCTACGTCTATGTGTCCAAGCCCGAGGCGGAGCGGGAGTATCGTTCCATCATCCGAAAACTGTACAGCGGCGCAGTGCCGCAGGAGGAGGAACCGCCCGCAGCGCAGCCCGCACCCGCGCCTTACGAGCCTGCGCCCGCGCCTGCACCCGAACCCTTCCTCGCGCCCGTGCGGGAAGAGCCGAAGGAACCGCCCGCCCCGCAACCCGCACCCGAGCCTGTACCGCAGCCCAAGCCTCCCGTTCCCGCAAGGGAAGAGGCACCCGCGAGATCTTCCCGCGTCCATACGGGACGCTCGCTCGACGGCGTGGACTTCTACGACCTCGAATCTCTCGCCGCGCAGGACGGGATCCGCATCACGACGGCAGGCGGACGCCACAAGGAACTCGAACAGAAATCCGAGAGCCTCGTCCACCGCGGCAAAGCGCTGTTTTTGAGCGCGCTCGTGGTATTCCTGCTCTGCCTTGCGGAGGGAAGCATCGCGCTCGGCTTCCAAAGCCAGCTCAAGCTGCCCCGCTTCTACCCCTACTTCATCTGGGGGACAGGGCTTGCGCTCTTCCTTGTGACGGGGCTGCTCTACCTCAACCGCTACGGCGAACGCTCCCTGCGCAGAACGGGCAACCTGCTTGTCAACGTCATCGTCGCTTATGCGCTGTGCATCATCGTCATCCTGATCGTTGCGCTTGCCGCGAAAGTGGACTTTACCGATATGGGACAGCTGACGACCTTCGTCATCCTGCCCGCGGTGTACTTCTTCTCCATTGTTGTCTTCGGCGTTTCCTACTATCTTCAGATAAGACCCGTGGACGGCGAATAACAAAAGATACGGAAAGGGCGGTCCCGCCGATTTGCGGGACCGCCCTTTTGCATGCTTATCCATCAGTTGGGCTTATAGACCTTTAACCACTCCGGAAGCCGCGCGATAAATTCCGCATTGTTCTGCGTCTTTTTCATCATGTCGAGAATGCCCTCGGTACTCTCCGCAAGTCCCCTCTCGCGCAGTTTATAGACGGCGGAAAGCTCTCCCTTGGGCTGGAGCATCTCCTCTCTCCGTGTGCCGGAGCGCCGCAAGTCGATGGCGGGGAAGATCCTCCGCTCGGCAAGTTCCCGCGAGAGGAAAATATCGCTGTTGCCCGTGCCCTTGAATTCCTCGTAAATGACGTCGTCCATGCGGCTCCCCGTGTCCACGAGCGCCGTGGCGAGAATGGTGATGCTGCCGCCCTCCACCGTGTTCCGCGCGGCGCCGAAGAACCGCTTTGGCTCGGCGAATGCGCCCGCGTCCAAACCGCCCGAGAGCGTCTTGCCCGTGCTCTCGGTCATATAGTTGTAGGCGCGCGTGAGCTTGGTGAGGGAATCGAGAAGAATGACGACGTCCTTGCCAAGTTCCGCCAAGCGCTTGGCATGCGCGATGGTGAGTTCCGCAGCGCGGATGTGGTGGTCGGCGCCCTCGTCGAAGGTGGAGTAGATGACCTCCGCACCGTCGACGCTCCCGCGGAAGTCAGTGACCTCTTCGGGCCGCTCGTCGATCAGCAGAACGATGAGTTCGAGCTTTCTGTGCTGCGCGGAAACGGCGCGCGCGATGTCCTTGAGGATCGTGGTCTTGCCCGCCTTGGGCGGCGCGATGATGAGGGCGCGCTGCCCCTTTCCGATGGGCACGAACAGATCGAGCAGGCGCAGAGAAAGCACGCCGTTGCCCTCGGACAGGGCGATCCGTTCGCTGGGATAACTCGCCGTGAGCGCGTCGAAAAACGGACGGTTTTCATAGGCGCCCACCGATCTGCCGTTTACGCTCAGCAGTTCCCCGATCGCCGCGGAATCGTTCTTGACGCGCGGCTTCGGGATGCAGCAGACAAAGTCCCCCTCCCTTAGTTTGAGGGCGTGGATGATGGGCGCGGCGATAAACACGTCCCCGCCGTTGGTGGGCTGGCAGTTCTTCGCGCGGAGAAAGCCGTAGCCGCTCGGCATGATCTCGAGGATCCCCGAACAGGCAGGTTGCTCGTAGTAGCCCTTCTCTACCACGCTGTTCGCCACCTCCAACACGGGAGGCACGACCTCTTGCTCCGTCTTGCGGCGGATCTCGCTCAAACGCTGCAAGATCTCGGGGTCGATATAGTGCTGCTTGACGGGCGCGCCCCGCCCCGAACGGGGAACGGGTTCCGCCCTTCCCGTCAGGATATCGAGGTTGCCGTTGAGCAGATCGTTCTTGTTGCCGCAGCGGTCGGTGGGCACACCGTTCATGCGTCCCAAAATGCGCAGCGTCGAGAGCGAAAGCCCCTCCAACAATGCGCGGTATTCGGCCTCTATTTCCTTGCTTACCATCTCTTTGATCTCTCCATAAATACGATTTTTGTATCGCCGCGGGGCCTTTCCCGCAACGTGAGCGAATCGGTGCGTACGACGTCCGAAAACAGGGACAAAAAGCGTTCGGGCGCGGCGATGTCCACGGTGAGTCCCCGCACTTTATAATGCATGGGGATCGCAACGGCGGGCTGCAACGCGTCGACATAGCGCTTCGCTTCGAGGGCGTCGATGGTGTAATTCCCGCCGACGGGAATGAGCAACACGTCCGCCCTTCCGAGCCTTTGCACGGTTTCCGCGCTGCAAGGCTCCCCAAGGTCGCCGCAGTGCAGAACGGAGATGCCCTCTGCCTCGAAACGGAAGGCGAGCGTACGGCCGCGCTTGGCGCCATGCACTTCGTCATGGAAGCAACCGACCGCCGAAATGTGCACGCCGCCAACGGTAAACTCCCCCTCCCGCGAAAGAACGACGGGAGCGCGCACGCCCGAAACATTGTTATGGTCATAGTGAGCGTGGCTGACGGTGACGGCGTCCGCGGAAAGATCCGGCATAGGAATGCCGACGTCCCCGAAGGGATCGGTCACGACGCGGGTGCCATCCTCAAACGTCAACAGGAAGGAGGAATGCCCTGCATATTGAATTTTCATTGCGCCTCCGAGAAAAAGAAAATTGCTCAAGCTTTTGAAAAGCCCATCAAAAAGTAAACGGGAAGAAATTCTTCCAAAAAACTGACTGTAATATAGTATATACCAAAGCCCGGAAAAAGTAAAGCGAAAAAACTATTTTTCCGAAAAATAAGCCCCGTGAGCGAGCCTGCCCGCTTTCAGAAGCCGCAGAAGCGCCTCTTCGTTTCCCGATTTTAACGCCTCTGTGTACCCTTCCAAGCGGGCGCACAGACCGCCGATCTCGCGGATCAAATTCTCACGGTTTGCAAAATACAGATCTTTCCACATCCTCTCATCCACGCCGCCTACACGGGTCATATCCTGAAAACTTCCGCCCGTAAACCCATCGCTCCCTTTTGCCTCCGGGCTTTGGATATAGGCGTTGGAAACCACATGCGCAAGCTGTGAGGTTAGCGCGATCTTCCTGTCGTGTTCCGCCGCCGAAGTATGCACGATCCTTCCGAAACCGACATCCCGCGCAAGCGACTCAACCGTCGCAAGTGCCGCAGGATCGGTAAAATCGTTCACTGTGAGCACAAGATTTTTGCCGCAGAAGAGCGCAGGATCGGAAGAAGCGATCCCGCTCGTTTCTTTTCCCGCCATTGGATGCGCACCGATGTAGCGATAGGCACGCGGCCGTTTCTGCACCGCATCCTCCAAAACCTTTTTTACTCCGCAGATGTCGCAAACGATCGTCCCTTCCGAAAAGACTCCCGCTTCGAGTTCCGCAAGGGTCGGCCCCAACGGAAGGGCCAAGAAAACCACATCCGCGCCCTCATAGGTCGTAGTTTCCCCGTCGATCATGCCACGGGAAAGCGCCACTTCCAGGGCCTCTCTGCTACGGTTTTTCCCGAGTACATAGTGTCCGCTCTTTTTGAGCGCCGCCGCAAGCGACGCTCCGATAATGCCGAGTCCGTATACAACAATTTTCATAAAATCTCGTTAAAAAATATGTTTTATGCCTGACATAGTATTGATTATGACACGCAGAATACTATGTTAAAGCCAAAAATTACAAATATTCAATGGCAAAACTTGCCTTTAATGCCTTCCTGCGCTCCTTTCGGTCGGGCAAGATCGCGTCCACGATCTCCCAGAATTCCGCGCTGTGGTTGAACACGACGGTGTGCGCAAGCTCGTGCACGGCGACATATTCGCAGAGTTCGGGCGGCAGAAACGCGATGCGGAAGGTATAGGATATGACCCCCTCGCGGCTACAGGAACCCCATCTGCTCCGCGCCGAGGAAATGCGTACCGCTCGGTAGGAAAAGCCGTACTCCGCCGCGATCCGCGCGGTGACCTGCTCCATGACTTTGAGCGAAAATTTTTTCAAGAGCCGCGTGAGCGCCTCCTCCCTCCCCTCCCGCGGCAGGAGAAGTTTCCCCTCGCCGATGTGCGCGCGGCCGCTTCCGATGACATAAGGAGCGCCGAAGAGGGTCAACACGGCGCCGTCCGAAAAGTCGGGCTTCGGCTTTTCGGCGACCGCCCGCAAGCGCTTTTCCACCCATGCGGCGTGCTTTTCCAAAAATGCCGCGATGTATGTCCCGCTCATGCCGTATGGCGCGCGCACGATGATTTCGCCTTTGCCCGTCACGCTCAAAGAAAGCGTTCTTCTGTGACTTCGCACGATTTTTGCGTCCATGCTTTTATTATAGCATGCCGATCCGCTTTTATCAACCGATCGGTTGACCTTTTCTTCCGATTTTGTTATACTGTGTCTATGAAGTTCTATGAAACGAACCCTCTTCTTCGTAGAGAGATCGCCGTTTCCGTGCCCGCCTCCAAGAGCGTTGCCGCCCGCGCGATCCTGCTTGCCGCCTTCACGGAGGGAGAAACTCTGTTGACGGGCTGCGAGAATTTCGGGCAGGACACCCTCGATCTGATCGGCTGTCTTTCTGCGCTCGGGATCGGAACGGAATGGGACAAGGACCGTCTGCTCGTGCGCGGGCGGAAAAATTGCGTCCGAAGAGCCGCCCTCGACGTGGGCAGCGCAGGGACCGCCGCGCGCTTTTTGACCGCGATCCTCGCCTTTTTGGGCGGAGAATACGAGATGACCGCCTCGGGGCAGATGAGCAAGCGCCCGATGGACCTTACCCGAGTGCTTTCGGAAGCGGGCGTCCGCTTCCATTTCCACGGACAAGAGGGGCATTTCCCCTTCCGCATGGAAAGCGGCGGCGTTGTTGCGGAACGCCTGACTGTCGACACCAATGTCAGCACCCAATTTGCGAGCGGGCTGCTCCTTGCCGCGGCAGTCGGAGAACGGCCGCTCACCCTTTCCCTCACGGGCAGCCGCACGCAGGGCAGCTATATTGCGACCACGCTCCGCGTGATCCGCGCTTTCGGGGGGGATGTTGTGGAAGCAGACGGCAAGATCACCGTGTTCCCCATTCATAGCGCGGCGAAGGAATATGCCGTCCCGCCCGATTTTTCGGCGGCTTGCTATTTTTACGCGCTCTCTCTCCTTTGCGGGTCCAAAGTGTTGGTGCGGGGCGCGCATGCCGACTGCGGACAGACCGATCTCAAATTCCTCGGCATCTTGCGGGAGAAGGGCGTACACATCGCCGAAACCCCCGAGGGCATCGTTGCGGACGGCGCGGCAGTGGGAAAATTTACGGGTTTTGACGTGGATATGCGGGATTTTTCCGACCAGACGCTCACGCTTGCGGCGCTTGCGCCCTTTGCGTCCTCACCGAGCGCTTTGAAGAATATCGGGCATATCCGCAAGCAGGAGTGCGACCGCGTGGAGGCGATCTTGCACAATTTGACGGCGCTCGGCGTGCCCTGCGAATGCCGCGGCGACGATATTTTGATATGGCCCGCGCCCGTGCAACCTGCGACGATCGAAACTTACGGCGACCACCGCGTGGCGATGGCGTTTGCGCTTGTGGGGCTGAAAGCGGGCGGCGTGAAAATCAAGGACCCCGACTGCTGCAAAAAGACCTTTTCGAATTATTTTGAAATTTTAGAGGAACTGACAAAAGAATGAACCCCGCGGCGGAAGAACCGAAGCAGAACGACAAAGAGCGAAATCGATCGCTCTTTTCTTTTACAAAAAAGCGCGTGACGCTTGACTTCTTCGCGGTATTGTGTTATACTGAAAATGCCAAACAAACTTTATATCAACCAATGGAGGGCGCGGATTTTTTTATGTTTTTATAATTTGAAAGGGGAAGGTTTATCCTGCCTTGTATTGTTCATATTTGAATTTGACAGAACTGCAAATTCCAATATATGAACGATACAATCCGTCCCATATATAAAGTTTGTTTGGCGACAACCGGAGTTTGCGTTTTGTATGCGTCAGCTTCGGTTGGCGCATTTTTTATTTTATTTACAAGGAGAAATTCTATGAAAAAACGGTTTAAGGTGATTTTGTCGCTTGCCTTTGCGGTTTGCCTGTGCTTTGCGCTTACGGCTTGCGGCGGACTTTTCGGCTTCGGATCGGGCAACAACAGCGGGAGCTACAATAGCGGGAACAGTTCGGGTTCCTCGGGCAGCAACAGCGGTTCAAGTTCGAGCGGCGGAAGCAGCGCGCCAAAAGAGGACAACGACGGCACCTTTATCTATACAGGCGCGTCCGTCAAGGCGGCAAACACGTCTATTTCGGGCGATATTACAATTCCCGCGGAACGCAATGGCACCCCGATCGACACGATCCCCGCCGACGCATTCAAAGGGTGCAATGCGATCACGTCCATTACCGTCCCCGAGAGCGTGACGACGATCGGCGCGGGCGCGTTTAACGGCTGCTCTTCCCTTCGGAGCATCACTTTGCCCTTTGTCGGCGGACAGAAAGGGAACAGCGATGAAAAAGCTGCATGTTTTGGATACATTTTTGGTTCGACTTCTTACCTAGGAAGCACACGCATTTTGCAATACTATAGTGTTTCGCATTCAAACTGGTACGATGAGTACTATATTCCTTCTATCTTACGTAGTGTAACAATTACTAACGAAACCGTCATCAATCGCGGCGCATTTCAGAATTGCTCTATGTTAACAGAGATCAATTTGAACGATAAAATCATACAGGTTGGCGTAAGTAGCTTTAGCGGTTGCTCCAAAATTGAAGAGATAAATTTGCCAAGTATTTTTATTATCCCATCATCTTTGTTCAGCGAATGCATCTCTTTGGGCAAATTTACTATTAATAGCTCAGTGGAAACAATCGGTCAGGAGGCTTTCAAAAACTGTCGCGGGCTTTCGTCGATCAATTCTGAATCCGAAGGGACATTTATCATTCCAAATTGCGTGACTTCGATTGGATATGGTGCATTTAATGGTTGCTCTTCCATTCGGAGCATGACATTGCCTTTTGTGGGTAGTCAAAAAGGGAATAGCGATGAAAAAGCTGCATGCTTTGGATACATTTTTGGTTCGACTTCTTACCAAGGAAGCACACGCATTTTGCAATACTATAGTGTTTCGCATTCAAACTGGTACGATGAGTATTATATTCCTTCCATCTTGCACGGCGTAACAATTACTAACGAAACTGTTATCAACCGCGGTGCATTCCAAAATTGTTCCATGCTCCAATCCATTACAATCAACAGGGCCGCGCAAAGCAATGTGGCCACAAATGCCTTCGACAATACGGCAACCCCGACATGGGTATGATTTACACAAAAACGGCAAAAGCCGCGGGGCGCTTCCAAGGAAGCGCCCCGCGGCGTTCTGTTTTCGATATCCTTTATTCTTTTTCGATATACTTTTTCAGAATTTCAAACATTTCGTCCGAGATGACGTGTTCGATGCGGCAGGCGTTGCTCTCGGCAAGCTCTTGATCTGCACCCACCGCCATGAGCGCCTTGGTGATGACGCGGTGCCGCTCATACACCCCCGCCGCCTTCTTCTGTCCGCTTGCCGTGAGCGTGATGTCGCCCGAAGCGTCGATCTCGATATATCCCTTTTTGTGCAACAGCCCCACCGCGCGCGACACGCTCGACTTGGCATAGCCGAGTTCCTCGCACACGTCGATGGAGCGGACATTTGCCCGCTTCCCCCGCAGCAACAGAATGGTTTCCAGATACATCTCTTCCGATTCGTGCGATCTCATAGCATCCCTCTCGCTCGTTTTTTATATTATACAACATTTTGTGTGAAATGTAAAGAGCATTTTGAAAATTTTTTACTCTTTCACCCGCACATAGAGGGCATACCGCTTTTGATAACACGAATAAAAGGGAACAAATGCGAGCGGCGGTTCCGACTTCATCACGAAGTTTTCTCCCTCCCGCGTGAAGAATTTCGTCGGTTCTTCGAACAATCCAAAGAGATCGTTCACTTTCACTGCCGTTTCCTGCGGCGCGCCCGACGGGACCGTCACCTGCACGCCCGCCGTTTCCATTTCCCCCTCTCCGCTGCCGAGTTCTGCGGCAAGCACGACGCCGCCGTAGCGGAATGCGAACGCGTTGCCCCCGTCGGGAAGCCCCTGCATGGAAATTTCCACGGGGATCGTGAGGGTGAGTTCGTCCCCCTCTTTCACCGCCGCCGTCACGTGCCCGCTCCCCTCGAGGAGCTTGACGGACGCGCCGTTCCGCGTCGCCTCGGGATAGCCCGCCGCCCAATCGGGCAGGCGCAGGCAGAGCAGGAAGGACTGCTTCGCCCTGCGGATCTTGATCTTTGCCGTGTTTTGGTAGGGAAAGCCGCAGGTCAGCTCCACCTCGACGTCCCCGCCGCGGTAGACGGAGGAGAGATACCGCTCGATAAACAGATTCTCGCCGTTTCGGTAGTAAATTCCGTCGCCGAGCTTGGTGAAATTCTCCATGCCCGTGCCCGTACAGCACCAAAAACTCTGCTCGGGAGTGGAAAATACCTTGCAATAGCCGCCCGCCATTGCCTGAAAATAGGTCGTCATGCCCGTTTCGGGGTTTTGCGACGCCAAAATCTGGTTGGTGAACGCGTTGTCGTAGTAGTCGCAATACCTCTTGTCCCCCGTCGCAAGGAACAGACCGCGCGCAAGTTTCAGCATGTTGTAGACATTGCACGTTTCGCAGTTGTATTTCGTGCGCTCGGCGTCGAGAACGCCGTCCCTGCCGAAATGCTCCCACTCCGAATTCCCGCCCGTGACATAGGTATGGTGGGTCGTCACCGTCCGGAAGAAGCAGACAGCCGCCCGAAGATAGCGGGAAGCGTTGATCTTCTCCCCCATCAGAACGCTCCCGTGCAGGGTGAGATAGCGGTTGAGCGCGCCGAGAAACTTGGGGATCGTGGTATTCGCATGCAGGCCGTCCAACACGTTCGGTTGCATCGAGAGTACGCGGCCGAAAAGCTCCTCTTCGTCGAATACATGCGCGGCAACGGCGTATTCGGGCTTGCCCGTGAGAGAATAAAGCTCGTAGAGCGCGTCGTTCATACCGCCGTACTCCGTTTCGAGAACCGTCTTTCGGGTCTCTTCGCTCCACTGCGATACGCGGGCGTAAACCCAATCGCCGAGTTTTTCCGCCACCGAGAGCGCGGGCGCATACCCCGTGAGCTTATAGGCCTCGACAAGCCCCGCCAGAATTTTGTGCAGGGTGTACCACGGCACCCACGCCTGCGTTTCGATGTCCGTTTCGCCCCGCTCCACATGGTTGAATTGCGCTTCGATGTTGTTTTCGCGTTTCGGCGCACCCCAAACAAAGCCCGTTCCGATCGCCTTTTGGCACTCTCCGAGGCCATCTACGATGTTCTTCGCCTTTTGCAGGAGCTTTTTGCGGTCGGGTTCGACTGCGGCGGGGTTCACCGCCCCCTGCGATACCGCCGTAAGATAGTGTCCCAAAGTGTGTCCGCCGATGAGACCGCTCTCCCAGCCGCCGTAGCGGACAAAGGGCGTTCTGAGTCCCGCGTTCTCATAGAAGCCCGCGAGCAGCCGCCCCTCTTGCAGAGAGAGCAGATAGGCAATCTCCTTTTCGAGCGCGTTTTTGCAGTAGCCGTCCGTCACTCTGACC
This sequence comes from uncultured Clostridia bacterium, assembly GCA_947627665.1. GTDB lineage: Bacteria > Bacillota > Clostridia > Christensenellales > Borkfalkiaceae > Gallimonas. The sequence continues at coordinate 94,313 of CANQWX010000006.1, forward strand.
TCGCATAGCGCGGCGGGACGCAGATCTGTTTTGAGCTTAATCATCCTTCCCCTCCGCAAACAAAAACTCGAGCAGAGCGTTGCAGCCTTCCGCGATGTCGTCATAAGTCGCGTCGAAATCGCCCGTATACCACGGGTCCGCGATCGCGCGGGGGTGCGGCGTAAAGTCCAGAAGGCACTTCACCTTGTGCGCGTTCTCCTTTCCGACGATTTGCAAAATGTCACGGCGGTTGTATTCGTCCATGCCGATGAGAAGGTCGTATTTTTCGCCGTCCGCCCGCGTCAGCAGCCGCGCGCGGTGCGGAATGAGCGGGATCCCCATCTTTTTGAGCTTGTCCTGCGTGCCGCGGTGCGGAGGGTTTCCGATCTCGTCCCGCCGCGTCGCCGCGGAGGAAACGGCGACTTCGTCCGCCCTGCCGCGCGCCGCCGCAAGATGAAAAAAGACGCTCTCCGCCATCGGCGATCTACAGATATTTCCGTGACAAATGAACAAAATTTGCTTCAATTTTTACCTCATTCAATATATTTCGCCCAATTTTGAAAAAATTTTTCTTCTTTTTTGTGTTTTTCTTATCAAAAACGATTGCTTTTTCTTCCATTCTATGTTATGATATAGATATGAAAGTATTTGCCGAACGGCTTATGGAGATGCGTAAAGAGAGAGGCTTGTCGCAGGCGACTGTTGCAAGAGATTT
>CANQWX010000007.1 GCA_947627665.1 uncultured Clostridia bacterium
GCGGGGGTCTTGGGCGAAAAACCTGATAAATTCGGCAAGCTCGTCGTTTTAATGCTTCTGCCCGCCACGCAGGGTATCTACGGCTTTCTCGTCGCCATTCTCGCCTCGAACAAGCTGGGCATGGACATGGCTACCGCACAGGGCTGGGCGATCTTTGCGGCATGCCTGCCGATGGCGATCTCGGGCTTTGTTTCCGCGTTCTTTCAGGCGAAGGCTTCCGTCAACTGCATTTACGCGGCGGCAAAGCAGGACAGCTTGGGCTTCAAGATCGCAATGGGTCCCGCAATGATCGAGTTTTACGCGCTTTTGGGACTCGTTGTCTCGTTGCTCGTCATTCTGGCGCTTTGATATGGGTAAGGAAGATATTATAGCGCGCATTCTCTCGGACGCCGAGCGCGAGGCGCAGGCGATCGTGGAGGAGGCGCAGAGAGAGGCGGAGAGCAGGGTGGCGGAGGCAAACGCCGCCGCGGAGAAACTCAAAGCCGAAACGGAAGAGGAGATCGCCGCCCGCGCGAAACGCATTTCCGAAGGGAAAGCGGCGGTGGCGCGTCTGGATTCCGCCAAGATCCTGCTTGCCGAAAAACGGCGGGTCATCGACGAAATTTACGCGCGCGCCCTCCAGAGCTTGCTCTCTTTGGGCGAACACGAGAGCCTGGCGCTCGTCGGACGGCTCTTAAAGGAGTACGCCGAGGAGGAGGACGAGGTGGTGTTTGCCGCCGACTATCCGTTTGCGGAGAAGGCGGCGTGCCTTCCCGTCGTCGCCGAAAAGAAGCTCAGGATCGGCAAAACGCGCGCGGGGACGGGCGGCGGATTTTTGCTCCGCGGCAGGGTGTGCGATAAAGACGTCACCTTCCGCGCGCTCCTTGCGCTCGACCGCGCGGAAAACGAGCCTGCGCTCGCCGCAAAGTTATTCGGATAATGCTTGCAACGGTGTACACAAACGGCGTCATCGCCGTCAAAGAGAAGTCCCTTTTGGGCGAAAAGCTGCTCCGCCTCACGGATATGGGTGCGGAGGAGGCCTTCCGTGCGCTTTCGGAGAGCGGATTCGGCAGCGGTTCCGAGGCGAAGGGCGCCTTCGACGCGGAGCTTCTTTGCCGCGCGGAAGAGGCGGCGCTCGACGCATTCATCCGCGAATACGCCCCCTCGCGCGCGATCACGGAGTACCTTCTCTCCCCGCGCGATTTTCACAACATGAAGGCGCTCGCCAAGGCGAAGCTGCTCAAAACGGACGCGGCGCGCATGCTGGCGCCCGCGGGACTGCGCTCCGTGGAGGAGTTAGAGAGAACGCTCGCGGACGGTCTGCCCTTCGGGCTTACGGAAGACGCGACGGGCGCGGAGATCGGCGCGGCGTTCGACAAGGCGCTGTACGCCCACCTCTTTTCGGCATGCAAGGGGAGTCCGCTGCTCAAAAAGCTGCTTATCGGTAAGGTGGACAGAACGAATATCCTGACCGCGCTGCGTTCGGCGGAGGGGGAATTTTCGGAAGAGTTCTGCATCGCGGAGGGCAAACTCAAAGCGGCGCTGCTCTGCGGGCTGCCCGAAAGCGGGGAGGCGTTGAAGCGCACCCCGTATTGGGAATTTTATCAAACCGCGCTGCGCGCCAAGGAGGCGGGAACGCCCTTTACCGAGGCGGAGCGTGCGCTCGGCTGTTTCGAGGCGGAGTACTTCGCCGCGCACAAATATGAACTTTCGGGCAAGGAACCGTTTTTGTACTATGTGTTCCGCCGCCGCGCGGAGATCTCCGACGCGCGCGTCTTGCTCGTCTGCCTGAACGCGGGCGTCCCGGGGCAGGAGATCAAAAAGAGATTGAGAACGGTATGGTAGGAAAAATTGCGATCGTCGGCGACGGCGACAGCATCATGGTGTTCAAGGCGGCGGGCGTTGCGGCGTTCCCCGCGGAGGACGAAAAAAAAGCGCGGGACGTGCTCCGCAAGGTGGCGCAGGAATACAGCGTCATCCTTGTCACGGAGGAACTTTCGCGCGCCTTGGGCGACTTTTTGCAGCGGTTTGACGAGGCGCCCTATCCCGTTGTGCTCACCGTGCCTTCGGGGAAAGGCTCCACGGGCTACGGCGACGAAATGCTGCGCTCCGCCATGGAGCGCGCCCTGGGGGTCGACATCTTATTTCAAAAGTAACTTTGCATGGGGACCGCGGCAAAGCGGACCGTGCAAAGAGGACATTTACGGAGCAGGTTATGGCAGGGAAAACAGTAAAGGTATCGGGGCCGCTCATCGTGGCGGAAAATATGGCGGATTGCAGGATGTACGACGTCGTGCGGGTTTCTCAGCTCGGTCTTATCGGCGAGATCATCGAGCTGAGAGGGGACAAGGCGTCCATACAGGTCTATGAGGAAACGTCGGGCCTTGGCCCCGGGGAGGACGTCTGGTCCACGGGCGAACCGCTCTCGGCGGAACTTGCGCCCGGGCTTATCACGGGCATCTTCGACGGCATCCAGCGGCCGCTCACCACGCTCTATTGGAACTACGGCGACCGCATCTCCCGCGGCGTTTCCGTCAATAAGCTCGACCGCGAAAAGAAGTGGCACTTCGTGCCCCGCAAACAGGCGGGCGACGAAGTGGAGGCGGGCGATATTTTGGGCGTGGTGCAGGAAACGGAGATCGTGGAGCACCGCATTCTCGTCCCTTACGGTCTGCGCGGCAGACTGCTCTCTGTCCAGGAAGGGGACTTCACCATCGAGGACGAGATCGCCGAGATCGAAACGGAAACGGGCAAACGGTCCATCTGCATGCTCCAGAAGTGGCCCGTGAGAAAGGGCAGGCCGTATCGGGAAAAACTCGACCCCGACCGGCCCCTGGTGACGGGACAGCGGGTCATCGACACCCTCTTCCCCATCGCCAAGGGGGGCGTCGCGGCGGTGCCCGGTCCCTTCGGGAGCGGCAAGACGGTCGTGCAGCACCAGCTCGCCAAATGGGCGGATGCGGACATCATCGTCTACGTCGGCTGCGGCGAGCGCGGCAACGAAATGACGGACGTTTTGAACGAATTCCCCGAACTCAAGGACCCCAAGACGGGCGAACCGTTGATGAAGCGCACCGTGCTCATCGCCAACACCTCGGATATGCCCGTCGCGGCGCGCGAGGCCTCCATTTACACGGGGATCACGATCGCGGAGTACTTCCGCGACATGGGATACAACGTTGCGATCATGGCGGACAGTACCTCCCGCTGGGCGGAGGCGCTCCGCGAGATGAGCGGACGTCTGGAAGAAATGCCGGGCGACGAAGGGTATCCCGCCTATCTTGCGAGCCGCCTTGCCGAATTTTACGAGCGTGCGGGCATTGTAAAATTGCTCGGCAGCGAGAACCGCATCGGCTCCGTTTCCGCGATCGGCGCGGTCTCGCCGCCCGGGGGCGACCTCTCGGAACCCGTTTCGCAGGCGACGCTCCGCATCGTCAAGGTGTTCTGGGGGCTTTCCGCTTCGCTCGCCTATAAGCGGCACTTCCCCGCCATCGACTGGCTCATCAGCTATTCGCTCTATGCCGAAAAGATGAAGGATTGGTACAACGAGCAGGTCGGCAAGGACTTTTTGAAATACCGCCAGTTCGTGATGACCATTCTGCAAGAGGAGGCGGCGCTCGACGAGATCGTGCGCCTCGTGGGCATGGACGCCCTCTCCTCGCGGGACCGCCTCGTCATGGAGACCGCAAAGACCGTCCGCGAGGACTATCTGCACCAGAACGCCTTCCACGAGGTGGATACCTATACCTCTTTGCAGAAACAGCTTCTGATGCTGCGGCTCATCTTCGAATTTTACCGCCTCTCCGAAGAGGCGCTCGGGCAATACGTTTCTCTCGACGACATCCTCGCCTGCTCCTTCAAGGAGAAGATCGGGCGGGCGAAGTACATTCCCGAAGAGGAGCTTTCCGAATTCGAGGAAATTTTGCGCGGGATGAACGCGGAGATCAAGGCGCTCGAGCAGGGAGGAAGCGAAGATGTATAAGGAATATAAGACCATCCGCGAGGTCGTCGGCCCCTTGATGCTCGTCGAGGACGTGGAGGGGGTCAAATACAACGAACTCGTGGACATCGTCTGCGCGAATGGGGAGATCCGCCGCGGCAAAGTGCTCGAAGTCAACCGCGACAAGGCGGTGGTGCAGCTCTTCGAAAACTCACAAGGGTTGCAAATTTCCACGAGCAAGGCCCGCTTTTTGGGTCACAGCCAAGAGCTTGCTGTTTCGCGCGATATGCTCGGGCGGGTGTTCAATGGCATGGGCGATCCCCGCGACGGCGGCGCGCCCGTCATTCCCGAAAAGATGGCGGACATCAACGGCGAACCCATCAATCCCGCCGCACGCGACTATCCCAACGAATTTATCCAGACGGGCATTTCGGCGATCGACGGGCTGAATACGCTTGTGCGCGGGCAGAAACTCCCCGTGTTTTCGATGAGCGGGCTTCCGCATGCGGAGCTTGCGGCGCAGATCGCGCGGCAGGCAAAGGTGCGCGGCGGGGACGGCAACTTCGCCGTCGTGTTTGCCGCCATCGGCATCACCTTCGAAGAGGCGCAGTACTTCGTGGAGGACTTCAAGCGCACGGGCGCCATCGAGCGCACGGTGCTCTTCACCAACCTTGCGAGCGACCCCGCGGTCGAACGCATCGCCACGCCGAGAATGGCGCTCACCTGCGCCGAATATCTCGCCTTCGAATGCGGCATGCACGTCCTCGTCATCATGACGGACATCACCAACTATGCGGAGGCGCTCCGCGAAGTGTCGGCGGCGCGGCGGGAAGTCCCCGGGCGGCGCGGCTATCCGGGGTATCTGTATACCGACCTCGCCTCGCTGTATGAACGCGCAGGCAGGATCCGCGGCAAAGAGGGGAGCATCACGCAGATCCCCATCCTCACCATGCCCGAGGACGATAAGACCCACCCCATTCCCGACCTCACGGGCTACATCACCGAGGGACAGATCATTCTCTCCCGCGACCTGTACAAAAAGGGGATGAATCCGCCCATCGACGTTTTGCCCTCCCTCTCCCGTCTGAAGGACAAGGGCATCGGGAAGGGCAAGACCCGCGAGGACCACGCGGACACGATGAACCAGCTCTTTGCGGCGTATGCGCGCGGCAAGGAGAGCAAGGAACTCTCGGCGATTTTGGGCGAGGCGGCCCTCTCGGACGTGGATAAGCTGTACGCCAAGTTTGCCGAGGAGTTCGAAAAGGAATACGTCAACCAAGGGTTTGAAACCGACCGCACGATCGAGGAAACGCTCGACATCGGCTGGAAGCTGTTGAAAATTTTACCCAAAACCGAACTCAAACGCATCCGCGAGGAATATCTCGACAAATATCTCCCCGCCTGATCTAAAAACCTACCCCTTTTAGGGGGAGGCTCCCGCGCAGAGGGTGGTGGGGATCCTCGCTGCCCTTGCAGGGAAAGTGGCGCGTAAGCGCCGAAAGGGTTCTCGCAAAACCTCTCACCTTATTTCTAAATCATCATGGCAAGATTAAACGTCAATCCCACCCGGATGGAGCTGAAAAAGCTCAAAGCGCGGCTGTCTACCGCCGTGCGCGGGCACAAGCTCTTAAAGGACAAGTCGGACGAAATGATCCGCCGCTTCACGCTCATCCTGCGGGAAAACAAGCGCCTTCGGGACGAAGTGGAAAAGGCGCTCTCCGAAACGCTGCGGCAATTTTCCGTGGCGCGCTCCCTCACGCCCGATTACGCGGTGGAAGCGGCGTTTGGCATGCCCGCCGCCACGGTGACGGCGGAGTGCGGCGTGGAGAGCGTGATGGGGGTGGACGTTCCCAAGATCGGGCTGGAAACCTCGGGGCAAGCGGGCGGTCTGCCCTATGCCTATTCCGAGATCACGAGCGAAGCGGACGAGAGCGTGAGAAGGGTCACGGAGCTATTGCCCCTTCTCGTGCAGCTTGCCGCGGTCGAAAAATCGGTGCGGCTGCTCGCCGCCGAGATCGAGCGCAACAAGCGCCGCGTGAACGCCCTCGAATATGTGATGATCCCGCAGCTCGAGGAAACGATCAAATATATCCGCGACAAGCTCGACGAAAACGAGCGCGCCGCCATCATCCGCCTCATGAAAGTAAAAAATAAAACGTGACCCATTTACCCCCTCCCATGGAGGGGGATCAAGGGGGTGGGTACACTTGCGCGAACGGTGACCGCCCCGCCCGCACGTTCTGTTTTGTCATTTCGACCGAAGCCGAAGGCGGAGTGGAGAAATCTCGCTCTTGCTGTCCCTGCAAGGGGCGCCGAGGCGGTAATATCGAAAAAAATCAAAAAAGGAGAAAAATAAAATGTTAAACGAAAAGATCGCGGCAATGCTCAACGACCAGATCAACAAGGAACTGTATTCGGCGTATCTCTATCTCGATTTCGCCAACTATTATGCGGACGAGGGGCTGGACGGCTTCGCGCATTGGTACGAAGTGCAGGCGCAGGAGGAGCGCGACCATGCCATGATGCTCCGCCGCTACCTCATCAACAACGGCCACCGCGTCACGTTCGGACAGATCGCAAAGCCCGACAAGACCTTCAAGACCCATCTCGATCCCTTAAACGCGGGCTACGAGCACGAGCAGTATGTCACTTCCCTCATCACGGACATCTACCACGAGGCGTTCGGGCAGAAGGATTACCGCACCATGCAGTTCCTCGACTGGTTCATCAAGGAGCAGGGCGAGGAAGAAACGAATGCGGACGACATGATCAAGAAGTATAAGCTCTTCGGCCAGGACGCAAAGGGGCTTTACGCGCTCAACCAGGAGCTTGCCGCGCGCGTCTATACGCCTTCGGCGACGGGACCTGCGATGTAACGTTTCCGAAAAGAAAACGGCGCCGCGCGCGGGCATCCGCCCGCGCGCGGCTTCCTCATTTTTTCCGTAATTTGCGTTACCGCTTGCAATTTTGCCCATAATATGGTAAACTAATATCCGCTTTTGAAAAAGGAGCAGAGCGATGCACAACATCATCCCGGTCGCAGAAGACCTCTACTATGTCGGCGGGAGCGACAGACGGCTCTCGTTGTTCGAAAACGTCTATCCCGTGCCGCGCGGCGTGTCCTACAATTCCTATCTCCTGCTCGACGAAAAGACGGTCCTCTTCGATACGGTGGACCCCTCCGTCGCCGATCTCTATCTCGAAAACGTCGCGGCGGCGCTCGGCGGCAGGCCGCTCGACTATCTCGTCGTCCATCACATGGAACCCGACCATTCGGCGACCTTTTTGCGGCTGGTAAAGACCTATCCCTCGGTCACGGTCGTCACGAGCGCCAAAGCGGCGCAGATGATGGGAAACTTTTTCCCCTTCGGCGGGGAGAACGTCAAAACCGTCAAGGAGGGGGACGTCCTCGAAACGGGCAAGCACCGCTTCACCTTCGTGGCGGCGCCCATGGTGCATTGGCCCGAGGTGCTGTTCTCTTTCGATACCCTGACGGGGACCCTCTTTTCGGCGGACGCGTTCGGCACGTTCGGCGCTTTGGGCGGCAGCATCTTTGCCGATGAGGTGAATTTCAAGGAAGAATTTTTGCCCGATGCCCGCAGGTATTATTTCAACATCGTGGGCAAATACGGCGTGCAGGTGCAGGCCGTGCTCAAAAAGGCGGCGGGCCTCGAAATCAAGACGATCTGCCCGCTCCACGGCCCCGTTTGGCGGAAAGATCTCGGCTGCTATCTCGGCCTGTACGATATTTGGAGCAGATACGAACCCGAGGAGAAGGGCGCGGCCGTCTTTTACGGCACCATTCACGGGCATACGGGCAACGCCGCGGAAATTTTAGCGGCTTCGATCGCGCAGCACGGCGCGCCCGTCAAGGTGTACGACGTTTCGCAGACCGAGCTTTCGCTTCTCGTTTCCGAGGCGTTCCGCTATTCCCACCTCGCGTTTGTTTCGGCTACCTACAACAACGGCATTTTCCTGCCGATGGAACAGCTCCTGCACGATCTTGCGGCGCACAATTTCCAGAACCGCAAGTACGCGCTCGTCGAAAACGGAAGCTGGTCCCCGCAGGCGGGCAAACTCATGCAAGAGCTTGTCGGCGAATGGAAGGGCATGGCGCAGATCGGCGAAAAGGTGACCGTTCTCTCCTCCGTGAAAGAGGAGCAGGCGGAGCGCCTGCGCGCGCTCGGCGCACAGATCGCGGCGGACATCCTCGGCGCATAAACGCCTCATTTACCCCCTCCATCGGAGGGGGACCAAGGGGGTGGGCACTACCCCCTCCGCGGGAGGGGGATCAAGGGGGTGGGGCGCGTTCCCAATGCCCCTTCATCATTCAAAAAAAATCAAAAAGGAGATAAACAACCATGAAGTATGTATGCAACGTTTGCGGTTACACCTACGACGAAGAAACGGGCGATCCCGATAACGGCATCGCGCCCGGCACCAAGTGGGAAGACATTCCCGACGACTACACTTGCCCGCTCTGCGGCGTGGGCAAGGAGGATTTTTCCGCGGAATAACGCGCGGGCATTTCCTGTCCCCCCTTGTGGGGGGATTTTTTTTGCGATTTTCAAAAAAATGTCATATCGCAGCGTTACATTGCTTGACGTTTGTCATGTGGAATGTTACAATACTTTCATACTGTCGAAAAACGGCAAACAAATACCCATAGAGAAAAGGAGCGAATATGAAAAAAACCGTAAAGAAAGCGGGAATTTTGCTGGCGTGCACCCTGTGCGCCGCGACGGCTGCGGCAGGGCTTGCCGCATGCGGCGAGGAGGACACTTACTCCACGCTCGAGAGCGGTGTATCCACGACCCTTGTCACAACCAAGTCGCCCGAGGAACTTAGCCCCGAGAACGTGCTCTACGCGTTCTTGCAGAAGCAGACCGAACTCACAAGCTATAAGATCGTGACCGAGGGGAAGGCAGTCGCCGACATCGCGGGGTACGAGCAGGACATCCACAATACGACCTATAAAAACGGGGAGGACTTCCTCAACGAGGCCTCGTCCGACTCTGTTCTCGTCAAAATGAAGCACCAGGCCTTCTCCAAGAACGGCACGGTCGTCTACCGCGACGGCTTCGACGGCGAATTGAAGGTCGCCACGAAGGAAGATTATAAAAAGGTCTACGGTTTTACCGCCGATGACGTTGCGCTCGGCGGATACATTCTCAACAACAAGACGGTGCGCTACGCCAAGCTCGAAAAGGCAGAGGGCGAAACGCTCACCTATTACTTCCGCCTCGCAGGCGATCTCTCCAAGGAGAGCGGCGCCGCGACCGAATCCGCCACCACGGGGGTGCGTTTGCAGGCAAAGGCCTACGGTTCGCTCGACGATATCCCCGCCTTTTCGGACGTCGACGTCACCCTGACCCTCAAAAAGGATTGGACGCCCGTTTCCTATACCTCCGAATGTTCTTACGATTGTAAGAAAGTGCTCAACATGAGCATCAAGCAGACGCTCCGCTGCACCTACACCGACGTGAACGGCACCGTGAGTATCCCGAGCGTGGAGGATTTCAACAACAAGCTCGGCACGACCCCCTCCGCGGTCGCGCCCGCGGCACAGGAGCAAAGCCCCGTCATGCAGCTCGTTTCCGCTTTCGGCGCCGCATTTGACGAAGAGAAAGTTTCCCTTCCCTTCAAGGTCGGGATCGACCTGTTCGGTGCGCCGATCGCATTGGAAGGGAACGCCCTTTTGAAACTCAGCCGCGTGGCGCTCGAAAGCGGCGATCTTTCCAACGCATTCACCCTGCGTTGCGACGTCGACATCAGCGGGTTCCCTCTTCTTTCTCGGATCGCCAACACGCTCACCGTCCGCTATTTGGGGGAAGAAGGACTCTTCCTCATGCTCAACAACAGGGTGGAGGGGAAAGACCAATATGTATTTACTTATGCCGCCGATCTGAGCGCGCTCACCGATCTGACGGACGGGCTTGATCTGTCCCTCGATCAGCTTCCCGCCATTGCGGAACAGGCGTTCGACATTCAAAAGACGGATACGGGTTACCGCGTCGCCCTCAAGCCCTCATTTATCGCCCTTCTCAACGCCGGCTATCAACAGCTCGTTGCGCAAGCGGGGAGCCTTCTCGGCGACACGCACGGCTATGTCAGCTCTTTGCTCGGCAGCACGATCACCGCGCTCTACGCCGATGTGCAGGGCGTTGAAAAAGTCACGGGCATCTCTCTTGCCGTCGAGGGCACGCCCGCTGAAAACGCGACGATGGGCGAAAAGATCGACATTTCCATCGACATCGGACTTCTCAACAGCAGCGGTCTGTTCAGTGGCGCGTTTGAGGGTGAGCTGCAAATTCGCCTGAACCCCGCTGCCATTTGGGCGCAGGATTTCTTTGCGATCGCGCAGGGAAAACTTCATCTCGATCTTACGCCCGCACAGCTGATCTTGCAGATGCTCGGAATGTTTGGCGGCATGATCCCCGATCTGCCCTCTTGGCTCAGCGCCGACCTGAACAGCCTCGACATATATTATTTGGGCGACGGCATTCTGATGCTCACGCTCAACAATGCGGAGAAGAACCCCGTCTTTACGACCGATCTCGATCTGACGCAGTATCTCCCGGCGGCGGCCGCGCTCGGCGACGAAGCGGACGGGACGCAAGGGGTACAGGGGCTCAAACTTCCGCAGCTCATCTTTGAGATCAAGGAGAACGGCTTCGCGGTTTCCCTTGGCGAAAACCTCGTGCAGGCGCTCAATACCGCTTACGGAGCGCTGGTGCAGACGGCGGTGGATTACGTCACGGAAGCCGCAGGCGGCATGGGAGAATTTGCAGGGGCAATGATCAAGAGCTGGCTCGGCGCCGAGATCACCGGTGCGGGGATCTTCGTCGGCAAAACCGACGAAGGCCAACTCACCTTCGATCTCAACGTTGACGGTATCCCTGCGATCAGCCCCGAAGAAGAAACTTCGCTGCTCTCTATCACACTCACCCATCTCGGAGAACTCAATGCAGACGAAAAGACGACCCTCCTTGCGCTCGGCGAAACGGTCAAAGAGCTTCGCGCAATGAACGACAAGGCGGCGGAATACGACGCGCAGGTGCAGAAACTGATCGAAGAAATGGATGTTACCGATACGGGCTATACGCAGTATGTCGCAAAAGTCACTGCACTGCAAGAAAAGATCGCTTCCGAAAAAGACGGCGTGAAGTCGCTCATGACGACCAAATCCTATCTTGCAGAAACGACGTACGAGCAAAAACAATATTCCGTTTTGCTTCTCACTGCGGCGCTCTATCACGAGCGTGCAACGGAGTTCAAGACGAAGGAACAGGCCATTCAGGCGAATTCTTCCGAAGGCGAATGGGACGAACTCAACGCCCTTTACGAGAAGTCCGCAACCATTTCGGACATCACCGTCCCCGCAGTCAAAGAAAACGAAGTTCTTAAAGCCGCAGTCGGCAAAGATACGCTCGAAAGCTACCTCGCAAAGCGCAAGGAGCACGAAACGGAACTGGCGGATGATCTGAGTATTGAGATCGCTGCCGCAACGGCGGAGTTCAACGCGGAGGAAAATCAAAATCGAAACGGTTGGACCAAAGGTCTCACTAAGATCGTGACCGACTTCAAGCCTGTCTACGACAAACTTCCCGACGATTTGAAGGAAAAAACGGGATATCAAGCGTTTGTCAAACTCGTCTACAATAAGAATATCGAAGAATTGTTGAAGGAGTATAATAGAGTCAAGACCCGCATCGAAGAACTCTACGAAGAAGACAGCGTGTCCTTTGAACAGGACCTTCTTCCCATTCTGAAAGATCTTGCACAAGCGTACGCTTGGGGCTTCGGCTACGATTATTGGGAAACCAATACGATCGAAAAAGTACAGCCCTGGGGAACGACGTGGATAACCTCCTTAAAACCTGCGGATCTGAGTGAGGAAGAGCAGACGAAAGTCAGCGATCTCAATATGCTCAACCGTTCTCTCATGAAAGGCACGATCGCTACGGAGGTCCTCGGCAAGTATACCGATCTCATCATAAACGAGGTCCGCGATCTGTATACTAAAATCGGAAAATGCAGGATCGTTGGCGACGATGGGAAGGATACGTGGAACTTCGGAACGCTCGAGAATCAGGAAGCAGTGCTCGAAGAGGTTCACGGCGTCCGCTTCCTGATCTGTAAAGTGCTCCCGACCGCTATCAATGATGAAATTGGGAAAGATGACCCCGATTTGAAGAAATTCATGCAGATCGATATCACCAAGTATGAAGAGGCGCTTGTAGAGCATCTGAAAACCACATCTGGCGATTGATCGGTAAAACAGATAGAAAAGGACCCCGCGGGGTCCTTTTTCTTACCCCCTCCATTGGAGGGGGGCCAAGGGGGTGGGCGCTACCCCCTCCATCGGAGGGGGACCAAGGGGGTGGGCGCGATCACGTCATGTTGAGCGAAGTCGAAACATGCCCTCATTTACCCCCTCCATTGGAGGGGGGCCAAGGGGGTGGGCGCGATCACGTCATGTTGAGCGAAGTCGAAACATGTCCTCGTTACCCCCTCCCTCGGAGGGGGATAAAGGGGGTGGGCAAAAACCCTTGGCGCCCCTGATAGGGGAGCTGTCACGAGCGAAGCGAGTGACTGAGGGGTTTTCGGGACAGCAAGGGAAAAGCTCTCCCCCAAAAAAAGTTGACTGTATGTTCCGTTCGTGCTATAATAGGCGCGAAATCGCAAAGAGGTATCCAAATGAACGAACGGTATGAATTGAATAAGAATTTGGCGCAGATGCTCAAGGGCGGGGTCATCATGGACGTCACCACGCCCGAGCAGGCGAAGATCGCGGAAGAGGCGGGCGCGTGTGCGGTCATGGCGCTCGAACGCATCCCCGCGGACATCCGCGCGGCGGGCGGTGTTTCCCGCATGTCCGACCCCAAAATGATCAAGGGGATCCAGCAGGCGGTGTCCATTCCCGTCATGGCGAAGTGCCGCATCGGCCACATTGCCGAAGCGCAAATTCTCGAGGCGATCGAGATCGATTACATCGACGAGAGCGAGGTCCTCTCTCCCGCCGACGACAAATACCATATCGACAAGACGCAGTTCCGCGTTCCCTTCGTGTGCGGCGCACGCGATCTGGGCGAAGCTCTCCGCCGCATTGCCGAGGGCGCTTCCATGATCCGCACCAAGGGCGAGCCGGGCACGGGCGACGTGGTGCAGGCGGTCCGTCACATGCGCATGATGATGAGCGAGATCAAAAAAGTCGTCGCCATGCGCGAGGACGAACTCTTCGAAGAGGCCAAACAGCTCTGCGTTCCCTACGAGCTGGTAAAATATGTGCATGAAAACGGCAAGCTCCCCGTCGTCAATTTCGCGGCGGGCGGCGTGGCGACGCCCGCGGACGCGGCGCTCATGATGCAGCTCGGCGCAGAGGGGGTGTTCGTCGGCAGCGGCATCTTTAAGTCGGGCAACCCCGCCAAGCGCGCCCGCGCCATCGTGCAGGCGGTCACGAACTACAACGACCCCAAAATTTTGGCGGAACTTTCCGAGGACCTCGGCGAGGCGATGGTGGGCATCAACGAGCAGGAGATCGCCCTCCTCATGGCGGAGCGGGGCAAATGATCGGCGTTTTTGCCCTGCAGGGCGCCTTTCTCGAGCATGAAAAAATGCTTGCCACGCTCGGCGCGCCTTTCAAAGAGATCCGACGCAGAGAGCATTTTACCGACGGTCTGGACGGCATCATTCTCCCCGGCGGGGAATCTACCGTGCAGGGGAAACTTCTGCGCGAGGAGGGGCTTTTTGAGCCTGTCAAAGAGGCGATCGAGGGTGGGCTTCCCGTATTCGGCACCTGCGCGGGACTGATTTTGCTTGCAAAAACGCTCTCCAATGACGAAGCGGTCTGGCTGGGCACGCTGGATGTCACGGTCAGGCGCAACGCCTACGGCCGCCAGCTCGGCTCTTTCCGTGCGGACATCCCCTTTGCGGGAGTGGGAAACTTCCCCGCCGTCTTTATCCGTGCGCCCTATGTGGAAGAAGCCGCGCCCGAAGTGCAAAAGCTCGCCTCTTTTGGCGGGAAGCTCGTCGCGGTGCGGCAGGGACATATGCTCGCCACCGCATTTCACCCCGAATTGACGAGCGACGTGCGCGTCCACGAATATTTTCTCCGCGAACTTGTTTCTTAAATTTACCCCCGTTACAAGCACGTCGTGTTGAGCGGAGGTGTAAGCCGAAGCCGAAACATCGCCGCATTACCCCCCTCCCCGCGCGTTCCGCGCGGGGAGGGGGGTAGGGGAGGGGGCCTCATCATGAACATCAATTACGACGCTCTCATGCTTCAAACGCTCGCCGAAAACGCGGGCAAACGGTTGCTGCTCCACAGCTGTTGCGCGCCCTGTTCGAGCTATTGCCTCGAACAGGTTTCTTCTGCGCTTCCGACTACGGTGTTCTATTACAACCCCAATCTGGACAGCGATGAGGAGTACGAAAAGCGGAAAAAAGAACAGATCCGCCTCCTGGCGGAAACGGGGCAGGCGGACTTTCTCGACTGCGGCTATTCTCCCGAGGCGTTCGAAGCGGCCGCCCGCGGCTACGAGGACGAACCCGAAGGGGGCGCAAGATGCGCGCGGTGCTTCCGTCTGCGCCTCGAACGCACGGCGACGGAGGCGAAGGCGCGCGGCTACGATCTTTTCGGCACCACGCTCACCGTTTCGCCTCTCAAAAACGCTAAGCTCATCAATGAGATCGGCTTTGCGCTCGAGAGGGAGCACGGTGTGAAGTATCTGCCGAGCGATTTCAAAAAGCGGGGCGGGTATCTGCGCTCCATCGAGCTTTCCAAGGAACACGCCCTCTACCGCCAGAACTATTGCGGCTGCCGGTTTTCCAAAAAGGGATAAAAAAACGCGGCGGCGGCTGCTTTTGCAGCCGCCGCCGCGTTTTATCGGCATTATTCCACGGGTTTGCCCGTTAAAAGTCCGTTGGAAAATTCTTCCCGCGGCAATTCCGCACCCGTTTCCAGCGTTTGCGTAAACAACGCCGCGAGCCTTGCGGCTTCCTTTACCGCAAGGGCGAACAGCTCGTCCGCGCTTTTGCCGCGCCCCTCCGAGAGGGAGAAAAAGTGTTCTCCCGCGAGGTAGGCAGGCTCGGGGTTTTCGCGCGGGTAAAGGCGGGAGAGATACCGCTTTGCATGGAAGAACTTTTCCGTCCGTTCCCAACCGCGCTGGGCGGAATAGCACTTTCCGTGGAAGAATTTGAGGTAGCGGGAAAAGTTCTTCACGCCGCGGGCAAAGCGCGCCTTGGTCACTTCCTCGCGCTCCAACCTCTGCGCAAGGTAGGCATAAAGCCGCGCCGCCGTGCCGTCGCGGATGATCTTTTTGGGAGAAAAAGCAAAGCGGAATTTTTCCGCCTCCGCATTTTTCTTTTCGCGCAGAAACCACACGTCCCAATCGTTTTCCATCTGCTGGTGTTCCCGCTTTTGGCAGCGGTATTTTTCGAGATAGGCGTAAACAAAGGGGTGGAAAGCGGTATCTGCGGCGTAGTGGGTGATGTAGCCGAGGACGTAGGAGAACGCCTGCGCCCGCTCCGCCTCATCGAAACGGGGCGCGCCCTCTTTCCCCCGCAGGGCGTCTGAAAAGAGGGAGAACACGTCGTACACGCGGTAGCGGTGCATGAATTTGCCGAGATTGTATTCGCTTTTGTTTCCGATGCGGTAAAAGAAAAAGACGTCGGGTCCCTGGCAGCCGAGGAAATATTCGTCGGGAAAACGCTCGGCGGCGGCCTTTGCAAACGGCGGAAGCAGCCGCAGCGCTTCTTCCGCGATCAGCTGATGGGTGATGGATGAGGGCATATCTCCTCCTTGTCCTGCTCGATGTTATTATACCCGTTTTGGCGAAAATAAGCAATCGCTTTGCAAGCTTTCCCCCATAAGAAAACCGCCCTTTTTCGGGCGGTTCAGCTTTTATGGGGCAGCGGTCTTTCCCCGAAGATCGCCGTGCCGAGGCGCACCATGTTGGCGCCGCGGGTAATACAGAGTTCATAGTCGCCGCTCATGCCCATGCTCAGATATTCCACGAGAGGGGAGAGCGCCTTCGCCCGTTCGTAAAGCCTGCGCATTTCGTCGCAGAGGGGAATGAGCGTTTTTTCGTCTTTCGTGTCGGGCAGCATCGCCATAAAGCCCCTGATGCGCAGCCCTTCCGCCGCGGAGAGCCGCAAAAAGGCGCCCATCGCGTCGGAGAGGGGGTACCCGCTCTTGCTCTTCTCCGCGCCGATGTTGACCTCAAGGAGGACGTCCGTCACAATGCCCGCCCTTTTCGAGCGCCGCGCGATCTCCTCCGCGAGAGCGTCGCTGTCCACGGAGTGGATGAGGAAGGTCTTGCCGATGAGATACTTTACCTTGTTGCGCTGCAAATGCCCGATGAAGTGCCACCGCGCGCCGCTCACAAGGCCGTATTTTTCGCAAAATTCCTGTACTTTGTTTTCGCCGATGTCGGTCACGCCCGCTTCGACGGCGCGGCGGATCTCCCCGGGCGTGCGGGTCTTGGTCGCAGCCACGAGGGTCACTTTTTCGCCGAAGGGATTTCCCTTCCCGAGTTTTTCCAGGATACGTTCCACTTCCGTCATCGGTCGCCTCCGCGGACGCCGTTTGCCGTCCGCCGTCCATTTTACCGCATGCGGCGAAAAAAAGCAAGCGCCTTTGCGCGCGCGCCGCGGGCGATTTTTCTTGACAGTTCGCTCGTTTTCCGTTACAATATGGATATGATCATTCTCGGGTTAGACCCCGGACTCGGCACGATGGGCTACGGAGTCGTCGAAAAAGACGGAAACGGCAACTGCACGGCGGTGGATTACGGCGTCGTCAAGACGCCGGCGGGGGAAAATCTTGCGGTGCGGCTGTGTATCCTCGAGGACGGCGTCAACAAGATCTTCGACCGCTTTCGTCCCGACGAAGCGGCGATGGAGGAGCTGTTCTTCTCCAAGAACATCACGACGGGCATTGCGGTCGCGCAGGCGCGCGGGGTGATGCTGCTCACCTGCAACAAGCGCTGCGGGAGGATCTTCGAGTATACGCCCAACCAGATCAAGCAGGCGCTCACGGGGTACGGCGCCGCGGACAAGGGGCAGATGCAGCGGGTGGTGGCGAGCCATCTCCGCCTTCCCGGGATCCCCCGTCCCGACGATGCGGCGGACGCTCTCGCGGTGGCGCTCTGCCATGCCTTTACCAGTCGTTTTTCCGCCCTCTTCGGCATACGGTAGAGAGCAGACCTCGGTATCAACACAAAAGCGTGGAAGAATATGATCGGTTATCTGAAAGGAAAAGTAAAATATTTGGACCCCGGGTTCGTTCTTCTGGAGGTCAACGGCGTCGGCTACGAAGTCGTCTGTTCGGGCGCGGCTTTTTCGCGCCTTTCGGGCCTCGCTTCGGATGAGGACGGCGAAGTCTACACCTATATGCGGGTGAGCGAGGACGGCGTCATGCTCTTCGGCTTCGCCGATCTGAGGGAAAAGGCGCTCTTTTTGAAGCTGACTTCCGTGCAGGGCGTGGGCGCCAAAATGGCGATGGGGATCTTGTCGTCGATGCGGCCGAGCGAGGTCTCCGAAACGGTCGCCACGGCGGACAGCAAGCGGCTTTCCGCGGTGAAGGGGGTCGGCAAAAAGACGGCGGAGCGCATCATCTTGGAATTGCACGGCAAAATTTCCGCGGACGAGCTTCTCGGACGGGAGGACGCGGCGGGCAGGGCTTCCTCTGTTCCGAAAGGGGAGGACGACGACGCCGTTTCCGCGCTCATGCGGATGGGCTTCGGCAAGCAGGAGAGCGCCCGCGCCGTGGAACGCGCCAGAGCTGCGGGTGCGGTCACGGCGGAAGAGATCATCTCCCTCGCCCTCAGGGGGATGTAAGAAACGCAGCGGGAGAAAGTTATGTTTGATGACGAATTCGGGGAAGAGCGGCTGGTCACGAGCACGAAGAGCGACTACGACGCGGAAGAAAACGTTCTGCGCCCCAAGACGATGGAGGAATACGTCGGGCAGGACAAGATCAAGGAGAACCTCTCGGTATACATGTCCGCCGCCAAGGCGCGGGGAGAGGCGCTCGACCATGTTCTGCTGTATGGTCCTCCCGGCTTGGGGAAGACCACGCTCGCCCACATCATTGCCAATACGATGGGGTCCCAGATCAAGCTGACGAGCGGCCCCGCCATCGAGCGGCAGGGGGACCTCGCCGCCATTCTATCCAATCTCAACGAGGGCGACGTGCTGTTCATCGACGAGATCCACCGCCTCAACCACACGGTGGAGGAAACGCTCTATTCGGCGATGGAGGACTTCGCGCTCGACATCATCGTCGGCAAGGGGCCGATGGCGCGCAATATCCGCCTGCCTTTGAAGCGGTTCACCCTCATCGGCGCCACCACCCGCGCGGGCATGCTCTCCTCGCCTTTGCGCGACCGTTTCGGCATTCTGTGCCGTTTGGAGATGTATACGCCCGCGGAACTGCAAAAGATCGTCGTCCGCTCGGCGCGCACGCTCGGCATCTCGGTGGAGGAGAAGGGCAGCTACGAGATCGCCCGCCGTTCCCGCGGGACCCCCCGTATCGCCAACCGTCTTTTGAAGCGCGTACGCGATTTTTCGGCGGTGTCGGGGAGCACCTCCGTCACCGAGGAAACGGCGCGGAATGCGCTTTCCCGCCTCGAGATCGACGAACTCGGCTTGGACGAAACAGACCGCAATCTTCTGCGCGCCCTCATCGAACGGTTCAACGGCGGCCCTGCGGGGCTTGACACATTGGCGGCCACCGTCAACGAGGACGTCAATACCATCGAGGACGTCTATGAACCCTATCTGTTGCAGCTCGGCTTTATCGCGCGCACGCCGCGCGGCAGGGTCTGCCTGAAAGGCGGGTATGAACATTTGGGGATCGCCATGCCCGAATCCGTGCGCAAACAGCTCTCGGTATTCGACTGATTCGGGTCGCCGCTCCCTTGTTCTCCCTTCCCCGCCCCGCCCCCGCGCGATCGCGCAGGGGCGGGGCGGGGGCATTCCGAAAACCATGAAAACATCCGATTTTTACTACGATCTACCCGAAGAGCTGATCGCTCAGACGCCCGCAGAGCCGCGCGATTCGTCGCGGCTTTTGGTGTATCGGCGGGACACAAAGACGATCGAGCACAGGGTATTCCGCGACCTCACGGACTACTTGAAGGCGGGGGACGTGCTCGTCGTCAACCGCACCAAAGTGCTTCCCGCGCGGCTCTATGCCCACACCGTCAACGGCGGCGCGGTGGAGGTGCTTCTCCTGAAGCGCTTACAGCTCGACGAATGGGAAGTTCTCGTCCGCCCCGGCAAGAAGTGCCGCCCCGGCACCAAGCTCACGGTGAACGAAGAGCTTTCTTTGCAAGTGCTCTCCGTCACGGAAACGGGGGAACGGGTCGTCAAATTTACTTACGCGGGCGCGTTCGAGGACGTCTTGTCCCGCGCGGGCACCATGCCCCTGCCGCCCTATATCCACGAAAAGCTCAAGGACCCCGACCGCTACCAAACGGTATATTGCAAGGAGAACGGCTCGGCGGCGGCGCCCACGGCGGGCCTGCATTTTACGGAGGAACTTTTAAGCAAGCTCCGCGGAATGGGGGTGGAGCTTGCGGAGGTGCTGCTGCACGTCGGGCTTGGCACGTTCCGCCCCGTCAAGGTGGAAAACGTCGAAGAGCACGTCATGCACAGCGAGTACTATGAGGTGAGCGAGGCGGCGGCGGAAACGATCAACCGCGCCAAGCGGGAGGGGAGGCGGATCGTCGCCGTCGGAACGACTTCCGTTCGCACGCTCGAAACGGTCGCCCGCGACGACGGCACGGTACAAGCGGGCAAGGGCAACACGCAGATCTTCCTCTATCCGCCCTATCAAATGAAGTGCGTCGACGCGCTCATCACCAATTTCCACCTGCCCGAGAGCACTCTCTTGATGCTCGTCAGCTGTCTTTGCTCCCGCGAGGAAGTGCTGCACATCTATGAGGTGGCGGTGGGGGAGAGGTATCGGTTTTTCTCTTTCGGCGACGCGTGCTTGTTCTTATAAACTTCGCAATACGGTGTCGAGCTTGCGTTTTCCCTCGGTCATTTACCTCATAGTAAACTCCCGTCGGGAAATCCGCGCTCTCCTTGTCTTGCTCGTTCATAGAAAGAGGCTGGGTTCGGCGACATCTTTTCTTCTGTCATTTCGAGCGCAGCCGAGAAATCTCACCGCATCTTTTCTTCTGTCATTTCGAGCGCAGCCGAGAAATCTCACCGCATAAATAAAAAGCCGCGGCGGCAAGATCGCCGCCGCGGCTTTGCGCCTTGGTTTCTTATAAGATCTCGTTGAGATATGCGAGCAACGCTTCGCTCTGCTGTTTCGCGCCCTCCAAGGAGGGATGGCTGTCCGCGCCCTTGGTGTCGGTGGGCAGCCGCAAATAGGTGATCGTGGGATCGTTCTGCTGCGCGATGGCGTCTTGGATCCCGTTTTCGACCGCAGAATTCAAGAACATCATGCCGTACACGCATACGATCTTGGCTTGGGGGTTCTTGGAGCGGATGAGGTCGAGCAGTGCGCCGTAGTCTTGGGCGAACACTTCCCGCGTATAGGAGCTGTCGCGGCCCATGTAGGAGCCGTCGTTGGTGCCGAGCGCGACCACCACGAGGTCGTGGCTCTCTTCGGGATAGGAATATTTCCCCGTCGTCACGGAGGAGAGCTGTTCATACATATCCATCATGCTGAAAGGCAGTACAAATTCCTTTTTCACGCAGATGCCCTCGGTCGCCACAATGGAGTAATCGGCGTCGAGCGCCTGCGCGGTGAGGTAGGCATAGCACTTTGCGGCGTCGGAGTTATCCACGGTGCAGCCCTTTCCCGTCGTATCGCCGAAGATCCCCGCGCCCACGGTGATGGAATCTCCCACGAATTCGACGCGCAGGCGGTCTTTTTTCGCGGGACGGAGGAACTTCCCGTCCGTGGTCAGTTTGGATACTCTTATCACGCCGTTCTGCGAGCTGATGGACTTGACGAGGCGCACGGTGTGCACGCCCTCTTCCAGGTTCTTCGCCAGAACGTAGGGGCGGTTGCCCGTCAGTTTCCGTATGGTCCCTTCGGTATCCCCGTCCACGAACGCGCGGTAATAGAGGTACTCGGTCATCGGCACGAGTTCCGCCTCCAGACGGGTGCCGTAAAAGGTCACTTCGAACCCCGTCGCCCCGTTGTCGAGGCAGAGCATTTTTTGCTGCATGTACGTTCTGCCGAACAGCCGCAGGGCGTCGGTATCAAAGGTATTGATCTCTTCGGCGGATACGACTTCCATGCCCTCCACGGTTTCGGTTTCCTGGGGTTCGGGGGGCGGATCGTCCTTCTTGTCGTCGCAGGCTGCAAACAGCGCGGCGCAGGAGAGCAGAAGCGCAAGCGTTACGGTCAACAGTTTTTTCATATTTCCTCCTTATTGCAAGAGCGAGCGGATATGCTCGGCGAGTTTATCCGCGGTGTCCCGGTGTGCGGCGGCGTTGGGGTGCTTGCCCGCGCCCGCCTCGTTGGGCTTCATCTGCATGTTGGTGATCTTTTCGTCCCTCGTGTCCGCGATCGCCGCGGTAATGATCTGTTTGGTCTGCGCGGTGGCGGAGGCGGGCATCATGCCGTATATGCAGACGATGTACGCGTTCGGCCGCTTTTCGCGGATGAGCCGCAGCATGTCTGCATAGTCCTTTTGGAAGAGCTGGACGCTGTAATTGGGGAAGTCGGGAGAAGTTGCGTGCCACATGTCGTTTTCGCCGAGGGCAAGCACCACGACGTCGGGGTCGAAGGAGGAGAAGTCGTATTCCGTACTGCTGCCGAAGCCGACCTTCGTGTACCTGTCGTACATGTTGGTGGCGCTGTCCTTGACGCAGATGCCCTGAAGGGCGATCACGGAGAAGTCGGCGTTCAGGCTTTGGGCGGTGAGATAGGGGTACGCCTTGGCGGCGTTCGAATTGCGCAGGTCGATCTTGTCCTCCCCCGCGCCCGTTGCGCCGAATCCCTCGGTGATGGAGTCGCCGATGAATTCGATCTTGAAGTCGGGCTTTGCAGGCGCCTTCAACAGCGTGCCGTCCGTTTTCACCGCTTCCTCGGTAAGTTCGAGGTTCCCGCCTGCGGGACTGCACGCCTTGATGAGCCGCACGGTATGTGCGCCCTCTTCAAGTCCTTCGGCGACGTTTAAGACCGCGGGTTTGCGCGAGGTGGCGGTAAATTCGAAAGTCGCGCCCTCCGTATCGCCGTCCGTAAAGACGGCCACCATGCCGGTCCCGAGGCGGAAGGTCACCGAGAGGCTCGTGCCGTAAAAGGCGGCTTCGAATCCCGTGCAAACGTTGTCGAGTTCGAGGCGCTCCTTTTTGAAATACGTCCTGCCGAAGAGATTCACGCTCTCCTCGTCAAAGGCGTTCACGCTCTCCGCGGTCGCCTCGCCGAGCACTTCCACCGCCGCCGTGTCCGTCACAGGCACCCCCGACGCGGGGGTATAGGTCGCCGTCAGCGTGGTTTTGCCTTCGGAGAGGGCGGTCAGTTTGCCGTCCGTCAAGGAGGCAACGGACGTGTCCGCAAGAGAATATGTAATTTCCCCGTCGAACGGCTCGCCGTTCCGCGTGAGCGTGGCGGCTGCGTCCGCCCCTTTCGCGCCTTCTACGGCCGCAAGCAGATACCGCTCTTTTGCAAAGGACAGGACAAAGCTCTCTTCGGTCCCCTTGTCGGGTTCCTTGTCCGGCTCTTTGTCGGGTCCTTTGTCGGGTTCTTGCAGTTCCGGCCCGTCGTCGGGTTCGGGCATCAGCAAGTCGCAGCCCGTCATAAAGGGGACGATCATCATTCCCGCGGCAAGCAGCAACGCGAAGGATCTCTTTTTGAACATACAACGGCTCCTTTGTCGTTTTTGTTTCATTGTAACGCAAAACGTGCGGTTTGTCAATGTAAAAGGAAAAAAATTTTCATCATTTTTTCCGAAATTGCTTGACTTTTTCAAAAAATTATATAACATAGAAGGAGAAAAGAAAATTTTTTTAAGAAAACCGTTATGGAACACAGCTATTTTTCATTCGAGATATTAAAGACCGATCCCGAAACGGGCGCGCGCGCGGGCATTTTTCATACGCCGCACGGGGATATCGAAACGCCCGTGTACATGCCCGTGGGCACGCAGGCCACCGTCAAGGGGGTACTGCCGTCCACGCTCGAGGAGATCGGTTCGCAGATCATTCTCTCCAACACCTATCACCTTTACATGCGCCCCGGCGACGGGCTTATCGCGCGCGCGGGCGGGCTGCACAAATTCATGAATTGGCACCGCCCCATTCTGACGGACAGCGGCGGCTTCCAGGTCTTTTCCCTTTCCTCGCTCAACAAGATCGACGACGGCGGCGTGACCTTTTCCTCGCATGTCGACGGGAGCTACCACACCTTCACGCCCGAAAAGGCGATGGAGATCCAGCACAATTTGGGGTCGGACATCATCATGGCGTTCGACCAGTGCAGCGAATACGGCTATACCCACGAGCAGGCAAAACAGGCGATGGAGCGCACGGCAAGATGGCTCGAACGCTGTTACAGGGCGCACGAAGATCCCAAGCAAGCGCTCTTTCCCATCGTGCAGGGGAACTTCTACGAGGACCTCAGGGAGGAGAGCTTAAAGCGCTGCCTGCCGTTCGTCAGACACGGCATCGCCATCGGCGGGCTGTCGGTGGGGGAACCCAAAGCGCGCATGTATGAGCTTTTGGACTTTTTACAGCCTAAATTGCCGTCGGACGTGCCGCGCTATCTCATGGGGGTGGGTTCGCCCGATTGCCTCGTGGAGGGGGTGATGCGCGGCGTCGACATGTTCGACTGCGTGCTTGCCACCCGCATTGCGCGCAACGGCACGGCGCTCACCTCGCGGGGCAAGGTGGTGGTGCGCAACGGCATGTACAAGGAGGACTTCACCCCATTAGACCCCGAATGCGATTGCTACTGTTGCAAGCATTATACCAAGGCATACCTGCGGCATCTCGTCAACGTGGGGGAGATGGCGGGCGCCATGCTGCTTTCCTTGCATAACATCGCATATTTGCACAAGCTCATGCGAGGGCTTCGGGAGAGCATTCTCGGCGGTTATGTGCGGGAATTTGCAAGAGAATTTTACAAAAAACAACAAATTTTAGGCGAAGAGGGGCGCGCCAAGGGATAAAATTTTCGCAAAACGGAAAAAATTTCCCGAAAACGCTTGCCAAAAGTGCAAAAACAAAGTATCATGAAAGCAAGGAAAAAAGGAGATGATTTCGATGAATTTCTGGAAATTGTTGGCGGAGAACGCAACGGATACGGCGACCAACGCAAATCCGTGGCAGTCTTATATGATCTATATTTTGCTCGGCGTCATTCTGGTGCTCCTCGTTGTCTGGCTGCTCTTCTCGGGCAGAAAGAACAAGCAGCGCCAGAAGGAATATGTCGAACAGCTCGACGCGATCGCCCCCGGCAACAAGGTAAAGACGGCGGGCGGCATCTGCGGCGTCGTGGTAGAGGTCTGCGACGACAACACCGTCATCCTCGAAACGGGCAGCGAGCTGTCGGGCAAGTCCTACATCAAGATGGATAAGGAACTCATCGCGCAGACGGACGCAAAGGGTCCCACGCAGATCGCGCGCGAGCAGGCGGAAGCCGCGCGGAAAGCCGAGAAAGAGGCGAAGGCCGCAGGGAAGAAGGCGGAAGAAACGCCTCCCGCGGAGGAAACGGCACAACAGCCCGAAGAAACTCCCGAAGAAAAGACGGAGCCTGCGGAAACAGGATCAAAAGAATAACAGGAAAGAGCTTTCCTTCGGGAAGGCTTTTTTTGTGCCCCTTTTTTTGCGGGAAGCTCTTTTTTGTGCTACCCGTCTTTGCGGGAAACTCTTTTTTTGTGCCTCTGTCCTTTCGGCCCTCCTTATTATTTTGTCATTTCGAGCGAAGCCGAGAAATCCCACCTTATTCCAATGCGTTATCGTTTTTGCTTTCCCGCTAACTTTTCGCGTGCCGCCTTTCGGCAATAGGATACGTGCGTTCATAAATCTTCCCTTTCCCGCATACCGTAGAACAAAAAACGTTTCGAGGTATGTATGCAAGCGTTCAAAAAAGCAGTGGGGGAATGCGGCCTTGCGGCGCTCCTCTCCGCGGCGTTTTCCCTGTTCGGAGCGGCGCTGTTTGCGGTCTTTGTCCGCGCCTACGCTCCGTCCGATACGACGATCGCGGTCGTAGACCGCCTCATTCTCGCCGCGGGCGTGTTCCTCTTTTGCCTGCTTCTGATCCACCGCGGGAGGGCGCTGTTCAAGGGCGCGGCGGCGGGCGTGCTTTCCCTTGCCGTCACCACCCTCATCTTCGGCTGCATCGGCGGCTTTCATTTTACGGCGCTGTTTCTCGCCGATCTCCTTCTCTGCGCGGCTTTCGGGGGTCTGGGCGCCCTTTTGGGTGTAAAAATAAGGAAAGAATAGGAAAAAACAGTTGCTATTTTCCGCGCGGCGATGTATAATGGAAAAAAACATCGGGAGATTATTATGATCAAGACGATTGCAAGACCCGCGGAAAAGAAGGTCACCGGCTGCGGCGAGTGCAGAAGCACCTGCCAGTCCGCCTGCAAGACGAGCTGCACGGTGGGGAACCAATCCTGCGAGCGCGTCACGAGAGAGCAAAAGATCGAAAAGAAGTGATACAAAATCTCACAGTGCGTTCGGGGAGCAGCGGCAACGTTGCTCCCTCAATTCCGTTATCGGCATTTTCGCGCGCTTTCCCGCAGAGAAGCGGCGCCGCGCGGCGGGCGGGGGACTTCCATGTTGCATATTTTTACATATCACGATCATTTCTATGTCTACGACACGGGCAGCGGCTCTCTGCATGAGTGCGACGAAAAGACGGCGCGCCATTTCAGGGGAGAGCCTGTGGAGATGACGGACGAAGAGCTTGCCGGGATCGCGCAGCTCGAAGCGGATGGGCTTCTCAACAAGGAAGAGCCAAAGGCCTACCCCATGAAGAGCCGCGAAGTAAAGGCGCTCTGCCTGCATGTTTCCCACGATTGCAACCTGCGCTGCCAATATTGTTTTGCGGACGAGGGGGCGTATCACTCCGTGCGCGAGGTGATGTCCTTTGAAACGGCGAAGGCGGCGATCGATTTCCTCATCCGCGAGAGCGGGTCGAGAAAGGTGCTCGAAGCCGACTTCTTCGGCGGCGAACCGCTCATGAACCTCGACGTCGTCAAGCGGACGGTGTACTACGCCAAGGAGGTGGCGGCAAAACGCGGCAAGCGCTTTCTCTTCACCACCACGACCAACGGGCTGCTCCTCGACGATGAAACGATCGCGTTTTTCAACGAGGAGATGGAGAACGTCGTTCTCTCCCTCGACGGCAGGCCTGAGGTCCACGACGCGGTGCGCAAGACGGTCTCGGGCAAGGGCAGCTACGCGGCGGTCATCGAAAAGATCAAAAAATTCGTGCGCTCGCGCGGGGACAAGCATTACTATGTGCGCGGTACGTTCACGGCGAAGAACCTCGACTTTTCCAAGGACGTCCTGTTCCTGGCCGATCAGGGGTTTGATTCCATCTCGATGGAACCCGTCGTGACGGACATCCCCGGGTTGCAGATCAAAGAGGAGCATCTTCCCGCCATCGAAAAGGAATACGAGCGGCTGTGCGACGAGTATATCGCCCGCGAGGAGAGGGGAGAGGGATTTCACTTCTTCCATTTCAACATCGACCTCGAGGGCGGACCCTGTCTTTCCAAGCGGGTGTCCGCGTGCGGCGCGGGGAATGAGTACTTTTCCGTCGTGCCGAACGGCGACATCTACCCCTGCCACCAATTCGCGGGGGACAAAAAGTGGCTCATGGGCAACGTGTTCGAGGGCAAGCTGGACGCCGCGATCCGCGAAAAATTCGCCTCGAGCTGTCTGTTCACGCGCAAAAAGTGCGGCGATTGCTTTGCGAAGTTCATCTGTTCGGGCGGCTGCAACGCCAACAATTATCACTATTGCGGCGATATCGACACCCCGTACGAAATGACCTGCGCCATGATGAAAAAGCGCGTCGAGTGCGCCATGCACGTTCTCGCGGCGCGCAAATCCCGAGAAAATTAACAAAAAATCAAAAATGCGGCTCATTTCGGCTTGACTGAAAAACGCAAATTATATATAATGAGAAAAGACGAATTTTCCGAAAGGCAATTTCACGGAAGATTTCTTTGTACAGGAGGCAGCAATGGGAAAAATAAAATCGGCGATCCTTCTCACCCTGATCACGTTGATCGTCGCCGTTTTATGCGTAGTGTGTTTTGTCCCCTTCCCCGTGGGGGGCGACGGGATCCACTACTTTAATCCGATAATCAATTGGGCAGATAAGAGTGCGGATCTCGGCGGTTATCAGTACGGCGAGGAGGCGGCCTATCTCGGCGGCTCCTATTCCGTCGTGTTCTATCCCGAGGGCGTCATCTCCGCCAAGCAGTACAGCGACAATGCCGATTCGGACGAAACGGAATATATCGCCTACAACGGCGGTTCGGTCTATCTCGACAAGGAGAAGGTCTGCGGCGGCGGAACGGAACCCACCGAGGAATTCAAAGCGGCATTTGACGTACAGCTCCGTTGCCTGAAAGAGCGCTTCGGTAGGCTCCATTCGGAGGGCACGGTGCTCGAAGTGCGCGACGGCTTCACGGTACAGGCCACCCTTCCCGCTTCGCTCGACGCCTCCGTCGCGGCATTCCTGTATTATTCGTACATGGGCGACGTCACCGTGCTGTACGGGACAAGCTCCGACGCCGCGAGCGCCACACAGATCATTCCCGAAACGGGCAGCAAGCCGAAAGCGGCAAGCGAATATGTGAAGGGCGCGTCGATGCGCTCCAACATGGGCACCGCCTTTGTGGAAGTGGACTTCACCGACGCAGGGCTGGAGATCCTTTCGGACGCCACGTCGGGCGCCGCGGAGAGCGCGGGCTATCTGTTCGTGCAGGTCGGCGGCGAAACGGTCATCAATCTCTCCGTTTCCGAGCAGATCGACGACAACCTCTACGTCAGCGGCAGCTATACGAACGAAGCGGCGACCATCGTCGCCAACACCATCGACACGGCGCTCGATTGCGGGGATCTGGAACTCGGCATGGAGATGGGCGAACTGCACCGCAGCGAGGCGGGCTTCGCACCCCTTACCTTCGGCTCCGTTTCTCTGAGCGCGCTCGACCTTGTCTACATCGCCTGCGGGGTAGCCATCCTCGCCATGGCAGTGTTCTTCCTCATCCGCTACGGACTTCTGGGATTTGCGAACATCCTCACCTATCTGTTCTTCCTTGAACTCATGGTGCTCATCTATTGGGCGGTCCCGATCGCCATCGGCGCGGGCACGCTCGCCGCGTTCGCCATCTCGTCCGTCCTGCTCTGCGCGAGCAACGCCCTTTCTTACGAGGCGGCGCGCAAGGAATACGCCGTCGGCAAGACGATGGCTTCCTCGGTGAAAACGGGCTATAAGAAGTGCTTCTGGCACATCTTCGATCTGCACATCGCCCTTGTTGCCATTGCGCTTTTGGTCTATCTCATCGCGCTTACCGAGCTTAGCGTGTTCGGGCTGGCGCTCACCTTCGGGGTAGCGCTTGCGGGGATCTGTTCCCTTCTCGTCAACCGCTTCCTCTGGTACCTCACGATGGGGCTTTCCAAGAACCCCGGCAAATTCTGTCATTTCAAGAGAGAGGAGGTAGAGGACGATGACTAAGCGTTTTCTTCCCGGAAAGTTGCTCCCTGTTTGGATCGCCGTATCCGCGGTACTCATCGTGGCGGGCGTGGTGCTGTTCTCGATTTTCGGATTCCATTATGCTTCCCCCGAGAAAAAGACGATCGAGATCGGCTACGATGCGGTCGTATATATCGAGAATAAAGAGGACGCTCTGGCGGAAAAATGCGAGGCGAGCTTCTCGCAGAACGGGGTTTCCTTTACCGACAAGCGCACCGAGCGCGAGCTGGATGTAAGCTATGTTTCGGAAACGGGCAATTATCTGCTCGTGTACACCTTCTCCTCCGCTACGGATGACGCCAAACTGCAAACGGCGGCGTCGAAGCTCGCGGAAACGCTTCAGGCGGATCCCGAATTCGGCACGGCGGTGTCTGTTACGGCGCACGTCATGGAGGGCGAACACTTCTACGAAGCAAGCTGGCGGGCGGCAGTCGCCCTTGCGGTCGCGGCGATCGTCGCGCTCGTATATGTCGGCTTCCGTTTCGGTTGGGCAAATGCGATCGCGGGGCTTGTTGCCTGCGTGAACGATACGCTGCTCACCCTCTCCGTCTTTGCGCTGGCGCGCATTCCCGTGTATGCCTACGGTCCCGTGCTGTTTGCGGGGATCGCCGCGGTGTTCTCCGTGCTGCTCTGGTTCGTACAGTGCATGCGGATGCGGGAGAACTTCAAGGATCCCGCCTACACGTCGCTCACGGCGCAGGAGGCAGTGGGGCTGTCCGTTGCCGGTTCGTGGAAGCTCGTGCTTTGCTTCCTGGTCCCGCTTGCGGCGGTGTTCGCCGTGCTCGGGCTTGTTGCCTCGGGCGGGCTTCGTCTGTTCCTGCTCCCCGTGCTTGTGCCCCTTGCGGTAAGCGTGTATTCCTCTTTCCTGCTTGCTCCCGCGGTGCTCGTGCCCCTCAAGAGCAAGTTCGATAAGATGAGATCTTCGCGCAAGAAGTACGTCGGCAAGAAAAAGGCGACGGAAGCGCAGGAATAATTTACAACCCGGTTTGAAAACGGCGGGAAGGTATTCCGCCGTTTTTCGTTTATAAGGCCGCATTTCTTTCGGGAGTTTTCTCTCGAAGCACTGTTGTGGAGGACACCGCCATGAAAAAAATCGTCCGCGAATACACGTTTTCGCCCGAAGAGCTGCATATTGTAAGAGAGCTGGCGCGCGCCCTCGATATCACCGAAACGACGGCGGGCATCCTGTTTTCGCGCGGGCTGAGGGAGGAGGAGAGCATGCGGCGGTTTTTGCATCCTTCCCGCGAAAATCTGCTTTCGCCCTTCCTGATGCAGGGCATGAAGGAGGCGGTGGAGCTGCTCTCCCGCGCGCGGGAGGAGGGCTGGCGGGTGGCGGTATTCGGCGACTATGACGCAGACGGCATCGGCGCCTGCGCCATCATGCAGCGCGCGCTCACCGCGTACGGGATCGAACCCTATCTCTACGTTCCCGAACGGGAGGAGGGGTACGGCATGAGCGTTTCCGCCATCGACGCGATCTTCGACGAATTTTTGCCCGATCTCATTATTACAGTGGATTGCGGCATCTCCAATTATAAGGAAGTGGAATATATCAAGGAGCAGGGCGCCTACGTCATCGTCACCGACCACCACGAACTGCCCGAGATCCTTCCCGACTGCATCTGCATCAATCCCAAGCTCAAAGACGCCTACCCCTACGACAACCTCTGCGGGGCGGGGGTCGCCTTCAAGCTCGCTTCGGCGCTTCTCGGCGAGGCGGCGGGCGACCTGCTCGATTTCTGCGCGCTCTCGACGGTGGCGGACAGCGTGCCGCTCACGGGGGAGAACCGCGACATCGTGTACGAAGGTCTGCTCCGCATGCGCAGGGAGCTGCGCCCCCTGTTCACCGCGATCCTCGGCAAGAGCGTGGAGATCACGGCGCAGACGCTTGCGTTCAGCATCGCGCCGCGCGTCAATGCGGCGGGCAGAATGGGCGACGCGCACACCGCGCTCCGCCTCTTCACCACCGAGGACGAGGGGGAGATCTTCGAACTTGCGGCAAGGTTGCAGGCATACAATACGGAGCGCCAGCAGCTCTGCGACGAGCTTTACGACAAGGCGCGCACGCAGATCATGGAAGAGGGCGCTTACGACAACATCGTCATGCTTGTGGGCGAGGGGTGGCATGCGGGGCTTATCGGCATCGTCGCCGCGCGCCTCGCGGAGGAATTCGCCCGTCCCGTCATTCTGTTCGTGCGGAAGGGGGAGATGCTCCGCGGCAGCGCCCGCAGCATCGGGAACGTGAACATTTTCGAGGCGCTCAGGAGCGCTTCGCCCCTCATCGAGGAATTCGGCGGGCACGCGCAGGCGGCGGGGGTCAACGTCCGCGAAGAGAACTTCCCCGCCCTCAAAGCGGCGCTCGACGGCTATTTGAAGGAGCGCTATTCGCGCGAGGATTTTGTGCCGACGGTCGCGGTCTGCGAGGAGATCGAGGGGGAATTTCCCCACCGCCTCGCCGAGGAGCTTGAGCGGCTCGAACCGTACGGGGTGGGCAACCGCCGTCCGCTGTTCGTGGCGACGCTCGGGCGGACGAACGCCGCGCCCATCAAACCGCTCTCTCCCCACCTCTCCCTCTCGGGCGGCGGGATGGATTTCATGTATTTCGGCGGTTATGCCGATCTGAAACTGCTCAAAAGCGACGTAAAGAAGCAAGTCGTGTTCGAATGCAACCTCTCCACCTACCGCGGCAAGGAGAGCTTAAAGGGCTTTATCCGCACCGTGCTCTATGATGCGGAGGAAAGCGCGGTCGGCGAGGAGGGGTTCGAGAACCTCGTCTGTTCGCTTGCGGGCGGGCAAAAGGCGTTTACCGCCCTGCGCGCGGAGGAGATCGACGCCCTGATCGCGGAAAAGGACGGGGCGAGCGCCTACGGGCTATGCGTGGTGGCGCAGAACGCCCAAACGCTTGCGCGTTTCCCCGCGCTTGCGGGCATTCCGCGCGACATTTACCGCCTTTCCTCGGGGAGCGCGCGCAACGTCGTTCTGCTCGCTCCCGACCCCGCCTGCGACCTCTCCGCCTATCGGGACGTGGTATTTCTCGAAACGCCCGCCGCGGTGCCGCAGGGAACGGGAAAAGCAGCCCTGTATGCGGCAAAGGACATCTGCGGGTACACGCAGCTGGACGGGCTTGACCTGAGCCGCGAGGGGATGGTAAAGGCGTTCCGCCTGCTCCGCGGAGGGGAGGGGATCGCCGCGGGGGACACTTATCTCGAAACGGTGCGACTCTTGCGCGCGCCGCAGGAAAAGCAGCTCGTATTCGCTTTGGCCGTGTTCTCGGAGCTGGGGCTTATCGACCTGAAAGAGGGCAGGCTCCGCTTTGTGCGCGGGCGGCATGCGGAACTTACGGACTCCAAAATTTACGCGGCGGCACTCACGCTCGCGCAGGCTTCTTAAATCTGCGCGGCCTACCGCCGGAGGCGATCTATGGAACCGATCTTGATGAAGATATACGAATATTACACGGGCGAGGGGCGGGAAATGCTCCTGCACGCTTACGACTTTGCCAAGGAGGCGCACAGGAACCAGAAGCGCGCCTCGGGCGAGCCGTATTTCATCCACCCGTGCGCCGTCGCCGAGATCCTCGTCGATCTCGGTCTGGATACCGCCACCATCGGGGCGGCGCTCCTGCATGACGTCATCGAGGACACGCCCTATACGGACGAGGACATCCGCCGCGAATTCGGCGACGAGGTGCTCACGCTCGTTTCGGGGGTGACCAAGCTCGACCGCATCGTGTTCAAGTCGCAGGAGGAGGAAGAGGCGGAAAATTTCCGCAAGATCTTCGTCGCCATGGCGAAGGATATCCGCGTGATCATCATCAAACTTGCGGACAGATTGCACAATATGCGCTCTCTGAACTACCTCTCCGAGGAGCGGCAGAAGAAGATGGCGCAGGAAACGCTCGACATCTACGCGCCCATCGCGGGCCGTTTGGGTATCAGCCAGATCAAGTGCGAACTTGAGGACCTCTGCCTCAAATATCTCGATCCCGCGGCGTTTGAATTTTTGGTGGAAAACATCCACCAAAAGCTCGAAGAACGCAACCGTTTCGTCGATTTCGTCGTCGAGGAGATCAACGAGATCCTCACCGAGTCGGAGATCCGCGGCGAGGTGTTCGGGCGTCCCAAGCACTTCTATTCCATCTACAAAAAGATGAAGACGAAGAACAAGACGCTCGACCAGATCTACGATCTCACCGCAGTGCGGGTCATCGTCGGCACGGTGGACGAATGCTACGAAGTGCTCGGCAAGATCCATAAGAAATGGAAGCCGATCCCGGGGCGCATCAAGGACTACATCGCCATGCCCAAGCCCAATCTCTACCAGTCGCTGCACACGACGGTCGTCACCAATTTCGGGCAGCCGTTCGAGATCCAGATCCGCACCGAGGAGATGCACCGCACGGCGGAATACGGCATCGCGGCGCATTGGAAATACAAGGAGAACCGTACCGAGGAGACCTCGCTCGACCAGCGCGTGGCGTGGATCCGCGAGGCGATGGAGTGGCAGGGCGACTTAAAGGACAGCAAGGAATTCCTCGATACCGTCAAGGGGGAGATGTTCAGCACCGAGCTTCTGGTGTTCACCCCGCAGGGCAAGGTCATCTCCCTGCCCGCGGAGGCGACCCCCGTCGATTTCGCCTACGCCATTCACTCCGAAGTGGGCAACCATTGCACGGGCGCGAAAGTCAACGGCAAGATCGTGCCGCTCAGTTCCACGCTCGAGCTTGGGGACGTCGTCGAGATCATCACCTCGCCCGGGTCCAAGGGGCCTTCGCGCGATTGGCTGAAATTCATCAAATCCTCCTCCGCCAAGGCAAAGATCAAGGCGTTCTACAAAAAGAACATGAAGGAGGAGAACATCCGCCTCGGCAGGACGATGCTCGAAGAGGCGGCAAAGCGCAAAGGGTACGCGCTCTCCGACATCCTCACCGACGAGAGCTTCAAAAAGGTCTCCGACAAACTCTCGTTCGCCTCGATCGACGAGATGCTCGCCTCCATCGGCTACGGCGCGACGACGGTCAACCAGGTGATCTTCAAGCTCATCGACTATTTCAAGCGCGAAGTCCCGCAGCCCATCATGCCGCAGGAATACCGCGGCAAGCTCGCCAAGGGGTCGGTGATCGTCAACGGTACCACGGGGCTGCTCGTCAATTTCGCGGGCTGCTGTTCGCCCGTCCCCGGGGACGACATCGTCGGCTTCGTCACGCGGGGGAGGGGGATCGTCATCCACCGCAAGGATTGCCCCAACATGCGCGGGGTGGAGGAGGAGCGCCTGCAACCCGCCGAATGGATCACCGAGGGCGGCGCGCAGTTCAAGGCGGCGATCGTGGTCACCGCGGCGGAACAGGGCGCGGCGATCGCGGCGATCGCGGGCAGCGTCGCCGAAATGAAGCTCGGCATCACCTCCATCAACGGCAGATACGACAAGAACGAAAACGCCATCATCGACGTCACCGTCACGCTCACCAACCGCCAGGACGTCGAGGTGCTCATCAAAAAGATCAAAGCCTACAACAACAAGATCTACGACGTGCACAGAAGCAGCAACTGACGGTTATAAACGCGTCACGCTATCCCCTCCGTCGGAGGGGGACTAAGGGGGTGGGCCTCCAAACGCGTCACGCTACCCCCTCCATCGGAGGGGGACTATGGGGGTGGGCCTCCAAACACGTCACGCTACCCCCTCCATCGGAGGGGGACTAAGGGGGTGGGCATTCCAAACACGCCACGTTACTCCCTCCATTGGAGGGGGATCAAGGGGGTGGGCCTCCAAACACGTCACGTTGCCCCCTCCATCGGAGGGGGATCAAGGGGGTGGGCCTCCAAACACGTCACGCTACCCCCTCCATCGGAGGGGGACTAAGGGGGTGGGCATTCCAAGAGCGCCGTCGACCCTTTCGACTGTCCCGTCTATGCGGGACACGGCGAGGACAGCACGCTCGGCTATGAAAAAACGCACAACGGGTACTTAAAATGCTGATGTCAACCGAAAAATGGCTCGAACCAGAACTAATGGATGTCGTGCGGCTCTTCCCCGGCGCGGAGGAGCTTTTTTTGGCACACGAAATGAGGGCGGAAGAGGGGACGGTCCGCAACGCCGTGACTTTGAACGGCGAAGCGCACGTCTTTGAAACCGCCTTTTCCGCTTCCTCCGAAACCGAGCGCAAGAGCCTACTGAAACGCTATGCAAAGCTCGCCTTGTACGATGTCCTGTCGGCGCATTTCCGCAAAGATCTGCCGTGGGGATCGCTCACGGGGATCCGTCCCACGCGGCTCGCCTATCAGGAACTTGAAAAGGGCCGCGATTTCCGCCCGCTGTTCCGCTTGCTCAAAGTGTCGGAGGAAAACATCGGGCTTGTCGCGCGCGTTTTGGAGGGACAGAAGGGGGTCTACGAGCGCAAAGAGGGGAATGCGGACCTCTATGTATCCCTGCCTTTTTGCCCGAGCAAATGCACTTATTGCTCCTTTATCACCGCGCCCATCGAGAAGACGCGGCAGTTCGTGCCCGCCTATCTTAGCGCGCTCGAGCAGGAGTTAGAGGCGGCAAAGCCGCTCATCCAAAACCTGCGCTCCCTCTATGTGGGCGGGGGAACGCCCTTCGTGCTGGAACCGCAGGACCTCGAACGGGTGCTGAAAATGCTTGCCCCGCTTGCGGGGAAGGTGGAATACACGGTGGAAGCGGGCCGTCCCGACGTGTTTACCCCCGAAAAACTCGACCTGTGTGAAAAATATGGGGTCACCCGCATCTGTATCAACGCGCAGTCGTTCTCCGACCGCACGCTTGCCGCGATCGGCAGGAAGCACACCCGCGCCCAGCTGTACGAGGCGTTCGAAATGGCAAAGCCCTACCCGTTTACCGTCAACTGCGACCTCATCGCGGGGCTGACG
The DNA here is from genome assembly GCA_947627665.1 of uncultured Clostridia bacterium. Classification (GTDB taxonomy): domain Bacteria; phylum Bacillota; class Clostridia; order Christensenellales; family Borkfalkiaceae; genus Gallimonas. Next base: position 35,498 of record CANQWX010000007.1, read on the forward strand.
GGGGAGAGCGTCGAAGAATTCCGTTCGAGCGTGGAGCAGGCGGTAGACCTCGCGCCCGCAAATATCACCGTGCACACCCTCTGCCTCAAAAAGGGCGCAAAATTGAAGGAAGAGCGCCTGCGGCCCACGCAAGATGCCCCCGCGCTCACCCTTCTTTCCGACGAACATCTCGCCGAAATGATCTCGTTTTCGCGGGACGTATTGACAAAAGCGGGCTACGAGCCATATTATTTGTACCGCCAGAAGTACATGGCGGGCGCGCACGAGAACGTCGGCTGGACGAAGAAGGGCTACGCCTCGGTGTACAACGTCGACGTCATGGAGGAGAGCGCGGACAATCTGGCGATCGGCTCGAATGCGATCTCGAAGCGGGTGATTTTAAGCGAGGGGCGCATCGAGCGCCTCGGCTCCCCCAAGGACATTCCCACCTACCTCGAAAAGGTGGAAAAGCTCATCGAAGAAAAGAACGAACTGTTTTCCTGAAACAAAAGCGCCGCGCGGGAAATTTCCCCGCACGGCGCTTTGGAAAATTTCGGAAAATCTCCCCGAAAATATTTGACAATTATGTTCATTGCACATATAATATTAGGCAAGCAAATGCTGAAAAAACATCAAGGAGAGAAAAACATGAAAAAGATCGCAACATTGTTTTTATCGCTCGTTTGCTTGTCGGCGCTGTTCTGTCTGCCCGCCTGCAAACTGTTCGGTAACACGGGTTCCGACACGTTCGAAGGGGCGTTTTCCGAACAGGTCTACGCCACGGACAAAGAGGCGGTGGAGGGCTTCCTCGCCACGGAGATCTCGGGCGGCGCCGTTAAGGCGGAGCTTGTCGACTTCGAGGAGAAGGGTGAACTCAGCGAGAGCGAACTCGAGGGCTTGGACAAAGAGGTCCTCAACGAAGGCGACGAGATCGTTTCCGCCAAGAGCGTGGAGGTCACCTACAAGCGGGAAAAGAAGGCCGCGGTGGCTTCTCTTGCCGAAGAGGAAGACGATATGCTCGTGTTTACCGTGTATATCATCGAGATCTCGCCCCATGGCGCGACGGTGCACGAATACCGCTATTACGTTCCGCGGGCAAAGGACGGCGACGTGCTCACCAGGAGCTATTATGAGGATCTGCTCGACTCCGAAAAATATGTCAATTGCACGCAGGTCTACACGAACGTCATGAAGATGACGATGCCCGATATGACCAGCAGCACCCCCGATAACATCAAGACCACAACGCAAGAGATGAAGTCGGCGTATACGATCAAGGTCGCCGATAACAAGGCTTCTCTCGAGATGACGATGCCCGATCTCACGTCGTACGATCCGACCAATCCCACGACCCTGCTCACTTACAGGCATCTTTGGGGCTATTTCGAATACGGCACCGAATTCAACGTCTGGGCAAGCGCCGACGGCACTTCCTATGTAAAGGCTGCCACCAATCCTTTCGTGCAATACGGCATTACGGATATCAAGTCCTTTGCCGTGATGTGTCTGCCCAAGCTCGACTACAGCTACTACGAAAAGACCGACTACGGCTTCAAGATCCAGGACGATTTTATGAATGAGTATGTCGGCAAGACGCTCAATCAGGCGGTGGGTTACGGCGCGGACGTCAAGGCGGAACTGCGCATCTATGTCACCGAAGGCAGAGTCAGTAAGATGGAGGCGAGCGCGTCCGTTTCTATGAGCGCGGAAGGCATCACGATCGGATCGTCGACCGAAGAGAAGCTCGAATTCAAGGATTTCGGCACCACCTCGGTGACGAGGCCTTTGGGCGTCGTCGCATAAGGGACGAAAAAAATCACATCCGTTTTTCAGAGAATGCGCCGCGGGGCAAGTGCCCCGCGGCGCATCTTTCAATAATCGCTGAGTCCCAAGAGATAATCTGCGGAAACGTCGTACAATTTGCAGAGCGCCGCCAGCTGCGCGTAGCTGCATTCGTATATCCCCTTCTCGAAACGTTGATAGACGGGTTGCGCCACGCCGAGCGCCGCCGCCACTTCCCGCTGGGTGATATGCAGCTGTTCCCTGCGCTCTTTTAATTTTTTCCCGACCCTTTCTTTCAAATCTTCCATTTTTGCCTCGTCATTTCCTTGACTTTAATATACAGTTTCTGTATAATTGAAAGCAAATTGATACAGAAACTGTATCGAACGAAAGGAGAAAAGAATGAAAAAGACAGCATGGATGGGAGCCGCGCTTGCGGCGGTGTTGGCGGTCGGAAGTTTTGCCGCGGGTTGCGGCGGGACGGGCGATTCCGAAGTCCCCGCGGGGCATGTACACGATTGGGGGGAGTGGACGCAAAGCGTCGCCCCCGCGTGCGAGGCGAAGGGGGAGCAGAAACGGGTGTGTAAGAGCGATCCTTCCCACACGGAAACGAAGGAGATCCCCGCGCTCGGGCATGATTGGAGCGAGGAATGGACGCCCGGAGAGGAGGGGCATTACCACGCATGCAGCCGCTGCGACGAGCGAAGCGGCGAAGAGGCGCACACATTTACCAACGGCACCTGCGGGCTTTGCGGCTATTCGCTCACGCCCTCCCGCTTGCGCTACGAGGCGGTGGAGGAGGACGGCGCCGTCACGGGGTACCGTATTGCGGGTTTCGAGGACGGCGAAACGGACAAGACCCGCCTGGTCGCGGCGGCAAGTTATGAAGAAAAGCCCGTCGTGGCGGTCGGGGAGAGCGCCTTTGAGGGAGAAACGGAGCTGAAAAGCGTCTATTTGCCCGACACGGTTACGACGATCGAAAACAGTGCCTTTTACGGTTGCGAAGGGCTGACAGAGATCGCTCTTCCCGCGGTCGCCAACGTCGCGGCGGAGGCGTTCGGGCAATGCACGGCACTTACAACGGCGACGTTCGGCAAGATCCTGACATGGGGCGAACCCGACGAGAGCGCGCGCCAGAATTGCTTCTTTATCTTCGACGGCGACGAGGCGCTGCAAAGCGTTTCGGTCGCGGAGGGCAGCAGCGGCATCGCAAGCGAGGGCGGGGTGCTTTACAATGCGGAAAAGACGGAGGTCGTATTCGCGCCGCCGAAGATCGCGGGGACCGTGCGCCTTCCGTCCACTTTGGTCAAGGCAGGCAATTTTTCCGACTGCACGGAAGTCACGAAGATCGTTCTGCCCGAGGGATTGCAGACGATCGAAGGTCTTGCGTTTTCGGGTTGCACCAAGCTGAAAGAGCTGAACATTCCCGCAAGCGTCACCCTGATCAACGGCGACGATCCCTTCCGCGGCTGCGATAGCTTGCAGACGGAAAACGAGGACGGCGTCCGCTATCTCGATGGCTGGGCGCTCGGGCTTACGGAGGAAAAGGAGGAGCTGCGCCTTCGCGCGGACGCCCGCGGGATCGCACCGCTCGCCTTTGCGGAGAGCAATGTAAAGCGGGTCTTTGTGCCCGAAAGCGTCATCTGCATCGGTTGGGGTGCGTTTTCGCAGTGCGGACAGCTCGAAGAGATCACGCTGCCCTATTTGGGGATCACGCGCGAGGCGGCAAGCGCTGCGGCATTTGAGATGATCTTCGGCTACATTGCGCTCTTTTTCCCCATGAACGGCTCGTTTGCGCCCGAAACGCTGAAAAAGGTGACGGTCACCGGGCAGGTCGCGCTCGGCGAGGATTGTTTCTATAAGTGCCAATATGTCGAGGAGATCGTATTCGAGGGCGGCGTGACCGCCGTCGGCAGCCGTGCGCTTGCCGCGATGAAGGCGCTCCGAAAGATCGTCTTTGCGGGGACGACCGCCGAATGGCTCGCTGTCGAAAAGGGCGGGAAATGGGCGGATAAGTCGACGTTTACGGTAGAGTGTGAAAACGGCAACGTTTCTTCCTCGGGGGAAGTTTCCTGAAAAAAGCAAAACGGTTGTCATACGGAAAAGAGCGCCGCGGGGCAAGTGCCCCGCGGCGCAAGTTTTACTGTCTGCCCTGTTCGGCAAAGCCGAGGCTGATGAGGATCGCGCGGTTGACGCGGGACATCGTGGCGGGCGGCAGCTCGCCGATGCGGGACATCAACCGCTTTTTGTCGATGGTCCGTATCTGTTCGAGCAGAATGACGGAATCCTTGGCAAGCCCGAACGCCTGCGGCAGTTCGATATGGGTGGGGAGCCGCGCCTTGTGGATCTTGCTCGTGACGGCGGCGGCGATCACGGTGGGGGAGTACTTGTTGCCCGTATCGTTTTGCACCACAAGCACGGGACGCACGCCGCCCTGCTCGCTTCCCACCACAGGGGAAAGATCGGCATAGTAAAGTTCTCCGCGTTTTACATTCATCATGGCACCTTCTTTTGTGGGCATCCCCCTCGTTACTATATTATGTAGCGCAGAGTTTGTTTGCCCACCGCAAACGGTATTTTCGCCCGACGTGCCCGTTTTTATACACGGGGGAAGCCTTCGTGCCCTTTTTCCCGAAATGGCGTTTATTTAATTGTGTTTTTCGGAAAAAACTGCTATAATAAAAGCCGCAAATCTTTCGGCGGCGTGGCGGCGGGAAGAGATTGCGGAGCGAGGTACCATCATGTTAAAAATTGCCGTGGACGCAATGGGGGGCGATTTTGCCCCCGCAGAGATCGTAAAGGGCGCGGTGGAGGCGCTCGGCGCGCGGAAAGACTTCAAGGTCGTGTTCACGGGCGACCGTGCGGCGGTCGAAGGAGAGCTTGCCAAGTACAAGTACGATCCCGCCCGTGTGGAGATCGTGCACTGCACCGAGGTCATCACGGGCGACGATATCCCCACGCACGCCATCCGCGCCAAAAAGGACAGCTCCCTCACGGTGGGGCTGCGGCTTTTGAAAGAGGACGGCGACGTGGGCGGGCTGGTTTCCGCAGGGTCCACGGGAGCGGTCCTCACGGGCGGCGTCATGCTGGTCGGCAGGATCAAGGGCGTCATGCGCCCTGCACTCTGCCCGGGCATTCCCAATGTGCGGGGAACGCGCACCCTTCTGTGCGACTGCGGCGCCAACGCCGAGTGCAAGCCCGCCTATCTGCAACAGTTCGCCATCATGGCGACGGCGTACGGCAGGGCGGCGTTCGGCATGAAGGAACCGACGGTCGGGCTTCTTAACAACGGAACTGAGGAGCACAAGGGGGATCCTCTGCACCAGGAGGCATTCCGCCTTTTGCAACAGACGGACGGCATCCGTTTCGTCGGCAACGTCGAGGGACGGGACATCATGTTCGGCGACGTGGACATCGTCGTTTCGGACGGCTTCTCGGGCAACATCGCCCTCAAATCGGCGGAGGGCTGCGGGAAGACCGTTTCCGCCGTGCTCAAACAGGAATTCAAGCGGAATTTAGGCAGCAAGCTCGCCTACGTTTTCGCGCGCAAACAGATCGGCAAACTGCGCGATATGCTCGATTACGCAAAGCTCGGCGGCTCCGTTTTTTTGGGCATGAAAAAGGTCATCGTAAAATCGCACGGCAATTCCAAGGCGAACGCCTTCGGCCCTTCCGTCTTACAGGCGGTGGACGCCTGCAAGGGCGATCTGGTCGGCGAGATCGAGAGGCTGCTTCGGGCGGCGGATCTCGGGGCGGAAAATGAATAGCGGCGAGAACTTTACAAAAGAGCTGCTTCGGGCGGCGGAGGAGGCGATCGGCTATTCCTTCCGCAATGTCGCCCTTTTGGAGGCGAGCCTCACCCACAAGTCCTATTCCAATGCGGGCGGCGGCGAAAACAACGAACGTCTGGAGTTTTTGGGGGACGCCGTGCTCGAGATCATCGTGTCCGAATGGCTCTATGCCGCCCATCCGCAGGCGGAGGAGGGGGAACTCACCGCGCTGCGCCAGCGATATGTGTCCAAGACGGCGCTCGCCGCGCTGTGCGAACGTGCGGGCTTTATGCGCTTTTTGCGCTACATGGGGGGAGAACAGAACCTCGGTTCCAAGACGGTGGAGAGCCTGCCCGAGGCGATCCTCGGCGCGATCTACCTCGACGGCGGCATGAAGGAAGCGCGGGCGTTCGTCAGGCGCTTTATCGTGGCGTCGCATACCGAGAACTACAGATCCCTTTTGCAGGAATATGTGCAAAAGCACACCAAGCAGACCCCCGTCTATACCGTGCGGGAAGAGAACGGGGCATATGTATGCACCGTGCGGGCAATGGAGCGGGAAGCAAAGGGGAAGGGCGTCGGCAAACAGGCTGCGGAGATCGCCGCGGCGGAAAAACTTTATCGCAAATTAACGGAGCGTTCATGAACTTCAAGGAGATCCAGCTTGCGGGGTTCAAGTCCTTTGCGGACAAGACCTCTATCAAATTCGACGACGGCGTCACATGTATCGTGGGGCCGAACGGCTGCGGCAAGAGCAACGTGGCGGACGCCGTCCGCTGGGTGCTGGGCGAGCAGTCGGCAAAGACGCTGCGCGGTTCGAGCATGCAGGACGTCATTTTCAACGGCACGCAGGAGCGCCGTGCGCTCTCCTACTGCGAAGTGACCCTGATCTTCGATAACACCGCGCGCCTCTTCGATATCGAGTACGACGAGGTCGCCATGACCCGCCGCCTCTACCGCTCGGGCGAGAGCGAATACCTTCTCAACAAACAGCCCTGCCGCCTCAAAGACATCGTCGCGCTTTTGCACGGCGTGGGGATCGGGAAAGAGGGCTATTCCATCATCGGGCAGGGCAAGGTCGAGCAGATCATGAACGCCAAGCCCGAGGACCGCCGCGCCATTTTCGAAGAGGCGACGGGGGTCATGAAGTTCAAAACGCAAAAGGGGGAGATCGAGCGCAAGCTCGAAAACGCGGGGGACAACCTCACGGTGTTCGTCCAGCGCATGGACGAGGCGGAAAAGCAATTAAAACCCCTCGAAAAGCAGGCGGAAACCGCCAAAAAATACAGAGAATACACCGCCGACCTCAAATATGAGGAGGTGAATACATACCTGGCGCGCTGCGAGAATTTCGAGCACGAAACGGAGAAACACCGCGTGCGGATCCGCGAGGCGGAGGAACGCCTCTCCGCCGTGGAAGAGGAGCTTGGGGAAGTAGACCGCAAGGAGCTTGGCGCGCGCGAGAGCGCGGCGGCGCAGGACGAAGAACTTCGCACGCTCAACGAAAAACTGCGCGTATTCGAAGTCGGGATCGAGCACAAGAGCGGCGAGGCGCGCGTTTTGGGCGAGAGGATCGCCTCCTACAAGCGCCGTCTTTCCGCCGCCTCGGAGGACGTGGAGTACTCTCTCCGCCGCACCAAGGAGATCGATTCCCTCACGTCGGGCAGCGCCAAAAAGCGGGAGGAGAGCGAAAAGCGGAGCGCCGAGATCGAGAGAAAGACGGCGGAACTCACGCGCAAGTTACAGGAAACGGACGCCCGCCTTCTGCACTTCGAGCAGCTCTCCGACGAACAGCGTGCGAGCGAGATCTCCTCGGTGGAGAACCTTGCCGACGTGCGCGCGAACGTGGGGAGCCTTTCCGCGCAAAAGACGGCGGCGAGCGAGCGGATCGGCGAAGTCCGCGCCGCCATCGCCAAGGCGGAGGGGAGAAAAAAGGACTACACCGCCCAGCTTGCCGCATGCAAGGAAGAGAAAGCGGCGTGCGAAGCCTTTTTGGACGGCAAGGGGAAGCAGGAAGAGGAATTGCAGGAGAGCCTCCGCGACCTCGTCCGTTCGGGGCAGAAGCTCTCGCAGGACCTCATCGATTGCAATACGACGGTCGCAAATCTGACCAACAATCTCGAACTCTATAAAAATCTCAAGAACCGTTTCGACGGTTACAAGGACAGCGTGCGCAACCTTCAGCTCACGGCGAAGAAAGACCCCGAGCTGGGGAAAAAGATCAAGGGCGCCATCGCGGATATCGTCACGACCGAGCAAAAGTACGAGGTCGCGCTCGAAACGGCGTTCGGCGGCGCGATGCAGAACCTCGTCACCGCCACGGCGGACGACGCCCGCTTCCTCATCGAATATCTCAAAAAGACGGGCGGCGGCATCGTCACGTTCCTGCCCGTCGCGGCCATGCGCCCGCACTACAACAGCGGCGAGATCCAGCGCGCGCTGCACGAAAAGGGCGCGCTCGGGCTTGCCGACGAGCTTGTGCATTACGACGCATATTACGATAACGTCATCAAAAACCTGCTCGGCAACACACTTGTGTGCGACACCATCGCAAACGCCACGTCCATTGCCAAGAAGTATCCCCGCTCCTTCCGCATCGTCACCCTCGACGGCGACATCATCGCAACCAGCGGCGCCATGACGGGCGGCAGCAAGCGGAGCGGCAGCGGCAATCTTCTCGCGGGCGAACGGCACATCAAGGAATGCGAAGAGGGCATCGCCAAAAAGACGGCGCTCGCCAAAAAGATCAAAGAGGCGATCGAAGAGAGCGAGCGTGCCCGCGAGGAAACGGAGGCGGAGATCGAGCGTTTCCGCGTCAAAGTACAGGAGCAAACGGCGTCCTTTGCGGCGCTCTCGCAGCGGGAACTCGCCCTCACCGACCTCATTTCGGACGCCGTGCGCGACCTCTCCGAATACAGCGGCCTTTTGGAGCGGCTCGAAAAGCGGGTGGGCGACCTCGAGAGCGAGGTGCTCTCCTCCTCGGAGAGCGAGGATATTTTGAACAAGATCCGTTCGGAGGCGGCGGCGGAAGCCGCGGCGCGGGCGGCGCAGTCGCAGGATCTCAAACAGCAGCGCGAGAGCTTGCTCGAAGAATTGCAGACGCTGCGGGTGGAGGGCGCGACCTTGCTCTCCGCGCGCGAGGCGGACGCGGAGAACGTGCGGCGGCTCACCGAGGAAAAGCTCGCCCTTCTCAAAAAGGTGGACGACACCCACGCCGAGATCGCGCAGACCGAACTCCTGATCAAGCAGCTCAAGCGGGACGAGGAGAAGATCGCGCTGACGGAGGAGGAGCAGCAGGCAGTTTCTTCCATCCGTGCGGGCATTGCCAAGGTGGAGGGCGAAAAGCGGGAAACGGCGGAAAAACAGGCCGCCCTTGCGGACAGAAAGCGCGCCCTTCTCGCCGAACAGCAAAATCTGAGCGACAAAAAGCACACGAGCGAGCTGGAGATCTCCAAGGCGGAAGTCAGCCTCGAGAACATGAAGCAGCGCATCGACGAGGCATACGGTCTGACCTACGAAACGGCGCAGGAGCTGCGGGACGTCCATTACGACATCTCCGCTTCCGCGGCGAACATCAACAGCCTGCGCCACAAGATCGCGGCGCTCGGCCCCGTCAACCAGAACGCGGAGGAGGACTACGACGCCCTCCTTGCCCGCTATACCGAAATGCAGACCCAGCGCGAGGACCTCGAAAAGGGCATCGCCGACCTCAACACCGTGCTCACCGATCTCCGCGACGCCATGCAAAAGCAATTCGACGAGGGCTTCACGGAGATCAACAAGAACTTTACGCAGATCTTCAAGGAGCTTTTCGGCGGCGGCAGGGCGGAGATGCAGCTCGACTACACCGACTGCGACGACCCTCTGAACGCAGGCGTGGAGATCATCGCCTGCCCACCGGGGAAGAAGCTCACGAAAATTTCCCTGCTCTCGGGCGGCGAGCGGGCGTTCACGGCGATCGCCATTCTGTTCGCTATTTTGAAGTCCCGCCCCATGCCCTTCTGTATCCTCGACGAGATCGAAGCGGCGCTCGACGAGGCGAACGTGGACCGTTTTGCGAAGTACTTGAAAAAATTCTCCAAGGAAACGCAGTTCATCGTCATCACGCACCGCAAGCCGACGATGACGCAGGCGGACACGCTGTTCGGCGTGACGATGGAGGAAAAGGGCGTCAGCAAGATCGTTTCGGTCAAGCTGTCCGAAGTCGAATCCCGCCTCGGCGGCGACACCGTCATCGCGTAAGCCCGCTTCTACCCCCTCCGTTGGAGGGGGATCAAGGGGGTGGGGGCGTATTCTGATCACGTCATGTTGAGCGCAGTCGCCCCGCGCGCAGTTCTGATTTTCTAAGCGCGGCACGAGGAGCAGGCGACGTAGCGAAGCCAATCTTAATTTGTCATTTTGACCGCAGCGATCACGACATTTCTTTTTGCTACGATCGCCGCTTCACGTTTGGAGCGTAGCCCGTGGAGCTTCCAAACGGAGGAGCGATTGCCATAGGCATGAGCGACAAGCGGCGAGAAAAAGAAATGTGTGAATAATATAAGGGATATTTCTTATGAGTTTTTTCGGGAAGATCAAAGACGCGTTAAAAAAGACGAAAGAGAGCGTTTCTACAAAACTCCGCCAGCTGTTCCTCAAAAATAAGCTCGGCGACGCCTTTTATGACGAGCTTGAGGAGATCCTCATCTCGTCGGATGTCGGCGTGACGACCGCCGAGGATGTAGTGGAGCAGGTCAAAGAGGAGGCCATCGGGAATAAGATCAAAGACGAACAATACGTTTCCGATCTTCTCAAAGATATTCTCGAAGATACGCTCAACGAGGCGCCCGTGCCCGAACTTCAATATCCCTGCGTGATGATGTTCGTGGGGGTCAACGGCGTGGGTAAGACGACGACCATTGGCAAGGTCGCCAATTGGTTCGTCCGCCAAAAAAAGACGGTCACGGTGGCGGCGGCGGATACCTTCCGCGCGGCGGCGATCGACCAGCTCAACGTCTGGGCGGACCGTGCCAAAGTCAAGATCGTCAAGCACGAGGAGGGGAGCGACCCCTCCGCCGTCGTGTTCGACGCGGTTTCCTCGGCAAAGGCGAGAAAGACGGACGTCCTTCTCATCGACACGGCGGGGCGGCTCCACGTCAAAGAAAATTTGATGAAGGAACTTGAAAAAATGGACCGCGTGGTGCAGCGGGAATATCCCGAGGCGGCTTTTTATAAACTGTTGGTTTTGGACGCGACCACGGGCCAGAACGCGGTCAACCAGGCGCGCGTGTTCGACGAGGCGGTGGAGCTGGACGGCATCGTCCTCACCAAGCTCGACGGCACGGCAAAGGGCGGTTTCGTGTTCTCCCTCTGCGGCGAACTCAAGATCCCCGTCGTATTCGCGGGCGTGGGCGAGAAGATCGACGATCTCGAGCGCTTCGACGCCGAACAATTCGTGGAAGGATTTTTCTGAAATTTTGCACAAACGATTTTCCGAGGGAAAGATTTTGCGCGGAAAGTCCAAAAGAAATTTGCGCCTGTCAAGCAAAAATACTTGACAGGGCGTTTTTTTTCTGTTAAAATGGGCGTAGGTGTCAAGGAAAAGTACTTGACAGGCGGAGGGGAAGAATGCCGTTTGCGACCGTGACGGGGACCGCGAAACCGCCCAAGGGAAAGGACCTCAAATATCTGCAACTTCTCGATTGCTACGGCGCTCTGCTCACCGAGAACAGGCGGGAGATCTGCGAGATGTACTATATGCTCGATCTGTCCCTTTCCGAGATCGCGGAGCAAAAGGGCGTGAGCCGCCAGGGCGTTTCCGAGGCGTTGAAGTCGAGCCGCGAACAGCTCGACTTTTACGAGGAAAAGCTCCGCCACAACGAGCAAAACCAAAAGTATTTGCTCGAAATTTCCCTGATGATGACGGAAGTCGTCAGCGCGCTCGATACATTCAAGCAATTCCATCCCGAATTTGCGCGGGATATGGACGAGATCATCGATATGGTCGTGGTCGGCGAAAAGATAGACCTCGGCACGGAGGAATAAATGGCGCTGTTTGCCTCGCTCTCCGAGCGGCTCAACCACATTTTCAGCAAGCTCACCAAGCGCGGAAAGCTCACCGAGCTTGAGATCCGTCAGGCCATGCGCGAGGTGCGCATCGCCCTGCTCGAGGCGGACGTCAATATCCGCGTTGCGAAGGACTTTATCGCAACCGTATCCGAAAAAGCGGTGGGGCAGCAGGTGCTCACCTCCCTCAATCCCGCGCAGCAGGTCATCAAGATCGTCAACGAGGAGCTTATCGCGCTCATGGGCGCGGGCAATTCCAAGCTCGAAGTAAGTCCCAAGCCGCCCACGGTCATCATGATGTGCGGCCTTCAGGGCGCGGGCAAGACGACGATGTGCGCCAAACTTGCCGTTCTCCTCAAAAAGCAGGGCAAAAAACCGTTGCTCGTCGCCTGCGACATCTACCGTCCCGCGGCGATCGACCAGCTCAAAGTGGTGGGCGGAAAGGCGGGCGCCGATGTGTTCGAAAAGGGCACGCAGGCACCCCCCAAGACCGCGAAACAGGCGGTGGAATATGCAAACCGTATGGGATTTGACACCGTCATCATCGATACGGCGGGGCGGCTCCACATCGACGAAAAGCTCATGCTCGAGCTGGAAGAGATCAAAAAAGAAGTAGCGGTGCACGAGATCCTGCTCACGGTGGACGCCATGACGGGTCAGGACGCCGTGAACGTAGCGGAAACGTTCAACAGCCGTTTGGGGATCACGGGCGTGATCCTCACGAAGCTCGACGGTGACACGCGCGGCGGCGCATGCCTCTCCATCAAGGCGGTGACGGGCAAGCCCATCAAGTTCATCGGCGTAGGGGAGAAGATCACCGATTTAGAGCCTTTCTATCCCGACCGTATGGCGAGCCGTATCCTCGGCATGGGCGATGTGCTGTCCCTCATCGAGAAGGCGCAGGAGGCCGTTTCCGAGCAGCAGGCGAAGGAATTGGAGCGCAAGATGCGCGAAAATTCCTTTACCCTCACCGATTATCTCTCCCAATTTGAAATGCTCAAAAAGATGGGCGGCGCAAATGCGCTCATGAGCATGCTTCCCGGCGCGGGCAAACTGAAAGTGAAAGAGGGCGACATCGACGAGCGGCGCATCGAACGGGTCAAGGCGATGATCCTCTCCATGACGCAAAGGGAGCGGGACAATCCGCAGATCATCAATTATTCGCGCAAACAGCGTATCGCGGCGGGTTCGGGAACGACGATACAGGAAGTCAACCAGCTTTTGAAGCAGTTTGAACAGACCAAGGAGCTGATGAAGCGTATGAAGGGCGGAAAGGGCAAAATGCGGCTGCCGTTTTAGAGGTTAGTTTCGCACAATTCTTTGCTCACTACGCTCGAAAAGAATTGTGCGAGGAAACCTTTCTCCTGCATCAACCGAGTTATCCTCTCATTCGCTCGGCTTTTACACTAAGCCGTAAGTGTGCGGCAAATTGTGTGCGCTTATGGAAAAGCGTGGTTTTCCAACGCGCAGGGGATCATGTTCACGAAAGATCTTTTGCTTCGCAAAATCTTTTTCCGTGAAGAAACGTACGCTGGCGGTTTAACCTGTTTGTCCTCTCGTTCGTTTCATCAACATTATTTTAGCACTGAATTAAAAAATAATTAACATATATCATATCGGAGGTAAACTACCATGGTAAAAATGAGACTGGTGAGAATGGGCGACAAGAAGTCCCCCGTCTACCGCATTGTGGTCGTGGACGCGAGAAAGGCGGCGACCGGCGAGTACATCGACAAGGTCGGCTTCTACGATCCCAAGTCCAACCCCGTGACCCTTACGGTGGACGTCGAAAAGGCGAAGGATTGGATCGCCAAGGGCGTACAGCCCACCGAAACGGTGAAATCGCTCCTCGTGCAGGCGGGCGCGCTCGAAAAACCCACAAAGCTCTCTCCTTCCAAGACCAAGGGAAAGAAAAAGAAGAAGTAAGTTCACGAAAAATCTTTTGCTACGCAAAATCTTTTTCCGTGAGGAAACGGGCGCTGGCGGTTTAACTTAGTTGTTCTCTCGTTCGTTTCATCGGACAAGAAGTTGCAAGAGTGCAACAAATGCGGTCGCCCTACGTCGCCTGCGGCTCGTGCCGCGCTTGGAGAAACAGAATGGCGCGCGGGGCGGCGGAAGTGAATTCCGCCTAAGGCAAGTTTTTATGTTCACGAAAAATCTTTTGCTACGCAAAATCTTTTTCCGTGAGGAGTGGTTTTTCAACGCGCAGGAGTGGGGAACGTGTAGCGCCATTCCTAAAATGTCATTTCGACGAAGCGAAGCGCATGGAGAAATCTCAACCGCATTCGTGCCGCGCTTGGAGAATATGAAATGCGCGGGGTGAAAGACAATGAAAAAGGAGGTATTTTTATGTTGGATTTGATCAAATATATCGTGGAAACATTCGCTGAGGATAAGGAGCATATCTCCTACGAAGTGGAGGAAACGGACGACGCCATCAACGTCACCGTGCTTCTCTCCGATTCGGACATGGGCAAGGTCATCGGCAAGCAGGGCAAGATCGCCAAGGCGCTGCGCACCCTCGTCCGCTGCAAGACCCCGCGGGACAGCAAAAAGTACAATATCGAGATCAAAGAACGGGAGGAATAAGGCCTTCCGCAAAGGATCGCCGCGCGGGCAAATTGCCGCGCGGCGATCCTTTTATGCTCTTTGTTTGCGCTTGGAGAAGAAGCGGGAGAGAAGCGCCCGCAGATCGAGCAGTTTCAGACAGGAGAACACGAGCAGTTCCAGCCCGCCGATGAGCAGGATCGTGAGCGCCAGCGCGGGGATATAGCTGAGGTATGCGATGAAAAATTTCCGCGCAAGATATCCCGCGCCGATCACGGGCAGCACGGCGACCGCCAGCTTGAGGAAATATTTCCACGAGCCAAGTTTGCCCGTCTTTTTCCGCAAGAGCAGGAGCGCGGCAGCCGCGGAGATCGTATAATCGCAAGCCATGCCCACACAGAGCGCGCCGCTGCCCAAATATTGCGGCAGGACCCACACGCAGACGAGCATCGCCGCCGCGCCGCATAAGAAGAAGAGCAGGGTGTACTTTTCGCAGCCCATGGAATTGAGAATGGAAGTCGTGATCATGGTGAGGCTCATGGGAAGGAGGATGACGGCGCAGCCCGAGATCAGCCGTCCGCTCTGCGCGCTCGCATAGAGCATCGCGCCCACGTCCCCGCCGCAGACCACAAAGAAGGGAATGAGCATGCCCGCGATGAGGAGCGTCGCGTTGAGCGCCCGCTCCACAAGCCCCGAGAGCTTTTCTTTCTGCCCCTTGTAGAAGCATTCCGAAAGCTCGGGGACAAGCACGAGCGCGATGGAGCCGATGAGGGTGGAGGGGATCATGAGCACGGGCATCACCATGCCGTATACGACGCCGTATTCGCTCATCGCCTTGGAAGAGGAAACTCCCGCCGCCATGAGCCGCATGGGGAAGAGCACGGAGATAAAAGAATTGACGAGAGAGGAGGAGGTGCGCATCGCGGTCACGGGCAGCGAGGACTTGATGAGGGGGAGGAATTCCCCGCGCGGAGAGCGCAATTTGCCGCCCCGTATCAAGAAATAGCCGAGCGCGATCGCAAACGAGCAAAGGTAGGAGATGAGGACAGCAAGCGCCGCAAGTTTGACGTCCGCAATGTCCGTCCGCAACAGAAGAAGCAGGAACACGCCCACCGCGATCATCACGATCTCCTCGATGAGTTCCACAAGGGAATAGGCAAGAAAGCGCTTGTTTCCCCAAAAACAGCCGCGCAGAATGGCGTACACCGAGGTGAAAGAAAGCCCGATGATGAGGATATAGAAGAGATCGGCGCAGCGGGAGTCGGTAAATACGCGCGAAAACGGCTCTTTCAAGAGGAAGAGCAGAAGGGTGATGGGAACGCTCACGGCGAGGGTGAGCACGATCGCCGCGCTCGTCGCCGCCTGTTCGCCGCGGCGGCTCCCCCGCGCGCGGTGCTTGCTGATGATGCGGGAAAGAGTGATGGGCAGCCCGCTGGACGTCGCCGTCAAAAAGACGGCGAATACGGTGAGCGAAACTTGGTAAACGCCAAGTCCCTCCGGCCCCAAAATGCGGGAGAGAATGATGCGGTAGAGGAAGCCGAGGCAGTGTTCGAGGGCGGAAAAGATCGTCACCACCGCGGCGGTTCGGTACAGATTTTGCATACGCTATTTTATTTGCGCGGGAACATTTTTATGAACGCGACGCATACAATAGAGGCATGAAACTCGAAACGGAGCAAAAAACGTACTACCGTTTGAAGAAAGGGCAAACGCTTTCGGACGTGGCGCAGTTTTTCGGCGTGCCGCCGCGGGTGCTTGCCGCGCTGAACAATTTGGGCGAAGAGCCGCAGGAGGGAAGGGTGTTGCAGATCCCCGAAGAGCGGAGAAATTTGTACACCGTGCGCGGAGGAGAGAGCAAGGCGCTCTTGTGCGGCTCGGACGAAACGTTTGAAGAACGCAACAGGACGAAATGCCTCTATATCGGGCAGACCGTTTGGCTTTGATCTGAAATGCGCCGCGCCCGCAGCCAAGGGCTGCGGGCGCGGCAAAGCCCCGTTCCGCTCTCCCTTGTCCCGCCCGCGGAAGCGTCGCTTCCGCGGGCGGGACAAGCTTTTGAAAAAATTTCGCCGAAATCTTGCTTTTTCCCCCGAGATATGCTAAACTGTAAGCGTCGTACAATTATATATTTCTGCATATAGTACAACAGGCATCGTTGTATCCTTTTTCCTATGTGCGGATAATTGTACGACAAACCAATTACGGGATACTTGTATGCGGGCATTCCGTGATCGGAATGTCCTTATTTTTTTGCCCGTAAAACGAAACAAGGGAGAAATAATATGAAAAAGCGCAAATTTTTGGTCATCCTTTTGACGATCGCAACGGCTCTTTGCATGGCGTTTGGCCTTTCGGCATGCGGGGAAAAGGAACCTGAAAGAGAGCAGTCCGACCTTTGGTCCATGGAGCGCGTGTACGCCTCGGCGCAGGAACTCGGCTTCCAAGGAACGCTTGAGGAACTCATCGCTATGTTCAAAGGCGAAAAAGGAGATACGGGCGCGCAAGGTCCCCAAGGTGAAAAGGGCGAGAAAGGTGACACGGGCGCGCAAGGTCCCCAAGGTGAAAAGGGCGAGAAAGGTGACACGGGCGCGCAAGGTCCCCAAGGTGAAAAGGGCGAGAAAGGTGACACGGGTGCGCAAGGTCCCCAAGGCGAAAAGGGCGAGGAAGGCGACACGGGCGCTCCCGGGAAGGACGGTGCCGACGGCGCAAACGGGAAAGATGGGATCGGCATTCGATCGATGGAAGTAGACGAGAACGGTCATTTGATCGTCACTCTGACGGACGGTACCGAGATCGACTTGGGCAAGATCACGGCGGACGCCATTTCCGAAGAAGGCACCGAGGGGCTGCAATACCAAAAGCGCAGGGATGAAGAGGGGAACGATTACGCCGCCGTTGCCGGCCTCGGCACGGCTTGGGATAGCGATATCGTTATTCCCGCAGAGTATCGCGGTCTGCCCGTGAAAGAGATCGGCACAAGCGCTTTTTCGGCCAATCACGATGAGCGCAATGCCCATTTAACAAGTATCTCCATTCCGAACAGCGTAACCAAGATCGGAAGTTCTGCATTCGCGGGTTGTAGCGGGTTGACTTCGGTCGACATCCCCGACAGCGTGAACTCGATTGGAAATTCTGCATTCGCGGGTTGTAGCGGGTTGACTTCGGTCGACATCCCCGACAATGTGACCACGATCGGCGATTTGGCGTTCAATGGTTGTAGTGGGTTGACTTCGGTCGACATCCCCGACAGCGTGATCTCGATCGGATATTCTGCATTCAATGGTTGCACCATGCTCGCTTCGGCAATGATCGGAAGCGGTAAGATCGGAGATTCTGCATTCGCGGGCTGCACAAAACTTACGCAGGTCACGGTCGGCAGCGGCGTGACCGAGATCGGATACTATGCATTTATAGGATGTTATCAGCTCGTAGAAGTTTGGGACTTTTCGGAGCTGCAAATCACGGTGGGTTCCGATAAAAACGGATATATAGGCATATACGCAAAACAAGTTTACAAAACAAACGCAAGCAGCAAACAGACAAAAACAGATGACGGATATCTCTTCTATGAGGACGGTGCAGCAAGCTTTTTGCTTGAGTATATCGGCGCATCGACCGAACTTTCTCTGCCCACAAATTCCCCTCACGGGAAAGACTATATGATCAATACTTATGCTTTTATGAAAGAAGGGCTGACTTCTGTCACGATTCCCGACAGCGTGACTGAGATCGGATATGGAGCGTTCTATGGTTGTAGTGGGTGACTTCGGTCACGATCGGCAGCGGCGTGACTGAGATCAAGGATTTAGCATTTGCAAATTGCGGCGCGATCGAGAAATTTACGGTAGAAAAAGCAAATCGAAATTACAGCAGTCAAAGTGGGGTCTTGTATCAAAAGGGAGAAATATTTTATGTCCCCCAAAAGATCAAGGGGGCCGTGGCGATCCCCGACAGTGTGACCGAGATCCCGGATTACACGTTCCGAGGGTGCAGCGCGATCACAAGTGTTACCTTCGGCGGGAATAGCGAGCTTACCTTGATCGGAAATTGGGCGTTCCTGGGGTGCAGCGGGCTTACCTCGATCGTCATCCCGCGCAATGTGACTAAGATCGGAGATTACGCATTCGACGGTTGCGGCGAGCTTTCAAGTGTTACGTTCGAAAGAGAAAGCAAACTGTCCTTGATCGGAAATTGGGCGTTCCGCGGTTGCAAGTTTACCTCGATCGTCATCCCGCGAAGCGTGACCATCGTAGCGGTCGGGGTGTTCGACGGTTGCGAGCAGCTCCAATATGTGTATTTTGAAAATAAGAGCGGGTGGCGTTCCGACGCGCCCGGCGTGTACGGTCCCGTATCTTGGACCGCAGACGCAGCTGCCGCCGCAAGTTATCTGAGATCGACGCCTTATAATCAAGGAACTCTCTATCACGACTGACCGTGCCCTCTCCCATTTGTCATTGCCCCGCAACATGACATTTAAGAACAGCGCGCACTGATTTTATTTGTCATTTTGACCGAAGCCGCACATTCTTTTTTCGTCATTTCGAGCGGAACGAAGTGAAGTCGAGAAATCTCAACCCTTATTGCCCTCTCCGTGGGAGAGGGGTAGGGGTGTGGGGCGCTTGCTGTCCCTGAAAGGGAAAGTGGCGAACGCAGTGAGCCGAAAGGGTTTTCGAGAACCCCTCAGGCTCGGTTAACGCCTCGCCAGCTCCCCTGCAAGGGGCGCCAAGTGCGGTAGAGATTCCTACTTCGTCGCTACGCTCCTCGTACCGTGCTTAGAGAATCAGAACTTCGCGCGGGGCGAAATGACAAAAAAACAATTGATCGGTAAAAAATAAAAAAGGAGATAGAAACTTATGAAGCACAAATTTTTGGTCATCCTTTTAGCGATCGTAGCAACGCTTTGCATGTCGTTTGGCCTTTCGGCATGCGGGGGTACTTGTCTTGATTTTACATTGAGCGAAGATGGCACGGCGTATACTGTGACCGGTGTCGGCAAATGCAAAGATAAAAACCTTGTCATTCCGTCACAACACAAAGGGAAACCCGTGACCTCGATCGGAGATCGGGCGTTTGACAGATGTAGCTGGTTGACTTCAATCACCATTCCCGACGAGGTGACCGAGATCGGAGATTATGCGTTCTTTTGTTGTAGCGGACTTACTTCAATCGATATTCCGGATAGCGTGACCGAAATCGGAGATTACGCGTTCACGGATTGTAGCGGGTTGGCTTCGGTCACGATCGGTGGCGGTGTGACCTCGATCGGAAGTTCTGCGTTCGCTGGTTGCAGTGGGTTGACTTCGGTCACCATTCCCGACAGCGTGGCCTCGATCGGGGAGTTTGCGTTCGCGTATTGTTACGGGTTGACGTCGATCACAATTCCCGACAGCGTGACCTCGATCGGCAAAGGGATGGTCTATGACTGTAGCAATTTGAAAGAAGTGCATATTTCCGATCTTGAAGCGTGGTGTGAGATCGAATTTGAAGGGTGGCTTTGTAATCAAAACTATTATTTTTTATATCTGAATGGAGAGAAAATCACAGCATTGGAAATTCCCGACAGCGTGACCACGATCGGAGAGTGGGCGTTCGCGGGTTGTAGCGGGTTGACTTCGGTTACCATCGGTAACGGCGTGACCTCGATCGGAGAGTCGGCCTTCGCGTATTGTGGCTGGCTGACTTCGGTCACGATCGGCAGTGGCGTGACCGAGATCGGAGAGTATGCGTTCGGGGATTGCTATGCCTTGGAAGAAGTGTATTTCAAAAACCCGAACGGGTGGAAAGTGTCGGAGCATGAGAATATGTCAGACGCAGAAGCCGTTTCGGGACTGGAAGATCCCGCAAAAGCCGCAAAATATTTGACGGATACTTATCCCTATTATGATTGGAAGCGGGAAGGGTAAAGCTTGCCCACCCCCTGAATCCCCCTCCGCAGGAGGGGGTACCCTTTTCGTCATTTCGAGCGGAACGAAGTGAAGTCGAGAAATCTCAACCCTATTGCCCTCTCCGTGGGAAAGGGGTAGGGGTGTGGGGCGCTTGCTGTCCCTGAAAGGGAAAGTGGCGAACGCAGTGAGCCGAAAGGGTTTTCGAGAACCCCTCAGTCACTCACTACGTTCGTGACAGCTTTCTCACACGGATAGAACCCCGTGTTCGGTCACCGTTCGCGCGGCAAATGCGCTCACTCATGTCGCATTGCGCCAACGATTATCAATCGTTGGCAGAAGGCAATGCTCCACCTGCGAGGGGCGCCAAGATGCCCACCCCCTTAGTCCGTTTTGGCGGCAGGGACCGCCAAAACCCCGTACTGCGCTACGCTTGTTCCGCCCTTAGGCAACATAGAACGTGCGGGCGGGGCGGCGAGGCCACGCCTCCTGTCGCGGCGCCCCTCACAGCCCACTGGGCTGTTGAGAGAACGGCACCGCTCCACCCCATTGGAGGGGGTAATGATGCCGCTCCACCCCATGGGCGGGGCAAATATCCAATGACACAATTTTAGCACCTCTCCGCATACCTTGTAGTAGAGCCATTCAAGGCTTACGGAGGTCACAAATGTCATTTTTTTCCAATTTCTCATCGGACCATTGCCCCGGCACCATCACAGGCAATCCGTTGAACGGTCTTTGCGAAAAGGTGTGCATACAGGCGGAAAAAATCTTTGACGCGGGGATCATCCAAACGAGGCTCGAAAACTATCCCATCACCCTCGAAAACCCCACGCCCGCAAATCCTACATATCCGCTTACATTCATATCGGCGCGCTCCCTCGCTTCCGAGGGAACGGTGACAAATCTCACCGTGGACCAGCAAACGGACGGCCAGTGCGCCCGCGTGCAGTGCACGATCACGGTGCCCATCGAGGTCGTCTACCTCGACGCGACCGGCGCAGAGGGCAAGGCGACAAGCGAGATCGTCCTCAACGAGGATGTGCTCATGTATGTGCCGCCCGCATCCGTCATGCCGTTTACGGTGACGGCGATCGCTTCCTGCGTTTCCCCCGAGGGAACGTTCAACGCCTCTACAGGCTCCTTCAACATCAGCGCCTGCCTCACGCTGATCCTAAAGGTCGCCATGCAGGTGGAACTTCTCGTCCCCAGCTACGGCTATTGCGCCATCCCGCCCGCACAGGAGTACTCGCAGGAAGTCTGCTCGGGCTTCTTCGAGCTGCCGCTCTATCCGCAGGGCAGGTCGTGCTGCAAAAAGAACAATTGAACAAACGGAACCGGACCAAAATGCCAAGAAGCCGACTTTGGGTCGGCTTCTTCCTTTTCTCTCGGAAATGCGCTGTTTGGAATGTGGTAGGCGAGATTTGAAACGCGGCGGGGGTTGCCTTTTGGGCAACCCCCGCCGCGTTTCAAAACAGAACTGAAAGGGGGGACAGGTCCCACCCCCTTGATCCCCCTCCGATGGAGGGGGTAAAATTAGGGACCCCCGCCTGGCGCTGCGGCGTCGCCCCCTCAGGAAGGGGGCGGGTCACTTTTTCAAACTCAGATAGATCATGAGGACGGAGATGTCGGCGGGGGAGACCCCCGAGATGCGCTCCGCCTGTCCCAAATTCAAGGGGCGGACGCGGTTGAGCTTCTCGCGCGCTTCGAGGCGCAGCCCCCCGATCTGTTCATAATCGAGATCGGGTGGGAGAGGCTTTTCCTCCATTTTTTTCGCCTTCTCCATCTCCTTTTCGCTCGCCTTCAAGTAGCCCTCGTACTTGATCTCCGTTTCGGCGGAGAGAAGAATGTCGTAGGGGACAGAAGAGAGGGGAAAAGGAAGAGATTTCTCGGCTTCGCCTACGGCTCCGCTCGAAATGACAGAAGAAAGGGCGTTCGCTCCGCTACTGCGCCTGCGGCTTGTGCCGCGCTTAGAGAAACAGAACTGCGCGCGGGGCGAAATGACAGAAGGGTGAGCGTTTGCTTCGGGTGAAGGATTGGGGGATGACGCCCTTTCTCCCGCTTCGTTAGGGACAGCGAGGGAGGGGAACGTATTGCAAATTTCGCGGATGGAAATGCCGCGGCGGATGAGGTCGCTGTATGTCACGCCCGCGGTGAGCGGCGGGAATCCGTGCCGCTGTACGAGCGCGTCCGCCGTTTTCGTGTCTGCACGCGTGTTCAAAAGCGCAAGCGTTTCCCCGCGCAGCTTTTTCCGCGCCAAAAACCGCCGATAGCGCCTTGTATCCACCAGACCGCATGCGCGCCCGATCTCGGTCAGGCGCATGTCGGCGTTGTCCTGCCGCAGCGTCAGGCGGAATTCCGCGCGCGAAGTCATCATGCGGTATGGCTCGTCCGTGCCCTTCGTCACCAGATCGTCGATGAGCACCCCGATGTACGCCTGATCGCGGCGCAGAATGAGCGGCGGTTTGCCGCGGAGCTTCAAAGAGGCGTTGAGGCCCGCCATCAGCCCCTGCGCGGCCGCCTCCTCATAGCCGCTCGTGCCGTTGATCTGCCCCGCCGTATACAGCCCCTCTACCGTTTTGGATTCAAGGGTGGGAAGAACGTCGAGGGTGTCGATGCAATCGTATTCGATCGCATAAGCGTAGCGCACGATCTCGCAATGTTCCAGTCCCTCGACCGTGCGGTACATCTCCTTTTGCAGGTCGTGGGGGAGAGAGGTCGACAGCCCCTGCACATACACTTCCGTCGTGTCCGCGCCCTCGGGTTCCAAAAAGAGCTGGTGCCGCTCCTTGTCGCGGAAACGCACCACCTTGGTTTCGATGGAGGGACAGTAGCGCGGCCCCGTGGAGGAGATCTGCCCGTTGTAGAGGGGGGCGCGGCCGAGATTGTTCAAAATGAGCGCATGTGTGCGTTCGTTGGTATAGGCGAGATAGCAGGGCGTTTGCGCCTTGGGTGCATGGTTGTGCAGGAAAGAGAAGGGGTATACGTCCTCGCCGTCCTGCTTCTCCAGCTTGCCGAAGTCGACGGTCCTGCCGTCGATGCGGGCGGGCGTGCCCGTCTTGAAACGGCGCACTTTATAGCCGAGCGAGAGGAGCGATTTTGTAAGACGGGTCGCATTTTGGAAGCCGTTGGGGCCGCTCGCGGTGACGAGTTCCCCCGTGATCGTGTCCGAATTGAGATACACGCCCGTCGCCACGACGACGGCGCGGCACCGGAAAACGCCGCCGTAAGTCGTCTTGACGGCGGAAACGCGCGGGCGGCTCTCCCGCTCTCCGCAGGGCGCCGGCTCGGTCAAAATTTCGGCGGCCTCCGCCTGTACGATGCGCAGATTTTTGGTGTGTTCGAGCACCTGCTTCATGCGGCGGTGGTATTTGTTTTTGTCCACCTGCGCGCGGAGGGACTGCACCGCGGCGCCCTTGCCCGCGTTCAGCATCCGCACTTGCAGGGCGCATTCGTCCGCCGTGACGCCCATTTGTCCGCCGAGCGCGTCGATCTCGCGCACCAAATGCCCCTTCGCCGTTCCGCCGGCGGAGGGGTTGCAGGGCATGAAGCCGATACTGTCCAAATTTAAGGTCATGAGCACCGTCGAAAGTCCCGTGCGGGCGAGCGCGAGCGCCGCTTCCGCGCCCGCATGTCCCGCGCCGATGACGACGGCGTCGCAGACCTGTTCGCAAAATTCTTGCATAAGATGTTTTTGAGTAGGGAGAACACCCCTTTCGTCTTGCCACCGTTGACGGCAAGACACCCACCCCTCAAGGGGTGGGCAAGTGTGCGGTGAGAGAGGGGCAGTTATTGTTTCAATACGGAGCTGCGGATGTCGGTGACGCCCTTGGAGATCGCGTCGTTCACGCGCATGAGTTCGGCGATCTTGTCCCGCGCGTAGATGATGGTGGCATGATCCCTGCCGCCCATGATCTTCCCGATGGAAACAAGGGGAAGCGCCAGCATGTTGCACAGAAGATAGATGCAGACCTGCCTTGCGCGCACCAGCTCCTGGCGCTTGCTCTTTCCGATGAGGTCCGCTTTCGTCACGGAGTAATAGGCGCAGGTCGCCTTGATGATCGTATCGGGGGTGATCTCCTCCTGCTCCTCGTCGTTTCCGATGCTCTCCTGAAGCGCCATGGCCGCAAGTTTGAGCGAGATCGGCTCCTCGTGCAGTTTGCTGGCGAAAATCACCGTGTTCAGCCGTCCCTCGAGCGTGCGCACGTTATTGTCCGAATTCTTGACGAGGAAGGCGAGCACATCGTCGGGTACGATATATTTCTTTTCGAGCGCCTTGCGCTTCAGAATGGCGATCTTCGTTTCGAGATCGGGCGGCTGGATGTCCGCGATCAGCCCGCCCTCAAAGCGGGTGCGGAGCCGCTCCTCAAGGGTCGTAAGCTCCTTTGCGGGGCAATCCGAGGAGATGACGATCTGCTTGTGCTGGGAGAAGAGTTCGTTGAAGGTGTGGAAAAACGCCTCCTGTACGCCGTATTTCCCCGCCCAGAACTGGATGTCGTCGATGATGAGCACGTCCACGTTGCGGTAGCGGTTGCGGAAGCGGAATTCGTTGTCCGTGCCCGCCGACTTTTTGGCGTACATGCTGTCGACGTACTCGTTGAGGAATTTCTCGCTCGTTGTATAGATGACCTTGAGCGAGGGTTTCTTTTTGTTGATCTCGTTGGCGATCGCCTGCATCAGGTGGGTCTTGCCCAGCCCCGTGCCGCCGTAGATGTAGAGGGGGTTGAAATTCTCCCCGGGCGCCTCCGCCACCGATTTTGCCGCCGCATAGACGAATTTGTTGGAGGGGCCGACCACGAAGGAATCGAAGGTGTACCGCTTGTCGAGGGCGACGGCGGATTCCTCGAAGGCGTCGGGCATTTCGTCGAGGGTATAGGTGTCGCTCCCGTCCACGACGATGACGACGCCCACGATCCCGACGTCCGCGTTCTGCGCGGCCTCCCGCAGCTGTTCGAGGTGGTGCTGCGTGACCGTCTTGGCGACCACTTCCGTGCTCGCCTTTAAGACAAGTTTTTTGTTCACGACGTCGACGGGGACGAGGTCCTCGATGAACGAGCCGAAAGAAATGGTGTTGATGAGCTTTTCCGCCCGCTCCTTGATCCTGCCCCACAGAAATTCGAGTTGGGTATTTTCAGCCATTTTTTCCCTCTCAAACGCTTTGTTTTTTTTGCGGAATTTGCTATAATGAGGTTGTTCCGCCTCCGCGCTGCGGAGCCGCTGCGTCTATTTAAGATTATAATATAAAACCGCGCAAAAAGAAAGTATTTTTCGGGTAAATTCGGTGATAATCAAAAAATTGGAGCTGCAAAACTTCAGAAACTACGAGAAAGAGACCTTTGTCTTCGGCGACGGGGTCAATGTGCTCGTGGGCAGAAACGCGCAGGGCAAAACCAATTGCGCCGAAGCCGTATTTTACCTTTGCACGGGCGCGTCGCTGCGCATCCGCCACGATAAGCAGCTCATCCGCAAGGGAGCGGAGTGCGCCCGCCTCTCCGCCGAAACGGAGTGCCGCTACGGCAGGATCGTCCTCGAAGCGGACATCTATGAAAACAAGCGGGAACTCCGTCTGAACGGCGTGAAGGTCGCCCGCGCCGTAGACTTTTTGGGGAACATGAAGAGCGTGTTCTTTTCTCCCGGCGAGCTGCGCATCGTGCAGGACGGTCCCGACGAGCGGCGGCGGTTTTTGAATCTCTCCATCTCCCAAACCTCGAAAAACTACGCCTCGGCGCTCTTGCGATACAACAAGATCCTCGACCAAAGGAACAATTTGCTCAAAGAGAGGGACGTTTCCCTCATCTTCGAAACGCTCCCCGTCTGGGACGAGCAGCTCGCGCGCTATGCCGCCGTGCTCATCCGCCACAGGAGGGAATATCTCGGGCGGCTGTCGCCCTTCGCCGCCGAGGCGCATGCGTTTCTCACGGACGGTGCGGAAAAGCTCGAGCTTGGCTTCGAAGAGAACTATCCGTCCGAGGAGGGGGAGATCGCCGAAAAATTGCAGCGGGAACTGAAAAACGTCTATGAACGGGACGTGCGGCTCGGCTTTACCACCGTTGGCCCGCACCGCGACGACATCCGCGTTTCGATCGACGGGAACGACGCGCGCGGCTTCGCCTCGCAGGGACAGACGCGGACGGCGGCGCTCTCGATGAAGCTCGCGGAGCTTGAGATCTTCAAACAGCTCTCGGGCGAGGCGCCCGTCCTCATTCTGGATGACGTCATGAGCGAGCTTGACCTTCCCCGCCGCAAAAAGTTGCTCCTGCGCACCGAGGGGGTGCAGTGCATCCTCACCTGCACACATGCCGAGCGGCTGCTCTACGGAAAGGAATGCAAAAAGATCAGGATCAGCGGAGGAAAGATCGTATGATGAGAGCAGACCTGCATCTTCACACCCTCTGCTCGGACGGCGCCTATCCGCCCGCGGAGGTCGCCCGCAGGTGCAAGGCGGCGGGGGTCGCTCTCTTTTCCCTCACCGACCACGACAACATGAGCGGGCTGAACGAGGGGGCGGAGGCGGCGAAAAACTTGGGGCTTCGCTTTGTGCGGGGCATCGAGGTGTCCGCCTATCTCGGAGCGACAAAGGTCCACATTCTCGGCTACGGCTGCGGGGAGGGGGACGCCTATACCCGTTTTCTTCACGCGCGGGAAGAGGGCGCGCGCGCCCGCGCGCGGGACGCCGTCGAAAAAGCGAACGCCTTGCTTTCCCTCGACGTCACCATGGAGGAGGTGGAGAAGTTCCACCCCCGCAAAGATTCCCCCCTCCACAGCATGCACATTCTGGACGCGTTTGTAAACCGCCTCGGCGGGGACAGGGACCGGCTCTACCGCGAGCTGTTCGTCCCCGGCGCGCCCGCGTTTTCGGAGCTTGGGCGGCCTCTGCCCGAGGAAGCCGTGCGCGCCATACACGAAATGGGCGGCGTTGCCGTGCTCGCCCATCCCGTACAGATCCTTGTGCTTCCGAAGGAAGTTTCGGAGCGTTTCCGCCTTCTTTCCCGCGCGGAGAGAGAGGAGGTCAAGCGCACCTATGCAAAAGACCGCAACGCGCTCATGGAAAGACTTGCCGCGGCGGGGCTTGACGGCATAGAATGTTATCACCCGACGCATACTTTAAGTGATACGGAGGAGTTTCTCGCGTTCGCACAGGCGCACGGGCTGTTTGTGACGGGCGGGTCGGACTTTCATTCGGACGACGGTCCGAGAAGGGTGGGCTACCCCGTCTTTGACGGGACCCGCGCCGGGGAATTGCTCCTTTCGCTGAAGGGAAGCGTATGATGACAGAGAAAACGGCGGCGCTCCTCCTTGCGGGGAGCTTTTTTTTCGCCTTCGGAAGAGTGAAACAAGACGTGACGATCGGCGGCGTGCAGGTCGGCGGAATGACGTATGCCGAGGCGGAAAACGCAATACGGTCGCAGTTTTGCGGCGATCTGCCCCCCGTGACCGTGCATACGCCGTCGGGTGATGTGCGCTTCCGGGAGGGGTTTACGGTAAAAGACGACATCGCCCGCCTCGTGCGGAGGGCAAAGAGGGGAGAAACGCTCTCCGTTTCCTACCGCCGCGAATGGGCGGACGCGGAGGACGCGCTCTTTTCCCTTTGCGCCCGCAACGCGCGGGAGGCGAAAGACGCGGAAATGACCTTCTCGGCGGAGGGTTTTCGCTATACGCATGAAGTTTTGGGCGTTTCCTGCGACTACCAAAAGCTGCTTGCGGACGTGCAGCGCGTTTTGCACGATGGGGGAGAGGTCACGCTCGCCACGCACCGCTATGCGCCCGCCGTCACCGAGGAGCTATTGCGCGCCCGCACGCGGGAACTTTCCTCCTTCCGTACTTATTTCGACGGTTCCAATGCGCCGCGGCGGCACAACATCGCCCTTGCCGCCTCCCGCATCGCGGGGACTGTCTTAGCGCCGCAGGAGGTCTTTTCCTTCAATGCCGTGGTCGGAAAGCGCACCACGGAGAACGGCTTCCGCTCCGCGGCGGTGATCCTGGACGGCGAATTCGTGCCCGGCGTGGGCGGCGGGGTGTGCCAGACGAGCACCACTCTCTTCGGCGCGGCGCTCAGGGCGGGCATGGAGATCGTGGAGAGCCGTCCGCATTCCCTCTCGGTGGGATATGTCCCCCCGTCCGAGGACGCCATGGTGTCCGAGGCGAGCGACCTCAAATTCCGAAACCCGTATCCCTATCCCGTCTACATCCTTGCCGAAATGGGGCAGGGGAGCGTGCGTTTCCGCCTCTTCGGGATGCCCGACGGCAGGCGGTACGAGGTGGAGAGCAGAGTGCTCGGGCGCGTTCCGCCCCCGCCGCCCGAGGAAGTGGAGGGCGAGGAGGACGCCGTCCTGCGCAATGGGAAGGAGGGGATCGTGAGCGAGAGCTATCTCGTCGTCTACGGCAGGGACGGCGCGCTCTTTTCGCGCACCCGCATCCGCCGCGACAGCTATGCGCCCGTGCGCGGGAAAATATCGGTAAAACGGGAAGAGGAGCTGCCCGCGGAGGCGCAAGACGGACCCGACGCCCCGCAGAACGGCGGGGAAATGCAAAAAAATTCGGAAAACGGGCGCAAAATCGGTTGATTTTTCACGCGGCTTCCGTTATAATGTTCAAGTGACTTTAGACGTTCCTCTGCCGCAGCGGCAACATCAGACGCAAATCCAAGAACGGGAATGAACGTTTTTTCAGAACATACGGAGGTAAAGTCCATGAAAGGTTTGATCGAAGCGATCGAAAAGGAGGGGCTGAAAGAAAACGTGCCCCAATTCAATGTAGGCGACACCGTGAAGGTGGGCTACCGCATCATCGAAGGCGGCAAGGAGAGGATCCAGAACTTCGAAGGCGTGGTCATCGCCAAAAAGCACGGCGGCATCCGCGAAACTTTCACCGTCCGCCGCCTTTCCTTCGGCGTGGGCGTGGAGCGCTGCTTCCCCCTGCATTCCCCGAAGGTGGCTTACGTCAATGTCGTGCGCGCAGGCAAGGTGAGAAGGGCAAAGCTCTACTACCTCAGAGGCCGCACCGGCAAGGCTGCCAAGATCAAGGAATTGAAGTGACCTGCAAAGGAGCGCTCTTCGGGAGCGCTCCTTTTTTGCGCTTTTGCGGAATGCGGCGCTAAACTTTTTTTGAAAAAGCCCGCGAAAATCGTTTACAATTCCCGTTGTTTCGGTTAGAATAGTATGCGACGATATAAT
The DNA here is from genome assembly GCA_947627665.1 of uncultured Clostridia bacterium. Taxonomy (GTDB): domain Bacteria; phylum Bacillota; class Clostridia; order Christensenellales; family Borkfalkiaceae; genus Gallimonas. The sequence continues at coordinate 64,673 of CANQWX010000007.1, forward strand.
AAGGAAACAAAATGATGAAGAAAACAAACATCTGGAACAGAATGTCGGCATGGCTTTTGGCTTTCCTCATTCTCGCATTCGCCTTCCTCGTCCTCGGTCTGGGGACTCTCGGCTCCGTCCTCTCTACGGGCGACGCCTACGCCCTCTCCGCCAAGCGGGATACCGACGGGAAAGAGCCTTGCATCATGCTCCAAATCTCCGAACCCGACGACGCGACCTATTTGGACGCAAACGGGGAAGAGCAACCGCGCGATCTCTATATCAAAGAGATCTACTGCAACATCGGCGCCATTTACGGCGAATACGGCGAAGTCACAACGCTGCGGCTCGGCCGCTCCACCACCGCGGGAGGCACCTTCTATAACTACGCGGATATCAAGTTCGCCAACCGTTACGAAGAGGTCGCAGAGGACGGAAAATCGAGCAATCCCATCACCGCGTCCCTCTACAATTGGGCGAAATACACCGTCACGTCCACAGACGGCTGGCGGATCAGGACCTATCCCTTCTACAAGATCACCATCCCGGATAGCGGCAGCAGCATGCTCATCAACGAGATCGTGTTCGTCGCCAACGACAGAGATCTCACCGCGGAGGGGGAACATAAGCCCGTCGTTCTTCGTCCCACCGTGTATTCGGACGGCACGAACGGCACCCTTCTGCCCTACGACGCGGAGAAGGGCGAAACGTTGCAGACGGCGATCGACCGCGCGAGTGCGATCGTGGACAGCCCCCGCCTTCCCAACCTTGCGGAAAGCTCTTTCTTCCGCTTCGGGGAGGAGGAGATCGATTCGCTTTTGACCGTTTCCGAGATACGGCAGGCAAATTCCTATATCCAGAACGCCGTCTACCACATCGATACGGATTACGGCGCTTTGGGCAACGGCCTCTTGACGCTCGGAACGTATATCGGCGGAATGAGTCCCTTCGGGCTTCGCCTCATGCCCTTCCTTGCCTCCTTCGGCGTGCTCGTGCTCGGCTTCCTCTTCGTGCGCAAGCTGACGGGCAGTGACAAAGCGGGCTTTGTGTTCGCTGTGCTCTATGCGCTTTGCGGCGTGAGCATCAGCCTCGGACACCTCGGCACGCCCCTCATGTTCGGTGTATTCTTCTTCACCGCGGCGCTCTACTTCGTCACGGTGTTCTTCCGTGACGGCATGAAGAAGGCGGACTTCCTCTCCGCGGTGCCGCCCATGCTTGCGGGCCTGTTTTCCGCGGCGGCGGTCTGTGTGAACAGCGCCTTCCTCATCCCCGTGCTCGGCATCGTGGGACTGTTCGTGCTCGGGCTTGTGCGCCAGCTGCGTTTGACCCGTGCGGCGCTCGACGCCGCCATCGGAGAGGTGGAAGCGGACGAGAGCGCGGGCGGGACCCCTCATACCCAGGAGGGGACTTCCGGGCCGAGAAAACGGCTTGCCGTCGCCCTCAAGGAGCACCGCTTCAAGGGAAGCGTTTCCGCTTGCGTTTTCTTCGCCTTCCTCGTATTCGGGTTCCTGGTCATCTCCATGCTCGCGGCGCTGCCCATGTACTTCCCGAAGTTTTACGGGGACCCCGCGGCTCCTTCCAACGATCCCTTCTACTTCATTGCGAAGACATTCTGCGGCGGCTTTACGGGAGCGAAGGATACGTTTGCGCCGCAGTCGGTTTGGAGTCCCTTCTATATTCTGTTCAAAGGCACGGGAGTGCCCGCAGGCGTGACGGCAGCGGGTTCGCTCATTGCGGCCGCCGCCCTCCTTTCGGGGCTTGCCGGCGCCGTGTTCGCGCTTCTTTCCCTCGTGCGCAAGAAGGGAAGCGAGGACTTCCCGAAGGAACTTGTTACCGTGCTCATTCCGCTCGCCGGCATCGTGCTCGGGCTTGTGACCGCCGCGTTCGCCAAAGACGGGCTTGCCTTTATGACGCTCGCTTACGTCTGCCTGTTTGCGCTCGGCGCAAAGGGCGCTTGCGTGGAGGACGGACCTTACGCGAAGATCGTCCGCATCCTCTCGATCGTCTGTCTTTTCTTGCTCGCAGTGTGCTTCGGCCTCTTTGCCGTGTTCACCTTCTCCATTCCCACTTCGGGCTTTATGGCGGGGCTTTGGGCATAAGGACGGAACCTACGCGGGATCTGCAAGGGGAAAAATATGATCGCAAAAATCATCTGTTATGCGCTGTCCGGGCTGGACGGGATCCCCGTCGAGGTGGAAACGGACATCAACCGTGGCGTGCCCTCCTACGACATGGTCGGGCTGCCCGATACCGCGGTGAAGGAGTCCAAGGAACGGGTGCGCTCGGCGCTCAAAAACAGCGGGCTTCTCTTCCCCATGAACAGGATCACCATCAATTTCGCGCCCGCCGATCTCAAAAAGGAGGGAGCTTCCTTCGACCTCGCCATTGCGGTCAGCCTGCTCAAGGCGAGCGAACAGCTCATCGGCGCGGATGTGGCGGACACCGTCTTTTTGGGCGAACTCGCCCTCAACGGGGACCTTCGTCCGATCAGCGGGTTGCTGCCCATCCTCATTTCGGCAAAGGGGCACGGCTTTACGCGGTTCATCATTCCCGCCGCCAACGCCAAAGAGGCGCGTTTTTTGGGCGGAGCGGAGATCTATCCCGCGGAAAATTTGCTCGGCGTGGTCAAGCATCTCGTCGGGCTTGAGCCGATCGAGCCGCTCGAAACGGCGGAATTCACCGCCGAAAAGTGGCAGTGCTCTTCGGCAGACCTCAAATATGTCAAGGGCCAGCCGATGGCGCGGCGGGCGATCGAGATCGCCGTGGCGGGCGGGCACAACCTGCTCATGGTAGGCCCTCCCGGAACGGGCAAGACCATGCTCGCGCGGTGCATTCCCACCATCATGCCCGACCTCAGCTTCCAAGAGGCGCTCGAGATCACCAAGATCCACTCGGTGGCGGGTATTTTGGGAGAGGAGGGCATCGTGACCGAACGTCCCTTCCGTACCCCGCACCACACGGCGACGACCGTGTCGATGTGCGGCGGCGGGAACCGCGTCGTCCACCCCGGGGAGATCTCTCTTGCCCACGGCGGCGTGCTCTTTCTGGACGAGCTACCCGAATATAAGCGTTCCACGCTCGAGGCGCTCCGCCAGCCCCTCGAGGACGGGAAAATTTCCGTGTCCCGCGCAGGCGGGACCTTTACCTATCCCTCCCGCTTCATGCTCTGCGCGAGCATGAACCCCTGCCCTTGCGGGAACTACGGCTCCGCCAATCTCGTGTGCACTTGCACACCCGCGGAGATCAGGCGGTACCGCAGGAAGATCTCGGGGCCGCTGCTCGACAGGATCGACTTGCAGGTGGAGGTGGACAACATCTCTTACGACGAGCTCACCTCGGGCGAAAAACAGGAAGGCTCCAAGGAAGTGAAGGAGCGGGTGAACATGGCGCGGAAGATCCAGCGCAACCGCTTCTCCGAATATAAACTCAATACTAATGCGGAGATGGGGGAGAGGGAGATCGAGGAGTTCTGCAACCTCGACGCCGAGAGCGAAAAGATCTTGCGCAGCGCCTTCGAACGCATGAAGCTTTCCGCGCGGGCGCGGGCGCGCATCATCAAGGTGTCCCGCACCATCGCCGACCTCGACGGATGCGAAAATATCCGTCCCAAACATGTTTTCGAGGCGGTTTCTTACCGTCTTGAGGATAAATTCTGATGGCAAGTTACACCAAAGAGGAACAGGCGCTCATCTGGCTGTGCGGCTGTACGGAGCTGGAACCGCGGGAACGGGTGCTTTTGCTGCGTGCGGCAGGGTCGCCCGTGGCGCTCTTCGAACGCTTCGAATTTTTTTCCGAAAAGGTCTTGGGAAGCCGCGCGGCGTGCGATCTTGCGGAGCGCAGACGCAGTCTTGACGCGCTTCTTGCGGAGGCGGAGGAAAAGGGCTATTTTGCGCTGACGGTGTTGAGCGAAGGCTATCCCGAGGCGCTCAAAGCGTCCTTTCCGCCCCTTGTCCTCTTCGGCGCGGGGAAGCGGGAATTGCTCCGCGAGGAGCTATTCTGCATCGTCGGCTCCCGCGTTACGCCGCCGTGGGCGGTGAAACTCGGCACGGACATCGCCGCAAGGCTGTCGGAACGGTTCGCGGTCGTGACGGGGCTTGCCGAGGGCGGGGACCTGTCGGCCGTGCGCGGGGCGCTCCCGCGCGGGAAGATCGTGAGCGTGCTCCCCTGCGGGCTGGATGAATGCTATCCCGCCGCGCATGCCTCCGTCAAGGAGGAGATCATAAGATCGGGGCTGTTGTTGAGCGAATATCCCTTCCGCGAAAAGACGAGAAAATACTCCTTCCATGCCCGCAACCGCATTTTAGCGGGTCTTTGCAAGGGAGTGCTCGTCCTGTCGGCGGGGGAGAAGAGCGGCGCGCTCATCACCGCCAACACCGCGCTCGAATACGGCAGAGATGTGTTCGCCGTGCCCTATAACCCCGGGATCGCGCAGGGCATCGGCTGCAACGAATTGCTCAAACGGGGCGCTTATGTGTGCACGGGCGCACAGGACATCTTTGATTGCTACGGCATCGTGCCGCAGGAGGAGAAAACGGTGCCGCTCGCACCCGAAGAGGAGAGGCTGTACGGCATTCTCCGCGAGGAGGGAGAGTTGCATACCGCGGTGCTCGCCGAACGCGCGGGGCTTCCCGTCTATGAAACGGCGGCGGTGCTCTCCGCGCTCGAACTCAAGGGGCTTGTCGTAAAGGCGGGCGGAAACCGCTATAGCTGCGTAAAATAAAAACGGGTTCGCCGTTCCGCGGTATGCTGCGGACAGGGCGTTATTTTCCGAATAGACAGAGGTAGGATATGGATCTCATCATCGTAGAGTCGCCGAGCAAGGCGAAAACAATTTCCAAATATCTCAAGGGCAAGTACCGCGTGGACGCCTCGGGCGGACATATCCGTGACCTGCCGCAGAAAAAGCTCGGCGTTTCCGTTTCGCAGAACTTCGAGCCGCAGTACGTCACTTCCCCCGGGAAGGAGGAGACCATCAAACGCCTTGCGGAGGAAACAAGGAAGGCGGGCAAAGTGTATCTTGCGACCGACCCCGACCGCGAGGGCGAGGCGATCTCCTGGCATTTGCAGACCGTGCTCGGGCTGGACGCCGAAAAGGAGAACCGGATCGAATTCAACGAGATCTCCCCGAAGGCGGTGCAGCGCGCGCTCGAACATCCTCGCAGGATCGATTATAACCTCGTGGACGCCCAGCAGGCGCGCCGCGTTCTCGACAGGCTCGTGGGCTATAAGCTCTCGCCCCTGCTCAACAATAAGATCCAAAACGGGCTTTCGGCGGGCAGGGTGCAGTCGGTCGCCCTCCGCCTCGTCGTGGACAGGGAGCGCGAGATCCAGTCGTTCCGGCCCGAAGAATATTGGACGATCTCGGCGGATTTGCAGGACGGGGCGAAGAAGTTCCCCGCCTTCAAAGCCTTTCTCGAAAAGCAGGGGGGCAAGAAGTGCAAGATCTCCTCGAAGGAACAGGCGGACGCCGCGCTCGCCGCGCTCGCAAGCGGGAAATACACCGTTGCCGCGGTCAAGCGGGGCGTTACCAAATCGCACGCGCCCGCTCCCTTCACTACGAGCACACTGCAACAGGACGCCTCCAATAAACTCGGCATGACCGCCCCCGAAACGATGCTCATGGCGCAGCATCTCTATGAGGGCATCGACGTGGAAGGGGAGGGGCATATCGCCTTCGTCACCTATATCCGTACCGACTCCACGCGCGTTTCCACCGACGCACAGGCGGCGGCCCTCTCCTATATCGCCGAGAAATACGGCAAGGAGTACTGCCCCGCAAAGCCCAATTATTACGCCTCCAAGAAGGGCGCGCAGGACGCGCACGAGGCGATCCGTCCCATCGATCTCAACCTTACGCCCGAGCTTGCCAAAAAGATGCTCGACCGCAAGCATTTCAACGTTTATAAGCTCATCTACGAGCGCTTTATCGCCTCGCAGATGGCGGAAGCACAGTACGACTCCATGCAGATCGAGCTTGCCAACGGCAGCTACGGGCTTCGCGCGGGAGGCAGGGCGCTGCGTTTTGCAGGCTATACCGCCGTCTATCAGGACTATAAAAAAGAGGACGACGAGGAGGCAAGCCCTCTGCTGCCCCCGCTCAAAGAGGGGGACATGCCGGTTTCGCTCGGCGAAAAAGGGGAGCAGAAGTTCACCAAGCCGCCCGTCCGCTATACCGACGCCTCGCTCGTTAAGGCGATGGAGGACAAGGGCATCGGGCGGCCTTCCACCTATGCCTCCATCATCTCCGTGCTCAACAAGCGCAAATACGTCACGAAGGACGGCAAGTACATGCAGCCGACCGAGGTCGCCTACCGCATCACCGATATGCTCGTGAAATACTTCACCGACGTGATGGACGTCGGCTTTACCGCCGACATGGAGGAGAAGCTCGATGAGATCGAGGAGGGCGGCAAGGATTGGCATTCCATCATCGCCGCGTTCTATCCCCCGTTTGAAGAAAAACTGCGCTTTGCAAGTTCCGACGGCGACGAGATCACGGACATTCTCTGCGAAAAGTGCGGCCGTCCCATGGTGCGCAAGAGCGGGAAGTACGGCAAATATCTCGCCTGCACGGGCTACCCCGCCTGCTCCAACATCATCAGCGAGGGGGAGGTGGAGGTCACCGATACCCTTTGCCCCAAATGCGGTGCCCGCATGACGGTAAAAACGGGGCGCTACGGGAAGTTCCTCGCCTGCCCCAATTATCCCTCCTGCAAGTCCACGCTCCCGTTCGAGGAGGAAAAGAAGGAAACGGTCTACGAGGGCGTCTGCCCCGACTGCGGCAAGCCGACGAAACGGCTCTTCTCCCGCACGGGAAAGCCCTATTACGGTTGCAGCGGCTATCCCGCTTGCAAGTTCATGAGCTGGGACGTCCCCACGGGACAGAAGTGCCCCAACTGCGGCTCGGCGCTCGTTTCCACCCCCAAGGGCACCGTAAAATGCTCCAACCGCGAATGTTCTTACCGCCCCGATAAACCCGAAAAGACGGCGAAACGCACCGCCAAAAAGGAAAAGGCGTGATCGTCGTCGGCGCGGGGCTTGCGGGGTGCGAAGCCGCCTACTTTTTAGGCAGCCGCGGCGTGGACGTGGAGCTTTGGGAGATGAAGCCGAAAAAGTTCACGCCCGCCCACAGCAGCGAGGGCTTCGCGGAGCTTGTGTGCTCCAATTCGCTCAAAAGCGACGATATTTACGGCAACGCCTGCGGCTTGTTGAAAGAGGAGATGCGGCGGCTCGGCTCGCTTACCATGCGGGCGGCGGAGGTTTCCCGCGTTCCCGCGGGCGGCGCGCTCGCCGTGGACCGCGAAAAATTTTCGGCTTATGTCACCGAAAACATCCGCGCATGTAAGCATATCACCGTGAAATGCGGGGAAGTATGCGCGCTGCCGCAAGCGGGGATCGTCGCCACGGGTCCGCTCACCTCGGACGCGCTCATGCGGGACATCGAAGAAAAATTCGGCTCGCAGCACTTTTTCGACGCGTCCGCGCCCATCGTTTCGGCGGAGAGCGTCGACCGCGAAAAGACCTTCACCGCCGACCGCTACGGCAACGGCACGGGGGACTATCTCAACTGCCCGCTCACGGAGGAGGAATACAAACTCTTTGTGCGGGAACTGCTCGGCGCGGAACGCGCAAAACTGCATACGTTTGAAAAAAACGAGATATTCGAAGGGTGTATGCCCTTGGAAGTGATGGCGGCGCGGGGAGAAGATACCCTGCGCTTCGGCACATTTAAGCCCGTGGGGCTTTCGGACGGCGGCGGAAAGCGCCCCTATGCCGTGTTGCAGCTGCGAAAAGAGAACGCGGAGGGGACGATGTACGGGCTGGTGGGCTGCCAGACGAACCTCAAATTCGGCGAGCAGAAGAGGGTGTTCTCCCTCATTCCCGCCCTGCGCGGCGCGGAATTTTTGCGCTACGGCGTGATGCACCGCAATTCCTATCTGCGTTCGCCCGAAGTGTTGAACGCCGATTTTTCGGTCAAAACGCAAAACGGGTTGTATTTTGCGGGACAGCTCACGGGGGTGGAGGGGTACGTCGAGAGCGCCATGAGCGGACTTCTTTCCGCCATCCACGTCTGGAATGCGCTCAACGGGCGGCAGAGCCGCGTACCCGAGGACACCTCGGTGTGTGGGGCGCTTTCCCGCTATATCGCAACCCCCAACAAGCATTTCGAGCCGATGAACGCAAATTACGGCATCCTCCGCCCGCTCGACGTGCGCGACAAAAAGGAAAAACGCCGCCAAATGGCGGAACGGGCGCTTGCGGAGATCGAAAATTTCAAGGCCTATTGCGGAATTTGACGCCCGGTTGCCGTTTTACGGCGGCAAAAACGGGGTATATATAAGAAAATCTCTGCGCCCGCGGGCGTGACAAGGAGAAGCGAGATGGAATTCAGAGGAACCACGATATGCGCCGTCAAAAAGGACGGCGTGACGGCGATCGCGGGGGACGGACAGGTCACCATGGGCGAGAGCGTCGTCTTTAAGAACAGCGCCGTAAAAGTGCGCAGGATCTACGGAGGCAAGGTCATTTTGGGCTTTGCGGGGAGCGTTACCGACGCCTTCTCCCTCTCCGAGCGTTTCGAGGGCATGCTCAATAAATTTGCAGGTAATCTCATGCGTTCGGCGGTCGAACTTGCCGACCTTTGGCGGAGCGACAAGATCGGCAGAAAGCTCGACGCGATGATGATCACCGCCGACAAGGACACGCTCCTCATTCTCTCGGGCACGGGGGAGGTCATCGAGCCGGACGAGGGCATCTGCGCCATCGGGAGCGGCGGGAATTACGCCCTTGCGGCCGCCCGCGCGCTCGCGCAGAACACCGGCTTTTCCGCCGAAGAGATCGCCAGAAAGTCGCTCAAGATCGCAAGCGAGATCTGCGTGTTTACAAACGACCATATTATTTGCGAGACCGTATAACGCGGGCGGGGTAGGTATCTATGGAAAACAAGGGAATCAATTTGTCACCGAAACAGATCGTAAACGAACTCAATAAACACATCATCGGGCAGGAAGAGGCGAAAAAAGCCGTCGCCATCGCACTCCGCAACCGTTACAGAAGAGCGCAGCTCTCCCCCGAACTCCGCGAGGAGATCACCCCCAAAAACATCATCATGAAAGGCCCCACGGGCGTGGGCAAGACCGAGATCGCCCGCCGCCTCGCCAAGCTCGTAAAGGCTCCTTTCATCAAGGTGGAAGCGACGAAATATACCGAAGTCGGCTACGTCGGCAAGGATGTGGAGGGCATGGTGCGCGACCTCGTGGATTGCGCGTTCCGCCTTGTCAAAGACGAAAAGACCGCGGAGGTCTCCGTAAAAGCCACCGACGCCGCCGAGAAGAAGATGATAAAACTCCTCGCCGAGCTGAAAAAGGCCGACCGCGGGGAAACGCCGCACGAAATTTTCGAGGCAAACCTCCTCGAATCCCTGCGCAAGGGCGTGTTCGATAACCTCGTGATCGAAACGGAGATCAAGGACGAGCCGAAGAACATGGAACTCATCCCGGGCGGCGCCGCCATCAATCTCGGCTCCATCTTCGGCGAGATGATCCCCCAGCGCAAGAAAAAGCGCAAGATCACCGTCAAAGAGGCGATGAAGTTTTATATCGCCGAGGAGAGCGACAAGCTCATCGACGACGACGCGGTCAAGGAGGAGGCGCTGCGGCGCGCCGAGAACGACGGCATCATCTTCATCGACGAGATCGACAAGATCGCGGGCAAGGAAAACACCTCGGGCGCGGACGTTTCCCGCGAGGGCGTGCAGCGGGACATTCTTCCCATCGTGGAGGGGAGTACCGTCATGACGAAGTACGGCCCCGTAAAGACCGACTATATGCTCTTTATCGCCGCGGGCGCCTTCCACGTCGCGCGGGTGGAGGACCTCATTCCCGAGCTTCAGGGGCGGTTCCCCGTTTCGGTGGAGCTATCCTCCCTCACCAAGGAGGATTTCGTCAACATTCTGACGAATACCGAGCATTCGCTCACCCAACAGTACGCGGTGCTGCTCGCCGTCGATAACATCGATTTGAAATTCACCCCCGACGCGATCGAAGCGATCGCCGAGATCTCCGAGGAGATCAACCTCACGAGCGAGGATATCGGCGCGCGCAGATTGCATACCGTCATGGAATATCTCTTGGAGGACATCTCCTTCAACGCGGGCGGCGGCGATTATCCCGTCGTGCCCGTGGAGATCAACCGCGCCTACGTCGAGGAACATCTCAGCAAGATCACCAAGGACAGAGATCTGAAGAAATATGTGTTGTAAAGGGTTTCGCGCAATTCTTTGCTCCGCCCTTCGAAGGGGGCAGCTAAGGACACCACACCCGTTTCGCGTTGCTCGGCACCCTCTCCTGAGGAGAGGGCAACAAAACCCCCTCCTGCGGAGGGGGACCAAGGGGGTGGGCATTTTTCAGAACACGCCCCACACCCCTACCCCTCTCCCACGGAGAGGGTAACGTAGGGAAGCCGAGAAATCTCATCATGATTCACACGAAGCAGGAAACGGTTCGGCTCGTTCCGACGATATTTCTTCGAAAAGATCGCAAAATATGGTACCGATCGTATTAAGTCCTACGGAAAAATTTAAGCTCGAAGTGCCCCGAGAAGAGGTGCGGCTTCCCGAAACAAAGGCAGAATTCGGGGCGATCCTCGATCGCGCCAAGGCGGGGAACGCGGACGCGCAGTATCTCGCCGCGTGTACTTACCGCCGCGCAGGGGGACGCCATGGCGCTCTATTTCCTCGGCAAATGCTGCGAGGAGGGGACGGGCACGGAACGGAATCCAACGCTCGCCGTTGCGTTCTATCGGCGGTCCGCCGATTTGGACGATCCTTGGGCGCAGTGTGCGCTCGGCCGCTGCTATGAGCGCGGGATCGGGACGGAAAAAGACATCGACAAAGCGAGAGAATACTATGCGCTTGCCGCCGAAACGGGCGATGAAGAGGCGCTCGAAACGCTCGGACGGCTTTCATGAAGGAGAAAAGGATGATCAACATTCCAAAGGGAACCAAAGACGTGCTCCCGAGCGACGTCTACAAGTGGCAATACATCGAAGAGATCGCGCGGAAAACCGCACACGGGTACGGTTTTTCGGAGATCAGGACCCCCGTGTTCGAATACACTGAACTCTTTCAGCGCGGCGTGGGGGAAACGACGGACGTCGTCGGCAAGGAGATGTACACCTTCCTCGACAAGGGCGGGCGCTCCATCACGCTCCGTCCCGAGGGAACGGCGGGCGTGGCGCGCGCGTTCATAGAAAACGGGCTGCAAGGGGGCGCGATGCCCTTTAAGGCATACTACCTCTTTTCCGCCTACCGCTATGAACGCCCGCAGGCGGGACGGCTGCGCGAGTTCCACCAATTCGGCGCGGAACTGTACGGCGCTTCCTCTCCCGAGGCGGACGCGGAAGTCATTGCTCTCGCGGACGGCTTTCTCAAAAATTTGGGGCTGAAACAGGTGCGACTGAACCTCAATTCCATCGGCTGCCCCGCCTGCCGCGCGAAGTACCAGGAGGCCCTACGCGACTATTTCCGTCCCCACCTTTCCGAAATGTGCCCCGATTGCAACGCGCGTTTCGAAAAGAACCCCATGCGCATGATCGACTGCAAGGAGGAGGGCTGCAAGAAATTTACGGCGGGCGCGCCACGGATGCTCGACTTTTTGTGCGACGAGTGCAAGGAACACTTCGAGGCGGTGAAAAAACTGCTGACGGGTGCGGGGATTTCCTACACGATTGACCCTTCCATCGTGCGCGGGCTGGACTATTACAGCCGCACGGTGTTTGAATTTACCTCGTCGGCGGCGGGCGCGCAGGGCACCGTTCTCGGCGGGGGTAGATACGACGGGCTTTTGTCCCAGCTCGGCGCAAAGCCCACGCCTGCGGTCGGCTTCGGCGCGGGGATCGAACGGCTCCTCATGGTTTTGGAGGCGGAGGGGGTGGAGATCCCTTCGCCCGAGGGGGTGAGCTGCTATCTGCTCGGCATGGACCCCGAGAGCCGCCAAAGGGCGTTTCTGCTCGCGGAAGAACTGCGGAAAGAGGGCGTTTCCTGCGAAACCGATCTTTTGGAGCGCTCGGTGAAGGCGCAGTTCAAATATGCGGACAAGCTCGGGGCGAAGTTTGTCGCTGTTATCGGCGAAAGCGAGCTAAGCGAAGGCGCCGCGGAAGTCAAAGACATGCGCAGTTCTTTCTCCGAACGGGTAAAATTCGGAGAGCTTGCACAATATATCATCGGCAAGAGGTGAGGATATGGTCAAAGAAATGACGGGTGAGGAACTCGATCGGCTTGTGGAAACGGGCGCGAAAGTCGTGTGCGATTTTTTCGCAACGTGGTGCGGGCCGTGCAGGATGCTCGGACCCATTATGGAGGAATTGAGCGGGGAATTCGAAGGCGTTACGTTCGCTAAGGTGGACGTGGACCAAAACGGCGACCTCGCCGCGTCGCTCAACGTCTTTTCCATCCCCGACGTGTTCGTATTCGAAGGGGGAGAGGTCAAAGCGCATAATCTCGGATACCTGCCCAAGGAACAGATGCGGCAATTTTTGAAGAATCATCTGTAAACGGGGAACGGGCGCCGCGCGGCATAGCCGCGCGGCGCCCGTTTGAAAAAGGGAATTTTTTACGACCCCCTTGAAAAGGTTGATATTTTCGGAGAATGATGTTATACTGTATCGGAAAAGTTCTTGCAGGAGAAGAAGTATGAAACATAGATCGTTGGCGTTGATCGCCGCGCTCGGCGTAACGTTTGGCGTTTGCCTCGGCATGGCGGGTTGCAAGCCCGATGACACGGAACCCGAACCGCATGAGCATGTTTACGGCGATTGGATACAGGGACCCGAGACCCATTGGCGGGAGTGTGAGATCTGCCACAGCAAGTTCGGGGAGATCACGCATACCTACCGCAACGTAGCGGGGCTTACCTACACCATAAGAGAAACGGCAAAGGAAGAAACGCTTCCCGTGCTGCATGTTTCCGCGCCCGACGACATGGACGCGAGGAATGTCTATATCAAGAAGGTCGGCGTGTGCGCCGAATCGGGCACGGCGGGGCTTCGCGTTTCTTATTCCACGGCGCACGGCGGCAACTTCGCTTCTTCCGTCGAGTTCCCCGCAGACAGCTTTCCCGCAGGCAGCGGCATCTGGAAGGAAGCGGAATTCAGAGGAGCCGGCCTCCTATTGACAACGTATTCTTACTTCCGCCTGCAGGCGGTCGGCGGCGACATCACCGTGCATGAGATCGTGTTCCTCGCAAGCGACGAGGACGGGAACACCCAGCTCTTCTTGTTGACCCCGGAGGTGGACGGCGCAACGGGGCAGGCTGCCAGCAGCCAAAAGCGGCTCATCGACATGCAGCAATTCCCCAACGAGAAGCAGGAATGCTATCTCTGCCATTACGCCCGTCCCAAGACGCAGGCGTAAAAAAGAGGAAAGAGTTCCCGCAACAGGCTTGCTTTTTGCGGGAAAGCGTGATACAATAACGATAAATAAAATATCTTTGGGGCGGAGTGAAAGTCTCCACCGGCAGTAAAGTCTGCGAAGAGCGCGGCGGCGCTCCCGAGCGGGTGAAATTCCCGCACCGACGGTCATAGTCCGGATGAGAAAAGGATCTTTTCGGCGCGCGCCCCTGTTTTCGGGGGCGCGCGCCTCGTTAAGGAGTATTTTATGAAAGAAGAAACCAAAAACATGCTGAAACGCCACTTTTCCGCGACCCATATCGCCTACATGGCGCTATTCACGGCGCTCGCCTTCGTCGTCACCTTTCTCGAATTCCCCATCTTTCCTATGGCGGATTTCTTGAAGCTCGACTTTGCGAATGTCTTTTTCATGATCGAAGGCTTCATCTTCGGGCCTGTGGAGGCAGTTATTTCCATCGGGCTGAAAGAGGTGCTGTGTTTGACCAAATCCTCTACCGCAGGCGTGGGAGAACTTGCGAACTTCCTCATGTCCGCCTCGTACATCATCGTCCCGTCCGTTTTGTACCGCTTCAAAAAGGGGAAGTGGTGGGTGACCCTCTCCCTCCTCCTCGCCTGCTGCATGCAGGTCGGCGTGAGCCTTCTCGTTAACCGCTACATCAATTTCCCGCTCTACGGTAAGCTGTACAATCTGAACGTCGCCGAATATTTCGGGCAGCTCTGGCCCTTTGTGGTCTACTTCAATCTCATCAAGAGCGTGGCGGTCAGCCTCATCGTCTTTCTCATCTATAAGCCGCTCTCGCGGCTCATCAAGGCGACTTCCGAAAGGTTCTCGAAAAAACCCGCCGCAGGGAAAAATCCCAAATAAAATTCTTGCAAATTGCAGCCGTATCCGCTATAATAGGGGTATGGCTGTCTTTATTTCGCACTCCCCCGCGGAAACGATCGCGTGGGCGGAGGATTACGCCAAGACGTTGCATGCGGGGGACACCGTCCTCCTCGACGGCAACATGGGCGCGGGAAAGACCGTGCTCGCCAAGGGCATCGCAAGGGGGCTTGGCATTTCCGACGAGATCACAAGCCCCACTTACGCTTATATCAACAGCTACGCGGATAAGCTCTTCCATTTCGACTGCTACCGCGTCCTTTCCGAGCGGCAGGCGATCGAGCTTGGGTTTTCCGACTACTTCGCGGCGGGCGGCATCTGCCTCGTCGAGTGGAGCGAAAATATCGCGGGCCTTTTGCCCGAAAACTGCAAACGGGTGCACATTTCGGGCATGGGCGACGGCGCAAGGGAGATACGGTCTTGAAATTTTTGGCGATCGATACGAGCGGGAAACATCTGTCCGTCGTTGCATACAGCGAAACAAAGACGGTAAAGCTCTTTGCCGAAGATTGCGCCATGAAGCATTCGGTCCTGCTGATGGACAAGATCGGCGAAGCCCTCGCGCGCGCGGATATGTCCGCCCGCGAATGCGACTTTTTCGCGGCGGTCGTCGGCCCCGGCTCCTTTACGGGCATCCGCATCGGCATTTCCACAGTAAAAGGGCTTTGCTATGCCTGCGGGAAGCCCGCGCTTGCGGTCACGTCCTTCGACTGCATCGCATACAATGGGGAGAGCGCGAAAAAGCTGGCGCTCGTCGACGCGGGCAGGGGCGAGCTGTACGCCTGCGGATACGAGGGAACGCGGCAGATCCTTCCGCCCGCCATTCTGACTTTGGCGGAGGCGGAGGTCCTCGTAAAAGAGGGATACGTTCCGCTCTCCGCGGAGAAGATCCCCCTGGAATGCGGGCGCTCCGATCCCTGCGAAGGGCTGCTCTCCGCCGTGCTCGGCAAGGCGGGGGAGAGGGCGCCTGCGGGCGCGTTGCGCGCCTTTTATATGAGAAGATCGTCCGCGGAGGAGAACCGCAAATGAACGGCAGATTTTGGACCTTTGAGGACCTGAACACGATCGCACAGCTCGAACGGGAGTGCTTTTCCGACGACGCGTGGAACGTACGCACGCTTGCCGGCTCCTTTTTGTCGGGGCATTTTATCGGCGTTCTGCTCGAGGAGGACGGCGTCGTCACCGCATACGGCGGGGTCAGTTTCGTCGAGGAGGAGGGCGAACTCGAACTCATCGCCACTGCCGAGATGTACCGCCGCTGCGGCAGGGCAAAGAAGGTGCTGGACGATCTCGTTTCCGAAGCGAAAAAGCGGGGCGTGAAGCGGCTCTTTCTCGAAGTCCGCGTTTCCAATGCGCCCGCGCTCATGTTTTATCTCAAATACGGCTTTCAAGGCCTGTATGCGCGCTCCCGCTACTATGCCAACGGCGAGGACGCCATCGTCATGAAAAAGGAGTTTTGATTGCAAATTTCCGTTCTCCGCAGAGGAACGGGGCGCGACCTCGTTTTTTTGCACGGTTACCTTTCGACAAAGGAGAGCTTCTATCCGCAGATCGAATATTTTTCCCGTTTTTACCGCGTGACGGCGTTTGATTTTCCCGGTTTCGGCGGGAGCGATCCCATTCCTTCCGCGTGGTCGGTGGGGGATTACGCCGGCTGGACGGAGGAATTTTTGCGGGAAGAGGGGATCGAGCGCCCGCTCGTCATCGCCCACTCCTTCGGTGGGCGGGTGGCGGTGAAGTGCCTCTCGCGGGGGGAACTGTTCGACCGCGCCGTGCTGTGCGGCTGCGCGGGGATCCGCCCGAAGCGTACGGTCCGCTACTATGCGCAGGTGTACACCTATAAATTTGTGCGGAAAATCGCACCCATGTATGCAAAAACGCACTTCGGGAGTGCGGAATACCGCACCCTTTCCCCCCTCATGCGGGAGAGCTACAAGAAGATCGTGAACGAGGATCTCAGGGAGGACGCGGAAAAAATTTCCCGTCCCGTGCTCTTTATCAACGGGGAAAAGGATACGGCGACCCCGCCTGCTTCGGCGAAGATATATCAATCCCGCGTGGCGGGGAGCAGGCGGATCACGATGCGCGGCTGCGGGCATTTTTGCCATCTCGACGATCCGCTCGCCTTCAATCTGGCGGCAGAGGAGTTTTTCGATGAATGACCACCTTCTCATAGGAATATTGTTCGGCGCAGTGATCGCGGGGTTTCTCTTTGCGGACGCCTCGCTGCGGCTTTGCGCGCTTTTGCAACAGAGCGGATATTCGGCGCGCCGCTTTTTCAAGTGGTATTTCGGGAAGGGCAACATACAGCGCAAACGGCTCTCGCTTCTGGCGCTCTCGCTCGCCTTGCTTACCGCGCTCTTTAACGTCTGCTTCTGTTTTTTGGGATATGTATGGGCAAATACGGTTTCCATCGCCCCCTTTGCCGGCGTTCTTATTCTCTATCTCTGGTCGGAGAAGAAATATGCCCTCAAGGTGAGGCCCAAACCTTCGGCGCGGGTGATACGCCTTGCCGCCGCGCACTTTCTTTTGATGTTTGCGCTCTGCGTGGGGCTTGGTTTCGGGCTTGCTTACGCCTCGCTTGCGGTGAACGAAACGTGGTTCTATCTGTTGCGCTTCGTCCCGTTCGCGGCGCTGCCGCTGCTCAGCCCGTTCCTTCTCGTTTGCGCGAATTTTGTGATGACGGGTTACGAAATACCGCACAACCGCGCCTTTGTGCGCAAGGCGAAAAAGGCGCTTGCCGCGAGCAGCTGTATCAAGGTCGGCATCACGGGCAGCTTCGGCAAGACGAGCGTGAAGCATTATGCCGCCGCCATGCTTTCGGCGAAATTTCATGTCATCGCCACGCCCGCCTCTTACAACACGCCGATGGGCATTGCCCGAACGGTGAAGGAACTCGGAACGGATTGCGATATTTTCCTCGCCGAGATGGGCGCGCGGCAGGCGGGCGACATTGCGGAGTTGTGCGACCTCGTGCAGCCCGCGTACGGTGTGATCACGGGCGTGTGCCCCCAACATATTCAAACGTTTGGTTCCACGGAGGCGATCGCGCGGGAGAAGGGCGTGCTCGCGGAACGCGCGGAAAAGACGGTGCTCGGCGCGACTGCGGCGGAGATCCCCGCGGAAAACGCTCTGCGCGAGGGGAAGGACTTTGCGGCGGAGAACGTCGTGCTCACCGCGGGGGGGACGGAATTCGATCTTCGCCTCGGGGAGCGGACCGTGCATATTGCGACCAAGCTCTTGGGACGGCACGCCGCGGAGGACGTCGCCCTTGCCGCTGCGCTCTGTCATCTTCTCGGCATGACCGCGGAGGAGATCGCTCTTGCCGCCGAAAATTTGGACCCCGTCCCGCATCGTCTGCAGCTTCTCGAGGCAAACGGGCTTAATATTCTCGACGACAGCTACAATTCCAACATCGAGGGGGCGAAAAACGCCGTGGAGGCGCTCAGGCTCTTCCCGGGGCGGCGCTATGTCGTCACGCCGGGGCTGGTGGAGCTTGGCGCGCTCGAGGAGGCGAAGAACGAGGAACTCGGCGCGCTGCTCACGGGGCTTGATGTGATCCTCGTCGGCGAAACGCTCGTGCAGTGCGTGCGGCGCGGCTATGACGGGGCGGGCGGCGACGGGAGCCGCATCCGTACCGTTCCCACCTTGCAGAAGGCGCAGGAGATCTTGGCGGCGGAACTTTCCGCGGGGGACGCCGTGCTCTTCCTCAACGATCTCCCCGACATTTACACTTAAAGCGAATTGTTTATAAACACGGACACCGAAGATGATCGCTTCGGTGTTTTTTTGACG
The DNA here is from genome assembly GCA_947627665.1 of uncultured Clostridia bacterium. GTDB lineage: Bacteria > Bacillota > Clostridia > Christensenellales > Borkfalkiaceae > Gallimonas. The sequence goes on from CANQWX010000007.1 coordinate 82,737, forward strand.
TGAATTTTCGCCGCCCGCCTTTTCCGCCGGGGAAAAGGCGGGCGGCGGGCAAATAGCAAGGAGAAAAAATATGAAAACGGTTGCCGTATTTTTCGGCGGAAAGTCCAACGAGAGAGAAATTTCGGTGATCACGGGCCTGTATTGCGCCAATCTGCTCAAAGAGCGTTGCCGCGTGCTGCCCGTCTATCTGCTGCCCGAGGGCGGGATGCTGCTTGCGGAGCAGCTGCTCGGGGTAGAGGATTTCCGCCGCGCGCAGGAGAGCGGTTTCCCGCATGGCAAGCGGCTGATGTTCGTCGTAGGCGGGCTTGCGCGCGAGGGCCGTCCCAAGAAGCGCGTCCGCGTCGATTGCGCCCTCAACTGCTGCCATGGCGGCATGGGGGAGGGCGGCGTGTTGTCCGCGCTGCTCGCGTGGTACCGCATTCCGTCGGCTTCGCCCGATATGGCGTCCTCGGCGCTTTTTCTCGACAAAGTTCTCGCAAAATATTTGCTCAAGGGGATGGGGATCCCCGTGCTTCCCTTTTTCGCGGTCGCCGAAGAGGAGCTTTCCGCGGGCGATTGGTGGGAGCAGGCGCGCTCTCTCGGCTACCCCGTCATTGTAAAGCCGTGCAGGCTGGGTTCCAGCGTGGGCATCTCGGTGGCGCACGACGAGGAGGAACTTTTCCGCGCGTTGGGGCTTGCCTTTCGGCTCGACCGCCTTGCGCTCGTCGAAAAATATCTCGCGGGCAAGCGCGATCTGAACATCGCCGCCTACCGCACGAACGGCCAGATCGTGCTCTCGCAGGTGGAGGAGGTCTTTTCCGGCTCGCCCATTCTCACGTTCGGCGAGAAGTACGAGGGCACGGGCGAACGCCGTCATAAGCTGCCTGCCGCGATCCCGCAGGACACGGCGGTCAGAATTGCGGAGATGCTCAGGTGCGTATATGAGCGGCTGAACATCTGCGGCGTGGTGCGTGCGGATTTTCTGCTTTCGGAGGCGGGGGAGCTGTACTTCAACGAGCTGAACACCGTGCCGGGCACACTTGCCACTTACCTGTTTGGGGAGAGCCTTTCTTCTGCGCGCACGTTGCTCGAAACGCTGCTTGCCGAGGGGGAGAAGGGGGAACCCGAAAAGGAAACATTGGAGAGCGGGATCCTCTCAAAACCCGTTTTTCGCGCCAAAAACGGCAGAAAACTGCATATTTAGATATATATCTAAATAAAAATATTTAATAATTAGATAGATGTCTAATTATAATATACGGACATTTTCGCAAAGCGGCATATCCATAGGGCGGCATACATAGCATACATAATATATATACGCGTACACGCGTGTATGCACATACGCGCGTATAAGCGTACAATTCCACGTCACCCTGAGCGTAGTCGAACGGGTGACGTATCATTACCCCCTTCACGGGATGGCGCACACAAAACCCCCTCCAATGGAGAGGGATTCAGGGGGTGGGCGAGCTTGGCACCCCTTGCAGGGGAGCTGGCACGAACGTAGTGAGTGACTGAGGACTTGGCGCCCCTTGCAGGGGAGCTGGCGAGGCGTTAGCCGAGCCTGAGGGGTTCTCGTAAAACCCTTTCCCCCTCGCGTTGCTCGGGTACTTTCCCTTTCAGGGACAGCAAGCGCCCCACACCCCTAACCCCTCTCCCACGGAGAGGGCAACGGAACCCCCTCCAATGGAGGGGGATCAAGGGGGTGGGTGATTACGTCATATTGAGCGGAACGAAGTGAAGTCGAAATATGGTCCTCATTATCATGATGTCACCCATTCGACGACGCCTCGCTGCGCTCGGCTGCTCAGGGTGACGTATTAGAACGCGCCCCACACCCCTAACCCCTCTCCCACGGAGAGGGCAACGGAACCCCCTCCAATGGAGGGGGATCAAGGGGGTGGGTGATTACGTCATATTGAGCGGAACGAAGTGAAGTCGAAATATGGTCCTCATTATCATGATGTCACCCATTCGACGACGCCTCGCTGCGCTCGGCTGCTCAGGGTGACGTAAATGTCATTCCGAGCGTAGTCGAGGAATCTCTACCGCACTTGGCGCCCCTGTAGGGGAGCTGGCGAGGCGTTAGCCGAGCCTGAGGGGTTCTCGTAAAACCCTTTCCCCCTCGCGTTGCTCGGGTACTTTCCCTTTTAGGGACAGCAAGCGCCCCACACCCCTAACCCCTCTCCCACGGAGAGGGCAACGGAACCCCCTCCATTGGAGGGGGATTTAGGGGGTGGGTGATTACGTCATATTGAGCGGAACGAAGTGAAGTCGAAATATGGTCCTCATTATCATGACGTCACCCATTCGACGACGCTTCGCTGCGCTCGGCTGCTCAGGGTGACGTAAATGTCATTCCGAGCGTAGTCGAGGAATCTCTACCGCACTTGGCGCCCCTGTAGGGGAGCTGGCGAGGCGTTAGCCGAGCCTGAGGGGTTCTCCGAAAACCCTTTCCCCCTCGCATTGCTCGGGTACTTTCCCTTTCAGGGACAGCAAGGCGGGTGTGTCCTTCCCCTTTTTCCGCCCGATCGGCGCCGTGCTGCCTGCGGACGGCCCGAAGATCATGTAAAAAAGTGACAAAAAAGGGAAAAAAAACCGAAAGAACCACAAATTTTCAAAAAATAACATGAAAAAATTTCCTAAATCTCTTGACACGCGCCATTCGCTTTGTTATAATACCCATGTACACTTAGCGGGTTTCTGCACGCTTTGGGTCCACAATTGAATACGATGAACGCGAAAAACGGTTGAATTTTGTAAAAAAAGCGGAAACGCACACCCCGAAGCGGTGATGTTTTTCTGCCGACTTCGGGTATTTCTGTCGTTTTTTTCGAAAAATTCTCTCATTTTTTATTGGAATTACTTGACCGCGCGCGGAATTCGTGATAAAATTGTTGCTCGAAGCACAGGTAGGGACACTATATGTGCAACTTTTTAAGGTAAGAAAAATAAGGAAAGGAGTATCATTATGGAAAGACAATCAACCAGT
>CANQWX010000008.1 GCA_947627665.1 uncultured Clostridia bacterium
AGACATTAGAAAGGCGGGGCACTCATGTCGCATTGCGCCAACGATTATCAATCGTTGGCAGAAGGCAAGGCTCCACCCTAAAAGGGACAGCAAGAAAACAAACGACCTGCCATCCGAAGGAGCGGGTGGCACCGCAGGTGACAGGTGGAGGTCGACATTCCGACATTGTAAAAAAGGCGCCGCCGATGCTTTGGGCATCGGCGGCGCCTTCCCCTTATTCCCCGAAAAACTTTCCGATGATCTCCGCGATCTTACTCTTATACACGATGTTCCCGTTCCCGCCCGAAAAGCACAGCGGCGGATAGACCACACACCACCAGTTATCCCCCTTGCCCGAGCCAAGCTCCAGAATGAGCGCGTCGTACACTCCCGCCTCCAAGGTAACGTTTTCGTAGATCCGTGTGGGGAATTCCTCTTGCCTGAGGCTCGCTTTCGCGCCGTAGGAGAACCCGCTTTCGCGCAGAACTTCCTCCGCGGCCGCCTCGATCTCCCCGAGCGATCGCCCGATCTTTTGCATCGCTTCCGCCTTGCTTTCGCACTCCGCCACAGCGGGCGTGAGAAATTCCACCACCTTATCGCGCACCTTGTACTTGACCGCCTGCGCCTCCTGCGAATTGGAATCCGCGCGGATATGCACCCGCAGATAGGACGCATTTTCGGTTTCGGGCTTTTCAAAGCCCCCGCACGCGAACACGGTGACGGCGATCGCAACCGCCGATAGGAGAATGACGATACCCTTTTTCATAAAAACAGCCTCCGCTTTTTCTTCGCGGAGGTTATTGACCGATGAGAAAAGTTTTATACCTTAACGTTTGTATCTTAACGCTCGCCCGCAATGTGCCAGCTCTCTTCGAGAAAGTTTTCGATCTCCTCTGACCCCACGCTCCCGTCGAGGGGGAGAGCGATCCAATGCTTCTTGTTCATGTGCCAGCCGCCGAAAACTTTCACGTTGTCCACCAAAAGTTCTATCTCGGCGGGGTCGGCGCACACGTCGAGAATTTCGACATTCCCCTCGCCCGCAAGCCCAAGCTTTTTGCGCGCCACCGTGAGCACCGCGCCGTACCACTTCGCGTTGTCCTTTCTGCGCCAGATCGCGTTGTCGGGAAACTTTTCCCAGAGATATTCGGGTTCGTCGCCGTACTTTTCCCGCACGCGGGCGATGAGTGTTTTCGTCACCGCGCTCTTAAAGATCTCCGCGTCGAAGCACTTTTCGGCGATATTTTGCAACACGATCTCATATTCTTCGCGTACCCGTCCGACGAATTCCCCCGCCGCGCCCTCCACGAGGTGCAGGGTGTATGGCTCCTCCGTGAGAACGTCCAAAAGTTCGGTTTTTACGCACCCGTCTGCCGAAACGCGCACCGTCAGCACAAATTGCTCCTCAAAGACGGGCGTGCGGAACACAAGTTCTCCGCCCTCTTCCCGAAACCCGAAGAGCCGCATTTTTTCTACGTTCGGCGTCTTGAATTTGAAAAAATCGGTCAGCATGTCAGATCCGTCCCCGCGATCACGCCTCCGCCGAGGCACTGCCTTTCGTCGTAGAGGACGGCGTACTGTCCCTCCGTGACCGCGCGCTGGGGTTCACGGAAGAAGATCTCCGCCCCCGTTTCCCCCTTCCGCACGACGCGCACCGCCTGCTCGCTCTGGCGGTAGCGGAACTTGGCAAAGCAGCAAAACTCCTCCGCTTGGGGGACGGACGGGATATAGTTCATGCCCTCCACGGTGCAGCGGGTGGAATAGAGCGGCGTTTCATCGCCGTGGGAAACGTAGAGGATGTTGCGCTTTAAGTCCTTTTTGACGACGAACCATCTGCCCTCTTCCCCCTTCTTGCCGCCCAGCTCCAAGCCGCGGCGCTGGCCCAAGGTGTAGTACATCAGCCCGATGTGCTCGCCCACCTCTTCGCCCGCGAGCGTGAAGATCTTCCCGGGGCGGGCGGGCAGATATTCCTGCAAGAACTTGCGGAAGTTGCGCTCGCCGATGAAGCAGATGCCCGTACTGTCCTTCTTTTTTGCGGTGGAGAGATGTTCGCGCTCTGCGATCGCGCGCACCTCGTCCTTGGTGAGATCGGCAAGCGGGAAGAGCACGCCTTCGAGCTGGGGCTGGGTGAGCTGGTTGAGAAAGTAGGTCTGGTCCTTGCCTTGGTCCTTGGCTTTGAGGAGGCGGTGGACGCCCTCTTCGTGCGAAATGCCGCAATAGTGCCCCGTGGCGATGAAGTCGGCGCCGAGCGCCTTGGCGTACTCCCGAAAGGGGCCGAACTTGATCTCGCGGTTGCAGAGGACGTCGGGGTTGGGGGTCCTGCCCGCGCGGTACTCGGAAAGGAAGTGGGAAAAGACCCGCTCCATGTACTCCTTGGCGAAATTGACCGAATAGTAGGGAATGCCGAGGAGGGCGCAGACCCGTTTGACGTCCTCGAAGTCCTCCTCCGCGGTGCAGGCGCCGCCGGCATCGTCCTCTTCCCAATTTTTCATGAAGAGGCCCACGACCCGAAAGCCCTGCTCCTTTAAGAGCAGCGCGGCGACCGAGCTGTCCACGCCCCCGCTCATTCCGACGACGACCGTCTTTTGCGACACGATTTTGCGCTCCCGAAAAATTTTTCTTTATTTTACCATATTCGCGCAAAAATATAAAGCATTTTTTCGGGGAATGTGCTATAATGGGAAAACAAGAAAGAAATGTGCCCGTAGCTCAGTTGGATAGAGCGCAAGCCTCCGGAGCTTGAGGCCGCAGGTTCGACTCCTGTCGGACACACCACGACCCCGCATGCCCATTCGGGCATGCGGGGTCGTGTATATGCAGCAGGAGGAGAACCGCAGGTTCGCCCGACGCGCTTTCTATCCTTTTGCCAAGCGGCGCACGAGCGGGCTTTGCCCGCGAAGTACTCCTGTCGGACACACCACGACCCCGCATGCCCATTCGGGCATGCGGGGTCGTGTATATGCAAGCAGGAGGAGAACCGCAGGTTCGCCCGACGCGCTTTCTATCCTTTTGCCAAGCGGCGCACGAGCGGGCTTTGCCCGCGAAGTACTCCTGTCGGACACACCACGACCCCGCATGCCCATTCGGGCATGCGGGGTCGTGTATATGCAAGCAGGAGGAGAACCGTAGGTTCGCCCCTCGTCGCCGCACGCCCGCGTTTCACGCTTTTCTTGCGAAAAGCTCCGTTTGCGTGCGGCGGCTCCTCTTCCCGAAAAATCTTGCTCCGCAATCTTTTTCGGGAGCCTTGTTTGCTAAGCGCGGCACGAGGCGCATAGCGACGAAGTAGGAATCTCTACTCCTTGCTGTCCCTGAAAGGGAAAGTACCCGAGCAACGCGAGGGGGAAAGGGTTCTCGGAGAACCCCTCAGGCTCGGCTAACGCCTCGCCAGCTCCCCTGCAAGGGGCGCCAAGTCGGCAAGAGGTGGAGATTTCTCGACTTCACTTCGTTCCGCTCGAAATGACGAAAAAAGAATGTGCGGCTGTGGTCGAAATGACAGATGAAGAACGCGCGGGGCACACAATACCCCCTCCAATGGAGGGGGATTCAGGGGGTGGGCATCTTGGCTGCCCCTTGAGGGGGAGCATTGCTTTCTGTCAACGATTGATAATCGTTGGCGCAATGCGACATGAGTGCCCCGCCTTTCCAATGTCTAATTCCTTAGGCGGCACGAGCCGTTAGGCGATGTAGCGCATTTGCCGCGCGAACGGTGACCAAGCACGGGGTTCTACCCGTGTGAGAAAGCTGTTGAGCGTAGCGAAACTGAGGGGGTGTTTTTGTTTACGACACCCCTTCCGTCTTGCCGCCGTTGCGGCAATCCACCCACCCCTCAAGGGGTGGGCAAGAAAGACGCGGCCAAAAGAAAAAGAACGGCGGACCGTTCTTTTTCCTTTTCTTTATAACGTTTATTTCCGCGCATTTTCCTGCTTCTTGCCATCGAGGAAACGGTACAGGACCGCCGCGAGCACCGCGCCTAAAATGGGACCGAGAAGGAAGATCCAGATCTGCGAGATCGCCGTAAAGTCGCCGCCGATCATCTGGAGCAGAGCGGGGCCGAGGGAGCGCGCGGGATTGACCGACGTCCCAGTAAGACGGATGCCGAGCAGGTGCACGAGGGTGAGCGCAAGCCCGATGACAACGCCCGTGACCGCCTTGTTCTCCGTCTTGCTCGTGACCCCCAAAATGGCGAGCACGAACGCAAACGTCAGAACGATCTCAACGACAAGCCCCACAAACAGCGAACCCGTATCGCCGTAAGCGGTGACGAGGGCGCTCTGCACGGCGTTGCCGCCAAGGTTGGTAAAGCTGCCGAAGAACAGCCCGACGACCGCCGCCCCCGCGATCGCGCCGAGGATCTGGCTGACGACATAGCCCGCGTATTCCCGCGCCGTCATCTTGCCGCTCACGAGCATCGCCGTAGACACCGCGGGATTGATGTGACAGCCCGAGATATTCCCGATGGAATATGCCATGGCGACGATCACCAGCCCGAACGCAAGCGCCGTGGCAACGATGCCGTCGTTCCCCGTGCAGCCCGTGGCGACCGCCACGCCGCAGCCGAACACGACGAGCACAAACGTGCCGATCGCTTCCGCAATACATTTTTTTAGCATAAAAATAACCTCCTTTTTTCCGCTCTCATTGTAACACCTTTTGCCCGCCGTGTCAAACAATGCGCTCCGCGCTCTTCCCTCTCCCGAAAAATTTTTTTCCGCAGGTTGACTTATTTTCCGTTTCATGGTAAAATATCTGTGGTATATATAAAATAAAAAAGCGAGGTACTTTTGCCATGATCCAATACTCCCTCAAGGCGCTTTCCGCGGACGAACTCTCCTTTAAGGTAAACCCCATGCAGGCGGCTCCCGATACGCGTTTTGAAATAAAGCCCCTCTTCTCCCGCCAGATACGGCAGGCGAACGAGAACCCGAAGATCAACATCGTCATTCTCGAATGCAAGATCGAGAGCACCAAGGAAGCGCCCAAGCCCTTCGACCTCCACGCCCGCTTTGTGGGAGTGTTCGAAGTCAACAACATGAACACCGACGAGGACAAGCGCATCTTCGCCATCAACGCGACGGAAACGATGTTCCCCTACCTGCGCGCGGCGGTGACCAACCTCACGGCGGACGCGCTCATCAATCCGCTCACGCTGCCCGTGGTGCCCGGCTCCACCCTCTTCCCCGACGACCGCGGCCCCAACCAATACACGCTCAATTTCGACCCCACCGTTCTGAACTGACCCGCAGGGCCGAAACAGAACAGACTTTTTTCCGTTTATCCGGACGGTCCCGCGGCAAGCGGGGCCGTTTTTTTTGCGGCGCGGGATCGCGCTCTTTTTTTTGGAAATTTTCCCCTCAATTTGTTGACAGGGCGCAGCGGGCATGGTATAATCAGAGCATCATAAAAAATTATGACAAATTTATTTTCAATCATGACAAAACATGACAAAAGAGGAGAATATGAAGATCGTCATCGTCTGTGATGTGCTGGGCAAGCCGAACAACGGCACCACGCTGGCGGCGTATAACCTGATCGGCTATCTGAAAGAACGGGGACACGACGTGACCGTCGTCTGCGCCGATCGGGACAAACGGGGAGAAGCGGGCTTTGTGGTCGTCCCCGTGCAGAATTGGGGACCGATCAACTTGATCTTGAAGAAGAACAACGTATCCCTTGCCAAGGCGGACAAGCGGGTGCTCGCCCGCGCCATCGAAGGAGCGGACGCGGTGCACGTCCTGATGCCCTTCCCGCTCGGGATCGCCGCCGCCAAACTTGCGAAAAAGGAAGGGATCCCCGTGACGGCGAGCTTCCACGCGCAGGCGGAAAACGTCACCGCGCACATCGCCTGTATGAACAACCGCCTCGCCAACCGCATCACCTATCTCTGCTTTTATCGCTTGCTGTATCGGCGGGTGGATTGCGTCCACTATCCCACGCAGTTCATCAAAGAGCTGTTTGAAAAACAGATCGGGCGGGAGCTTCCCTGCCGCGTGATCTCCAACGGCGTGAACGACGTCTTTTTCGCCCCGCGGGAAGAGAGGCGCCATAGCGGCAAATTCACCGTCCTCTGCACCGGCAGGTTCAGCAAGGAAAAGGCGCAGCACACCCTCATCCAAGCGGTAGCCAAGGGCGGGCTAAAGGAGGAAGTGCGGCTGCTGTTTGCGGGCTGCGGCCCCCGCGAGAAGAAGCTCAAACGGCTTGCGCGGCGGCTGGGCGTGGACGCAGACTTCCGCTTCTATCCCCGCAGCGAGCTTCCCGCCGTCTTGCGCAGCGCCGATCTGTATGTGCATACGGCGGTCGTCGAGATCGAAGCGATCTCCTGCCTCGAAGCGATCGCCGCGGGGCTTGTGCCGATCATCTGCGATTCCAAGCGGAGCGCGACCAAGAACTTTGCCCTCGACGGGCATTGCCTCTTCCGTGCGGGCGATCCGCGCGACCTTGCCGGAAAGATCGCCTACTTTCTCCGCGCTCCCGAACAGATCGGGGCATACCGCGAAAAGTACGGTGATTTTCGGGAACAGTTCCGCCAGGAGGACCAGATGCGGAAGATGGAAGAGATGCTCGCGGACGTCGCCGCTTCGAAGAAACACGCATGAAGAAAAGAACTTTTTATTACAGCGACCCGCTCAAAGACGACTTTGCGGGCACGAATATCACCAAGAAAAAGCTCCCACAAGACTACGAGTATCTCCCGAAGAGCAAGCTCCGCGGCGCGGGCGCGTGGCTGCTCCATCATCTGATCGCCACCCCCGTCTGCTTTCTCTTTCTGAAGATCTCCTGCGGGCAAAAGATCGTGGGACGGAAAAAGCTGCGCCCCTACCGCAAAGGGGGATACTTTTTGTACGGCAACCACACGCGGACGGCGGGCGACGCCTTTACCCCCTCGATGGTGTCCTTTCCCAAAAAGCCCTACCTCATCGTCGACGCCGACGCCGTGTCCATCCCCTTTTTGAAGCGCGCCGTGGAGGACTTGGGCGGAATGCCCGTCCCCGACAGCCCCGCGCTTTCCAAAAAATTTTTCGAAGCGGTCGAAACGCGCGCACAGCGGGGGAATGTGATCGCCATCTATCCCGAGGCGCACATCTGGCCGCTGTATACGGGGATACGCCCCTTCCCCGCCGTGTCCTTTGCCTACCCCGTGGACGCGGGAAAACCCGCGTTCGCCTTTACCGCCACCTACCGCAAGCGCAAGCCGTTCGGCGGCGTGAAGGCGACGGTGTACATCGACGGCCCCTTCTTCCCCGACGAAGAACTTCCCAAGCGGGAACAAAAGCGCGATCTGAAGGACCGCATATTTGCCGCCATGGAGGCGCGCAGCAAGCTCTCCACCTATTCCCCCAACCGCTTTGTCGAAAAGAAAACCGATAACGTTCGTTAAAAACAAAAAAAGTCGGGAGTTTTCCCCCGGCTTCTTTCAAACTTTTTTTTCCGAATCAAGTGTCCGGTATTTCCCGTTGCAACGGGCACAACCGTTTTTATTCCTCTTCGTAATAATGAGTTTCAGTTGTTGATCATGGCGTTTCAAAGAGCGTTATCCGTGACCCGTTTTACACTCTCTCGTCGAACACTTTGTCGAAGAAGGAGAGCACGGCGTTCCACTTTTCCTCGCGGCGGTCCCGCTCGTTCAGGAACTCGTGGCGGGAATTTTCGAACAGCACCATGCGCAGATTCTTCATTCCCTGCTTGCGGTAATACGCCGCAAGTTTTTTGACGCCCTTGCCCATGTTCCCGACGGGGTCGTCCAAGCCCGAGATCAGCAGCACGGGCAATTCCTTGGGAAGCCGCGCGGCGTACTCCTTCGTATACAGCCCGCGAAGCCCCTTGAAAAAGTCCTTATAGAAGCGGTTGGAGCAGGTAAAGCCCGAGAGCGGGTCCTGCGCATAGGTGAGATTGTTGGCGACGTCGTTGCTGAGCCACTGTCCGTTTTCAAACCGCTTGGCGTATTCGCCGAAGGAGAGCTTTTCGATGAGTTTCGCAGGACGCTTCGCGCCGAAAAGGCAACCCATTCCCGCAACGAAGGACCCGAGATAGACTTCGAAGTCCTTTTTGTAGCTGCTGCCGCCGATGACGATCCCGTCCGTCTTGTCGCCGTATTTGGCAAGATAGGCCTGCGCGACAAAGGAACCGTACGAAAACCCGAACAGAAAATAAGGAAGCCCCGCATATTTGCGGCGGTAAAAATCGGTGATCGCCGCCTCATCCTTCACGGTATCGGCGAACATGTTCCCCTTGCAATAGCCGAGGGTCTTGGGGTCGGTCTTTCCGTGTCCGCGGTGGTCGTCCGCGATGACGAGATAGCCGTGCTCGTTCAAAAAACGGGCAAAGCTGTCGTAGCGCGCGGCATGTTCCGCCATGCCGTGCACGATCTGTACCACTCCCTTGGGTTCCTCCGCGGCGAGCCATTCGTGGATAAAGATATTCTTGCCGTCAAAACTCGTAAATTCCATCGTCCCGTACCTTCTTTTTTCTATTATATCGCCGCACGGCGGAAATATCAAGCGTTTTTCCGCATATTTCCTCTTCTGCGGGATTTCCCCTCGGTTGCCTGAGACCCCCTGGTATCTTTTTCTTGATTGCGGTATGCCCCTTCTGTTACAATAGAAAAAAAGCGCAGGAGGGAGAAAAAATGCGGAACGTATTGCAAACGGCCGCCCTCGCGGCGGCGATGCTCGCCACCCTTCCCTTTGCGGCGTGCGCCGCGCCGATGGGGTCTGCCCCGCCCGAAATGCAGGAAGTCCCCCAAACGCAGACGCCTTCCGAAACGCAGACGCAGGCGCCGCCCGAAGAACAGAAGCCGTCCCGACCCGAAACGCCGCCCGAAGAGCAGACGCCCGACGGCGGGGAGGCGCAGGAGGAACGGCAGGCGGTCTATCTCAGAGTGCTGGTGAACGGTCTGAACGTGCGGGAGGGCGCGGACGCGGGCAGCCGCGTGCTCGGGCAGGCGGAAAAGGGCGTTCTCCTCGGCTATTCGGGCGACCGTGAGGGCTATTTCGAAACGCGCTACCTCGGCAAGACCGCCTTTGTGAGCGCAAACCCCCGCTATACGGAAAAGGTCTGCCTCGAGGCGGGCGGCGAGAGGACGGAGAAGATCGCAGAGGAGGGCGAAAAGCTGCTCGGCACGCCCTACGTCTATGGCGCGGTGCGGCTGCACGACGGGACGGGCAGGCTGCTGAAAAACTTCACGGCGGCGCAGTTCGACTGCTCCTCTTTGATGCAGTACATCTTTTACCGCGGCGCGGGGGTCCTGCTCGACGTGACCACGCGCACGCAGATCAGACAGGGAGAAGGGGTGGCGTGGGAGGACATACGGAGGGGCGACCTTCTCTTTTTTACCAACGCCTCGCGGAAAGACAGGACGGGCGTCGAGCGGGTCGGGCACGTCGCGCTCTACCTCGGCGGGAATTATATTCTGCACACCGCCTCCGATTTTGCCAAGATCGAACCAATCACGCCCTTGAGAAAGAGTTACTTTCTCGAGGCGCGGCGGCTCTGAACAAAGGACGGAAAAAAGGGACGAGGCTCTGCGCTTCGTCCCTGTCTTTTTCAACAACCGCTGCAATGTTTGCAATCGCCGTTGCAGTGTTTGGGAGGCTTTCCCGTGGAGGAATACACCTCGCCCGACCACTCCCGCACGGTCTTGTTGCCGCAGGAGGGACATTTGACCTCTTCATCGTAACGTTTGACAAGTTCTTCGAACGCTTTCCCGCAATGCGGACATTTGTAACCGAGAATGGGCATCGTTTTCCTCCGCCCTCTATTATAGTCCCCCATCCCGCCTTTTGCAAGCGTTTTGTCGCGTTTTCCAAAGCGCCCCACCCCCTTAGTCCCCCTCCCAAGGAGGGGGTTCTACTACCCTCTCCGTGGGGGGTCCTGATTGCCCCCTCCTACGGAGGGGGGTAGGGGGGTGGGGCGTATTCCGAATACGTCACCCTGAGCAGCCGAGCGCAGCGAGGCGTCGTCGAATGGGTGATGTCATTATAATGAGGACATCATATTTCGACTTCACTTCGTTCCGCTCAATATGACGTGATTGGGGAATGCCCCCACCTGCCACGGCTACGCCGTGCCACCCGCCCCCACAAGTGGGGGCAGGTCTGCCCCTCCATTGGAGGGGTGGAGCGAGCAAAGAATTGTTCGAAACCCTTTATATTACGCATGCGCCGTCCGTGAACGAGCGGAACAGCCCCTCGACGTTCGCACCCGCCCTGTGGAAACAGGAGATGAGATCTTCGGGCGCGGCGATCTTGCCCGTATAGCCCGACACATAATTTTTCAGCCCCGTGAAGAACTTGCGGTCCCCCACCGCCGCGCGCACGCGGTCGAACAGGATCACCCCCTTGTCGTAGGCGATGTTGCGGTATTCGTATTCCCCCGTGAACGCCGTCAGCGGGCGGTTCATGGTGGTGTCGGCTTCGCCCGCGATCTGGCTGCGGTAGGAGAAGAAGGCGCGGTAGCCGCTCTCGGAACGCTTCATCGCGGCCTCGTAGCTGTCACCGTACTCGGGATACGCGCCCAAAAAGAGCGCCGCCGAATACTCCGCCAGCCCCTCGTCCTGCCAGGCGTTCTCGAACTGGTTGCTCCCCACCATGCCGTACCACCACTGGTGCGCCGTTTCGTGCGCCACCACCGCGGGCACGTCCGCCCGTTGCAGTGCGGAGGAGATCATCGCCAGCCCCGAATACTCCATGCCGCCATAGGGAAAGTCGGTTTCCACCAGCGTATAGCGGGGATAGCCGTAGCTTCCGAAGGTGCGGCTGAAATAGGATACGGCGTCGGTCGCCGCCTTGAGCGTCGTTTCGGGGGCGGGATCGGAGGTGTACCAATACTCCACGGGCACCTCCCCCGCTTCCGCGCTCATGCAGTTGAGTTCCTTGCCGAGCACGAGCGCGACGTCGCGCACCCCCTCCGCCGTGACGGAAACCGTCTGCTTCTCCCCTTCGGAAAGGGTGCTGCCCACCCCGTTGAAGGCGGCCTTGTATCCCGCGGGCATGGTGAGCGAGAGGGTGTAGTCGGCGCAGTCGGAAACGAACGGATCGCCGTTGCTCGAATAGACGTATTCGCGGAACCCGTCCCCGCCGTAACTGCAGAGGGCGGGATAAAAGTGGGTGAGCACGACGTTCTTCTGCCCCGCGCCGAGGCGGTGATCGACGTTGGCGAGGGTGGTGGTAAAGCAGATCTTCAGCGACGCGCTCTCGCCGGGATAGAGCGGCTCCCCGAGCGAAACGGAGAGGATGTTCTCGTCCTCGCCGCAGACGGAATACCCCGCCGCGCCCTCCACCGCCGTGATCTCGACGCCGCCGTAGCTCTCCCCCGCATAGTAGGCGGTGGCGCGGTACAGTTCGGACACGGGGGCGTAGCGCGCTCCCTCGCGGTAGGCGTTCGCCCACAGCTCGAAGGAGAGCGTTTCGAGGGTGTTCTCCGTGCGGTTGGGGATGACCGCCTCCATTTCGGCGACGAGTTTATTCTCTTCGGGGAAATATTCCCCCGTGATGCTGTAACGGGCGGTCCCGCTCTCATGGCGGCAGGCGGAGAGGCCCGCCGTGCCGAACGCGAGCAGCGCGCCCGCAAAAAGACAAAGAAATTTTCGCATACGATCCTCCCGTGGGAAAGTTCCTTGCGACCAGTGTATGCGCGCGGCGGGCGGGTTAGAACCGCCCGCCGCGCGCCGCTTTTCCCTTCTCCCGCGGAATGGCTTGAAATTTTTGCGGAAAGGTGCTATAATGTTTCTGTAACGACCGAAAGGGGGAACAGTATGAACAAATTTATGAAGATGGCCTACCGTGAGGCGCTCTCGAACATCACGGGGAAAGAGGGCGGCCCGTTCGGCGCCGTCATCGTGAAGGACAACAAGGTGATCGCGCGGGCGCACAACCAGGTGCTGCTGCGCGGCGACCCCACCGCCCACGCCGAAGTGATGGCGATCCGCAAGGCGTGCAAAAAGCTCAAAACCGTCCACCTCGAGGGCTGCGAGCTGTACGCGACCTCCAAGCCCTGCCCGATGTGCAAGGGCGCGATCCAATGGAGCAACATCAAGACGGTGTACTACTCGGGCGGCTACGACGAAACGGCGCAGATGGACTTCGGCGACCGCGAATTCGACGAGGACTTCCAGAAAACGGAGGAGGGCTGGCGGCAGATCGACAGGGAGCGCTTCTCCGAGATCGGCGACGCCTTTGCGGGCATGTCCGAACACATCCACTATTGAGGGAATGATAGCGCCCTCCGCGCGGCGGCGGCAGCCCTGAAAAAATTTTTCGCTTTTTGTATCTTTTTTGCCTTTCCCTCTTGATTTTTTCCGAAAAAGCTGTATAATGGGAAAGGTGGGCTTTGTTCGGTCCCGGACATGGAGAGGCCCGCAATCCACAATCCTAAGGGGAATCTTATGAATCTTTCCGCAACCAATATCCGCAACATCGCCATCGTCGGTCACAGCGGCGAGGGCAAGACGACGCTCATGGAGGCCATGCTCTTTAACGGCGGCGTGATCGAGCGCATGGGCAAGACGGACAACGGCACCACCGTTTCCGACTTCGACGAGCAGGAGATCGCCAGAAAGACCTCTATCTCCCTTTCCGTTGCCAATCTCATCTGGAAGGACGTCAAGCTGAATCTGCTCGACGTGCCCGGATTTTACGATTTCGAAGGGGAATTCATCTCCGCGATGCGGGCGGCAGGCGCGGCGCTCGTCGTGATGGGTCCCGGCGGCTCCGTGACGGTCGGCACCGAGAAGGCACTCGACCAATGCCTCAAACTCAAAAAGCCCGCCGTCATCTTCATCAACGGCATGGACAAGGAAAACGCAGACTATCCCGGGACGGTGCGCGCCCTTCAGGAACGCTATAAGGGCAAGATCGCTCCCGTGCAGATCCCCGTCATGGAAGGGAGCAAGATGACGGGTTACATCAACGTGATCACGGGCGAGGCGTTCAAGTTCGGGGCGAGCGGCGTGGAAAAGACCGCCGTGCCCGCGGGCTATACCGCCGCGCTCGAAGAGATGCAGGGCGTCTTGCAGGAAGCCGCCGCGGAGAACGACGAAGAACTGCTCGACAAGTACTTCGAGGAAGGCGCTCTCACCGCGGAGGAAACGGCGGCGGGGCTGCGCAAGGGCATCCACTCCACCAGCGTCATTCCCGTGCTGGCGGGCAGCGCGCTCCTCAACAAGGGCGTCATCAACCTCATGAACGCGCTCGTGGAATATCTCCCGCAGGCGGCGGAACGGGCGGGCCTTCCCGCGACCGACCTCAAGACCAAGGCGGAAGTTTCCGTCAGCTGCGAGGAGAACGCTCCCTTCGCGGCGCAGGTATTCAAGACCGCCGTGGACCCCTTCGTGGGCAAACTCAACTATCTGCGGGTCTGCCGCGGCGTTCTCCGCTCCGGCATGACCGTCTACAATCCCAATACCGACTCCGAGGAGCGCATCAACGCCATCTATCTTCTCGTCGGCAAGAAGCAGGTCCCCGTTTCCGAACTCGTCGCGGGCGACATCGGCGCGGTGAACAAACTCAGCAACACGGGCACGGGCGACACGCTGTGCGACCCCGCCGCTCCCGTGCAGTTCACCCCCATCCTCTTCCCCGAACCCGTGCTTTCGATGGCGGTCTCCGCCACCGTGCGCGGCACCGAGGACAAGGTGTTCGGCGGCCTTCACCGCCTTGCCGAGGAGGACAAGAGCTTCCAGGTGCGCAAGAACGCCGAAACGGGCGAGACCCTCGCCTGCGGACAGGGCGAAGTGCAGCTTGAGATCATCAAGCGCAAACTCAAGAGCAAGTTCGGCGCCGACGCCGAGTTCACCGTCCCCACCGTCGCTTACCGCGAAACCGTGACGGGCAAGGCGGAAGCCGAAGGCAAGCACAAGAAGCAGTCGGGCGGCGCGGGACAGTTCGGCGTCGTCAACATCCGCTTCGAACCGGGCGCCGCGGACGGCGTGTTCGAATTCGTCGACGCGACCATCGGCGGTTCGGTCCCCAAGCAGTTCATCCCCGCGGTCGAAAAAGGACTCCGCGAAGCCATCCAGAAGGGCGTGCTCGCGGGCTATCCCATGGTCAACCTCAAAGCGACGCTGTTCGACGGCAAGTCGCACCCCGTGGACAGTAAGGAAGTCGCCTTCGTTTCGGCGGCGAAGCTCTCCTACGACGACGGCATCCGCCGCGCGCGTCCCGTCATCCTCGAACCCGTCTGCTCGATGAAGATCACCGTTCCCGAACAGTACGTCGGCGACATCATGGGCGATCTCAACAAGCGCCGCGGCCGCATCATCGGCATGGACACCGTGGACGGCTTGCAGGTCATCACGGCGGAGGCGCCCGAGGGCGAGATCCTCACCTATGCGACCTCTCTCCGCTCCATGACGCAGGGACGGGGCAAATTCTCGCAGGAGTTTGCCCGCTACGAACAGGCGCCCGACACCGTGATCCAGGCGGTGGTCAAGGCGCAACAGGGCTAAGAACCGACGCCGCCTCCGCATTGCGGGGGCGGCTTTATTTTCCCATCAACTTTCCATAAGGAGAAACGAAATGAAAAAACGTTTTGCCCTTCTTACGGGGCTGCTTCTCGTCTGCTTCTCCCTTCCCCTCGGCATGACGGCATGCGGGGAGAAACACACACACGTCCTCGAATGGAGGCGCTCGGAAACGGAGCATTGGCTGGAATGCACCGACCCCGCCTGCGGCCTGAAGAGCGACTTCGGCGAGCACACGGGCGGCGTCTGCAAGGACTGCGCCGAATTCCGCACCCTCTCCTTCGGCTTCACGGGGGGCGCCGACGTTGACACTGCCCATGCCGACTTTGCACAGGAGGCGAACGAGTGGTTCTCCGCAAAGGGCGCGGAGCTGGGCTTCACCTACGATTTTATGGGGAACGATTACAGCGCGCTCAACGACGAAACGCTCACGGAGTACGACCTCGTGCTCTTCCTCAACGACCGCCCGCACGTCAAGGAGCAGCAGGACGCCTTCCGGAGGTTTATGGAAAACGGCGGCGCGTGGATCGGCTTCCATGCGGCGGCTTTCTCCATGGTGGACGAGGCGGACAAAGACAAGGAGAACAGCGATTATTGGCGGTGGTACCAGGACGATTTCCTCGGATGCGGCAACTATAAAAACAACACCTGGAACCCCACCGCGGAGCCGCTCACCGTGGAAACGCACGACCACCCCGCTACCGCGGATCTGCCCGACGTGTTCATCTCCGCGCCCTGCGAGTGGTACGGCTGGGAGAGCGACCTCTTCCAAAACCCCGACATTACGGTTTTGCTCACCCTCAACCCTACGCAGGAAAACCCCGCGGGCGACAATCCGCATAAAGACTGGGAGATCTGGTACGACGGGCATTACCCCATCGCGTGGACAAACAACCATTACAGGATGCTCTACACGAACATGGGGCACAACCTGCAAAGTTATAACGATTTCGAAAAACAGTCCAAGACCTTTTCGAGCGAGGAGCAGTGCACGTTCCTGCTCGGCGCGATGTTCGGGCTGACCGCAAAGTAAAGACCCGTTTGGAAGCCGCCCGCGCTTGGGCCTAAGCGCGGGCGGCTTCCAATTTCTTCCGCAAGGGAATTTCCCCGAAAGCGCTTTACAAAACGCAAAATTTGTTGTATCCTTATTTCACGGAGGTCTTTTTATGGGAAAGAAAACCGAAAAGAGCCTTGTTCCCGCCGAAAAGAAGGACGGGACCGCCCCGAAGAACGGCAAACTCACCATCTATGAATACGAACAGAAATATGTCAAGCGGCAGAACGTGCGCGGGGCAAAGTTTGTCCTGCGCCTGATCGCCGCCGTCATCGGCGTGTTCCTCTTCGCCGTGCTGGCGCTCATCTCCCTCGACGTATACAAAATCAACGAATACGTCGGCTACGGCGTGGCGGGCGTCTGCCTTCTCCTCTATATCTTCGTCTTTATCGTGCCCCTTTGCAAGATCATGAAGTCGGACTACTTCATCACCAACGTCAACGGCTTTACGGCGCGGGAGGCGCAGCGGCACAACAAAAAGCTCCGCCACGACATCGCCGACAAGATCATCGACCTCACGGCGCGGGTGGAGGGCGTCGGCTGGTACGATTCCCGCGTGGTGGGCGAGCTTGCCGTCGCCTCCAAGACGGGGGACGAGGAGGGTCTGCGCAAGAGCCTCACCGAACTGTACGAAGGCTCGGTCAAAAAGTCCGCAAAGGACCTCATCTTCAAGAGTTCGTTAAAGAGCGCCACCTATTCCATGGTGTCGCAGGCGGCGAAAATCGACGCCGCGCTCATCGTCGTCGTCAACGTGCAGCTCATCAAGGACCTCATCTTCCTCTACGGCTTCCGCCCCTCGGACGCCAAGCTCGTGAAGATCTTCGGCAGGGTGCTGACGAACTCCCTCACCGCGTACGGCCTCGGGAGCATGAACGTGGGCAACACCGTCGTCAAGACGATGGGCGAAGCGGTGCGGGACATTCCCATTTTAGGCTCCGCCATTGCGACCATCGTCGACAGCTCGGTGCAGGGATTGGTGAACGCGACGCTCACGACCGTCATCGGCTACCAGACCATCAAATATCTCAATAAGGAATACAAATTGCAGGACATTTTGGACGGCGTGGACGTGAGCGAAACGCCCGTGGAGCTTGAGCAGGCGTGCTCGGAGCTGGAGGCGCAGCTCAAAAAGAAGAAGAAATTCGCCCCCGCAGCCGCCGTATAAAAGACAATCGGAAGCCGCCCGCGCTTGGGTCAAGCGCGGGCGGCTTTTTCCCGTTTGGAGGAGCTGCAACAGGGACCTGCCCCCGTTTACGGGGGCGGGTGGCACGGCGTAGCCGTGACAGGTGGGGGCACATATATCAACCCCCACCACCGCCTGTCGGCGGAGCCGCCCCCTTCAAAGGGGGCAGCTCGGCGCCCACCCCCCTACCCCCCCTCCTTGGAGGGGGCAATCTTGGCGCCCCTCGCAGGGGAGCTGGCGAGGCGATAGCCGAGCCTGAGGGGTTTTCGAGAACCCTTTCCCCCTCGCGTTGCTCGGGTACTTTCCCTTTCAGGGACAGCAAGCGCCCCACCCCCTACCCCCCTCCTTGGAGGGGGCAATCTTGGCGCCCCTCGCAGGGGAGCCGGCGAGGCGATAGCCGAGCCTGAGGGGTTTTCGAGAACCCTTTCGGCATTCGCTCCGCTCATGCCACTTTCTCACACGGGTAGAACCCCGTGTTCGGTCACCGTTCGCGCGGCAAATGCGCTCACTCATGTCGCATTGCGCCAACGATTATCAATCGTTGGCAGAAAGCAATGCTCCACCCTAAAAGGGACAGCAAGCGCACCCCTTCGGAGGGGGCAGTGGGACCCCCTCCATTGGAGGGGGATCAAGGGGGTGGGCAGACCTTACCGCAATTCGGCGCCTAAATTGTGCTTGAGATCGCCCACGATCCTGTTGAAAAATCCGTCCACCGCCTCGGGCGAGAGCGGCTTTTCCACCTTTTCGTCGGGCGAGAAGGTCAAACGGAACGCCATGCTCTTCTTGTCCGTCCCGAGCTGCTTGCCGCGGTAGACGTCGAACAGCTCCACCTTCTTTACCGCCTTGCAGGCGCGGAGAATGCGCTCCTCGAGCGCGGCGCAGGTGACCGCCTCGTCCACCACCACCGCAAGGTCGCGCTGCACGCTCTCGAAGCGGGGAAGTTCATGATAGGTGATGTCCTTTGCAAACCGTTTCCTGAGAAGCGCGTAGTCGAGTTCGCACAGATACGTCTTCTTTTCGAGCGCCAGCTCCCCGGCAATCGCGGGGTGCAATTCGCCCAGCACGCCGGCCTCCTTTTCCCCCATTCTGACGACCGCCGTCACGCCGGGGTGCAGGTAGGGACGCTCCCCTTTTTCAAAGGTGAGCCGAATGTCAAACGCCGCGGCGAGCGCCTCCACGGCGCCTTTGAGGTCGAAGAAGTCCCCCTCTCCCCACAGCCCGAGCACGAGATGTTTGCGCTCCTCGGGCAGCGCTTTGAGCGGCAATTCTTCACACAGGTACACATTTGCGAGTTCGAACAGCCTCCCCTCGTAGTTTCCGCGGCGCACATTGCGCACCACGTTTTGCAGCATGGAGGGAAGAAGCAGCGTGCGCATCAACGAGAGGTCCTCGCTGATGGGATTGAGAATGCGGATGGCCCTGCGCTCGGGCGCGTCTTCGGGAAGGCGCAGAAGATCGAGGTCCTTGAGAGAATAAAAAGAGTAGTTACACGCCTCGAAGAAACCCTCCTTTTCGAGCGTGCGCTTGGTCTTGCGCTCCTGCTCCTGCGCGGGCGTTCTGCCGCCGTGCGTCACCGTGGCGTTTTCGAGGAAGGTGGGCGTGATGTGGTCATAACCGTACATACGGATGACCTCTTCGGCGAGGTCGGGATAGCCGTCTACGTCCTCCCGCCAAGGGGGTACGTCGGCGGAAAAGTCCTCTCCCAAATCGTCGATCAGGAAGCCGAGCCGCCCCAAAATGCCATTCACTTCCTCCTTGGGAACGTGGATTCCGAGCAGTTTGTCGATGGCGGCGTAAGAGGTATGGATGACCTTTTCCGCCTTGGGAACGGAGCACACCTCGGTAAGGTATTCTGTGGGCGTGCCGCAGCCGAGGACCTGCATGAGCGTGAGGGCGCGCGCCATTCCCACCTTGGGCGTGAAGAGCGGGTCGACCCCCTTTTCGAAGCGGGCGGAGGAATCGCTCCGCTGCCCGAGTGCGCGGGAGGTCTTCCGCACGCTGTCGCGCGCAAAGCTCGCCGCTTCGAGGAATACCTCCTTCGTGTTTGGCTTGATCTCGCTGTTTAAGCCTCCCATGACCCCCGCAAGCGCCACGGGACGCTCTCCGTCGCAGATGAGCAGGTTTTCGGGGTGCAGAGTAAACTCCTTCTCGTCGAGGGTGACGATCTTCTCCCCCTCTTCGGCGCAACGGACGACGATCTTGTCGCCGTGCAAAAACTTTCGGTCGAACGCGTGCATGGGCTGTCCGACTTCGAGCAGCACATAGTTGGTGATGTCGACGACGTTATTCACCGAGCGCAGCCCCATGAGGGCAAGACGGCGGCGCAGCCACTGCGGGCTTTTGCCGATCCTGACCCCCTTCACATAGCTCCCCCGATAGACGGGGCAGAGCTTGGGTTCTTTTACCTCGACGGGGATCCTGACGCTTGTCGGCTCGCTCTCGTAGGAAACGGAGAGGGGCATGAGGTGCATTCCCGTCGCCGCCGCGACCTCGCGGGCAAGCCCGTAGATACTCTGGCAGTCGGGGCGGTTCGCCGTCACCGCGATGTCGAAGATCCAGTCGTCAAGCCCGACTTCGATCCGCGCGTCGTAGCCAAGGGGGGTGTTCCCATCGAGAATGAGAATGCCGTTTATCTCGGCGCCCTCATAGAAATCGTCGTTGATGCCAAGTTCCTCGCCCGAGCAGAACATGCCCTCGGAAACGACCCCGCGGAGCTTGCCCGTCTTGATCTTTTGCACCCCGCCCTCGTGTTTGACGGTCGCGCCGTCCAAGGCGACGGGTACAACGGCCCCCTCAAACACGTTCGTCGCGGCGGTGACGATCTGCTTTTTGCCCTGCTTGCCGCAGTCCACTTCGCAGACGGTGAGCCTGTCCGCGTCGGGGTGCTTTTCGCACTTGACGATCTTCCCCGTGTACACCCCCTCGACGTCCTTGCCGAGATAGGTGAGTTCCTCCACTTCGAACCCGCAGGAGAAGAGCACGTCTTTCAGCTCCTCCGCGGGAAGGGTAACGTTTACATATTCCTTTAACCAGCTATACGGCAATAACATTTCCTCTCCCTCCTCAGTCCTTGAATTGTTCCAGGAAACGGGTATCGTTTTCCGTCAAAAGTTTGATGTTTCCCAGACCGTATTTGAGCATGGCGATGCGCTCGATGCCCATGCCGAACGCAAAGCCCGAATATACGTCGGGGTCCACGCTGCAGTTTTCGAGCACGCGGCGGTTGACCATGCCCGCGCCGAGCACTTCGATCCAGCCCGTGCCCTTGCAGAGGGAACAACCCTTCCCCCCGCAGGCGGCGCAGCTCACGTCCACCTCGACGGACGGCTCCGTGAAGGGGAAATAGCTCGGGCGCAGCCGCGTCTTGCTCGTTTCGGAGAACATCTTCTTCGCAAATTCGTCGAGCATGCCCTGAAGATCGCACAGCGTGATGCCCTTATCCACGACAAGCCCCTCCATCTGGTGGAACATGGGCGAATGGGTGGCGTCGTCGTCCGAGCGGAACACTCTGCCCGGCGAGAGGATCTTGATGGGCGGTTTCTTCTGCTCCATCACGCGGATCTGCCCCGCGCTCGTCTGGGTGCGCAGCAGAAATTCCTCCGTGAGATAGAAGGTATCCTGCATGTCCCGCGCGGGGTGGTCGGCGGGCGTGTTGAGCGCGGTAAAGTTGTAGTATTCGTTCTCGATCTCGGGTCCCTCGAACACCTCGAAGCCCATGCCCGAGAAGAGATCGATGAGCTTGTCCTTCACCCGTGTGACGGGATGCAGGGCGCCCTCCTTGGCGCGCCGCCCCGGCAGGGTGACGTCGATCTGCTCCCCCGCGAGCTTTTCTTCCAGCTCTTTGCGCTTGAGTTTTTCCTCGAGCGCGGCAAATTTTTCCTCGAGCGCCTCCCTTAAAGCGTTCACCCGCTTGCCGAACGCGGGGCGCGCCTCCGCGGCCAGCTCCTTCATGCTCTTGAGCAGCCCCGTCACTTTGCCCGTGCGCCCCAAGAACTTCATCTTGACCTCATAGAGGGTGCGGCTGTCCTTTGCCGCCTCCGCCTCTGAGGCCGCCTCCTGCAACAGATCGAGATCTTCCATTTTTCACCTCATAAATAAAACATGCCCTGCCAGCCGAAAAACGGCTGACAGGGCGTGACAATGACGCGGTACCACCTGTCTTTGCGCGCACGAAAGGCGCGCCTCATTGCCCCTTGACGCGGGAAACGGCTCCTCTTGAAGTTCTGTTCGGAGAAGCGGCTCGCGGGGGAATACCGCCGCCCCCTCCTTGAAAGCCTTTCAGCCGCGGGTCTTTCTCTCTGGAAAGAAGGTCCTGGGCGGCGTCTGTTCCGCTTCAAACGCCTGTATCGCCATTATAGCCGTTCCCGCGGGAAATGTCAAACGTTTTTGAGCGTCCCGACGATGATGTTTTCGCCCGCATGCAGGGCAATTTCCCCGCCCCCGGGAACAAGGCCGCAGGAAACGCCCGCGGGCAGGCGGAAGCGGGCGGGAACGCCTGCGGGGACAACGGCGCGGTAAGTCCACTTTCCGCCCTCGAGAGAGGAGCTTACCTCGATGCGGCCGCGGACGCTCTCGTAGGACGCCCTGACCCAAGCGACCCGCGCGTCGGGCACGGGGGCGAGCAAAATTTCGGCAAAACCCGCCTTTGCGGGAACGATCCCCGCCATCGTCTTGAACATCCAGCCCACCACCGCGCCGTAGGCATAGTGGTTGAAGGAATTCATCACGATGTCCGCAAAGCCCTTCTCCGCCGAGTAGGAATCCCAGCGCTCCCACACCGTGGTGGCGCCGTTTTTCACCTGGTACAGCCACGAGGGGCACTCCTCGTTCAAGAGCACGGAATAGGCGACGTCGCTGCGCCCGATCTTCGTGAGAACGTCGAGCAAAATTTTGGTCCCGAGGAACCCCGTCCTAAGCCCGTTGCCGTTGCGCGCAAGGTTTTCGAGCAGCGTCTTTTCCGCCTCCCGTTCCTCCTCTTCCTCCAAAAGGCCGAGCAGGATCGCATGCGCGCACACCGACTGTTCCCCGCGCACCGGCTTCCCGTTTTTGAGATAGCGGGCGCGGAAGAGGGCGCGTTCTCTTTCATAGAGCTTTTCGTAATGCGCCGCCTCCTCCTCTCTTTGCAGGATGCGCGCCATCTCGGACATGGCGAGCGCGTCCCACGCGTAATAGCAGACGCCGAGGATCTCGCGGATCGTGTCGTCGTTGGATTCGAAGGAGAGCCAGTCCCCCCAATGGGGCTGCCCGCCCATGCCATGGCTCGCGCCGAGATAGCCGTCCACATATTTCTTCATGGCGTCCCAGTGCGCGGAAATGCTCTCACGGTCGCCGTACATCGTATATAAAGTCAAAGGGAGCAGGACGCCCGCGTCCGCCCAGCCCGTGCCGCCGTAGCGCGAGCCGTGGTATTGCCCCGTGGGCGCGACCCCCGGAAAGCTGCCGTCCTCCGCCTGCGCGTCCCGCATGCTGCGGAGGTACCGCTCCAAAAACTCCTTGCTGTCCGCCAAAAAACAGCCCGCCTCGGCGAACACCTGCGTATCCGCCGTCCAGCCGAGCCGCTCATCCCGCTGCGGGCAGTCGGTGGGCACGCTCACATAGTTGGAGAGCTGTCCCCACGCGGCGTTTTCCACCAGACGGTCCAAAAGAGGGTCGGAGGTGTGCAGCTCGCCCGTCCTCCGGGGCACCGAGCTGAGCACTTCCCCCGCAAGACGGGAAAAGCGCACGGGAGCGGTCGCCGTGATCTCGAGATAGCGGAAGCCGCAATAGGTGAACAGGGAGTGGTATTCCTCCTCCCCTTCCCCGCGCAAAACGTATTCCGTTTCGGCTTTTGCGGTGCGGTAGTTGGTGCGGTAGAGGCTTCCGCCCGCGCCGCTGTTGTTGCGGGCGATCTCCCCGTTGCCGTCGTTGAGGACTTCGCCGCGGACGATCTTGACGACCGTGCCGCGCGCGCCCTCCACTGTGAAGCGCTCCCTGCCCGCGAAATTCTGCCCGAGATCGGCGAGCGCCGTTTCGCCCGCCCCGAGCGTAAAACTTTCGCCCTCGGCATAGCGGCGCAGGACCTTGATCCTGCCGTAGCAGCCCTCGCCGCCGCCCTCCGTGCCGCAGTAGACCGTGACGGCAGCCTGCCGTTCCAGCTCCTTTTTGACCGTGATATGGGGGCCGAAAAAGGGCGTGAGTTCGCCCGAAAATTCCCTATTTTCGCATACGGTCGGCCAATCGGCGTCGTCAAAGGCGGCAAACATCCACCCGTTCCCGACGCGGGCGTCGTAGCGCTCGCCGTCGTAGATGTCGCTTGCAAGATACCCGCTTGCCCGCGCGCTCTTCCAGCCGAGATCGGTGACGATCTCCTCTTCCCCGTTCTCCCCGCAGAGGACGAGCCGCGCGAGAAAGCCCTCCTTCTTGCCGTAACAGGCGGCGACCCGCCCGCTCCACCAGCCGCTGCCCACGACCGCCGTGAGCGCATTTTCGCCCTCGCAGAGCAGTTCCGTGACGTCGTAGCGGGTATAGCTCTTGCGCTTTGCCATCTCCTCCGAACCGGGTTCCAGCTCGTAATTGCCCACCCGTTTGCCGTTTAAGAACACAACGTAGCAGCCGAGCGCCGTTGCGTAGAGGGTGGCGGAACGCACTTTGCGCGCGCGGAAAGTTTTGCGGAACACGGGGAGCGCCTCCCCCTCCTGCGCGCATGCGATAAAGATCGCCTTGCCGAGATCTTTCATACCGTTTCTCCTTTTCTGTCCGATGACGGGGAACGCCGCGCGGCCTGCGTGTGCGTCCGTGCGCCCGCAAGCCATAAAAAACAGCGGCCGAAAGGAGCCGCCGTTTTGCGGGAAGTCCCCCGCTTAATCCATTCTGATCCTTCTGAGAAGGGCGGGATTGCCCACCGCCCTGCCGCCGCCGAGCACGACGGACATCTGCGGATCGCCCGAGATGTGCGCCTCCATCTGCAATTTTTCCGCGACGTAGTCCGCAAGCCCCGCAAGCCCCGCGACGCCGCCCGAGAGGTAGACGCCGTTCTTGCCCACCGCCGCGGACACCTCCGCAGGCAGCTTTTTGAGCACCATCTCCGCATATTCCACGATCTTGTCTATGTAGATGCGCACGGGGAATTCGATGTCGGACGAGGAAACGGAGACCGAACGCGGCTTGCCCGTCGTGATGTCCCGCCCGTTGATGATGGTGCTCTGGTTGTCGTCCTCGATGAGGCTGCCGACCGTATTTTTGAGCTTCTCGCTCGTCAAAGAGCCGATCTTCAAATTGAACTTGTCGGCGATGTGGTCGATGATGTGGATGTCCATGTTGTTCCCGCCGACGTTCATGGAGATGCCCGCGATGATGCCGTCGAGGGAGAAGGTGGCGACGGAGGTGACCCCCGCCCCGATGTCAATGGCAAAGACGGGGTTGCTCTCGCTGAGCGGAACGTCCTGCCCGAGGGCGCTCAAAAAGGGCGCTTCGGCAAAATTCACGCGGGAGATGCCCGCCGATTTTGCAACACGGTATATCTTTTCGCGGGATTCGGCCTTAAAACCGCAGGGGACGCAGAAGAGCGCCTCCACCGAAAAAGCCTTGCCCGCCGCCTTCCGCAAGAAGTATTCGAGGAGCGCCGCCGCTAACTTTTCGGAGACGATCTCCCCCTCGTAGACGGGGAAACAGACATCCGTCTGGTCGGCGGTCTTGCCGAGCAGCCGCTTGGCGTCGTTGCCGTAGGCGCGGATCTCGCCCGTGTCCTTCTGCACGGTGACGCAGGTCGCCTCTGCGAGCACGATGCCGCTGCCGAGGCGGTAGATCTTCGTAACAGATGTGCCGAAATCGATCGCAAGTTTCAACATAGATGTACTTCCTTCAAAAATGCGCGCACGGTCTCCATGGGGAGTCCGATGACGTTGGTGTAACTGCCCTCATACCCTGCGGCAAGCCCGCCGTCCTGTATGCCGTAAGCCCCCGCCTTGTCCATCGGGGAGCCGCTTGCGACATATGCTTCGAGGAATGCTTCGTCCAAAGGGAAAAAGGTGACCCGCGTTTCCACGATCTCCGCAAGCCGCGTCCCCTGCCCCAAAAGGCACACCCCCGTAAAGACGGAGTGGGTCCTGCCGCTCAACAGGCGGAGCATCCGCTTGGCGTCCGCGGCGTCCCTGGGCTTTCCCAAAATTTCGCCGCCGCAACAGACGACGGTGTCCGCGCCGAGCACGAAAGCTTCGGGATAGCGCGAGAGCACCTCCCCCGCCTTTCCTTCGGCGAACGAAAGCGCCGTTTCCCGTGCGGACAGCCCCTCCGCCCGCTCCTCGAAGCGGGACGGAACGACCTCGAACGGGACATCCAGTGCGGCAAGCAGCTCACGCCGACGGGGAGAATTGCTCGCCAAAAGGAGCTTTGTCACAAGATCTCCAGATTCTTCTTGAACGTGCGCTTGAATTCGGGGTTCGCCTTCGCCGCCTGCGCGAGTTCGAGGGAAGCGTCGCCCGCAAGCTCCGTCTTCATGATGACGGAATCGCCGAGCACGTCGCAGTTGACCCCCGTCACCATGCCGAGGCCGCTGCGGTCCAGGCTCTCCGCGATGCGTAAAAGCACGCCGAGCTTGCGCACGATGTCGATGTCCTCGTCGGAAACGATGTCCTTATACCGCGCCCAGTCGGCGGGGAGCAGGTCCTCCTTGCGGTGACAGCCCGCCACGAACGCGGCGAGCACGATCTCGCGGTGGGTGACGCCGTAGATCGCCGAATTCAGGATCATATAGCGGCTGTGCTTCTGGTTGCTGTAATAGCGCACGCAAAGCCCGCAGTCGTGCAGGCTTGCCGCGATCTTGAGCACTTTGAGATAGACGCGCGGGAATTTATGCAGCACGCGCAGCTGTTTGAAGAGCTGGATCGAAAGATGCACGACGTGTTCGACGTGCTTTTCGTCGCAGCGGTAGTATTTTACATAGGTGTTGAGGGAATAGCCGAGCACGTCGGAGAGCGGCCGCTCCTCGGTGAGGGGCACCGCCTGGTTGAACATGATGCCCTCGCGCAGCCCGCAGCCGCTGATCTGGAAGGATTCGATGTGCAGATAGTCGGTAAACGCCTTGATAATGGCGAGCGCGGCGGGCATGATGTCCGCACGGGTGGGCGAAAGCCCGCGGATGCGCTTGCGCTTCTCCACGTCCAAAACGCGCACCATCTCGTAGACCGAGCGGAAATCCTCCACCGCAAAGGTGTAGTTATGCACGATGTTCAAGGGGTACTTGCGCACCATGCGGTTCATCTTGTAGAGCGTGCGGAAGGAGCCGCCCACGCCGATCATCTGCACGTCGGGGTCCACTTCCGAGAGCCATTCGATCTTCTTGAACTGCTCGGTGAAGAACTCTTCGATCTTCCGCGTCTGCTCCTCGGGAGGGACGCCCTCCTCGGAGAAGAGGTCGGTGAGCGTCACCGCGCCGAAGGGCAGGGTGATGTGTTGCAGGATGCAACGGCGGTTGTAGTAGACGATCTTGGAACTGCCGCCGCCGATCTCCAGAATGATGCCCTTGGGCACGTCCATGGAGTTGATGACCCCGCGGTAGACGAGGGTCGCCTCCTCCTCCTCGGAAAGGACGGTCATCCTCAGCCCGCAGGTCGCCTGTATCTCGTCGAGGAAGGAGCGCTGGTTTTTGGCGCGGCGGACCGCCGCGGTAGCGACCGCGATGATGCGCTCCACGCCCGACGCCTCGCAGAGGCGCTTAAACATTTTGAGTGTCTTGATCGTTTCCGCCACGCGCTGCGGCTTCAAAAAGCCGTCCCTGTCCATGTCTTGCCCCAAACGGACGCTCTCTTTCAGCTCGTCCTCGACCATGAAATACCCCTCCGCAAAGAGGTTGACGATGACAAGGCGTGCGGAATTGGAACCCAAATCGATGATCCCTATTTTAGCCATTTTTTTGCCCTCGAGTTTGCTTCACAAATTATCGGACCCCATATAAGAGCAAACAACAAAACAATCTGCCCATAATACTCTATGCTACTATTTTAACACAGGAAAAGGGGTTTGTCCATACCCTTTTTGAAAATTTTTTACGTTTCCGATAATTTTTTTCAAATCTTTTTCTCCCCGCGCAGCGCGGCGGCGAAGGGCTGTGCGGAGAGCAGCACGAGCAAAAGCCCGAAGCCCTTCCTCAGCAGCCCCGCGGGAAGGCAGACGGCGCACGCCGCCCCGAGCGCCGAAAAGAGGAGCGCGGGGAGCACGAGCTGCCAAAGCCCCTCCTTTACGAGAAGCCCGTTTCGCGCGTGCACGGTGAGGGCGAGCGCGGACATGGGAAGAAAGGAGAGCAGGTTCACCCCCTGCGCCACCCCCTGCGGCACGCCGAGAAAGAGGGTGAGGAGGGGGATGAGGAGGGTCCCGCCGCCCATGCCCATGCCGCCGAACAGTCCGCCCGCAAGCCCGCACAAAAAGAGCAGATAGAAGGACATCAGAGCAGCATCCTCCAACCCGCGAGGAGCATGAGGAGGGCAAAGACGAACTGGACGGCGCGCACGGGAAGGACGCCGAGCAGCCGCGCGCCCAAATACCCGCCCGCCAGCACGCCGAGCAGCACGGGCACGAGCACCGCGGGCGGCGCGAACCCGCCGATGAGATAGACAAGCCCGCTCACCGCCGAGGCGGGAAGGATGACGGAGATCGCCGTGGCGTGCGCCTGCCGCACGGGAAGCCCGCCCGCGCGCAGGAGCGGGACGGCAAGCGTTCCGCCTCCGCCGCCCAGCAGCCCGTTCACCGCCCCGATGAGCATGCCTCCCGAAAGCCGCGTCCACACCTTTCCCCGCTTCATAAGCCGTTCCCCTCCGCTACGACATTTAGATTGCGACATTTTCAAAATTTTTTCTCATTTTTTTCTGCGATTGCCCGCATAATTGCTTGCGTTGCGAAAGATTTTAAGCTAAAATAGAACCATATTGCTAAGAAATAGTTACGGGCGCGTGCGCGACTTGTTTTGCTTTGCGCCCAAAAAAAACAAAAGGTGTTATATGGCAAAATTCTTTGAAAACGGAAAATGGAAAAAACGGACGCTGACGGCGCTCTCCCTCGCGCTTGCGGCAACGCTTTCGCTTGGGGTGGCGACCGCCTGTGCGCCGCAGCCCGACGAAAACGAGGAAGGGGAAAGTAAAGTCGCCCCGACCGACACCCAGCTCATCAAGAACGGGAACTTCGAATTTTATTCGGACAAGCTGGTGGACCCCGACGACAACGGCAAGCCCCTTGCCAAGTACAACATCATCTCCACGCCCGACAGCTGGTCGTTTAGCTCCGGCAGTCCCTCTTCGGACACCAAATCGGGCGTCATCGATACCAAGGACTGGGATTACTTCACCAAGACGGGCGGCTACTCCTTTAAGACCTTCTCCAAGGGCGAAGGGGACGACGCCGAGGAAGTGACTACCTTCGAAACGATCGCCGAGGCATACGCCCACTGGGAGGACGAGAACGTTTCCGCTTACGACCGCCTGAAATTCCTCGACCTCTTCGAGGACGAGATCGGCGATCTTGCCTCCTCTTCCAATGAGGCGAAGATGTTCAAAAAATACAGCTACTCCGTCGACTTCGAGGACGTGGAGAGCTTTGCCGAAGATTTCGAAAGCGGGCTTTCCCTCCACAACGGGGCGACCGAGGGCGAAGAGAACGCAAACAACACGAGCGTTCTGATGATCCACAACAGCAGAACGGCGGACGACGGCGTGCGCGGCACGGCGCAGCACTACACCTCTTCGACGACCGTCACCCTCCCCGCGGGCACGGCGGCGCAGGTTTCCCTCTGGGTGCGCACCGACGCGCTCTACCACTATAAGGATACCGAGCTTACCCAGCGCGGCGGCGCCTACATCGGCGTGACGAACACCGTGGGCGGAAGCACGCTCGACCAGATGCAGATCTACAACATCCACACGGGCGGGGAATGGCGGCAGTACACCCTCTATGTGCGCGCCAGCACCTTTGCGACGACCACCTTCCGCATCGAACTGGGGCTTGGGCAGGGTTCCTCGGACGATAAGTACTTCGCCGTGGACGGCTACGCCTTCTTCGACGACGTCGCCTGCACGCTCATCTCCGCGGAGGACTACGACAAGGCAGTCCGCACCGAGGACGGCAAGGCCCCCAAAGAGGGCGTGAAGGAATGCACCGTCGACTCCCTCAAAGCGGACAAGCAGTTCAATTCCGACGAATATCCCTACGAAACCTATCAGACCTACGCGCTCGACCTCTATGCGCCCAACGACGAGAGCACCGTCATCGCCGAATTGCTCGGCAACGTGACCGCGGGCCTCACCGAGGAAACGTCGGGCAGCAACGTGTTCACCTCGGAGGACATCGACCCCTCCCTCGGCGAAGATCCCGAAAGTTTCGCGCAGCTGACGAGCTTCGGCGCGATCAAGAATAACACCTCCAACAAATATCTCCAAAACATCTACACCAACGACTTCGAGAACAAGTTCCCCTTCGGCGGGGACGAGAGCGAAGTGCTCATGCTCATGTCCGCGAACGGCGCGGCGTACACCGCCAAGCTCGGCATGCCCGACCATCTCGACGCCGATACCGGCAACAACATCTTCAAGCTCGAAGCCCACACCCGCATCCTCCTCTCCTTCTTCGTCAAGACGAAGCTCAAGAGCGGGTTTACGGGGGCAAGCGCGGCGGTCGTAGACGGCGAGGACGGCAACAAGACCTACATCTCCGCCTTCGACTCCACCACCCTCGCGGCCGTGGACATCGACTCCAAGAGCGATAAGGAAGAGATGAAGGACATCTACAAGGGCTGGGCGCAGTGCTTCTTCTTCATCGAGAACGACACCGACACGGCAAAGACCTTCTCCCTCGAGTTCTCCTTCGGCCCCACCACCATCGTCGGCTCCGCCCTCTCCGCTTACAGCGAAGGCTACGCGGCGTTCACGAACTTCGAGGTCAAGAAGCTCACCAAGGCGGAATACGGCTACGCCTCCACGGGCGACCGCGCCAAGAAAGTTTCCCTCACGGGCGAAGTGGAGGAAACAAAGCGGTTCGACTCCGTTTCCGCGACCGAGGAAGAGGAACTCAAATCGGGTCCCGCCCTGCCCGCGAACTTCCGCGGCGTGCTCGGCGGCAGCGACTTTGTGCAAAACAACGACCCGAGCGTTCCCAACGTCAAGCCCCAAAATGTGTATGCGGGTCTTTTAAGCTCCCGCTATGCCGAGGAATACTTTGAGAGCGACGCGGCATGGAAGGCAGCGCTTCCCGCATCGGAAGAGGCCGCGGACGCGGACGCATGGTGGACGGAGCTGTTCGGCGATTTCCGCCAGCCCCTCGTCATCCTCAACGGCGAGGAAGCCGCCTACGGCTATTACCTCTCCGACACGCAGAGCGTATCGGCAAACTCCTCCCGCAGGATCTCCGTGCGGGTGAAGGCCTCCGAGAACGCCAAGGTCAACCTCTATCTCGTGGATACGACGGCGGAAACGGCGGGCACCATGCTCAAACCCGAACTCCCCTCCTATACCTATTGGTACGACGACGAGGGCAACATCGTGAACATGGACCCCGAATCGGCTGCGTATGACAAGGAAGGCAAGATCCTCTACGAATTGCAGCCCAACGGGCTTTACAAGAAGGCGGAGGACGACGGCAAGCTCTATGCCAACCTCTCCAACTTCGACACGGACGACGAGGGCAACCTCGTGACGAAGGACGGCACCATCGCCTTCTTCCGCAACGAGGGCAAGACGTACGCCTACCGCGACGAGGACGCCAAGACGGGCGAGTACACCTACCGCACCGAAGTGACCAACCTCCCCGCGGAAAATCTCCGTTACGACTACTCCGACAAGAGCAGCCTTCCCGAAGCGAAGATCGAGCTTACGGGCACGGGCGAATGGGTCACGGTGAACTTCTATCTCCGCACGGGCAACGCGGGCAAGACCTACCGCCTCGAAGTGTGGAGCGGCAGCCGCGACGGACAGACCAAGAACGCCGCAGGCAGCTATGTGTTCCTCGGCAATTATGCCTCGGACGACGCCTCCTCCGCATTCGACAGCGACCGCGACGACGATGTGGACAGCATCCGCAAGGAGCTGAACGAGGACCGCAAGGACGAGGATCTGCTCGGCAGCAAGGATCCCCTTCCCAAGGATTATGCGAACGCGGGCTACTACACCTTCACCTTCTTCGACTCCGCGGACTATCTCCGCTACGACGAAACGACGGACGAAGAGGAGCTTGGCGATCCCTACTACTCCTACCTGCAATCCTCCTACGAGGAACAGCTCGTATGGCTCCGCTATGACGCGGAAGCAGGAAAGGGATTGCCCGCACGCTGTTCCCTCTACCTCGACTACTCCGCCGCCGATGTGACCGTGGAGCGCGAATATCCTTCGCAGGATGAGGACGTGGACCACGATCACGACCACACAGACGAAACGGACGGCGAGTCCTCGAATATCTGGCTCCTCATCGCGTCGGGCAGCCTTGCGATCGTGCTCGTGTTTGCGATCGGCGCCGTGATCGTCCGCCGCCTGCTCAAGAACAGAAGCAAGCGCACCAAGGTCAAGGCGCCCAAGGATAAGCGGGTACGGCCCGCAAAGTCCAAGCCCGAGGACAGCGACGGTACGGACAGCGAAGCGTAAAAAATATACGCATATATAAAAAACCGACGGATTTCGTCGGTTTTTTTGTTGCAAAAAAGGCGTTTATGTGATATACTGTAAGAGGACTGTATGGCAAAGGCAAAGGAGGAGAGATGCACGTCATCAAAGAGTTTTTCCGCAACGTAAGACCCATCGAATACGCCATCTTCTTCTGTTCGGTCGGCGCGATCGTGCTGTCCTTCCTTCTGACCAACAACACCGACTATCTCCAGCTGGCGGCGTCCCTCATCGGGGCGGTCGCCCTCATCCTCATCGCCAAGGGGAACGTCATCGGGCAGATCCTCTCGGTCGTCTTTTCCGTCTTTTACGGCGTGATCGCCTACTTCTGCGGCTATTACGGCGAGATCATCACCTACCTCGGCATGTCTGCGCCTGTCGCCGTGCTCGCGGTCATCAGTTGGCTGAAAAACCCCTTCCGCGGCAAGAGGAGCGAGGTGACGGTCAACCACCTCGGCTGGCGGGAATACCCCGTCATCCTGTTCATCTCCCTCATCGTGTCGGTGGCGTTCTTCTTTATCCTCCGCGCGCTCGACACCCCCAACCTTTGGTGGAGCACCGTTTCGGTCCTCACGAGCTGCACGGCGATGCTGCTGTGCGTGCGCAGAAGCCCCTTCTACGCCGTTGCCTACTGCGTGAACGATGTCGTGCTCATCGTGCTCTGGACGCTGATGTCCATGCAGAACCAGACGTACATCGCCATGGTCGTCTGTTTCGTCGTGTTCTTCGTCAACGACATCTACGGATTGATCAATTGGCTCCGCCTCCTGCGAAGGCAGCAACGCCTCATCAGGGACGAAGAACAGTCTTAAACATGGACCCCTCCCGCACGGGAGGGGCTTATTTTATTTTTCGCAGACCCTTGGGCAGATGATTTTTCACCGTCCCGCCCACGCATTTGCCAAGCCCGAGCGGGAATTCCTCCACGCAGACGGCGCACCAGCCGTCCGCAAGGTCTGCGCAGAGGGTCTCCCCGCGGAGGTATTTTTCGCTCTCCGCCCGCGTGAGAGAGAGTTTGCGTTTGGCGCGGTCCCCGAACGCCATGGCGAGCGCGTGCGCGGGCTTAAAAACTTTGCCGTCGAATTCCCCCAGCTCCACGCCGAGGCGAAGAAGGCTGCCGCCGGGATCGGGCATATCCGCGGGCACGAGGTACATTCTCCCGTCCCCGAGGGTGTGGAGAACGCCCGTGACGGGCGTGCGGAAGAAGTCCTCCGCAAATCCGCGGAATGCGCTCTCCGCCCGCGCGTTGCGGACGGCGGCAAAGGGACGCAGGCGCCGCGTTTCGCCCTCTTCCCTTTGGAGCAGGGCGCAAAAATGCCCCTCGCCGCGGACAAGATGGGGATAGAGCTTCTTTTCCCGGACGAGCGTAAAGCCGCGGTGGCGTTTGAGAAAATCTTCGATCTGCCACTCGTCCTCCTCCTCGGAGAAGGTGCAGGTGGAATAGAGGATGTGTCCGCCGCCCGCCGTCATCTCCGCGGCGCGGCTGAGAATTTCCCGCTGCCGCGCGGCGCACATGGCGACGTTTTCCTCGCTCCATTCGGGAACGGCGTTCGGCTCCTTTTTGAACATCCCTTCGCCCGAGCAGGGCGCGTCCACCAAAATAAGATCGAAATATGCGGGGAAGCGCGCGGCGAGGCTCTCGGGAGATGCGCTCGTGACGGCGCAGTTCGTGATCCCCATGCGCTCGACGTTCTGCGAAAGCGCCTTTGCCCGCGCATAGACGATCTCGTTGGCGAGGAGGATCCCCTCCCCCTTCATCTGCGCGGCGGTCTGGGTCGTCTTTCCGCCCGGCGCGGCGCACAGGTCGAGCACCCGCTCCTTGGAACAGCCCGCTATCATCTCCCCCACCGCCATCGCGGACGGCTCCTGCAAATAATAAAGCCCCGCAAAGTGATAGGGATCGGCGCCCGTTTTCTCCCCGGTGAGGTAGAAGGCGTTCTCCTCCCACGGCACCCGCCCGCCGAGCGGGAAGGGCGCGCGCGCCGCGAATTTTTCCGCGGAAAGTTTGAGGGTGTTGACGCGCAGCCCCTTATAGGGCGGTTTTTCATAAGACGCCAAAAAGGCGGGGAAATCACTTCCCAGCCTCTCTTTCATTCTTCTTAAAAATGGTTCGGGTAACGTTTGCATCCTGCCTTTCTAAACCGTTTCGAGCGCGGATTCGAGCTGTTCGAGGGGAATGAACGCCGCGCCCGCCGTCATGGCGTTGCGGCAGCGCTCCCCGCCCTCGCCGCGGGCGATGTAGACGTTGCATTCGGTGGGGTGGGAGGTGTACTGCCCGCCCGAATTGAAGATGGCCTCGACCAGCTTGCGGGAAACGGGCACGTCGTCCTCGATGTCGCGCGAGAAACAGAAAATTTTGCCCTCGAGCGAGCCGCCCTTCTTGCGGCGGTGCATGTGCTTGTTGACGAAGCGGTAGAACTCGTCGTGCGCCTTGATGTGCTTCTCGCGCTCCTCCTCCCGCTCCGCATAGTAGTTGCGCAGCCCCACCGAGGTGAGCGCGCGGATCTTGTATCCCGAGAGCCTGCCCGCCTGCACGCCGTACTTTTCGGCAAGCCCCAAGATATCCGTCCCCTCGCGGGCGCACAGCCGCTCGCACACCCGCATGGTGGCGTAGGCGTCGTCCACGGCGCGGTGGGGCGTGAATTCCACCCCCAGCTCTTCCGCCATCGCCTGCAAGCCGTATTGGCGGGTGAAGTTTTTCTCCGCATTCATAAAGAAGAACTGCGTGTCGTGGAAGGAAAAGCGGAAGGACGGCAGCTTATAGCGCTTGGTTTCGAGATTGAGATAGTTGACGTCATTGAGCGTGGCGTGCCCGCAGACGACGCTTTCCCTGTCCTCGAGCAGCGCCTTGATGCGGGAATAGCGCGCGGGAAAGGTGGGGTGCTTTTTGAAATCCTCGTACTCGTAGGGAAGCACAAGCCCCTCCCTGCCCTTGCGGTCGGTGAGGTGGAATTTTCCGCGCGGGTCCATGAGGATGTCCTCCCGCGCCAGCACCTGAAAGTTTTCGTCCGTGAGAACGTATCCGAACGCGCACATCTTGGCGACGTTTTTATACACGCATGCGCATTCGATGTCGAAAAACAGATACTTCATGCAATTTTATTGGACGGAGATCTCTTTGGTGCCGCCCATGTAGGGCCAAAGCACTTCGGGGATCTCCACGCTGCCGTCCGCGCGGAGGTGGTTTTCGAGAAAGGCGATGAGCATGCGCGGCGGCGCCACGACCGTATTGTTGAGGGTGTGCGCGAATTCGCTCCCCTTTTCGGTCTTATAGCGGATGCCGAGGCGGCGTGCCTGCGCGTCGGTCAGGTTGGAGCAGGAGCCGACTTCGAAGTACTTCTTCTGGCGGGGCGACCACGCCTCTACGTCGCAGCTGCGGAATTTGAGGTCGGCAAGATCGCCCGAGCAGCATTCGAGCTGGCGGACGGGGATCCCCATGGAAACGAAGAGTTCCACGGTATAGTTCCACATCCTTTCGTACCACATACAGCTGTCCTCGGGCTTGCAGATGACGATCATCTCCTGCTTCTCGAATTGGTGGATGCGGTAGATGCCCCGCTCCTCGATGCCGTGCGCGCCCTTCTCCTTGCGGAAGCAGGGGGAATAGCTCGTGAGCGTCAAGGGTAGCTTGCTCTCGTCGAGGGTCTGTCCCATAAAGCGGCCGATCATGGAGTGCTCACTCGTGCCGATGAGGTAGAGGTCCTCCCCCTCGATCTTGTACATCATGCCGTCCATCTCCTCGAAGCTCATCACGCCCGTGACGACGGAGGAACGGATCATGAAGGGCGGAATGCAATAGGTGAAGCCCTTGCCGATCATAAAGTCGCGCGCATAGCTTAAAATGGCGGAATGCAGGCGGGCGACGTCGCCCGTGAGATAGTAAAAGCCCTGCCCGCTCGTGCGGCGCGCGCTGTCGATGTCGATGCCGTCGAGCTTTTCCAGAATGTCGAGATGGTAGGGAACTTCGAAATCGGGGACTTTCGGCTCCAAAAAGCGCTTACGTTCCACGTTTTCCGAATCGTCCCTGCCGATCGGCGTGTCGGGCGAGATGATGTTGGGAATGCTCATCATCACCTTTTTGAGCTGTTCGGAAACTTCGGGTTCTTCCCTTTCAATCTCGGCAAGGCGGGCGGCGTTTGCGCTCACCTGCGCCTTGACTTTTTCCGCTTCCTCCGTTTTCTTTTCCCGCATGAGCTGTCCGATCTGTTTGCTCAGCGTGTTGCGGGAGGCGCGCAGAAGGTCCCCCTCCTGTTGCAGGGCGCGTTTCTTTTGGTCGAGCGCGATCGCCTCGTCCACCAGAGGCAGCTTTTTTTCCTGAAACTTTTTCCTGATGTTCTCCCGTACCAGATCGGGATCATTGCGGATGAGTGCAATGTCTATCATAAAATTTACCTCGCGTGATGTCCAAGCCTCATTATACATCATTTTGCCCGCGATTGCAAGGAAATTCAAGCATTTCTTTCCTGTTGACATTTCCCGCGCGCGCGTGTATAATAAAGACATGCAACATCCCGGACGAGGAGAGCAGAAATGAAGATGCCGACCGACGCTTCCGCAACGGAAGCCGAAAAACAGAAAAAGACGGGAAAAAAGACGGGCGCCGCCACGGGCAAGGGGAAGACCTCTGCCGCAGACGTCGCCGAAGAGAGCGCGGTCGCCTCGGCAACGCCTGCGGCAGACGAAGAGCAGCGCGTTCCCGTGCCATCCGCCCCCGTTTCGCCCGTGTCCCGCACGCGCTCCTTCTTCGCGCGCATTCTCGAGCGCAACGCCTCCGAGGACGCGCAGTCCAAAAAAGAGCGCAAAAAACTCATGCGCCGTTTCCGCCACGCCAAGGAGATCCCCGCAGGCAACGACGTGGAGCGCTTTACGCCCCCCATCGGCGAAGGGCTTACCGAGGAACAGGTGGAAAAGAGGAACGACCAATTCCTCTTCAACGACGTCAATAAAAAATATTCCAAGTCCTACGCCGCGATCTTTATCGGCAACATCTGCACGGTATTCAATTTTCTGTGTATCGCCGTCGCCGTGGCGCTTGCGATCGCGCACGCCGAACTCTCGCAGTTCCTCTTCGTCGTCATCTTCTCGGCGAACCTCGTGATCGGCGTCGTGCAGGAGATCTTGGCAAAGCGGCAGATCGACAAGCTCTCCGTGCTCATTTCCGCCACGGTGAAAGTGATGCGGGGGGGCGTGCGCAAGGAGATCCCCATCAAGGAGATCGTCCTCGACGACGTGCTTCTGCTCGAAGCGGGCCAGCAGGTCCCCGCGGACTGCATCCTCGCCGAGGGAAAGGCGGAGGTCAACGAGAGCCTGCTCACGGGCGAATCCGCCGCCGTCAAAAAGCAGGAGGGCGACACCCTCTACGCAGGCTCCTTCGTTTCGAGCGGGAGCTGCTGGGTGCGCGCCGACAAGGTGGGCAGGAGCACCTATCTCAACCAGCTCACTTCCCGCGCCAAGAAGTACAAGCGCCCGAAGTCGGAGGTCATGAACTCCATCCGCCTCTTTATCCGCGTGATCGGCGTGCTCATTCCCATCGTCGCGGCGTTGACGTTCTGGACAGCATACCGCTCGGGCGTCGTACTGAGCGAAAATATCCAGACGACGGGCGCCGTCGTCATCGGTCTGATCCCCTCGGGGCTGCTCCTCCTCACCTCCCTTGCGATGGCGGTGGGCGTCAGGCGCCTTGCCAAAAAACAGACCCTCGTGCAGGATATGAACTCCCTCGAGATGCTCGCCCGCGTCAACGTCCTCTGCCTCGATAAGACGGGGACCATCACCGACGGGCGCATGACGGTGAGCGACTGCATGATCATCGCAAACTATACCGATCACTCGGTGGAGGAGATCATGGGCAGCATGCTCTCCGCCCTCGACGACAACAACCAGACCTCCATCGCCCTGCAAGACCGCTTCGGGCACTCCAATTCCATGCAGGCGACGGCGCTCATCCCCTTCTCGAGCAAGCGGAAACTCTCCGCCGTGAGCTTCGGCGAGGAGGGCACTTTCGTGTTCGGCGCGCCCGAATTCGTGCTCCGTCCCATGTCCCCCCGCATCGAGCGCATCGTGAAGCAATATGCGCAGATGGGGCTACGGGTGCTCCTTCTCGCGCACGCGCAGGGACAGATCGCAGGCGACCGTCTGCCGGGGCCTCTCCGCGCCATGGCGCTCATCACTTTGGCGGACAATGTCCGTCCCGAGGCGGTGGAAACCATCAAGTCCTTCAAGGAGAACGACGTGGACATCCGCATCATCTCGGGCGACAACCCCGTCACCGTTTCCGAAGTCGCGCGGCGCGTGGGCGTGGCGAACGCCAACAAATACATCTCCCTCGACGGGCTGACCGACATCGAAGTGGAGAACGTCGCCAACGAATACACCGTGTTCGGGAGGGTGACGCCCGAGCAGAAGGCCATTTTGGTGCGCACCATCAAGCGGGCGGGCAACACCGTGGCGATGACGGGCGACGGCGTGAACGACATTCTCGCCTTAAAAGAGGCCGACTGCGCCATTTCGGTCGCCTCGGGCAGCGAAGCCGCGCGCAACGTTTCCCACCTCGTGCTCATGAACAACAATTTCACCAACCTCAACGCGGTCGTCAACGAGGGACGGCGGGTCATCAACAACATCAAGAACAGCGCCTCGCTCTACATCATGAAGACGCTGTTCATCACCCTGCTCTCCCTCATCTGCGTGATCATGGGAGAGAAATACTTCTTCAAGACCAACCACCTTCTGCTCTTTGAGATGTTCGTGGCGGCGCTCCCCTCCTTTGTCATCTCGCTCCAACCGAACAACAGCCGCGTGAAGGGAAAGTTCATCCTGTATGTGCTTTCCCGAAGTATCCCCGGGGCGATCACGCTCATTCTCTGCGTGCTGGCGATCTACTTCGGCAGGACGTACATCCCGGGCTACGGTTTCGGCACGAACTTCGAGCCTCTTCTGATCCTCGCGGTGACCTTCGGCGGCATTGTGATGCTCTACCGCGTGTTGCAGCCGCTCAACCTGCTGCGGGCGGTGCTGTACGGCGTCTGTTTGGCGATCTGCATCGCCGTGCTGTGCATTCCCCTCTTGAGCGAGATCGTGTATGCGGGCTGGTCGGAAGTGGAATTCAACCTGCCGCAGATCCTGTATCTGCTCGTCGTCATTTTGGCGGCGTTCCCCATCTCGGGCTGGCTCACAAAGGCCTGCGACCTGATGAACAGCGACTGAGTTCACGAAAAATTTCGCACAATTCTTTGCTTGCCCACCCCCTGAATCCCCCTCCCGAGGAGGGGGTTTTGTGTGCCCTCTCCTCAGGAGAGGGTGCCGAGCAACGCGAGGCGGGTGTGGTGTCCTTTGTTCTTCGAACACCACCTCAGTCACTTCGTGACAGCTCCTCCTCAGGAGGAGCCTTTTACCCTCTCCGTGGGAGAGGGGTAGGGGTGTGGGGCGTGTTCTGAATACGTCACCCTGCCCCGCGCCCTCTTTACGTCACCCTGAGCCTGTCGAATGGGTGACGTCATGATAATGAGGACCATATTTCGACTTCACTTCGTTCCGCTCAATATGACGTAATTGGGGAATGCCCACCCCCTGAATCCCCCTCCCGAGGAGGGGGTATTGTGTGCCCCGCGCGTTCTTCATCTGTCATTTCGACCACAGCCGCACACTCTTTTTTCGTCATTTCGACCAAGGGAGCGAAGCGACCGCGTGGAGAAATCTCATCCTTATTATAATGCGGTAGAGATTTCTCGACAAGCTCGAAATGACATAATAGAACATGCCCACCCCCTTTCCCCCTCCAATGGAGGGGGTATTGTGTACGCGGGCGATAACGTTACATGAAAACCGTACCTTGACCCCTCACGGAAAAGATTTGGCGCCGCGGCAGAGCCGCGGCGCCAAAGATTTTCGTGAACTTACTTTCTCGGATTTTTGATATTTGCCTGAGCAGCCGCTGAAAGCGAAACCGCCTCATAGCGCCTTTCGTTTTAACGCGCTATCCGTTCGGCGGTACGCTTCGCCTCGCGGCACAAGTTACTTTCTCGGATTTTTGATATTTGCTTGCGCCGCGGCGAGTCTTGCGATCGGAACGCGGAACGGCGAGCAGGAAACGTAGGTGAGGCCGATGTTGTGGCAGAACTCGATGGACGAAGGATCGCCGCCGTGTTCGCCGCAGATGCCGCAGTGGAGGTCCTTGCGGGTGCCCTTGCCGAGGTCGACCGCCATCTTCATCAGCTTGCCGACGCCGACCGTATCCAATCTCGCAAACGGGTCGCTCTCGTAGATCTTGTTGCTGTAATATGCGGGCAGGAACTTGCCTGCGTCGTCGCGGGAGAAGCCGAACGTCATCTGGGTGAGGTCGTTGGTGCCGAAGCAGAAGAACTCCGCTTCCTTTGCGATCTCGTCCGCCGTGAGCGCGGCGCGGGGGATCTCGATCATCGTGCCGACTTCATAGTGAAGCTGCGCGCCCGACGCCTTGATGACTTCGTCCGCCGTCTTGACGACGATGTCCTTGACGAACTTCAATTCCTTGACTTCGCCCGTGAGCGGGATCATGATCTCGGGAATGACCTTCACCCCTCTCTTCTGCACGGCGAGCGCCGCCTTGATGACCGCCTTGGTCTGCATGACCGCGATCTCGGGATAGGTGACGGTAAGACGGCAGCCGCGGTGACCCATCATCGGGTTGAACTCGTGCAGGTCGGAGATGATCTGCTTGATCTGCGCGACCGTCTTGCCCTGCGCCTTGGCAAGCGCCTTGATGTCCTCTTCCTCGGTGGGAACGAACTCATGGAGCGGAGGATCGAGGAAACGGATGGTGACGGGATAGCCGCCGAGCGCCTCAAACAGGCCCTCGAAGTCCGCCTGCTGCATGGGTTCGATCTTGGCAAGCGCCGCTTCGCGTTCTTCGACCGTGTCCGCACAGATCATTTCGCGGAAGGCGCCGATCCTTGCGGGATCGAAGAACATGTGCTCGGTACGGCAGAGGCCGATGCCCTGCGCGCCGAACGCCGCCGCCTGCTTGGCGTCCTTGGGGGTATCCGCATTGGTGCGGACGCCGAGCGCCTTGTATTTATCGGCAAGCTCCATGATCCTTCCGAAGTAACCGCTGTTGGGGTCTGCGGGAACGGTGGGAATGATGCAGTTGTAGATGGTGCCGGTGGAGCCGTCGAGGGA
Organism: uncultured Clostridia bacterium; assembly: GCA_947627665.1. Lineage (GTDB taxonomy): Bacteria > Bacillota > Clostridia > Christensenellales > Borkfalkiaceae > Gallimonas. The sequence continues at coordinate 40,437 of CANQWX010000008.1, forward strand.
GATGCCGTCGCCCTCGTGGTAGGTCTTGCCCGCCAGGGTGAAGCACTTGTTCTCCTCGTCCATCTTGATGTCGCCGCAGCCCGAAACGCAGCAGGTGCCCATGCCGCGCGCCACGACCGCCGCGTGGGAAGTCTGGCCGCCGCGGACGGTGAGGATGCCCTGCGCGTACTTCATGCCCTCGATGTCCTCGGGGGAAGTTTCGAGGCGCACGAGCACGACTTTCTTGCCCTTCTTGCCCTCTTTGACGGCGTCCTCCGCGGTGAACACGATGGTGCCCGCCGCCGCGCCGGGAGAGGCCGCGATGCCCTTGCCGACGACGTTGTTCTTGTCCGCTTCCTTCAAAGCCTTGGGGTCGAACTGCGGGTGCAGGAGCATGTCCAAAGACTTCGCGTCGATCTGCATGAGGGCTTCCTGCTCGGTAATCATGCCCTCGTCGATGAGGTCGCAGGCGATCTTGATCGCCGCCGCCGCCGTGCGCTTGCCGTTACGGGTCTGGAGCATGTAGAGCTTTTCGTTCTCCACGGTGAACTCCATATCCTGCATGTCGTGATAGTGGTTTTCGAGGGTGGTGCAGACCTCCTGGAACTGCTTGTAGACCTCGGGGAACACTTCTGCCATCTGGGAGATGGGCATGGGAGTGCGGACGCCCGCGACGACGTCCTCGCCCTGCGCGTTGGTGAGGAATTCGCCCATAAGGCCCTTTTCGCCCGTAGCGGGGTTGCGGGTGAACGCGACGCCCGTGCCGCAGTTGTCGCCCATGTTGCCGAACGCCATCATCTGGACGTTGACCGCGGTGCCCCAGCTGTAAGGGATGTCGTGGTCCATGCGGTAGACGTTGGCGCGGGGGTTGTCCCACGAACGGAACACGGCCTTGATCGCCTCGAAGAGCTGGACCTTGGGGTCGGAGGGGAAGTCGGTGCCGAGCTGCTTTTTGTACTCCGCCTTGAACTGGTTGGCGAGGGCTTTCAGATCGTCCGCGTCAAGCTCGACGTCCTGCGTGACGCCCTTCTTCTCCTTCATCTCGTCGATGAGTTTTTCAAAGTATTTCTTGCCGACTTCCATGACGACGTCGGAGAACATCTGGATGAATCTTCTGTAGCAGTCCCACGCCCAGCGGGGATTGTTCGATTTCTTGGCAATGACTTCCACGACCTGTTCGTTGAGACCGAGGTTCAGAATGGTATCCATCATGCCGGGCATGGAAGCGCGCGCGCCCGAGCGGACGGAAACGAGGAGCGGATTTTCGAGATCGCCGAACTTCTTGCCGGTGATGTGCTCCATCTTGTCGATATAGGTCATGATCTCCTTCTGGATCGAGGGGTTGATCTGCCTGCCGTCCTCATAGTATTGGGTGCAGGCTTCGGTGGAAATGGTGAAGCCCTGGGGTACGGGCAAGCCGATGTTGGTCATCTCCGCAAGGTTCGCGCCCTTGCCGCCCAAAAGCTCGCGCATGTTGGCGTTGCCTTCGGTGAAAAGATAACAGTACTTTTTTGCCATAATGAGATATTCCTCCTAAAGATTTACGGTTTTTGCCATTGCCTATTGTACACTATCTATAAGAAAATTTCAAGCCTTTCGCGGAAGATTTTTCCGCAAACGGCGGAATTTGCGAAAATCGGCGGCGCGGCGAAGGGCTTCGCCGCGCCGCCGCGTCCTTATTTGCCGCTTTTTCCCGCCGCAAAGAGCAGATCGGACAGCGCGCCCAGCTGCTCCGGGGAGAGCGTTTCCCCCCGCACGCCCGCGGGAACGCCGAGCGATCCCAACAGTTCCTTCGCCTCCCCGCGGGAGAGGGAGAAGGCGCTCATCAGATTGTTCTCGAGGGTCTTGCGGCGGTTGAGAAAGGCGCAGCGCACCGTTTCGCGGTAGGCCTTTTCGCTCCTGACCGCAAACCCGCCCGCGGTGAAGTCGAGCCTGACGACCGCGCTGTCCACGTTCGGGCTGGGGGTGAAGAGGGTGCGGGGCACAAGACGGGTGACCGCCGCGCTCCCCCGCCGCGCGATCGCCGCCGTCACCGCGCCGTAATCGGGGCTGCCCGCCTTGGCGCAAAACCTGCGCGCGACCTCCTCCTGCACCATGACGGTAAGCCCGCGGCAACCCTTTCCCTCCTCCACGAACCTCATCACGACGGGCGTCGTCACATAGTAGGGAAGGTTGGCGACGACGAGATAGTCCCCGCCCACCGCCCGTTCGGCGGCGGCAAGGTCCTCCCGCATAAAATCGCGGAACACGACTTCGACGTTCCCGCAGTCCGAAAGGGTCTCCGCCAGCACGGGCTGCAAGCTCTTATCGATCTCGTAGGAGATCACTTTTTTCGCTCTTTCCGCCAGGGCAAGGGTGAGGGCGCCCGCGCCTGCGCCGATCTCGAGCACGGCCGTCTTTTCGTCCACGCCCGCGTCCGAAACGATGGCGCGCAGCAGGTTGCGGTCGGTGAGAAAGTTCTGACCGTATCGCTTTTTGAAGGTAAAATGATGTTTGAAGAGCAAGTCGTCCATCTCTTTCCGCAAAAAAAGCGCGCGGGGCGCGCTCCTCCTATTTCTTCCTATTTGTTCTGCAAAAACGCCCCTTCGGGCAGCATCTTGGGGAACAGCCGCGCGGCGTTCGCCCCGATCGCTTCGATCATCGCGGGGAGGGGGATCCCCTTCCCTTCCGCCAGCTTTTCCACGATGACGGGGATGTTCGCGGGGCTGTTCTTCTCCCCGCGGAAGGGGGAAAGATAGGGGCTGTCCGTTTCCGAAAGGATGCGGTCCAAGGGGCAGGCGCGCACGCTCTCCACGGCACGTCTTGCGTTTTTGAAGCAGACGACCCCGCCGAAGGAAAAATAGGCGCCAAGCTCCAAAAAATCGGGAAGATTTTCCGCGCCGTAGGAATAGCAGTGCATCAAAAACCCGTGCGCCGTGCCGCCGCGGTGTTCCCGCAGAATGGCGAGCGTGTCGGCGCAGGCGTCCCGCGAATGGATCTCGACGGGCAGGGAAAGCTCCTCCGCCAGCGCAAGCTGCGCCTCGAACGCCGCCCGCTGCGCCCGCTTGTCGGGGTCGGGATAGTGATAGTCCAGCCCGATCTCCCCCACCGCGACGCACTTTTCGTCCGCCGCCATCGCCCTGAGCGTTTCCAACGTTTCCCGCCCGAAATTTTCGAGTTCGGAGGGGTGCACGCCCACCGTAAAATAGCAACCGTTGTGCGTTTTGGCAAACTCCGCATGCCATTTTGCGTGTGCGGGCGTATCCGAGGCGAGAATGACGGTCTTGACCCCCGCCGCCCTAATTTTCTCCCATTCGGCGGGAAATTCGTACCCCTCCCCCGCAAAGTGGGCGTGGACGTCGATCATCGGATCTTCGCCCCGCTTGCGACCGCTTTTTCGGGAGAGAGCAGCGAGAGGTTTCCCGCTTCGTCCTCGGCGCAGAGGATCATGCCCTCGGAGAGCACGCCGCAGAGCTTGACGGGCTTCAAGTTGGTGACGAGCACCACCTTTTTCCCCACCATTTCCTCGGGCGTATAGAATTTGGCGATGCCCGAAACGACGGAGCGGACTTCCTCCCCCACCTTCACCGTTTCGTGCAGCAGTTTTTCGCTTTTTTTCACCCTTTCGCAGGCGATCACTTCGCCGACTTTGAGTTCGATCTTTGCAAAGTCGTCGATCGTGATCTGAGATTTCTCGGCTTCGCTCGAAATGACGGCGGGGGCGTGGCCCGCGGCCGCTTCGCTCGAAATGACGGCGGGGGCGTGACCCGCGGCCGCTCCGCTCGAAGCGGGCGCGGCATTCCCCTCTCTTGGCGCCCCCTTGGGGAGCTGGCCCGAAGGGCCTGAGGGGGTGTGATGTTCTCTCACGAGCTTTTCCACTTCCGCAAGCTCCTTTTCCGTGTCGATGCGCGGGAAGATGGGCGGCAATTTTTCCACCTTTGCGCCCGCCTGCCACGCCCCGAAGGACGCGCTCTCAAAGCCCATGTCTTGGGGGCAGGAGAAGCTCTGCAAGATGAGAGAGGTCGCCCGCGTCAAGAACGGTTTCAACAGCACGGCGCAGATGCGGCAGACTTCGGCAAGATGATAGAGCACGGTGCCGAGCCGCTCCCTTTGGGCGGGGTCCTTGGCGAGCAGCCACGGCGTGGTTTCGTCGATATACTTATTGGCGCGCCCCACGAGGGCGAAGATGTGTTCGAGCGCTTCGGGCGCGTTGAGCCGATCCATCGCGTCCCTGACCTTGGGGAGCAGCCCGTTTGCCATCTCTTCGAGTTCGAGATCGAGCGCCGTTCTTTCGCCGCAGGGCGGAAGGCTCCCGAAATTCTGCACGATCATCGCGGTCGTGCGGGAAACGAGGTTGCCGAGGTCGTTGGCAAGGTCGGCGTTGATGCGCTTCAAAAAGCGCTCGGTGGTGTATTCGCCGTCGCTGCCGAAGGGAATTTCGCGCAGCAGGAAGTAGCGCACCGCGTCCGCGCCGTACCGCTTGACCAGCTCGTAGGGGTCGGTCAGCTCGGGGCGGGCATTCTCCTTGGACTTGCTCAGTTTTTCGCCGCCGATGAGCAGCCACCCGTGCCCGTAAATTTGCTCGGGGAGCGGCTCGCCGAGCGCCATCAAGAGGGCGGGCCAGACGATGGCGTGGAAGCGCACGATCTCCTTGCCCACGAGGTGCAGCTCCGCGGGCCAATATTTTTTGTAAAGACGGTCGTCCTCCGAGCCGTATCCGAGCGCGGAGATGTAGTTGGAGAGGGCGTCGATCCAGACGTAGGCGGTGTGTTTGGGGTCGAACGGGAGCGGCACCCCCCACTTGACGGTGGTGCGGGAAACGCTCAGGTCTGTCAGCCCCGCCTTCAAGAAGTTATTCACCATCTCGTTGACGCGGGACTTGGGCTGCAAGAATTCGGGCTTGTCCGCATACAGCTTCAGGAGGCGGGGGGCATATTTGGAGAGGCGGAAGAAGTAGCTCTCCTCCTTTTGGAGGGTGACCTCTCTGCCGCAGTCGGGGCATTTCCCCTCTTTGAGCTGCGCCTCCGTCCAGAACGCCTCGCACGGGGTGCAGTAGTAGCCCTCGTACTCCGCCTTGTAGATGTCGCCGCTGTCATAGAGTTTTTGGTAGATGCGCTGCACGCACCTCACATGGTCCTCGTCGGTGGTGCGGATAAAGCGGTCGTAGCCGACGTCCAAAAGCTTCCACATGTCTTTGAGCTGATCCACGAGGGGGTCGATGAAGCCGCGGGGGGTAACGCCCCGCTTTGCCGCCTCTTTTTCCACCTTTTGGCCGTGCTCGTCGGTGCCCGTGAGGAAAAAGACGTCCTCCCCCATGAGCTTATGGAAGCGCGCGAGGGCGTCGCAGATGACCGTGGTGTAGCAATGCCCGATGTGCCAGTTTCCGCTGGGATAGTAGATGGGCGTGGTGATATAGTAGGTATTTTTTGCCATAAGGGACCTCTTTTGCCCTATTATAGCGCGAATCGCGCAAAAAGTAAAATTATTTTGCGGACAAACCCTGGCAAATTATTTTCCGCCGTGGTAGAATGAATTTGCGGCACAACCGAATACTGATAACGAAAAGATACCTCGGCATCGACGTATCCTTATTTCCTTTCGTTATCAGGGTTTTGTGTCGCAACAATTCGGGGATACTCGAAGCGGGCGCCTCGGATCGGGGCGTCCTTATTTTTTATGAGAAGTCACCCCTCACGGAGAGGGCAAAAAGGCGCCTCCTGAGGAGGGGGATCAAGGGGGTGGGCAATAAAATTACGTCATGTTGAGCGGAACGAAGTGAAGTCGAAACATCTCTACCTTGTTTTTAATAATGTGAGATTTCTCCACTCCGCCTTCGGCTTCGGTCGAAATGACGAAATGGGAGCTGCGCGGGACGCAATCACAGAATCACAAAAAAAATCAAAAAAGGAGATAAAAACACATGAAACACAAATTCTTGGTCGTCCTTATGGCGATCGCAGCGACCCTCTGCATGGCGTTCGGGCTTTCGGCGTGCGGAGAAAAACCCGACGAAACAGGCAAAAACCCGCCCGTCACCGATCCGAACGGCGAACAGGGCGGCACGCAGGAACCCGATGATGGTGAGCAGGAACCCGAACCTTACACCGAGGGGCTGTGCTTTACCGAGTTATACGGCGAGGACGGCACAACGGTGATCGGCTATTTTGTCGGCGCGGGCGAAGCTCTCCATGAGGAGCGCATCGTGATCCCCTCCCGCTATCAGGGCTTGCCCGTGCTTTCCGTCAGTACAGACATGGAATATTTTCAAAAAATCACGGAAGAACATCCCGAACTCGGGCGGGAAGAGCTGGAGGCATTGGTGTCTAAATATACCTTTAACGAATGTTCTTCGCTGAAAGAGATCGTCATTCCGGAAGGTGTTACGTCGATCGGCTACGGAGCTTTTATCCGTTGCAGCGCGTTGACTTCGATCGACATTCCGGGCAGCGTGACCTCGATCGGACCGATGGCGTTCGACAGTTGCGGGTTGAAAACGATCGTGATCCCCGACCGTGTGACCGAGATCGCGCCCGCCACGTTCCATAATTGTGCGGCGTTGGCCTCGGTGACGTTGGGGAGCAGCGTTGCCGCGATCGGAGTGTCGGCGTTCGAAAGCTGCAAAGAACTCACTTCGATCAACATTCCCGACAGCGTGACTTCGATCGGAGAGCATGCGTTCCGCAGTTGCTACCTTTTGGAAGAAGTGCATTTCGAAGCCCCGAACGGGTGGAAGGTATCACAGAACGAAGATATGTCGGACGCAGAAGCTGTTTCGGGACTGGATAACGCCGCGCAAGCCGCCGAATATTTGACGGATACTTACTGCATGTATGCTTGGACGCGGGAAGGCTAAGGCACGGCCACTGCGCCTTGCCCACCCCTTGAGGGGTGGGTGGATTGCCGCAACGGCGGCAAGACGGAAGGGGTGTCGTAAACAAAAACACCCCCTCAGTCACTCACTGCGTTCGTGCCAGCTCCCCCTCAAGGGGCAGCCAAGTATTTTTTGTCATTTCGACCAAGGGAGCAAAGCGACCGCGTGGAGAAATCTCATCCTCTTGCTGTCCCTGAAAGGGTGGAGCATTGCCTTCTGCCAACGATTGATAATCGTTGGCGCAATGCGACATGAGTGCCCCGCCTTTCTAATGTCTAATTCCTTAGGCGGCACGAGCCACAGGCGAAGTAGCGCATTTGCCGCGCGAACGGTGACCGCCCCGCCCGCACGTTCTGTTTTTCTAAAGGCGGCACGAGCACGCAGTGCGAAGTTACACGGGGTTCTACCCGTGTGAGAAAGCTGGCGAGGCGTTAGCCGAGCCTGAGGGGTTCTCAGAAACCCTTTCCCCCTCGTTTCACTCGGGTACTTTCCCTTTCAGGGACAGCAAGCGCCCCACACCCCTACCCCTCTCCCACGGAGAGGGTAAAAAGGCTCCTCCTATGGAGGGGGATTAAGGGGGTGGGCAATCTCGGCGCCCCTATAGGGGAGCTGGCGAGGCGTTAGCCGAGCCTGAGGGGTTCTCCGAAAACCCTTTCCCCCTCGTTTCACTCGGGTACTTTCCCTTTCAGGGACAGCAAGCGTCCCCCACCCTCGAGTTCTTTTAATTTTTTGCGGATCGCATGAAAGCCTTCCGCGGGGTCGGAAATGCCCTCGGTAGCAAGCTCCATGGGACAAAGCCCCGTGCCCGCGCGGTTGACGATACGTTCCGTGAAAATATCGCAACCGTATGCCGTTTTATGCGCCTTGAATACCTCTTCGCCCGCGCGGCTCAATACCTCCGCTTGCACCTCTTTCGCGCCGAGAAGAACGTATAAAAGCGCGGCGGCCCTGCCCACCACGCGGTCGGCACAGGAAAAGCCTTGCAGCCGTTTTCCCTCCTCCGCAAGCGCCACAAGCGGCTTTACCCCCCGCTCCGCGCTTGTCCATATCTCCTCGCCCCGCACGAACGCGCAGGTGAGCGCGGCATTCTCCTTTAAGATCGCCCTTGCCCGCCCGATGTCATTCATGCTTTGCCCTCTCAGCCACCCAATAGACGGCAAGCGGCACGATGACCCACTGCAAGATCAGGCCGGGAAGCCCCGGAAGCAAGCTCCTCCAGATGGTGGCGATGTTCACGGGGGAGCCGAAGCCGTACACGCCGATCACGAGCGCCAGCGCGCGCACCGCTCTGCCCGCGACCTGCGCACAAAAGAGGGTGACGAGGGTGGGAAGTTGTTCAAGGTACCGCGAGAACAGCCCCGTTGCAAGCCCGTACACCGCAAGTTCGATCATCATGTAGGGCAGCATCGCCGCGGCGGGCATGGGGTCGTTCCAGAGGGAAGTAAGCCCGAAGCTCAACGCGGGACTCAAAGCCCCCGCCGCAAGTCCCGCCCAAGGACCTGCAAAGTAGCCCACGAGGAAGATGGAAAGGTGCATGGGCAGGAAGGTTTCGCCGAGCTTGCTGCCGAGGTCGGACACATGCCCGAGCAGGTGAAAGAGCTGCGGCAGCGCGACCGCCGCGATGACGGCAAGCACCGCCGCCAGCGTCTTTGTTTTCCATGTGGTGCAAACGAGCGCCGATTTTTTGACGTTTTCCATTTTTTCTCCTTTTCTTCTATCGGAATTCTATCACGTTCCCCCCAAAAAAGTCCATTGCATTTTTGGGGGAGATCATTGCATTTTATTCAAACTGTTTTGCGACCTGTTTCAAGAGTTTTCTGATCTCGAGGTGCTGCGGGCAGGACTTTTCGCACTTGCCGCAGGCGATGCAGTCGCTCGCCCTTCCGCGCCCCGACGTGTAATTGCTGTAATACACGTCGCTGTTCCAATCCTTGTAGAGCTTCTTCTGGTTCATGCAGGCGAAGAGGTCGGGAATGGAGATCTGCTTGGGACAGCCGTCCGTGCAATAGCGGCAGGCGGTGCAGGGGATGAAGTCCTTGCCCGCAAGAAGGGCGCGGACGTGCAAAACGGCGCGCTCTTCCTCTTCGGTGAGGGGCGCAAAGTCCTTCATGAAGGAGAGATTGTCCCTCATCTGCGCCCTGTCGCTCATGCCCGAGAGGACCATGAACACCCCTTTCTGCTCCGCGGCAAAGCGGATGGCGTAGCTCGCGTTGCTGCCGCCGCCGAGATCGCGGAACACCTTGTCCGCTTCGGGCGGGAGCTTGGCAAGATTTCCCCCTTTGACGGGTTCCATCACGATGACGGGCTTGCCGTGCTTTTGGCAGGTTTCGAGGCAGAGGCGGGACTGCACGCTGTGGCTCTCATAGTCGGCATAGTTGAACTGGATCTGCACGACTTCGAGTTCGGGAAAATCGGTGAGGATCCTATCGAGCACCGCCGCCTTGTCGTGGAAGGAGATGCCGACGTGCTTGATCTTGCCCTCCTCTTTGAGCTTGAACGCCGTTTCATAGGCGTTACAGCGGCGATATTTGTGGTAGTTGATCGCGTTCTGGGCGTGCATGAGGTAGAAGTCGAAGTACTCCACGCCGCACCATTGGAGCTGGTTTTCGAAGAAGGGACGGATGTCCGCTTCCTTGTGGAAGAAGTTCTCGGTGAGCTTATCGGTGAGCGAAAAGCGCTCGCGTTCGTGGCGGGCGGAAACGCAGTCGCGGATGGCCGTTTCGCTCTTGCCGCCGAGGTACCCGTGCGCCGTGTCGAAATAGTTGAAGCCGCTGCTTAAAAACTCGTCCGCCATGTCGCAGAATTGGGGATAATCCACCTCTCTGCCCGTCATGGGCAGACGCATGCAGCCGAAGCCGAAATTGCCCGTTACTTTTTCAAAAGCCATGTTTTTCCTCCTTGTCGCTTCGATTATATCACACCCGCACAAAAAAATCAATGACAAGAAAGTGAAAAAACCGCCTTCCGCAATGGAAGGCAGCGCTGTTGGCTTCTTGGCGCCCCTTGCAGGTGGAGCATTGCTTTCTGCCAACGATTGATAATCGTTGGCAGAAGGCAATGCTCCACCCTTTCAGGGACAGCAAGAGGGTGAGATGTTTATAACATTCTGATGTAGTCGGGCAGAGAGAGAAGTTCGCTGTCCGTCTGGTAAGCAAAGTAGGAATACAGGAGCCGCAGGGCGCGCTTTTCGCCCTCCCGTTCGCGCGGGGGCGCCTCATAGCCCAGCGCCTCGCGGATACAAAAATAGGTCACCGCGCTCGCAGGCGTGCCCTTCTCCAAGGAAAACGCGCCGCGCTCCATGTCGAAGAAGAGAGAGGAGAGAACCCTTTCCCCCGCTTCGCGGGTACTTTCCCTTTTAGGGACAGCGAGAAACTCGGCGCCCCTTGCAGGGGAGCTGTCACGAACGGAGTGAGTGACTGAGGGGTTTTCAGAAACCCTTTCCCCCGCTTCGCGGGTACTTTCCCTAAGAGGGACAGCAAGGGCGTCGGCGCGGACGGGATAGCCCGCCAGTTGCAATGCCGTAAGTAAAAATTTGACGAGCGGGAACGCCGCGTCCCGCCCGCACATCTCCGTGAGCGCCGTCACCGCCGCCACGAGCAGCCCGCCGCAAGCCATGCCCTCGTAGGCCAGCTTGTCGCACGCCTCGCACACCACTGCCGCCGCGTAGTACTTTTCCACATCCTCGCAGAGCGGATAGAACCCATCGTGCAGAGAGGCGGAGATGACGGTGTGCCGCCCGCTCTTTTCGGCGAGGACATACTCCGCAAAACAGAAGGGCTGCGCCGCGAATTTAAGCTTGGCGCTCCCCTTTTTGACCCCTTTCAGCGCGGCGACGGTCTTCCCCCGCTCCGCGGTGAGAAGGGTCGCCAGCTTGTCGTTTTCGCCGTAGTCGACCGCCTTCAAGAGAAGGGCGTCCGTCTTAAACTCCATGCCTCAATCCTTTAACTGTTTGTATAACATATAATAGGTGGGATTGCCCGTTTCTTCGAACATCTCCCACGCGATCTCTTTCGCGCTCCGCGGTCTGCGGAATTCTTCCTCTTTCACGCTCTTCCCCTCCCCTTTCAGTTTGGGGAGAACGGGGGAAAATATGCGCGGGCGGTATCTGCGCCGCCCGCCCCCGCGCAGCGCGCGGGGGCGGGCGCAGACGTTATTCTTCCTTTACATACCCCAGCTCCCGCAGCATGCCGCCGCGGTCCCGCCAATCCTCGCGCACCTTGACGTAGGTCGTTAAAAACACCTTCTTGCCCAAAAATTTTTCCATGTCCTGCCGCGCGAACGAGGCGGCCTCTTTGAGCGCCTTGCCCTGTTTTCCGATGAGGATCGCCTTGTGGTTCTGCTTTTCGCAGACAATGTCTAAATTTACCTCGACCACGCCGTCGCCGCGGTCCTCGAACTTGTTGATGACGACCGCCACGCCGTGGGGGATCTCCTTGTCGTATTTGAGCAGAATTTTCTCGCGCATGATCTCGGCGAGCATGAACCGCTCGCTCTTGTCCGACACGATCCCCTCGGGAAAGAGCGGCTCCCCCTCGGGAAGGAGGGACAGGATCGCCTCTTCGAGCCGCTTGAGATTCTTCCCCTTGCGCGCGGAAACGGGGTACACGTCCGCCGTGACGCCCGCCTCTGCGATCGCCTTCACGTCCGGGGGGATGCGCTCCTCGGGCATGATGTCGGTCTTGGTATAGGCGATGAGCATGGGCAGAGAGAGGGAGGCGTACTTCTTCATGAGCGCGGTGTCGCTCTCGTCCACCCCCGCGTGCCCGTCGTGGACGAACAGGATGGCGTCCACGTCTTTGCTCGTATTCTCGGTGGTGCGCATCATCAGCCCTGTCAGCTCGTTGCGCTGCTTGTAAATTCCCGGCGTGTCCGCAAAGACGATCTGCCCGCCCGCGAGGTTGAGAATGCCCAAGATGCGGTCCCGCGTGGTCTGCGGCTTGGGGGAAGTGATGGCGACCTTTTCCCCCACGAGCACGTTGATGAGGGTGCTCTTGCCCGCGTTTGCCTTGCCGATAACGGCTACCGTTCCGCTCTTCATTCTCTCTTCAACCCCATTTTTTGCATGACCGTTTCCTCTTTTTCCCGCATCTTTTTGCGGTCCTCCTCCCTTTCGTGGTCGTACCCCAAACAGTGCAAAACGCCGTGGACGGCGAGATAGCAGATCTCCCGTTCGATGGAATGCCCGTACTCCTTTGCCTGCTCTTCGGCGCGCGCTGTGCAGATGACGACGCTGCCCAGATAGAGGCGGGTACGGCGGAAAATTTTCCCGCGGCGCTCTATGCAGCCGATGTGCTCCGCCGCCAAAATAGGCTCCCCCGCCTTGAAATTGTCGGCGGGAAAGCTCAGCACGTCGGTGACGGCGTCCACCCCCCGCTCCCGCGCGTTGAGGGCGCGGATCTCCTCCTGCGAAACGAAGAGCAGCTCGACAAGGAGAGGGGTATCGCTCACGGCAAGCCCGCCGAGCGCCAAGAGAAGCGCAGCCCGTCTGCGCCGCGGCAGCCCTTCGCCGTCGAGATAAAATTTACTTGCCATCCTTCTCTCCGGAGTCGTCTTTCACGACTTCCCGCGCACGGTTGAAGCGAATGGACGGATATTTGACCCTGTGGTGATGCACGCCCGAGAGCGCGTCGACGATCGTTTCTTTAATGGTGGTCAGTTCCCGCATCGTGATGTCGCAGTCGGTGAACTGGTCGAGGTCCATGCGCTCCTCGATGACCGAACGCACCATGCGCTCGACGTTTTCGGGCGTGCGCTCTTTGAGGGTGCGCGCCGCCGCCTCGGACGCGTCCGCGATCATGATGATCGCCGCCGTCTTGGTGTGCGGGGTGGGTCCGAGGTAGGAATAGTCCTTGATGTTGGCGTCCCCGCCCGAGAGGCGCATCGCCTTGTCGTAGAAGAACTTGATGGGCAGCGTGCCGTGGTGCTCGCGCGCGATGTCGGCGATCTCCTTGGGCAGCCGCGCCGCCATCAGCAGTTCGTAGCCGTCCGTCGCGTGGGAGCGGATGATGTCCGCCGAGAGTTCGGGCGTGAGTTCGTCGTGCAGGTTGTAGCCCGATTGGTTCTCGGTGAAGCAGTCGGGCTGTTTGAGCTTGCCGACGTCGTGGTAGTACGCCGCCGCACGGGCAAGTTCGGCGTTTTCGCCGATGGCGATCGCGCAGGACTCCGCAAGCTGCGCCACGATGAGGGAGTGGTTGAAGGTGCCGGGCGCCTCCGCGCGCAACCGCTTGATGAGGGGCACGTTGGCGCTCGTCAGCTCCCTGAGGCGGAACACCGTGAGGCGGTTGAAGGTAAATTCGAGCACGGGCAAGAAACAGAGGGTGAGCGCCGAGGAGAGGAAACACCCCAAAATGCCGTACCCCGCCGAGGCGATGTAGGCGATCCAGTGTGCCTTTTCAAAGACGCGGAAGGCGGGCAGCTCCAGCAGCAGAATGACGATGACGGTGGGAATGGACACGAAGGTGCCGAGCAGCAGCATGCCGCCGCGCGTCTTGACGTTGGCTGCCGTGAGCACGGCGAAGGTGCCGCACACGAAGCCGAGCATGAGGGAGAAATACACCTCGGGCTGGATGCCGCTCTCCACGCCGGGAACGCCCGCAAGCCCCGCGCCCGAGGACGCGAAGTTGTCCGTATAGGTGTCGATGACGAAGATGAGCAGCGAAAAGACGAAGTTCAGAAGGATCGCCTGCCTGCGGTTGAAGAGGAAGAGGCTTAAAAGCGCCATGAGCGCCATCGGGCGGGCGAACACGCTGACGAACCTGCCCATGAGATAGCAGATGAGCACGGAAACGGTCATCAGCGAAAAGATGAGGAGGGCGTTCTTCGCGTTGGACAGGAAGGCGCGGTCCTCGAAGTAGAAGTAGTAATAGACGATGTAAAAGAGGAGCAGCACGCTCACGCAGAGGGAGAGGAAGCGGGACAGGCCGTCCGTGAAATAGTCCACCCAGCCCTGCGGGTTGTTGATGACGATCATGAGCAGCACGAAGAGGATGAAGGAGAAGTAGCACAGAGCGAACATCAGCGCGCTTCTCAAAAGGCTTGTCCTCTTCACGGGCTTGATGAGATCGGGTTTCATCTCTTTTCTCCTTTGCTCCTTTTTTGCTCGTCCTTTTCATAGGCGCGGACGATGCGCATCACGAGGGGATGGCGCACGACGTCCTTCTCCGTGAGGGTGCAGACGGCGACGCCCTCCACGTCCCCGAGAATGGTGACCGCCTGTTTGAGGCCGCTCCGCTTGCCGTCGGGGAGGTCGGTCTGGGTGAGATCGCCCGTGACGATCATCTTGCTCCCCTCGCCGAGGCGGGTCAAAAACATCTTCATCTGCTCGCAGGTGCAGTTCTGCGCCTCGTCCAAGATAACGAAGGCGTCCGAGAGCGTCCTCCCGCGCATGTAGGCGAGCGGCGCCACCTCGATCGCGCCCTTTTCGAGCAGTTTCGCATACGTTTCGAGGCCGAACATCTCCTGCAGCGCGTCATAGAGCGGGCGCAGGTAGGGATCGACCTTGGTCTGCATGTCCCCGGGAAGAAAGCCGAGCTTTTCGCCCGCCTCCACCGCGGGACGGGTGAGAATGATCTTCTCCGTTTCGTGGCTCTTGTACGCCGCCACGGCGAGGCACACCGCAAGGTAGGTCTTGCCCGTGCCCGCAGGCCCCACGCCGAAGGTGACGGTGTTCTTGCGGATGGCGGAAACGTACTCCTTTTGCCCGACCGTCTTGCATTTGATGGGCTTTCCGCGCGAAGTGACGGCGACGACGTCCTTCATCATGCTGCCGAAATCGGCGCGCTTCCCCTCCCGCGCAAGTTCGAGGCAATAGAGAAGATCCCCCTTGCCGGCGTTGCCGCCCGCGTCCAAAAGGGAGAGCAGGTTCTCAAGCGCCGCCGCGCCGACCGCCGCGCCGCCCCCCTCGAGCACGATCCGCGTGCCCTCTACCCGCACCGCGACCGAAAGTTCGCGCGCGAGGAATTCGAGGTTCTCGTCAAAGACCCCCAAGACCTTGGCGAGCTTCTCCAGCCCGCCCGTTTCTACCGTGACCGCTTGATCCATTGCGCTCCTCAGCCGAGATTGAGCGACGCGGAGGCAAACGCCCTGCCCGTCACCGCAAATCCCCGCTCCGTAGGTGTATATGTAAGTTCGCTCTCGCCGAAGTCGATGAGCGCCTGCGCCCGCGCCTCTTCCTCCGTGCCGGAATATTCCGCCTGCACGGGATAGGAGATCTTGACGCGTCCGATGACCGCGACCTGCCGCCGCGCGCCGCCGTAGTCCGCAAACGGCTCCACTGCCGTCTGTCCCTTTTCCACCTCGTCCCCCACTTGCACACAGGGAGTGCCGCGCAGAACGGTAAGCTCCTCCACCCTGCCCTTGGCGGGCACGAGAAGGGGGACGCAGGCAAGGGGGGAATGCTCCCCGCTCACTTCGAGCTGTACCGTCAACACCCCGCCCGACGCGCGCAGTTCGCAGAAAGCGACGTTCGGAAGGGACAGAAGCTCCGCCGAAAAGGCGTTGAGATCGCGCGGCATCGCCGAGAGAAAGGTCACGCCGCCCGCGGCGAGCGTTTCGCGCACTTCCCGCCCGTAGTATGCCCCGCTGCCCACCACTTCCACGCGGAGGACGCGGCGCTGGAAACCGCCCGCGGCAAGCACGAACAGGAGCGTTCCCAAAATAAGCCCGATGTGCGCAACGCATTTTTTGTAGGCAAAAGCAAGTCCGCGTTCGCGCACTTCCTCTATATTATAGCACGCGCCGCGCAAAATTGCAAAGGCTTTTTCGCCGTCTTTGCGGGAAACCTCCAGCGAGAGGAGATTTTTTCCCTCGCGGCGGACGCGGAAAACATCGATCCCCGCCCGCGCGAGCTTATCGGGCACGCGGTCGCAGGAGAGGGAGGAGAGGCGGATGCGCACCCTGCCGGGCAGAAGCGGACCTTTCACAGCCGTTCCACCTTGAAGATCTCTCCCCGCACGGAGGCGTCCCCGCCGCCGTATTTGCCGAGGGAGAGGCCCTTGCCCTCCACGCGCACCCCTCCCTTTTTGCCGCGAAAGACGACGAGCGCGTCGCTGAAAGCGTCCAGCCGCCGAACGTTCTGGAAGTAACCGCCCCCCGCCGCGACGGTATATTGCACCTCGCTTCCCGCCTCCGCCCCGAGCGCTTTTACGATCTCCGCAAGAAATCTCATATTCCCTATTTTATGCGCCGCGCCCTTTTCTCATGCCACCCCGCAAATTCCCCCACTCACGTCATGTTGAGCGGAACGAAGTGAAGTCGAAACATCTCTACCGCATTATCATAAGGTTGAGATTTCTCCACTCCGCCTTCGGCTTCGGTCGAAATGACGAAAAGGGGTACCCCCTCCTGCGGAGGGGGATAAAGGGGGTGGGCATCTTGGCGCCCCTGCAGGGGAGCTGGCGAGGCGTTAGCCGAGCCTGAGGGGTTTGAGAACCCTTTCCCCCTCGCGTTGCTCATGCCACTTTCCCTTTCAGGGACAGCAAGCACCCCCCCCCACAAAAAAAGCAAAAATAATCGGCACATATGCCACACAAACGAACGTTTGTTTGATATAATAGAGGCATGAAGAAAAGTTTTGTCCTCTACGAAAGCTATGGAAGGCAGCTCGAATTGCTCGACTTCGAGCAGAGCGGACGCCTCCTCAAAGCGATCTTTGCCCATGAGTACGGCGGCAAACAGCCCGCCCTCGACGCGCTTACCATGATGCTCTACCTCGAGATCGAGAGTACGCTCGACCGCGACCGCAAGCAATACGATCTCGTCTGCCAAAAGCGGGCGGACGCAGGACGGCAGGGCGGCAGACCCCGCAGCGATTTTTCTTGTTCCGAAAAAAAAGCAAATGCTTTCAAGAATGAGAATGAGAATGAAAATGAGAATGTAGATGAGAAGGAGCGCGTTCCCTCGGCGCCCGCTGCCGTGCGGCGCGCCCGCGGGACCGACCCCACCGAAAAGATCGCGGAGCGGGAGCGTTTTTACAGCGTCCGGAAGCAACGTGCGGAGGACGAGGCGGAGAAAAACTTAGAAAAGGCGCGCGGAGATGTGGAATTCCGCGACGCCGAACGGGAGATGAAGGACGCAGAGATCTCTCTTGCGCGGGCAGAGGCACGGGGAGAGGACCCGTCTGCCCTTCGGAAGCTGCTCTATATGGCAAAAAAGAGGCGATGTGCGGCGATGGCACGGCTGCACTTTGCCGAGAGCGACTTTTTGCCGCGGTATGCGTGTAAAAAGTGTTCGGACACGGGCTTTTTGCCCAACGGCCGCGGCTGCGACTGCTTTTTGCGCAGCGGGTAACGGCATGACCTGCCCCCGTTCACGGGGGCGGGTGGCGCCGTCAGGCGACAGGTGGGGGCATTCCCACGTCATGTTGAGCGGAACGAAGTGAAGTCGAAACATGGTCCACTTGTCACCCATTCGACTGCGCTCAGGGTGACGTAAAGAGGACGCGGGGCTTGCCCACCCCCCTACCCGTTTTGGCGGCAGGGACCGCCAAAACCCCGTCGGCGAGGCCACGCCTCCTGTCGCGGCGCCCCTCACAGCCCGCTGGGCTGTTGAGAGAACGGCGCCGCTCCACCCCCATGGAGGGGGCACACATGGCGCCTCCTAAGGAGGGGGTAAGGGTGGAAAAAAACGCCTCCGAGGGGGAAGCGTCTTTTTACCTGTCTTATTTGCCTTTCGATCGCGCGGCCTTACTTCAGTTCCGCAAAGTACTTGATGGTACGCACCATCTGCGATGTGTAAGAGTTCTCGTTGTCGTACCAAGCCACGACCTGTACCTGATAGGTTTCGTCGTCGATCTTGGTGACCATCGTCTGGGTCGCGTCGAAGATGGAGCCGTGGGTCTCGCCGATGATATCGGAGGACACGAGCTGTTCCTCGGTGTAGCCGAAGGAAGCGGAAGCGGCAGCCTTCATCGCCGCATTGATGCTTGCGGGCGTGACGTCCTTGCCCTTGACGACCGCGACCAAAATGGTGGTGGAGCCGGTGGGAACGGGAACGCGCTGCGCGGAGCCGATGAGCTTACCGTTCAACTCGGGAATGACGAGGCCGATCGCCTTGGCTGCGCCCGTGGAATTGGGCACGATGTTGACAGCCGCGGCTCTCGCTCTTCTCAGATCGCCCTTTCTGTGGGGGCCGTCGAGCACCATCTGGTCGCCCGTGAAGGCGTGGACGGTGGTCATGATGCCGCTGACGATGGGATAGGCGTTGTTCAGCGTATACGCCATGGGAGCAAGGCAGTTCGTGGTGCAGGAAGCGGCGGAGATGATGGTATCGGAAGAGGTGAGCTTCTTCTCGTTGACGCCGTAGACGATGGTGGGAAGATCGCTGCCCGCGGGCGCGGAGATGACGACCTTCTTGGCGCCGGCGTCGATGTGCGCCTGGCTCTTTGCCTTGGAGGTGTAGAAGCCCGTGCATTCGAGCACGACGTCCACATTGAGCGCCTTCCACGGGAGATTGACGGCGTCCTTCTCCTTGTAGATGGTGATGGTCTTGCCGCAGACGGTGATGGTACCCGCCTCGTCGTCCGCCGACACGGTGTCCGCATGTTCGTATCTGCCCTGTGCGGAGTCGTACTTCAAAAGATGCGCGAGCATGGTGGGGCTGGTGAGGTCGTTGATGGCGACGATCTCGTACCCTTCCGCGCCGAACATCTGGCGGAACGCGAGGCGGCCGATGCGGCCGAATCCGTTGATTGCAACTCTTACATTTGCCATAATAAAAAATCCTCCGATATGGCTCCCTTTGCGAAAGCCGATTTTTTTACGCCAACATTCTAACATAATTTTTCGGGTTCGTCAATATTCTTTCGCTATTTTTTTCTTTTTTTGTAAAGCCTTTCCGCCCCGATCCGACAAGATACGGCGCGATCGCCCAAAATCAGGCGGAGAAGGCGGGGAAAGGGGGCGCATATCATAACGGCGGAGGTAATGTCTATGGAACTTTCTCTGTTGCCCGGTACCCCCGTCCTCTCCCCCGCGGGAGAAGCGCTCGGGTACGTCAAAAGCGTATACGTCTTGAAAAACCGCCTCTCTGCGCTCGGCTGCGCGGACGGCGGAGAAGAGGAATTTTTTCTGCCCGCCCAAAAGCTAAGCTTCTCGGAAAAGGGGGTGACGGCGGGCAGGGCGAAAACTTCCGCCCCTTCGGGAGAGCCGTGCCCCGTGGGACGGGCGGTATTTGGCCGCACGGGCAAATTTTTGGGGCGGTGCTGCGGCTTCGATCCCGAGGCGGGGACCCTCTCCGCCCGCCGCGGGGAAGCGACGCTCGTCTTTCCCCTCTCCCGTGCCGCGGCGGGCGACGTCGTCCTCATCTCCCCCACGCACGAAAAAAAGAACGGCCCTGCCGCGAAAAACGCGATACGGGTCGATAAAACGCAAAAAATAAGCGCGGAAAACGGAGCGCACGGGCTGCTCGGGAAGCGGGTGAAACGGCCCGTGGAGGGCGTGGCGGAAGCGGGTGAAACGGTCACCCCCGCCACCTTGCAGCGGGCGCGGGAGAACAACCGCCTCCTCGAACTCGCCGCGAGCACGCTCACCGCCTGAAACTTGCCTCAGGCGCCGTAGCGGGCGAGGTATTCCTCCATCTTGCCGAGGTGCTCCCGCCCCCCGACGATCCCCTCTTCGATCGCTTTCAGAATGTCGCGGACGGTGACGATGGAATAGATGGGGAAGCCGAACGTTTCGGAGGCCTCCTGCACGGCGGACTTGTCCCCCGTCCCCTTCTCCCCGCGGTCCACCGAGAGGATCATGGCGGAAACGCGGACCTGTGCCGCCCGCTCGAGCTTGGGCAATATCTCGCGGAGCGCCTTCCCCGAGGTCATCACGTCGTCGATAAGACAGACGCTCTCGCCGTCGCGGAGGGCATGCCCCACGAACAGCCCCCCTTCGCCGTGGTCCTTTTCCTCCTTGCGGTCGAAGCAGAAGCCGACGTCCACCCCCTCCCTTGCGAGGGCGACGGCGGTGGAAACGGCGAGCGGGATCCCCTTGTACGCGGGGCCGACGAGGGCGTCCGCCTTCACGCCGTGCTCCAAGTAGCACTTGGCGTAGTACTCCCCGAGCCGCGCGATGCGGCTGCCCGTGCGGTACTTCCCCGTGTTGATGAAGTAGGGCGCCTGCCGCCCGCTCTTCAGCGTGAAGTCCCCGAAGAGCAGCACTTCGCTCTCCGCCATGAAACGGATAAATTCCTGCCGATAGGTCAACATTTCAAGCTCCTTTGGCCGTTGAGGACGGCCGAACCGATGACGCTTTCCAGCTTTTCCACGCCGTGGGAGGCGCACCACCGCTCCAGCCCCGCGACGATCTTGGGACAGGCGAGCGCGTCGGTGAAGTTCTGCGTACCCACCTGTACGGCGGTCGCCCCCGCCATCATGAATTCGAGGGCGTCCTCCGCGCAGGTGATCCCCCCCATGCCGACGACGGGGATACGGACCGCGTGGCTCGCCTCGTACACCATGCGCACCGCGAGGGGCTTGATGCCCGCGCCCGAAACGCCGCCCGTGTTGTTCGCAAGCACGGGGCGTCTGCGCTCGATGTCGATCGTCATGCCCGTAAAGGTGTTGACGAGGGACAGCCCGTCCGCACCACCCCGCTCCGCCGCCCGCGCGTTCTCCGCAATGCTCTCCACATTGGGGGAGAGTTTGACGAGGAGCGGCGTGCGTTTTAAGGCGTTTTTTGCGACCCGTGTGACGTTTTCCACATCTTCGGGCCGCACGCCGAGGGACATCCCCCCGCACTTTACGTTGGGGCAGGAGATGTTGAGTTCGATGAAATCGACAAGCCCGTCGAGCCGCGCGCACATTTTGGCGTAGTCCCCGATCTCCCGTCCCGCGACGTTGGCGATGACGCGGGTCTTATTTTTCAGCCAATTCAGATCGTGCGCGATGAAGTGTTCGACGCCGGGGTTTTGCAGCCCGACGGCGTTGAGGATGACCCCCCTGCTCTCCGCGATGCGGGGGGTGGGATTGCCCGCCCGCGGCTCGAGGGTAAGCCCCTTGGTGCACACGGCGCCGAGCACCGAAATGTCGTACAGTTCGTCAAATTCCCTGCCGAAGCCGAAGGTGCCCGAGGCGGGAATGACGGGGTTTTTGAGCGCTACCCCGCAGAGTGTGACGCCGAGATCGCTCATAGGATCACCTCGCCAAGATCGAACACGGGGCCGTCCTTGCACACCCGCGCGCGGCTGCCGTCCGAAAGGGCGCACACGCAGACGAGGCAGGCGCCCACGCCGCAGCCCATGCGCTCTTCGAGGGAGGCATAGACGGGAAAGTCCCGCCCCGCCGCGGCGCTTTTGAGGGCGCGGAGCATCGGGGTGGGGCCGCAGGCGAGCACAACGTCGGGCCGCACCCGTTCCACGTTCTCCATGAACGCCTGCACGGCGGTGCCGCAAAAGCCCGACGAGCCGTCGTCCGTTGCGACCGTCAGCTCCTTTGCCCGCTGTAACTCGTATTGCAGGCAGACGTCCCCCCTGCTGCGAAAGCCCATATAGGCGTAAATTTCCTTCTGTTCCGCATATTCGCGGAGGACGGAGATGAGGGGGAAGATCCCCACGCCGCCGCCGACGAGGGCGACCCGTTTTTCCTTTTCCGCCACGGAAAAGCCGTTGCCGAGGGGCAGGAGCACCGAGATCTTCTCCCCGCGGGAATAGCGGGAAGCGAGCCGCCGCGTGCCCTCCCCGCGCAAGCGGTAGCAGAGGGTGACGCGCTCCCCTTCCGCCTTGCATATGGCGATGGGACGGCGGAGCGGAAAGCCGTCCACCCCCACCATGGCGAACTGCCCCGGCCGCACCCGCACGGGCTGCTCCAAGGCAAAGGTGAGAGAATAAATTTCGGGCGCGATCGCGCAATTTTCGAGAACGGTCGCATTTATTTCGCGCATATTTCCCCCAATACGGACAATAGCTCCTCCCGCATGGAGAGCGCCGCCGCCCGTGCCGCTTCAAAGTAAGTTCCCCCCCTCTTTTGATAGGCGCAGAGGATCCCGCGGGAATTGTTGACGATCCCGCCCATGCCGCCCGCGGCAAAACAGCCCTTGAGCATTGCGGCGTTGCCGCCCTGCGCCCCGTATCCCGGGATGAGAAAGAAGGTGCGGGGAAGCCGCGCGCGCAGGCGTCTGCCCTCTTCGGGATAGGTCGCCCCGACGACGGCGCCCACGCGGGAATAGCCGTATCTGCCGCAGGAGCCATCTCCCCACGCTTCCGCCATGTCGCCCATCCGCTCGTACACCGTGCGGCCGTCCGCAAGTTTTAAGTCCTGCAATTCGCCCGAGGAGGGATTGCTCGTCTTGACGAGGACGAAGATCCCGCGGTCGTTTTGCTTGCATGCCTCCATAAAGGGAGCGATCCCGTCCGTGCCGAGATAGCCGTTGACGGTGAGAAAATCGGCGGAAAGCTCCCCCTCTCCCAAGAATGCCTCCGCGTACTGCGCCGCGGTCGCGCCGATGTCGCCCCGCTTGGCGTCCGCGATGACGATCAGTCCCCGCTCCTTTGCATAGCGGCAGGTCGCCGCAAAAGCCGAGAGGCCCGCCGCCCCCAACGGCTCGTAATAGGCGATCTGCACCTTGACCGCGGGCACGGCGTCGCAGACGGCGTCGATGATGTTTTTGTTGAATTCGAGCACGCCCGCCGCCTTCTCCTCCGCGTATGCGCGCTGCATCGTTTCGGGAAGATAGGAAAAGGAGGTATCCAGCCCCACGCAGGCGGGGTTTTGCTTTTCGGCGATCTTTTCGATGAGGGTATCTACGATCATGCCCGGTCCCCCCTTGCGAGCGAATATTTGACGCTGCCGTCCACGACGGTATAGACCACTTTGCCGTACACTTCTCTCCCCGCAAACGGGGTATTTTTGCCCTTGCTGACAAAGTCCTTGGGGTCCACTTTCCACTTCTTGTTGAGGTCGGCGACGGTGAGGTCGGCGGGCGCGCCCTCTTTGAGTTCCCCGCCCGAAAGCCCCAAAATGCGGGCGGGGTTGCCGCTCATCTTCTCCGCCAGCTGCGGCAGGGTGAGAACGCCCCCCCTGACGAGCTGCGTATAGGAGAGGGCAAAGCTCGTTTCCAGCCCGCTGATGCCGAACGCCGCGCGGTCGTATTCCACCCGCTTGTCGTCCTCATGATGGGGCGCGTGATCGGTGACGATGCAGTCGAGGGTGCCGTCTTTGAGGCCCTCGAGGATCGCCAGGCGGTCCCTTTCCTCCCGCAGCGGGGGATTTACCTTGGTATTGGGGTCGAAGGAGCGGATCGCGTCGTCCGTGAGCGTGAAGTAGTGCGGGCAGGTTTCGGCGGTGACCTTGACCCCCCGCGCCTTGGCCTCGCGGATGAGCTGCACGCCGCTAAAGGTGGAAACGTGGCAGATGTGCACGGGCAAACCGAGGCTCTCCGAGAGCACAAGCTCGCGGGCGATCATGACGTCCTCGGCGGCGCGCGGGATCCCCTTCAGCCCCGCTATCGTGGCGTTGTAGCCCTCGTGGACGCAGCCGCCGTCCGAAAGGGAGGGGTCCTCGCAGTGGCAGAGGCATTTCAGCCCGAAATCGCTTGCGTACCGCATGGCGTTTGCCATGAGTTTGGAGGAGAGCACGCTCTTGCCGTCCTCGGAGAGGGCGACGGCGCCCGCCGCCTTCATGCCGCCGATCGCGGCAAGCTCCTCCCCCCTTTGTCCCTTGGTGATGGCGCCGATGGGATGTACTTTGCACAGTCCCACCTCTTCGGCGCGCTGTCTTATATAGGAAACGACTACCTTGTTGTCCGCGACGGGGTCGGTGTTGGGCATGCAGCAGACCTGCGTGAACCCGCCCCTGACCGCGGCGCGGCAGCCGCTCAGAATGTCCTCTTTGCGCTCCGCCCCCGGCTCCCGCAGGTGGACGTGCATGTCGATGAGTCCGGGAAAGATCGTCAGCCCCGTGCAGTCGACCGCGTCCTCCCCGTCCGCCGTTCCGAGCCGGATGATGCGTCCGTTTTCCACCGTGATGTCGGTGCGGACGAGTTTGTCCTTGACCACCACTTGCGCATTTTTGAAGATCATGCCCTTTCCTCCCCTCCGAGAAGAGATAAAACCGCCATGCGCACCGCAAGCCCCGAAAGGACCTGATCGTCGATGCGGCTCTGCGCCCCGTCGATGACGCCGCTCGTCAGTTCCACCCCCCTGTTGACGGGACCGGGATGGAGCACGAGCGCGCCTTTTTTCGCAGCATGCAAGACGTTTTCGTCTATGCCGTAGTATCTTTGATATTCGCCGAGGGAGGGGAAATTGCCCGCCTTCTGCCGCTCGAGCTGGATCCTGAGGCCCATGACGGCGTCGGCGCCCTCCACCGCCTCCTCGCGGGAAGAACAGACGATCGCGCCCTCCCGTTCCAGCCCCTCGGGAAGCAGGGTGCGCGGCCCGAACATGCGGACCTCGGCGCCCAGCTTGGTGAGGCCGTAGAGGTTGCTCTTGGCGACGCGGGAATGGCGGATGTCCCCCAAAACCGCGATCTTCAAGCCCGCGATCTGCCCGAAATGCTCTTTCAGCGTGAGCATGTCGAGGAGGGCCTGCGTGGGGTGTTCGTGCATGCCGTCGCCGCCGTTGATGACGTGCGCTTTCACCGTTTCCGCGAGCAGCTTGGGCGCGCCGCCCATCGCATGGCGGATGACGATGAAGTCGTTTTTCATCGCGTCGA
The DNA here is from genome assembly GCA_947627665.1 of uncultured Clostridia bacterium. GTDB lineage: Bacteria > Bacillota > Clostridia > Christensenellales > Borkfalkiaceae > Gallimonas. The sequence goes on from CANQWX010000008.1 coordinate 64,901, forward strand.
GGGTCTTGCCCGTGTCGACGAGGGTCTCCCCCTTCTGCACGGAGGAAGTCGCCACCGAGATGTTGACGACCTGCGCCCCCAGAAATTTCGCCGCCAGCTCGAAGCTCGTGCGGGTGCGGGTGCTGTTCTCATAGAAGAGAAGGACGACCGATCTGCCTTTGAGGGCGGTGTGTTCCTTTTCCCCGCGCTTTAAGGCGGCCTTGAAACGCAGCCCGAGGGCGAGGATCGTTTCGATCTCCCCTGCGGAGAGGTCGTACAGCCCCAGTAAGTCTTTTCTTGTCACGGTTTTTTCTCCCGAATGGTTTTCACAGGATCTGCGCCAGCGTGAAGTGCAGCTTGTCGCAGGAGGTGAGATAGTACGAAATGCCGTTCTTTTCGCTCTTGAGCGGGAAGAACCCCGCGCCGTGCAGGTGCCCGAACACCGCCTTATCCACCCCGTTCTCCTCGAAGAGGCGGGTGAACACGGTGTCCTCGAGCTTGGCGCCGAAGGGAGGATAGTGGATGAGCGCGATGAGGACGTCCCCTTCGCGGCGCACCTTTTCCACCTCTTTGAAGGCGAGGCGGAAGCGCTCCCCCTCGCGCAGATAGAGCGCCATGTCGTGCTCGGTGAAGTCTGCGCTCCCCGGGCACAGCCAGCCCCGCGAGCCTGCGATGATATATTTGCCGATCTTCACGCAGTCGTTTTGCAGGAAGTGGAAGGTATCATCGGGCGCGGCGGCGCGGACGTGGGAGATGGCGCTCCACCAGAAGTCGTGATTGCCGCGGATGAACACCTTCTCCCCCTTGAGGGGGGCAAGGGATCTGAGATCGAACGCGCCCTCTTCGAGGTACATGCCCCACGAGGTATCCCCGCCGATGAGCACGATGTCGCCGTCCGAAACTTTTTTCTCCCAATCGGCTTTGATTTTTTCGAAGTGACCCTCCCAGCCGGGGCCGAACACGTCCATCGGCTTGTCCATAAGCCCCGAGAGGTGCAGATCGCTCACCGCAAACACCTTCATATCCTTGGCATTATACCATAAACGTGCGCGCTTTGCAAGCATTCGAGAGGGGTGTACGGCGTTAGCCGAGCCTGAGGCCTTGGCTGCCCCTTGCAGGGGAGCTGGCACGAACGCAGTGAGTGACTGAGGGGTTCTCCGAGAACCCTTTCGGCATTCGCTCCGCTCATGCCACTTTCTCACACGGGTAGAACCCCGTGTTCGGTCACCGTTCGCGCGGCAAATGCGCTCACTCATGTCGCATTGCGCCAACGATTATCAATCGTTGGCAGAAGGCAATGCTCCACCCTTTCAGGGACAGCAAGCGCCCCAAAGCCCTCTCTTGACAAAAAATTCCGAAATCGCTATACTTTTGGTGAGTAATTTTCGCTTTCCGAACGTCTTATTTGTGTAGGAGGTGCCCGATGTCGGACAACGGTGTAAGTAGCTACCGCCGCTTTCTGCAAGGTGACCGCCATGCCCTCGAAGACCTCGTGCGTACATACAGCGACGGGCTTACCCGCTACGCCTATCTCTATGTGCGCGACGACGCCGCCGCCGAGGACGTCATGGAGGAGTCCTTTGCCACGCTCCTCATCAGGCAAAAACAGCTCCCCGACGTCCTGCACTTCAAGGCGTATCTTTACAGGATCGCCAGGAACAAGTGCCTCGACTATCTCCGTGCCCAAAGGCGCACGCAGCCTCTCCCGGACTTTGACGGCCGCCTCGTCCACGCGGGTATGGAGGAGGACGTCGCCGACCGCCTGCGGGACGAAACGGTGTTCCAGGCTCTGCAAGCGCTGCAAAAGGACTACCGCGACGTGCTCTACTTCTCCTATTTCGACGGCTACAAGATCGCCGAAATTTGCAGCATGACGGGCAAGAGCCGCAAAAAGGTGTACAACCTCCTCGCAAGGGCAAAGACCGCCCTCAAAGAAATTCTCTTAAAGGAAGGTATCGGCTATGACGACTTATGACCCCTATGACGAACGGGTGGATAAAATTCTCGGAAAGGCGGAAGAAAAGCGGCGGGCGCAAAAGAAACGGCGCAAGATCGCCCTCATCTCCGTTCTCTCCTCGGCGGCGGCGCTCGTTTTGGCGCTTCATCTCACCCTCTTTGTCCCCTATACCGTGGGCGGGTACGACATTTCCGCCTACACGGGCAGCGAATACTACGCCCTCATGGACAAGATCGGCTCCCTCGCCTGCACAAAGCCCCGCCTCACCAACAATTTTCAGCAATGGGTGCTTGACGGCCTCTTCTCGGCCTCGCAAGGGGTCGATATGGCCCCCTCGGACGACGGCTTTTGGGCGATCGAGGATGCGGGCGGAGCGACGGGCGAAGCAGCCCCGCCTACCTCGGATCAGCACTACGAGGAAGTGACGAACAACCAAGTAGCGGGTGTTGTGGAGGGCGATCTTTTGAAGCGCAGCGACAAGTACCTCTACTATCTGAGCTACGCCGAAGCGTACTATCATCCGAGCAGCGTCATCGTGGACGAATACGGGGAACCCATTCCCGATGAAAACGGCGACAAGCAGCTCGCGCCCGCCTACACCGACCCCGCAAAACTCATCCTCAATATCTACACCGTTTCGGGCGAAAAAGTGAGTACGTATGCGATTTCGGACGAGGACCCCTACGCCTACCATTACGGCGCGCGGCGGGAGATGTACCTTACTTCGGACTGCACCAAGATCCTCATCCTCGTGCCCTACTACGACGGGGACGCAAAGGCGCTCTTTACCCGCGTGCTCGGCATCGACGTTTCCGACCCTGCCAAGCCCCGCGAATTTGCACGGAGCGCCGTTTCGGGGGACTACGTTTCCTCCCGCCTCGCGGGGAATACCCTGCTCCTTGTCAGCAACTTCACGGTGGGAAGGGACCCCGACTTTGCCGAAGAGAAGCAATACCTGCCCGAAGCGGACGGCGAAGTTCTGCCGATGGAGGACATCGTCCTGCCCGAAAACCCCGTACGGGCGCGCTTTACGGTGATCACGTCCTTTGCGGCGGACGCCCTCTCCGTCCACGCGAGCCGCGCCTACTTCGACTTTTCGGAGAACGTGTACGTTTCGGCGGAGAACCTCTACACCACCCGCACCTATACCGAAGCGTTCGAGCTGGAGCACGAGGACCTCTTGGGAGGGCCTGCACAGTGCACCCGCAATAGGACCGAGATCGCCCGCACGTCCTACGACGGCACATCGCTCACCTATCGCGGCGAAATGTCCGCGATCGGCAGCATCGCCGATCAATATTCCCTCGACGAATACGAGGGCGTGCTCCGCGTCGTCACGACGGGGCAGGTGCTCTCCTCCGTCTACTCCTACGGTCACGATACGGAGGAGGACCCCCTCGAGTGGTTGCGCTACCCCACCTGCAATCTCTACTGCTTCGACATTTCGAGCTTTGCGCAAATTGCCGCCGTGGAGAACTTTGCGCCCAAGGAGAGCGTCAAATCGGTGCGCTTCGACGGCGACACCGCCTATGTCTGCACGGCGGAAGAAACTTACTACGAAGTGACCGACCCCGTGTTTGAGTTCGATCTGCACGATTACAGCCACATCACGTCCAAGGACACGGGCACGATCCCGGGGTATTCGATGAGCCTTGTCAAGTTTTTCGGCGGGACGCTGCTCGGCATCGGTTACGGGGACGGATCCGACGAACTCAAGATCGAAGTCTATGCCTCGGACGAGGAAAAGGTGACCCCGCTTTGCGAATTCAAGCTGTTTGCGCGGTTTTCCACCGCGTTCAAGGCCTGCTTCATCGACGCGGAACACGGGCTTGTGGGCTTGCAGATCGATGCCAATGGCGAGCACGCGAGCGGGTATCTCCTGCTGCGGTTCGACGGCTATGCTCTCGTGGAACTCACCACGGTGGAGAACGTCGGCGCAGAACCCGACGACGCCCGCGCCTGCTTGATCGACGGCACGCTGTACATTTTCGGCTACACCTACGGAACGGGCGAATGTATTTTGAACAAGGTGGCAGGCGTGTTTTGAGAATGCCCACCCCGCGTTCTCAATACGTCACCCTGCCCCGCGTTCTCAATACGTCACCCTGCCCCGCGTTCTCAATACGTCACCCTGAGCGCAGTCGAATGGGTGACAAGTGGACCATGTTTCGACTTCGGCTAACGCCTCCGCTCAACATGACGTGGTTTTATTGCCCACCCCCTGGATCCCCCTCCAATGGAGGGGGTACCCTTTTCGTCATTCCGAGCGTAGTCGCCCCGCGCGCCGTTCTTAAATGTCATTCCGAGCGTCGTCGAGGAATCTCTACCGCATTTTAATAAGGTTGAGATTTCTCCACTCCGCTCATTGCATTCGCTTCGGTCGAAATGACGAAAAAAGAATGTGCGGCTTCGGTACTTCGCCTGCGGCTCGTGCCGCGCTTAGAGAAACAGAACAGCGCGCGGGGCGAAATGACAAAAAATCCTTGCTCCGCCCCAACAAGTGGGGGCAGGTCATTTCCCCCACCTGTCACGGCTACGCCGCTCCACCCGACCCTAACGAAAAAGCCTCCCGAAATTGGGAGGCTTTGCTTTACGCTTCTTTGACTTCTTCGATGACTGCCTGCTTCTTATCTCTGCCCAAACGCTTGAAACGGACAACGCCGTCCTTCAACGCAAACAGGGTGTCGTCGCCGCCGATGCCGACGTTCTCGCCGGGGTGGATCTTGGTCCCGCGCTGGCGCACGATGATGGTCCCCGCATGCACGAGCTGCCCGTCCTGACGCTTTACGCCGAGGCGCTTGGCATTGCTATCTCTGCCGTTGTGCGAGGAACCCGTCCCCTTTTTATGAGCGAATAATGCAATAAAAAACATTTTTCTTTCTCCTTTTTCTGAAATTCGCGGGGCAAACGCCCCCTTGCGGCCGATCAGAGCGTGATGCTCTCGATCTTGACCTGCGTGAACGGTTGGCGGTGGCCCTGCTTCTTGCGCTCGTTCTTCTTGGACCTGTACTGAAAGACGATGATCTTCTTGTACTTTTCCTGCGCTTCCACTTTTGCGGTGACTTTGGCGCCCTCGGTCTCTTTCCCGACCTTTACGCCGTCCTCGCCGCCCACCATGAGCACGGGGAAGGTGACTTCGTCGCCCACATTGGCCTTGAGCTTTTCCACCCGCACCACGTCGCCCTCGGAAACCTTATACTGCTTTCCGCCGTTTTCGATGATCGCGTACATTCTGCTGTACCTCCTTATCGGTCTCGCAAGGCTGCATAGGCGGTCCTCTCTTTCAAGAACGCTTGGTTGCCCGTCCTTAGCGGCTCATCGTCCAATTTATCACAGCGGCGGGGAAATGTCAAGCGGTTTTGCATATTATTTGCGAATTTTCTCAACCTGTGGGTAAAAGGAGAACGATCATGGCACTGAAAAAGAGCGAAGAGATCCTTTCCGAGATCTATCGGAACTGTCAGCTCGCCCTGCAATCCATCTCGGACATTCTGCCCGAGGCGGAGGACGAGGACGTCAGAGAGGAGCTGTTGCACCAGCACGACGAATACGAACATCTCTGTGGGAGAGCCGCCATTCTCGCCAAAGACAAGAACATCGAACTCAAGGACCCCGGTCCCTTCAAGAAGGCGATGATGTGGAGTAGCATCAAGATGAACACGATGGCGGACAATTCCCGCGCGCACATCGCGGAGATGATGACGCAGGGCACCGTGATGGGGATCACGGCGATCAAGTCGAGCCTCGCGGACATGAGCGACGACAAGGAGGACGAGGACATCCGCAAACTTGCCGAGGACACGCTCGACACCGAGGAGCGTTTCGAAGAGATCTGGAAGAGAATGATCAAGTAAAATTTTCGGCGGCGGGCTTGAGGACGAAGGACCCCCACCCCCCCTCGGAGAGGGCTTTACAACACACCCCCTTCCGTCTTGCCGCCGTTGCGGCAAGACACCCACCCCTCAAGGGGTGGGCAAGAAAGGCGCCTCCTTAGGAGGGGATACCCCTTTTTCGTCATTTCGACCGAAGCCGAAGGCGGAGTGGAGTGGAGAAATCTCAACCTCTTGCTGTCCCTGAAAGGGTGGAGCATTGCCTTCTGCCAACGATTGATAATCGTTGGCGCAATGCGACATGAGTG
>CANQWX010000009.1 GCA_947627665.1 uncultured Clostridia bacterium
GCGAACGCATAGCCCGTCTGCCCGAGCGAGATATAGTTATAGAGATATCCGACCATCGTGCCCATGTCGTAATCCTGCCCCATCGTTTCGCCGAAGAGGCCGACGATCGCCGAATATTGTTTCATGCCGCCCATGATGCCCGTCACGAGAAGATAGCTGATCTGCGGCATGATCATCGGTGCGGTAATGCGCCAGAGGACCGTCCAACGGCTCGCGCCGTCCACCTTGGCGGCGTCGTAATACTGCTTGTTGATGGACTGCATCGCGCTGAACAGGATCAGGATCTTGAACGGAAGCCCCGACCAGACCTCATAGACAATGGCGACGATGTATTTCGCCCACGGGATCTGCAAACTGCCGATCTCCCAGTGCGGCGAAGTAAGCCCCACCCAGTCGATGGGGTCTATGCCGAACCAGCCGAGGACAATGTTGACGATGCCCACCGTTTCGGTGTTGCTCGCCGTGCCGATGATCTTGAAGAAGGTCGCAAACACGGCGCCCATGGCGAGCGCGTTGGTAAGATAGGGCAAAAAGAGGATGGTCTGGTACGCCTTTTGCACCTTCTTGATGGAATTGAGCGCCACACTGATGAGCAGCGCCAGCAGAGTAGAAAGAGGCACGGAAACCAAGGTGAGGACCAGCGTGTTCACAAGACATTGAACAAAGCTGGCGCCGCCCGTTCCCGTGTCACCCTTAAAGACGCGAACGAAATTGTCGAAACCCCATCCGTTGAAATTGCCCGTCATGCCCGAGTACTGTTGCTTGAAGGACCCGATGAACGCGGCGATAATGGGGTAAAATGTGAAGATGGCCATCAAAATGAGCGCCGGCGCGACAAACAACCACCCGCTCTGCGATTTCAGACCGCGGCGAAGTTTCTCCCCGCGGCTCAGCCGGGGGGCGTCCGGATCGAACTCCTCTTTGGGCTTCTTTTTGAACAGCCCGGTGAAGAAATCTTTCACCGCCGTATATTTATCCACAAACCAGCCCTTGATGCGGGCGCCCAAACCGATAAAATAGCGCACGAACCTGTTGTGCTGCTTCGGAGGCGTCGCGGAGCCGATATTGGCTTTCTCTTCTTCCATCATTTCAACCTCTCCTCCGTTTCGGCGTCAAACAGGACTATCTTATGGGGCTTGACATTGAATCTGAGTTCGGAAGCGCCCTCGGGCAGCGCGGTATCGCCGCCGATCACACAGCGCACGCTCGCCGTTTTGCAGCTTGTGTGCGAGGCGCGGAGGAAGATGTTCTTCCCCTTGGTCTCGGTGCGGCTCACCTTGAGAGGCAGCGCGCCGTTTTCGTCGCAGACAAATCCCTCGGGAGAGATCCCGACGTATACCTCGCGGTCGGAAAGCTCCGTTTCCGCAATGGCTTCCCCGCCGACGGTCACCTTTCCGCCCTCGATCTTGCCTTCGAAAACGTTGAGCGGGTAGCGGATACGGTCCTCGCCGATGGCGCCGAACAGGAACAGTTTATTGGGTTTGATGCGGAATTTGAGTTCGGTCGCGTCCTCGGGCAATACGACGTCGCTGTCGATGATGCAGCGCACGGTCGGCTTCGTGGAGCTTTCGTGCGTGGCGACGATGGACTTGTCCCTGCCCATGACCTCGATATGGTCCACATGGAGGGTGAACGCACCGTCCGGACGGTAGACGAAGCCTTCGGGGCGGATGCCGACGAACACATCGCAATTGTCAAAAGAGGAGTAACCGGGTAGTTCGGCGATGACTTCCCCGCCGACGGAAACTTTTCCGTTCTCGAACTTTCCCTTAAAGATATTGATAGGAGGCGTACCGAGGAAGTTCGCCACGAACAGGTTGTTGGGATCGTCGTAGATCGCCTGCGGCGCGCCGATCTGCTGCACGACGCCGAGCTTCATCACCACCATCGTGTCGCAGATGCTCATCGCCTCCTCTTGGTCGTGGGTGACGAACACCGTCGTGATGCCCGTCGTGCGCTGGATGCGCTTGATCTCCTCGCGCGTCTGCAACCTCAGACGGGCGTCGAGGTTGGAAAGCGGCTCGTCAAGAAGCAATACGTTCGGCATTTTGACGAGGGCGCGGGCGATGGCAACGCGCTGCTGCTGGCCGCCCGACAGCTCGTGGGGCTTGCGCGCCATGAGGTCCTCGATCTGCACCAGCCGCGCCGCGTCCAAAGCGCGGGCGTTGCCCTCTTCCTTCTTGATGCGCATGTTGTCGAGGGGGAAGCGGATGTTCTGCTCCACCGTCATGTGGGGATACAGCGCATAGTTCTGGAACACCAGCCCGACGCCGCGTTTTTCGGCGGCAAGGGTGGTCACGTCCTGATCGTCGAAGAGGATCTTTCCCGAGGAGGGGCTTTCCAGCCCGCTCAACATGAAGAGCGTGGTCGACTTTCCGCAGCCCGACGGGCCGAGCAGGCCCACAAGCTCGCCGGAGGGGATCTCGATGCTCATGTCCTCCACGGCGTGTACCGCTTTGCCCCCCTTGGAACGGCTGGGGAAGATCTTGGTCAAGTGCTGAATGGTTATCCTCATAAGCGTTATACCTCACGCCTTACTATTTTTACGGTCTTTTCCATCTGATACCCCTCGACTTCCAGATTGTCGGGGAGATCGACGGGAGCATAGGTCCTATCGATATCGATGAACGGATTGACGTAAACGCCCGCTTTGAGGCGCTGCGTCGCCGTATAGCCCTCTTCCTTCAGCAGGGAGAACACAAATTCCTCTCCCCCATTCGTATATTTGATCTCTGCGCTGCCGTTAAAATCCGGCGCTTCCGAAAGGTCGAGGCGGAGGGTCACCGTGCAGTAATAGTCGTGTCCGAAAACCTCTTCCTTGGCGGGTGCTTTTTTCTCCTTGTGCGGGATCTTGCATACCTTGAACAAGAACCAGCGGAAGAATTTTATGATATAGTGCGTTCCCAGAAGGAAATCCGCGATGATGTAAATGGCGATGAAATAGACGATGACGAACGGGATCGCCTTGCCGTTTGCGCGCTTGTTGACCAAGGCGGACGCGGCTTTGTATTCCTCGCTGCGGGAAGTGACCGCACAGACGGGGTCCTCTTCCAGCGAACGGATGACGGCTTCGACGTAATCGTTGCGCTCCTTGGCGTAAGCCGCCGACTCCTCGGCAGAAACGCCCTCGCGGCTTCCCGCGGCGACCAGTTCGTTGTAGCCGCCGATGTCGCCGAACCGATCGAAGAACGTGCCTGTAAAGTCCAGCGTCCGCGCCGTTTCCGCCGTAAAGACGGTGGCGCCCGTCTTATCGGTAAAGCCCAGCCGCATGACCGAGGAAACGTCGCTCTCGCGGATCTCGAGAATGATAAAGCCGTTCTGCGTAAAAGTGGAAATGCCGTCGTTTGTTCCGTCGCCGTTCGCGTCGTAATCGAGGAGCGGGAGCTTCTTCTCCGTGCCGTTGCTATCCGTCACCCGCAGCGATGTGCCGTTCGGCCCCTCGCTGAACACATCGTAGCTCCCCGAAACGCCGTAAACGTACCCCGTGTAGGCTTTATAGAGCATGCCGTGGGTCAAGCCGCCCGACGGTTCCGCATCCTCTTTGGCGGCATTGCGGTCGTAGACCTCCGCCACCGTTTCGTAGAGCACCACGCCGCCGCCGCCGAATTGCGCCTCCAGCACGGGTTCTCTGTAAAAGCCGACGGGTTCCGTCAAGACGATGCCGGTCAAAAAGTCCTTGCCTGCCAAGGCCTCGGCGATCACCTCGGCGGGAACGGTGAAGGTCGCAAAGTAACCGGGGAGGGTCACCGCGAACAGCACGCCGATCCCGAAAGTGAAAATAAAATAAATTACGGTAGCGAAGATCCTACTTTTCTTCATGTTCGGTGGGATCGGTCGGCATACCGTAAGGGAGCGCCTCGTCCTCCTCCTGCACGGCTTCCCCTTCATCGGAAGGCTCGCTTGCGGGCGGATCGTTTTCGGCGTATTGCACATTGGATTTGAACGCAGCCTCCCGCTTGCGGAGGTTGTCGCGCATTTCCCGATATTGTTTTTTGTTGATCACGGGGATCAAAAAGTAGAAACCGATACAGAGCGCAACGATCACGGCCAGCACAATGAAGAAAATAATATCTGTCGGTTTAAGCGGATTCAGCGCCAGCAGATCAAGCATATCCTCTCCTCCTCCGAATCTTATCGAACAGCCTTGCGGCCAAAGGGGCAAACCGCGTTTGCCGCCCCGTATCTTCCCTTTCAAAATTATATCATTTCGGGACAAGCATGTCAATCTTAATTCAATAATTTTTCTACAAAAAACTACATTTTTACGGAAACGCCCCCTACGCGGCTCCTTTGGGCGGGAGCACGGGGGGGCTGTCCTTCTTCTATGGCTTGCGGCGGATCGCAACGGCAGCCGCGAGAAGCGCCGCGGCAAAGACCGCCGCGCCCGCGCCGCCGATCGTCCCTTCACACCCGAAGCCGAAAGGCTCCGGCTCCGCAGGATCGGGGTCCACAGGTTCAGGGTCGACGGGATCGGGGTCGACGGGATCGGGGTCGACGGGTTCAGGGTCCACAGGATCGGGATCGACAGGCGGTAATTCTTCTTCGCTTTCGTATTCAACAATGATGCTGTCGAGATATGCCGCGCCCGACTTGCCTGACAGCTCATAAGTGAGGGCGAAATAGGTATCTTCCCCGTCCAACGTCCAGGTGACACCTCCTTCCGTAACCGTTTTGGTGCCGCAGTCGGTACCGTTTGTGGGTTTGCCGGAAACCTGTCCGTAGGGGCTATCCGACGTAAGGAGCTTCCACGGTCTGTCGGACTCCCCCTTGAACGATTTCACGGTGACCGACTTGATGGCTCTCTTTGTGGGGAGATCGCTTGCAATGTAGTAGGAACTTTTGCTCTTATTGAACTGCATGCCCTTATTGGCGGGATAGCTGTCGCTGCCGCCATAAAGGAAAGCGATCCCGCCGATCCCGCCTGCCGACCACCTCTTAAAGCCGTATCCGTTGGTAAGGTCGAAGCTCGAAAGCGTGATCGTGATCGTTTCCCCCGTTGGCTCCGTAGGTCCCGGCTCTACCGGATCGGGATCGGTCATGGAAAGATTTTCCCAGATCGCTTTTACATACTCGGGGTGATCGACAAAGGGATTGCGGTTGCCCTGAATGTCGCAGGCCGCTTCATTCCGCGCAAGTTCCAACCCGTCCACGGGATCGGATTCATGCCATTTGAGAAGAAGCGCAACGGCTTCGCTCTCACTATCGGCCGACATGATGTTCGTAAATTTCAATGTCCCGAAGTAGCTGCTCTTTCCGTTCCCGTTGGTAGTCCCGTACACATTGTTGTACGAATTGTAATGGGTGTAAACGTACAAAACGATGCGGGCGACATCCCCTTTGACGGAATCGATCGGCTCAAACACGGCACCGACGGAATAACCCGCAACGGCGATCTCGTTATTTTCCGCATCGCGGTACCAAATCGGCGTGCGGGAAGAAACTTCGCCGTATTTGTCGTTATTGCGCGCACTGTTCACGCGGCTCTCGGTGGGACGGATATGTAGAAGGTCGCTTCCGCCGCCGCCCTGTCCCCAAAGTCCGTTCGAAAGGCTCTGGCACCAGACATGCTCACGGTTCCACGTTCCCGACGCCGCGCTCTGCCATTTTGCAGACAATTCCGCCTGCGCATAAAATTCCATGAGCTGGCCGTTGGGACCGGGGTCCGTCCGTTTGACATAGGCGGGGTCTTTGCAGTCCTCATAAGTCGTATAATGGGTATGCGTCGTTGTGATGAGGTCGTGGAGCTGGCCCAGAAGCTCCTCCCCGCCCGTTGCGGTAATGGGAGCGTAATAATCCCCCTCCGCGGCCGCCGTCCGCGGAAACGCACAGACGGAAAGAGCGCCCGCGCCGATCATCAGCGCCAACGCAAGCGGCAAAGCCCTCTTTACGGTCTTTCTCATAACGTACCCTCCTCTTTGGATGTTATTCCGCCTGCTCCGCGATCCGCCGCAGCCAGCATCTTCTGCACATCGCCACATACCTGTCGTTGCCGCCGAGAAGCACCTGCGAGCCTTCGGTCACGATCCTGCCGCGGTCGTCTATCCGCGCGTTTACCGTCGCTTTTGCCCCGCAGGTACACACCGATTTGATCTCGCTGATGGATTCGGCGACCTCGAACAGCCGCTTGCTGCCCGGGAAGAGGTGGGTGGTGAAGTCGGTGGAAAGCCCAAAGCAGAGCACGGGGATATTTTTGCGGATGACGATATCCGAGAGCTGGTCCACCTGCGCGGGGGAAAGGAACTGGCACTCGTCCACGATGATCACGTTGCAGTCGGAATAACGGCGGGTGTATAGCTCATAGAGATCCTCCTCCGTTCCGACGGCGAGCGCCTCCTGTTCCAGCCCGATGCGCGAACGGACGACGTTGGCGCCGTCCCTGTCGTCGATGGCGGGCTTTAGGAGGAGCACCTTCATGTTGCGCTCCTCGTAGTTGAATTTGGTGATGAGCGCCTGCGCCGTCTTGGAACAGCCCATCGCCCCGAATTTGAAGTATAATTTTGCCATTTTCTTCCGTTTATGTCACGACGTCGTACACGAGGGGTTCCTCCGCGGGCCTTGCGTCCGAGAAATCCGTCGCGCCGAGCAGCGTCTTTTCCGCCGCCGCGAACGCGGAGGGATCGTTGGAGCAGAGGACCGCAAGTTCTTCGCCCGCCTGCACGAAATCGCCCGTTTTCTTCTTCAAAAGGATGCCCGCGCTCGGGTCGACGCTGTCCTCCGCGGTGTTGCGGCCCGCGCCGAGCAAGAGGCTCGCAAGGCCGTACGCCTCGGTATCCGCCCGCGCGATGTAGCCGCTCTTTCCGCTCTTGACGGAATGGGAATATTTCGCCCGCGCAAAGCCAGCGGGATCGTCGATGAGCGCCGCGTTGCCGCCCTGCGCCGCGACCGTTTCCCTAAGCTTTGCGAGCGCGCTGCCGTCCGCGATCGCCTGTGCGGCGAGCGCCCTGCATGCCGCGGGAGCGCCCTTCCCCGCCAACGAGAGCATATAGCTTGCGAGGGTGAGGCAGACCTCGGTGAGATCCTTCGGTCCCCTTCCCTGTAACGTTTCCACCGCCTCGATGACTTCGAGGGAATTGCCGATGGCGTTGCCGAGCGGTCTGTCCATATTGGTGATGAGCGCGACCATCTTCTTGCCTGCGCTCTTGCCGATGTCCACCATGAGCCGCGCAAGCTCCTTGCTCGCTTCTGCGGACTTCATGAAGGAACCGCTGCCCGTCTTTACGTCGAGCACGATGCAGTCGTCGTCCGCGGCGAGCTTTTTGCCCATGATGCTTGCGGCGATGAGGGGCATGCTGTCCACCGTCGCCGTGACGTCGCGGATGGCGTAGAGTTTCTTATCCGCGGGCGCGAACTGACGCGACTGTCCCACGATGGCAAGCCCCACGCGGTTGACCTGCGCGATGAATTCTTCCTCCGAGAGGGTGGTGCGGAACCCGTCTATCGATTCGAGCTTATCGACGGTGCCGCCCGTGTGCCCCAGCCCCCGTCCGCTCATCTTGGCGACTTTTACGCCGAGAGAGGCGACAATGGGCGCGACGACCAAGCTGGTCTTGTCCCCTACGCCGCCCGTGGAATGCTTGTCCGCGCGGATCCCGCCGATCGCCGAAAAATCGAGCCGCTCGCCCGAATCGCGCACGGCAAACGTGAGATCGCACGTTTCCCGCACCGACATGCCGCGGAAATAGATCGCCATGAGCAGCGCGGCGGTCTGGTAATCGGGGATGCTGCCGTCGGTGACCCCGCCGATGAAGAATTTGATCTCCTCGGTGGAAAGTTCCCCGCCGTCCCGTTTTTTCTTGATGATGTCATACATCCGCATGGCGTTTCCCCCTTACTTGCTCCAGGCGCCGCTCCTGATGTATTCCGCCAGGAGATCGCGGGCATAGATGTTGCCTTCAAGACGGGCGACCTCGGTGATATTGTTCCAGCGGTAAGTGGAGGTATAACTGTCGATTATGATGTAATAGGTCTTATTGGCCTCCACGTTGCCCGCGTCGAAATTTCCGCCGAGGTAGCTGTAATAGTTCCTCTTGGTGCCGAGGAAATTGCTCTTGAGATCGCTGCCCTTGATACTGCCGAGGACGAGGGCGTTGTCGAAGGGGAGCAGGGAGAATACGTCGGCATAGGTGACGTTCCCCTTGGCAAGATCGTAGGGGCTGCGCGTTTTGAGATAACCGCCGCCGAGCGCGATCTCGTAGGCATCGCCCCATACTTCCACGCCCTTCTTGTAGTACAGTTCGGCGACCGTTTCGGCGATGCCGGAGGACTCCCGCTGCCGCGCGTTCTCCCCGAGCACGGCGGTATAAGGGTCCTCATCGGGGAAATATTTGCCGTAGAGTTGCCCGATGCAGGGGTCGTCGTACAATCTGTCGCTCGCGTATTCGCCGCTCGGGAGGATCTTGGGGGTCACGGTGTACTCCTTGGTGTCGGCGTCAAAGGAAACGTCCGCGCAGCTCAGCGCGCGGTTTTCGCCGCCACCCTGTAAATGGTAGACGCCGTATTCGTCCTTCAATATGTATTGCTTATGGGTGTGCGCTTCGAACACGAGGTCGACATAGCCGTCCGAAAGCGCGGTGTCGTAATACCCCATATCGCTGTTCTTTACGTTGTTTACGCCCGAGGCGGAGAAGCTGTCGCCTCCGTCGTGCAGGGAATAGACGATAAAATCGCACCCCTCCTCCGTGCGGAGGCGGGTCGCCTCGTTCTTGACGAGAGCGGTGAGTTCATTCCCCGTGGCAAAATGCAGTCCCGTCTGGAATTCGCCCGAGATGGAGCCGAGGCAGTCGCCGATCGCACCGATGATGCCGATCTTGACGCCGCTCTTTTCCACGATCGTCGAGGCTTGGCAATAACCGGCGGGCGCGCCGTCCTGCGTCACGTTGATGGCGAGGAAGGGAAAGCCGGCGGCTTCGCTGTTGGGGGTCAACACGTCGGCTCCCCAATCGAATTCGTGGTTGCCGAGGGTCATGGAAACAAAGCCGGCCTCGTTCATCCACTCCGTCATGAGCTGCCCCCGGTTCGTCGATGACTCCACCGTGCCCTGCCACATGTCGCCCGAGGAGAGCAAGATCTCTTCGCGCGAAGGGTCCTTATAGAGCTTTTTGAGATAAGTGGTGAATTCGTCCAGACCGGGCTGGTCGTCCGTATCCATGAATTTCCCGTGCAGGTCGTTGACGGCATAAAAGGACAGCTGCACCTTATGCCCGCCGCTGCCCGTGAGATCGGTATAGGGCTTGCAGCCGCAAAGTCCCGTGCCGAAAATCGCCAGGGCGAACAAGAGAGAACCTGTTTTTAAGAATAATTTTTTCATAAGCGGATCAAAGGTCCTTCCCGCCGAAGGAGAAGGGCAGGAGCGCGTCGCAGGTGTACGCTCCGAAGTTTTCGGGCGTACCCAAAAGGATCTTGAAATCTTTCGGGCAGAATTCGGCGATGACCTGCCTGCACACCCCGCAAGGCGCGCAGAACGCGGCGGTCTCGCCCTCCTTTCCGCCCACGATGGCAAGCGCCTCGAATGCGCGCTCGCCCTCGCTCACCGCCTTGAAGATCGCCGTCCGCTCCGCGCAGACGGTCGCCGAAAAGGCGGCGTTTTCGATGTTGCAGCCCGTGTAGACTTTCCCGCTCTTGGTGAGGAGCGCCGCCCCCACGCGGAAACGGGAATAGGGAGAGTAGGAATTTTCGCGCGCCTTCTGCGCCGCCTCCATGAGCGCCCTGTCCGTCACTTGCGCACCTCCCCCCAAAAGCTCGTGCCCGCGGTCTTCTCCTGCGGCACGCCGAACAGGTCGAGCACGGTGGCGGAGATGTCCGCAAAAGTCGGGCGGGTCCCCAGATCGACGCCGCTTCGGACCCCCTGCCCATAGAGGAGCATCGGGGTGTATTCGCGGGAATGGTCGGTGGAGGGCGTCGAGGGATCGCAGCCGTGGTCGGCGGTGATGAGAAGGACGTCGTCCCGCCTCATATCTTGGAGGAAGCCGCCCAAAAAGCCGTCGAACTCGGTCGCCGCGGCGGCATAGCCTTCGATGTCGTTTCTATGGCCGTACTTCATGTCGAAGTCGACGAGATTGACGAAGCACAGCCCGTTGAAGTCGCGCGCCTGCATCTCCTTCGTCACCTGCATGCCGTGCGTGTTCGAAACGGTGCGGTTGCTCTCGGAAAGCCCGCTCCCCGCAAAAATGTCGTAGATCTTTCCGACGGAGATCGTTTCGTATCCCGCCCGTTGCAGCAAATTCAGCATGGTGTCGGCGGGAGGGAGCAGCGAATAGTCGTGGCGGTTCGCCGTGCGCGTATAGGGATATGCGCCCGTAAAAGGACGGGCGATGACCCTGCCCACATTGTGCGGCGGCACGAGCATCTCCCGTGCGATCTCGCAGTCGCGGTAGAGTTCCCCGACGGGAACGACGTCCTCGTGCGCGGCGATCTGAAAGACGCTGTCCGCGGAGGTATACACGATGAGCGCGCCCGTTTCGACCTGCTCGCGCCCGTAGTCCTTGATGACCTCGGTCCCCGAATAGGGCTTGTTGCAGATGACCTTTCTGCCCGTCCGTTTTTCGAATTCTTCGATGAGTTCCTTGGGAAATCCATCGGGATAGGTGGGGAGCGGTTCGGGCGAGATCAGCCCCGCGATCTCCCAATGCCCGATGGTGGTGTCCTTGCCCATGGAACGCTCCGCCATTCTCGCGTAGCTCGCCTTGGGGGAAGGCACGCCCCCACCCACGCCCTCGATGTTGAATAGCCCCAGCTCTTTCAGCGTCGGGCAGCGGAAAGCGGGATGGTTGCGGATCGCGCCCAACGTATCGCTCCCTTCGTCGTGCCAGAGAGAGGCGTCGGGCAATTCCCCCACGCCGAAACTGTCGAGCACGATCAGAAATACTCTCTTTGCCATGTGTCCTCCGTCATGCGAGTTCAAGCCCGATCTTCATCATCGCCGTGAACGAGTTCTGCCGTTCCTCGGCGGTGGCGTTCTCTTCGGGATAGAGGAAGCTGTCGCTCACGGTGCAGATGCACAGCGCTTTTTTGCCCGCGCGCGCCGCGTTGCAGTAGAGCGCCGCGCTCTCCATCTCCACGCCGAGGACCCCCATCTTCGCCCACTGCATGCCGCTGTTCGCGTCGTCGTAGAACATATCGGACGAGAAGATATTGCCCACTTTATAGCGGACGCCCGCCTCTTCGCACAGCTCCGCCGCCCGCTTCAAAAGCCCGAAGTCGGCGATCGGGCAGAAGGTGCCGGGCAGGTTGTACTGCGCCGCGTAATTGCCGTTGGTGCAGGCGCCCTGCGCAAGAATGATGTCCCGCAGATGCAGGTCCTTGTCGAAGGAGCCGCAGGACCCCACACGGATGATGCTCTCCACGTCGTAGAAGTGGAAAAGCTCGTAGGAATAAATGCCGATGGAGGGCTGCCCCATGCCCGACGCCATGACGGACACGCGTTTGCCCTTATAATATCCCGTATAGCCGTTTACCCCGCGCACGTTGTTGACGAGGACGGGGTCATCGAGAAAGTTTTCCGCGATGAACTTGGCGCGCAGCGGATCGCCGGGCATCAGAACGGTCTTTGCGAAGTCGCCGCGCTTTGCGGCGATATGCGGGGTGGGGACGCTCATAACAGGCCCTCCTCTTTTACGATCTTTACGATGCGGGACGTGCCCAGCCGGTCTGCGCCGAGGGCGACGAAGTCCTCCGCGTCTTTTACGGAGGAGATCCCCCCTGCCGCCTTGATCCTGACGCCCTTTCCGACATGCTTTTTGAACAGCGCGACGTCCTCGCGGGTCGCGCCCGCCTTGGAAAAGCCCGTGGAGGTCTTGATGAAGTCCGCGCCCGCCGCCGTGACGATCTCGCACATCCTGATCTTCTCCTCCTCGGAAAGGAGGCAGGTTTCGATGATGACTTTCAAAATTTTTCCGCCGCAGGCGGCCTTGACCGCCCTGATCTCGTCCTCGATCTTTTCGTAGCGCCTTGCCTTGAGATCGCCGATGTTGATGACCATATCGATCTCGTCCGCGCCCTTTGCGACGGCGTCCGCAGTTTCGAACACCTTCACTTCCTTGGTGTTGTAGCCGTTGGGGAAGCCGATGACCGTGCAAATGGCGACCTTGCCCTGCGCGTATTTCGCCGCGTCCGCAACGTAGCAGGGCGGAATGCAGACCGACGCGGTGCCGTAGCGGACGCCGTCGTCGATAAGCGCCGCGATCTCCTCCCACGTCGACGTGACGGAGAGCAACGTGTGGTCGCATCTGCGTAAAATTTCACGGATATCCATAAAGACCTCTTTCGATCGGTTTTTTCCCATTATAACCCAACCCGCGGATTTTGTCAATGGAAATGCCGAAAATGGCGGCGGCCGTGAAAAAAATTTTCAAAACCGCAGGCGCTCTCCCTCTTTTTTCCGCGGAAAGAGGGAGCCGCGCGAAAAAGTGTTGCAATTTTTGACAATATCCGTTATAATCGAAGGGAAGGCGCGCCTGCGCGGCGCGCGCCGACGGAGAGAGTATGAAGCGGATCCCAAAAATCAAGATCGTCGTGGCGGTCACAGGCGTGCTGTTATTTGCCGCCGTGCTCGTCCTGCTCTTTGCGGGCGACAACTTCGAGGTGTTCCGGGCGTTTTTCCGCAAGGGCATCACGCAGGAGGAGATCCGCGAGAACGCGCAGCGCTTCGGCTGGCGCGGCGTGACGTCCGTGGGCCTGCTCTCCATGCTGCAAGTGGTGCTCATGTTCCTGCCCGCCGAACCCGTGCAGGTGGTGGCGGGCGTGAGCTACGGGCTTTGGTTCGGCATCCTCGTGTGCGAGATCGGCGTGCTCGCGGGCAACAGCCTCATCTATCTCGGCTACAAAGTATTCGGCACGCGCATGCGGGAATATTACTCCAAGAAGATCGACATCGACTGGGACAGCGCCAAGACGACGCGGACCGTTTCTCTCATCGTCATCCTTCTGTATATCCTGCCCGCGATCCCCTACGGCATGATCTGCTTTCTTGCCGCGAGCCTGGGGCTGAAATATCCCCGCTACATTCTGCTGACGGGCCTCGGCGCCCTGCCCTCCGTGCTCATCGGCGTGGCGCTCGGCCATCTTGCCGTCACCGCAAGCCTCATCTGGGCGGCGGTCGTCTTTGTCATTCTGCTTGCCGCGGTGATCGTGCTCTTTATCAAGCGCGACGCGCTCACCGCCAAGCTCAACGCCTATCTCAAACGGCGGGCGGCTCCCTATACTTCCGACTACGACCTCAAAGACACCCACAAATTCCTCTACCGCCTGTTTTTCTTCTTTGCGGGGATCTGGCTCCGCTTCCATTTCAGGATCAAATTCCGCAACCTCACGGGAAAACTTGACCGTCCCTCCGTGGTGCTCGTGAACCACGGCACCTTTGTGGACTTTCTCTTTTCTACCCGCTATCTCAAAAAATATTATCCCAATATCATCTGCGCCCGCCTGTACTTCTATCACAAGCGGGTGGGCACCCTCATGAAGATGGGCGGGGTGATCCCCAAGAGCATGTTCGCCGCCGACCTCGAGAGCGCGAAGAACTGCGTGCGCGTGCTGCGGCAGCGCAAGGGCATGCTGCTCATGATGCCCGAGGCGCGGCTCTCCACGGTGGGAAGATACGAGGGCATCCAGAGCGTGACCTCCAAATTCCTGCACAAATCGGGCGCCGACCTCTATCTCTTCAAGATCCACGGCAATTACTTTGCGCAGCCCAAGTGGGGAAACGGCCCCCGCCGCGGCGCGCCCGTGGAATGCACCCTCGACAAGCTGTTCGGCGCGGAGGAGCTGTCCGCGATGCGCTACGAGGACTTTGCCGCCGCCCTCGACCGCGCGATGGACTACGATGAGTACGAATGGCTCGCCTCCCGTCCCAAGATCAGATACCGTTCCAAGCGCCTTGCGGAGGGACTTGAGGGGATCCTGTACAAGTGCCCCGCCTGCGGCGCGGAGGGCGCGGGCGAAACTTCCAAACGCGTTTTCCGCTGCACCGCCTGCGGCATGCAGACCACCCTCGGCGACCGCTATGAATTCGGGGAAAACGCCCCCTTTGCCGATCTGCGCGGCTGGTACGACTGGCAGCAGGAGGAGCTTTGCAAGGAAGTGGCTGCCGACGAAAATTATTGTTTGGAGAGCAAGGTAGAGCTGAAACACTCCTCCAAGGACGGCAAGACCTTCCTGCGCCACGCGGGCGACGGGGTCTGCCGCCTCGACAAGACGGGGCTTACCTACACGGGCACGGACGACGGCGAAGAGATGACGGTGCACTTCAACGGCAACCAGGTGTACCGCCTGCTCTTCGGCGTGAACGAAGATTTCGAGCTGTATGTGGGGAAGGAGATCTGGTACTTCGTCCCCGAGAACAGACGGCTGTGCGTGAAGTGGTACCAGAGCAGCATCGCGCTCAAGGACCATTTCAAAGATTAAACGGAGAAAAACCATGAGAGAAGCAGAGGAAAAAGAGGAAACGGAAGAACATAGCCCCGAAACGCGCTCCACGGATCACTTGCCCGGCACGGATGCCGTGGAAAAGGAGAGATCCTTCTTGCGCATCAACCGCAGGGCGTTCTTTGTGGTATTGGGCATGCTCGTGGTCATCATCGCCGCCAGCGCCCTTCTGACGCTGTTCATCCCGCAGGGGGAATATTCCGCCGACGGTACATATACGCAGGGCGAGATCCACGGCATCGCCTTCTGGCGGGTGATCACGGCGCCCTTCCGCGTGTTCTTTGCGGGAAGCGACGGGGTGCGCGTCATCATGATCAGCGTCTTTCTGCTTGTGATGAGCGGCGTGTTCCTGATCGTCGAAAAGACGGGCGGCATCAAAGCCGTCATCGGCGCCGCGACCCGAAAATTCGCCGCGCACAAGAAGCTCCTCCTCTGCCTTTTGGCGCTCATCTTCATGGCGTTCGGCAGCCTCTTCGGCATGTTCGAGGAACTCGTCACCCTTCTCCCCCTCGTCGTCATGCTCGCCCTGTCCCTCGGCTTCGATACGCTCACGGGGCTGTCGGTCTGCATGATGGCGGCGTGCTTCGGCTTCTCCGCGGCCATCACGAACCCCTTCTCGGTGGGGCTTGCCTCCGAAGAGGCGGGCGTGACCGTTGCAAGCGGCATCTCCCTTAGGATCGTGCTCTTTGCCGTCATCTTTGCGATGGTGTGCGGATTTTTGCTGCTGCATGTACGGCGGATCGGGCGCGATCCCAAGCGGTCGCTCACCTATCTGCGCGACGCAGAAAAGCGCCAAACGCTCACCGCGCAGGAAGGAACAACGGACAGAAAGGTCTTTCTCACCTACGTCATCTTCTTCGCGGCGGAAGTCGGCGTGCTGCTCCTCGCGGCGACGGTGCCCGTGCTCTCCGATTACGCCATTCCCATTCTCGCGGGCACCTTCCTCATCGGCGGGCTGATCGCGGGCGGGATCCTCTCCGAAAAATTCACCGACGTGCTCAAATGGTTCGGCCAGGGAGTGCTCTCCATGCTCCCCGCCGTCGCCATGATCGCCCTTGCCTCCTCCGTGAAACTCATCATGGACGAGGGCGGCATCCTCGGCACCATTATCCACCGCGTGGTGGAGAGCCTGAAAAACAGGTCCCCCTTCGAGATCGTCCTCATCCTCTACGCGCTCATCCTCTTTTTGCAGATCTTCATCGGCTCCGCCTCGGCAAAGATCTTCCTCATCATGCCCATTCTCGTGCAATTGGCGGGACCGCTCGGGCTATCCGCCAACCTCATCATTCTGACCTATTGCATGGCGGACGGCTTTACCGACGTGATATTGCCCACCAACCCCGTGCTCCTCATCGGGCTATCCATGGCGGACGTTTCCTACGGGAAGTGGTTCCGCTTTACCTGGTGGTTCCAGCTCGCCGTGTTCGCCGTGACGGTGCTCATGCTCTTCATCGGGGTACAGATCGGATATTGAACCGAAAAAATCGCGCGCCGTCCGAAAGTTTCGGACGGCGCGCTTTTTCTTGCAGACCGTTTTACAGTTTTTCCACGACGATCCCGTCGCCGATCTCCGAGTCGTAAAAGGCGGCACGGTAGCCCGTTTCGCGCGCATACCGCTCCGCGACGAATTCCTTGAACTCCTCCACGCCCTCCTTCCTGACGACGGAAACGGTACATCCGCCGAAGCCCGCGCCCGTCATGCGGGAGCCGAGGCAGGCGGGATGGCTCTGCGCGGCGTGCGCAAGGCTGTCAAGCTCCTTGCCCGTGACCTCGTACAGGTCCCGCAAAGAGGCGTGCGAGGCGTTGAGAAGCTGCCCGAAGCCCGCGATGTCCCCCTCGCGCAACAGCTGTGCGGCGCGGCGGACGCGTTCGCATTCCTCCACGACGTGCTTCGCCCTGCGGTAGACGACGGCGGGCAGCAGCGTCTTGTATTCCTCGAGCATGTAGGGCTGCACTTCGGAAAGGCTCGAAGCGGGGATACGCTTTTTGAGCAGGCGGAGCGCCTCCTCCACCTCTCCCCTGCGCTCGTTATACTTGCTCGTGACGAGGCTGTGCGGCTTTTTGCAGTCGGCGATGACGAGCGTGCAGTCGCCAAGCTCCACGGGGATATATTCCACCGCAAGGGTGGAGCAATCGAGCAGAAGCGCATGGCCCGCCTTCCCGCGCGCGGAAGCGTATTGGTCCATGATGCCGCAGTTCACCCCCGCGTATTCCTGCTCCGCCTTTTGGGCGGTAAGGGCGACTTCCACGGGGTCGAACGTTTCGCCCGCGACCGTGGCGAGCGCCGCGATGGTGCTCACTTCGATGGCGGCGGAAGAAGATAGCCCGCTCCCGTAAGGGACGGTGCAATCCATGCGCAGATCGCAGCCGACGACCTTGTGCCCCGCTTTCCGCCAGAGCGCCGCGCAACCCGCATGGTACTTGGCGTGCTGCATGCTGCGGCCGTCCTCCAGCTTTTCGAGGTCGAGGACCGCCTCGCCGGGAAGATCCGCCCACGAGATGCGGAGGACGTTCTCCCCGTTCGGCCGCGCCAGGACGGTGTTTTTGAGGGTGAGCGCGCAGGGCAGCACTTTGCCGCCGCAATAGTCGACATGCTCGCCGATGAGGTTGACCCTGCCCGCCGCGGAAACGCGGTAAAGATACTCCTTATTCATAGAAACCTGCCCCCTTCATAAATTCTTTGGTCTCCGCGTGCGTCTTGAACACCGCGGTATTTTTCAGGATGCGCTCGCAGATGCCCGAAAGTTCGTCCGCCATGCGCCCGTCGAGGTCGGCCTCATCCCCGCCGCTGCGCGAGATCTCGTCGAACAACAGGCGGAATTCCGCAAGCTCTTCGGGCAATTTGCCCGCGAGAAGCGCCTTTTTCAGCGCCCCGAGCTGTTCCACGAGCCTCCCCGGCAGAATGAACAGCCCCTGTGCCTCGATCAGCCCGATGGATTCCTTTTTGATGACGTGATATTCGGGATGGGCGTGGAACACGCCGTCGGGATACTGCGCGGACGTGATATTGCTGCGCAGAATGAGGTTCATGCAATACTTCTCCCCGTCCATAAAGACGGTGGGGCTAACCGCATGGTGCACGCCGTTCCCGTCCTCGGGGATCAGCCCGCGC
Source organism: uncultured Clostridia bacterium (assembly GCA_947627665.1). Classification (GTDB taxonomy): domain Bacteria; phylum Bacillota; class Clostridia; order Christensenellales; family Borkfalkiaceae; genus Gallimonas. Next base: position 17,531 of record CANQWX010000009.1, read on the forward strand.
GCCTCATCGCGGTAGGCGGTCCAGAGCCGCCGCACCCGCTCGCTCGCCTCCACGATGGCGCGGGCGTCCGTTCCCTTGATGCGGATGACGGTGTTGTACCAATCGAGGACCCCGATCTCGAGCTGCGGGAAATCTTTGTGGTGAAGCGGGACGGCGATCCCCGCCCCGAACATGGGCAGACGCTCCCCGCCGCCCTGGAAGTGGTCGTGCGCGAGCACGCTCCCCCCGATGCTCGGGAGCGGTGCGTTGCAGCCGATGAAATAGTGCGGGAAGGCGTCGATGAATTCGAGAAGGGCGGCAAAGGTCGTTTCGTCGACATGCATCGGCGTATGGCGTTCGTTGACGGCGATGCCGTGCTGGTAAAAATATCCGTAGGGCGAGAACTGCCAGAACCATTTCCCGTCCGCCAGGGTGAAGGAAACGGTGCGGAGCGTCCGTTTGCCGCGGGGGAAGTACCCCTCGTTGTCGCGGCAGATGGAGCACTTGGGATAGCCCCCCTTTACGCTGTTCCCGCTCACCGCCTTCTTGGGATCGCGGAATTCGGGCTTTGCGCGGTTGATGGTGACGATCAGCCCGTTCTTGCCCGTAAAGCGGGGATTTTTATCGAGCTTCTCCTTTTTGACATAGTCGGACGCGACGGAATAGCCGTACAGCCACTCGGTCGCCTGCGCGGGAGAGCGGGAATAGCGGAGCGCGAATTCGTCCTCCACTTCCGCAGGCGGGAGCATCACCGCCCCCATCACGGCGTCCTGCATCCGTTCCCTGTCCTCCTCGGGCACGTCCGCCGTGAGAACGTCCAAAAGCGCGGAGAGCGGCTCGCCCTCGTAATGCCCGCAGCGTTCCTCGCAGCCCTCCTTGCCGAGCAGCATCAAGATCGTATTCCTCGCATAGATCTCGTTGCGCTTCCGGAGCAGGAGCCTGCGCGAAGCATAGTCGATGAGTTTACAGAGCGCGGCAGAAAAATCCATATCTCCCCCTTCGGGAAACCCCTTTTGCGGCGTCGGAACCGGGCCGCAAGGCTCCCCTCTTTCCGCTACCATTATAAGATAGCCCGCTACGGTTGACAAGTATTATTTTCACCCTTTTTGGACATTTATTGACATGATACGTTTGACAATCCCCTCCTCCCGCGTTACAATAGAGATATGATCGCAAAGCGTGAAGTGTGGAACTATCCCGGATCCGTCAAGGTCTGGGTGGGAAAGTACAGACATTCCCACAATCTTTTGCATTGGCACTACGACTGCGAGCTGCTCTATGTGGAGCGGGGCAGCATAGACGTGTTCTGCCAAAGGCAGCTGCACACCCTCGGGCCGGGCGAGGCGCTCTATGTGGACTGTTCGCAAGTCCATTATATGTCGGCGCGGGAGGAGGATACCACGCTCATCGTGATCGTGTTCGACTACGACATCCTCCGCCCCTATCTCGGCGGCGTGCGGCTCGCCCATCCCCGTCTGAAGGGAAGCTACCCCATCCCCGAAGTGTATACGGCCGTGCGCGATCTTCTGCTACGCGGGGATCCCGTTTGCGGCGTAGAGGCCACCGCGCAGATCATGCTCCTGATGTCTGCCATCTTTCGCGGCGAGGAGGTCGTTCCCCGTCCGGAAGAGGGGGAGCAGGAGCGGCGGTTCATGAGCCTGCTCGAACACATCGCGGAAAAGTACGAATTTTTCACCTTCTCCGACGCGGCGTCCTTCATGGGCATGAGCGAGGGATACTTTTCCCGCTATTTCCACGGCGCTACGGGGATCGTGTTCTCCCGCTACCTCAATTATGTGCGCACGGAGCACGCGATCGGGTTGATGGAAGAGGGCGGGCTTTCCATGACGGAGATCGCAAGCCGCAGCGGCTTCGGGACCATCCGCAATTTCAACCGCGTGTTCCGCTCCGTCACGGGATACGCTCCGCGCGAACTGCCTCAGGGCTTTCGCCTGAGCGACAGGTTCGTGTACCCCTCCGACGCCCCTTTCGACCCCACCCTGCACGACTGCGAACTGCTCGAATCCGCGCGGGAGACCCCTCCCGCTCCTGCGCCCGTCCCATAAATTCGGAAAACGATACGAACGGCGGCGCATGCCCTTGACATGCGCCGCCTTTTTTGCGGTCTTTTGCTTTAAGCCTCTTTCTTTTTCGGCGCGGCGGTCTTCTTTCCCTTCGCGCTCTTCCCCCCTTTCGCGCTCTTGGTGCCGACGCTCTTGACGCTTGCGCGGAGCGCCTCCATGAGGTCGACGACCGCGCCGACCTTCTCCTCCTTCGGCGGCGACGCCTCCTTGCCCGCGATCTTGTCCGCGATGAGCGCCTTGAGCTTCTCGCGGAACGCGTCGTGGTACTTTTCGGGCGCAAACGGCTCCTCCATGCCGCGGATGAGCTGTTCCGCCATATTCAATTCCGCCTCGGTGACTTTTGGGCGGTCGTACTCCACGGGCACGTCCTTGATCTCGTCCTGATACAAAAGCGTCTGGATGAGCATGCCGTCCTCGCGGGGAAGAATGACGAGCAGCTTCTCCGAATTGCCGAGCACCGTTTTGCCGAGGGCGGCGCGCTGCGTCCGCATCATCGCCTGCCGCAACAGTTCGAGCGCCTTGCCCCCGCCCTTCTGCGGCACGACGTGGTACGCTCTGTCGTAATAGACGGGACTGATCTCCCCCAGCCCCGTAAAACTCAGAATGGAGATCGTTCGGTCCTTCTCCGTCTTGATCTTTTCGATCTCCTCGTCCGTTACGGTCACATACTTGTCCTTGGCGTACTCGAAGCCGCGGACGATGTCCTTCGCCTCCACCTCTTTCCCGCAGTGGGCGCAGACCTTTTTATAACGGATCCGCGCATGATCCGCCTTGTGCAGCTGGTTGAAGGCGATGTCGCTGTCCTGCGTCGCCGTGTATAAGCCGACGGGGATATACACAAGCCCGAACGAGATCGCCCCCTTCTGAACGACCGCCATATTCCCTCCTTTTGGAAAATTATTTGCCGCCTTGGCGCACAATATTCCCCTTCCGCCCATAAATTTGCGAAAGCTCCGCAAGCTGATCGTATGGCAAAAGACAAACTGGCGCGCTACCGCGGAAAGCGCAATTTCGATCTTACCAACGAACCCGAGGGAGGGGCCGCGCCGCCCCGCGGGCGGAGATTCTGCGTGCAGCACCACCTCGCCCGCAACGACCACTACGATCTCCGCCTCGAATGGGAGGGCGTTGCCCTGAGCTGGGCGGTACCCAAAGGTCCCTCCTTCTCCACGGCGGACAAGCGGCTCGCCATGCGCGTGGAGGATCACCCTTTGGATTACATGCGCTTTGAGGGGGTGATCCCGAAAGGAGAATACGGCGGCGGGACGGTGATGCTCTGGGACGAGGGCGAATGGTCCCCCAACAACGACTTCGGGAAGGGGCTTGAAGAGGGTTCCCTCAAATTTTGTCTTGCAGGGGAGCGGCTGAAGGGAAATTGGGCGCTCGTCCGCATGAAAAACGGCGGCGAGGGCGGCGAGGCGTGGCTGCTCATCAAGGAAAAGGACGGCTTTGCCAAGCGGAGCGCGGGGATCTCCCGCTACACGCGCGGGATAAGCTCGGGCAGGAGCATGGAGGAGATCGCCGCGGCGGGCGGGGCAAACCCCTTTTCGCGGGCGGACGTGATGCTCCCGCAGCGCACGGAAAAGCTCCCCGCGGGAGAGGGCTGGGTGTATGAGCTGAAATACGACGGGGACCGCGTCCTCGCCTTCTCCGAAGGAGGCAGGACCGTGCTCAGAACGCGGAACGGGCTGGACTGCACGCAAAGCTTTTCCCTCGCCGCGGAGGGCGTCGGCGGACTGCTGAAGGGGCGCGCCGCGGTGCTCGACGGCGAGATGACCGTTGCGGGCGGGAACGGCTTCTCCGACTTCGGCGCCCTGCGGGCCTATCAAAGAAAGGGCGGCGAAGGGCTGCGCTATGTGCTCTTTGACCTTCTCGCCCTCGACGGGACGGACCTGCGAGGCCGCCCCCTCTCGGAACGCAAGCGGAAGCTAAAAGCACTGCTTCGGGACGCGCCGCCCGTGCTCAAATACAGCGAACATACCGATCGGCTCACGGCAAGGGAGTGCGAAACGCTCAAAGCGCGCGGCGCCGAGGGGGTGGTCATCAAACGCGCCGACGCTCCCTATTCGGCGGGCAAGAACGGGGATTGGCTCAAACTCAAATTCCGCAACCGCGCGGAATTTCTCATCGGCGGCTATACGCAGGCGGAGGCGGGCGGGCTTGGCGCGCTGCTCGTCGGCTGCTACGAAAAGGACAGCCTGCGCTATGCGGGAAAGGTGGGCAGCGGCTTTTCGGAGGAAACGAAGGCAGAGCTTTTGCGCAGGCTCCGCCCCCTCGTGCGGGAGAGTTCCCCTTTCGCCGTCCAAAAGGCGCTTCCCAAAGACGCGGTGTGGGTCGAGCCGAAGCTCGCCGCCGAAACGGAGTTTGCCGAAGTCACCGCCGCGGGGCTTCTGCGGCAGGCAAGTTTTCAGGGTCTGCGCGACGACAAGGCGCCGCGGCAGATCGTCGGGGAATTTCCCCCTCCCGCAAAGCGCAAGCCGCGCGCAAAAGAAGGCCCACGCACGGAAACGCGGTTTTTGGGGATCGCCGTCACCCACCCCGAAAAGGTCATGTATGAAAAAGAGGGACTTACAAAGGGCGATCTTGCCGCATATTATGCGGCGGCGGCGCCGCGCATGCTGCCCTATCTCAAGGGAAGGACGCTGAGCCTCGTTTGCTGTCCCGACGGGATCGCGGGCGAGAAATTTTTCCGCCGCCACCTCGACAGCGCGTTCGAAGGCGTTTCGGAAACGGAGGACGGGCCATTTCTCAAGAGTGAAAAGGGCGTGGTGGCGCTTGCGCAGTACAACGCCGTGGAATTCCACGCGCAGGGCGCAAAGACGGGCGCCCGTCCCGACGTGATGGTGTTCGATCTGGACCCCGACGAAGGGCTTCCCCTCGCCAAAGTGCGGCGGGGTGCGCGGGAGCTGAAAAAGACGCTCGGCGAATTGGGCCTTGTTTCCTTCTTAAAGACGAGCGGGGGAAAGGGATACCACATCGTCGTTCCCTTCCGCACGGGCACGGACGGGGAGAAGTTCAAGGCGTTCGCAAAGCGGATCGCCCTGCTCTTGGAGGAGCGCTTTCCGCAGGATTTTACGGCGAACATGTCCAAGCAAAAGCGCGCGGGGAAGATCTTCCTCGACTGGCAGCGGAACAGCCGCGGCGCGACGAGCGTCGCCCCCTACTCCCTGCGCGCAAGGGCGGGGGCGCCCGTTTCCATGCCGATCGCGTGGGAGGAGCTTTCGCGCGTCGCCCCGAACGGGATCACGTTAAAGACGGCGCGCAAGCGGCTCGAAAAGCCCGACCCGTGGGCGAACTTTTTCGAAGTCAAACAAAAACAGAGTTTGAAAGGATAGGAAAGGCGCCCCCGTTGCTGTCGCAACGGGGGCGCCCCATGCTTTTATAAGAGCTTAATACTGTTGAAGTTTTATAAACGTCAATGTCCAGTCGTCGCCCTCTTTGGAGATATTGAAATAGTAATAATCATTTCCAATATCAATCTCGTAATTGTACTGATCGTCGTTTTGGTAACCAGACCAGTCGATCTTTTTTTCCGCATAAACTCCGTTCTCTTTGATCTCGAATTTGGAAACGGAAACGATAACTCCTCCTGCGGAAACCCGCATTGTGATCCGATATGTTGTGTCCGCAGAAGTCACCGTAACCTCGGAGATGAGATCGATCACGCCGTCGGCGACGTGCACAAGATACTCGTTGCCGGAAGCGATCGAGATCAAAATGTAGTCCTCGTTGTTGATCGTCTTTTGCTGTTTTGAGTACTTGACTTCCTCTCCGTTGAGAGCCACTCTCAGATAGACAGCAACATCGTTGTTTTTCTTGAGAAGCACGGTCATCGAGAACTTCGTTGCTTCATGCTTGAATTCGCGCTGCGTGAGCACATAGATCGTACAATTCGTGCTTCCGAGCGAAACCAAATAATAGTTCTCGCCGTCCTCGAACAGATAATCGGAGGAACCCTGCTGGGTGTATGTCGTGAGGTCCTTTCCCGCGACCGAAAGGGTGATCGATTCCTCTCCGCCTGACGGCTTGCGCACGACTGTGACCGTTCCCTCGATCTCGCCGCCTGCTTCCCATGCCTCACCTTGATAGACGGTAGTCTTTATCACGATCTTCACCGTCTTTGCCGCAAGATCAAGGGTGACATAGTAGGTATTGCCTTTGAAGGTAACGGCGAGATAGCCGCTCTCTTCCTTGATCGCGTTTTCTGCGATCTTTTCGTAGACACCCTCCTGATCCCGCATGTAGAGCGCGGTGCGGACGTCGCCCGTGTAGAACGCGATGACATACACGCCGTCGAGGTATCCCTTGACGACCGTGCCGCAGGTGAGCGTACCCGTAAGGCCTTCTCCCTCGCCCGTGAGCGTGAGGGTGAAGTCGCCCGCGTAGTTGTATTCGTACACCAGCCAGTGGTAGGACTTGCCGTCCTCTTTGGTCAATGTATAATTTTGGGTGGATGTAACGACATCTGCCCACGAGCCGTAATAGTCCACATAGAGAGTCACGCTCGTGATCGCACCGTCGGCGTTCTGGTAGAGAACGACCTGTGCCGAGCCGTCCTCCGCCTGAACGACGATCTGCCGCTCGCGCTCGTAGGTATAGGAGAAGCTCTCTTCGCCCGTGATTTGGAACGTCAGCTCGTAGCTGTAACCCCCAAAGACATAGGACTGCTTGGCGGTGAAGGTCTTGCCGTCCGTGCCCTTTTCGACGGAGACCTGCGCCAGGCTGAACGGAGTGCCGCTCTCGTCCGTGATGCCCGTCAAGACAAAGGAAACGGTGTAATCTGTCCCCGCCCTGTCGTTCTGCGAGAGGGCGAGATAGCTGTCGTCCGCGGCAGAATAGAGGGAAACGACGGGGTTGAATACGGGAGATTCGAGCGTTACCGTGGCGGACTCCTCACTTACATTGGGGGTCATGCCGTAACGGTCGCCGTCCGCCACCATATACAGGGAGGCATAATAGTATTGGTCGAACTCGAGCGAAACGGTAGCATTCTTCTTCTCGCCGTTTTTCGTCCAGACGGCGGGGACCGTGTAAACCCCGCCCACGGCAAGCGACGTATACTCATCGGGCGTAAAGACGATGGTGTCGTCCGTGCTGTCCACATGCAACGTAAGTTCTTCTCCCGCTTTGAAATACCGATGGAAATATTCATAATATTCTTCCTCGATCCCAAAGCCGGAGCGGTCGTAGAGGAACACGCCGCCATCGGTAAAGACGCCCTTCGCCTCATCCTTATATTTGGTTTCCGCCGAGGGATCGAACGTCACCAGATGGAACACGTTGTCCTCCACATAGTACGCGCCCATGACCGTCACGCCATAATTGACTTCCCGCAGAAGCCCGTTGAGAACGAACGTAGTCACGCCGAACTGATAGCGGTAGTAGGTGCCGTCGTACTCGCTCTGAGTGCCGAGGTTGGCGTTGTATTCCGCCCAGCCCTCGTCGAGATAGAACTGCTTGACGGCGTCGATGTCGGGCACGAGGACGGTATAGGTATCCACGCCCTCGAAGAGCGCATGCCCGACCGTGGGAACGGAGCTTCCCTGCAAGCACACCGTGAGCGGCTGCTGCGAGGTGCCGTAGCTCCTTCCGAACACGCCCGCCACCACCTCGTCGGGCGTGCCGAGCAGGGTGAGATGTTCGCCGAGCACGACCGTTTCCAGAGCGAAGCAGTCGTAGAATACGCCCTCATACAGCTCTACCGCCGCGGGAAGTTCTACTTTTGTAAGCGCGGAGCAGCTGCTGAACGCCGAGGAGTAGACGGTCTTGACGGCGGAAAGGGAAACGTTTTCCAGCGATTCGCAGAGGTGGAAGGCGCCCTCGCCGATCTCCTCGAGCGCGGGCAGATCGAGCGTAGAAAGCTCGATGCAGGCATAAAACGCGTTCGCGCCCAACGTCTTTAATTTCTTTCCGCTCACGCGGACGAGCGCCGTGCAGCCGTTGAAGGCGTTTGCGCCGACCTCTACCGTATCGGCAAAGTCGACCGACGTGATGTCCGCGCCGCGGTAACGGGAACCGTACTCATGGACGGAAAAGGCGAGCGGTGCGATCTTTTTCACGCCATCGGGAATGACGATCGCTTTGTCCTCTCCGCCGAGATATTTGACGAGCACGTCGCCGTCCACGACCATGCCGCTCGTGGGATGGGTGAAGCTGCCCTCTCCGAGGACAAAGATCTGCATGCCGTCGAGCGCATCCGATACGAAGCTCACGGCATTTTCCGAGAGCCGCGTATATTCTCCCTCGTAAGAGATGCCGTAGCGGTCGGTGAAGAGCGCCTCTCCGTAAGCGTCGAGGCTGAGATACTCCCAATCCTCACTGACATAAGTGCCCGCGCCCGCAAATTCCACGGTGTAATAGTTAGTGTATTCCTCTCCGTCGTAGAGCGCCCAGATGTGGATGCGGTAGCTCTTTTTATCGAACGTAAGGAGCAAGATCTCCTCCTCCGTATCGACGAAGCGGTATTTGCCTCTTTCGAGCGGGGTGAGCGTAATGCCGTCGTCCCCGTGCGAGTGGATGTTATAGCGGGTGACGTTGCCGTAGCCGTCGAGCACCAGCACATCGCCCGAATCGTCGTCCGCGTTGTACTGTCCCGCCTCGTAGCCGCAGAGAGAGAACGTCCCGTTTACAAGATCGATGTCGAAGAAGATCTCGGACACGCCATCCGTTTCCACGGCGTAGGCATAAATGCGGTAGCAGTTTTGCTGTTCGAGCGGACCGACGACATAGTAGTTCATCTCCTTTCCGTCGTAGTCCGCAAAGCCGTAACCGTCCAGAACGAGGGTGTGGCCGTCGCCGCGGAAAGTCTTTTCGTCCGTATCCCAAAGCCCGTTGTGCAAGGTGTAGTAGTAATACCCGTCGCTTCCCCGCACGGTCATGAACCGCCAGGTAACGTTCTCTCCGCCGACCTTGCCCGTGAACACGCCGCGGAAGGTCTGCCCGTCGTAGGTGAACGTCCCGAAAGAGATGTTTTCGTCGGGGTCGAAGTAGACGGCGATGTTATTCGTGCCGAACAGCAGGAGAAGGTAAGCGCTTTGCTCCCCGTCCCCGCCGTAGAGTTCGTAATAGCCCGTGCCGTCCCCGAGCATGACGAGATGCTCGGAGCCGTCCTGTCCGACGACTTCGAAAAAGTACGGTACGCCCGTCGCAATATCCGAAAATTCCCAAAAGACATGGTCTTTCATGCCGTATCTCTCGTCCAGAACGGACAGATAGCCGACGGCGGAAACGTTGTCTTTCGTATAGACCCCGACGTTGCTTTCGGGATCGGTCATGATGGTGCCGCCGCCCTCCACGGGAAGGCGCAAGATGTCTTGGTCGTCCTCCTCAAAAACGGGATAGTAGAGGAAAAAATGACAGTAATATTCGTACTCGCCGATGAGGAAGAAGCCCGCGCCGAGCTTATATTGGAACACCTCGGTACCGTCCGTTGAAGTAAACAGGTACAGATCGGTCATGCCCGCGACTTCCGTCACCGTGCCCTCGACCTCCGTTTCTCCTTCGATCCAAAGCGTGGCGGCTCCCTTCTCCCCGAAGAGAAGGACGCTGTACCCGAGCGCAGACGAGCCAGTACGCCCATAGTAAATAAAGTACTCCGCATAAGAACCGTCGCCGACCTTTGTAAAACGATCGTTTTGGATGCGGAATGTCGTAATGGCTCCGCTCTCTTCGCGGAAACGCAGGAGCATGCCGCCGAGGGAGGTCAGATCAAAGGCATACATGCCCTTTCTCTCCGTTCCCTCCGCGTCCGTCCAGACGGCGCTCTCGTTGGTGCCGCTGAACCCGTCGAGGACGAGCGTGCCGTCCTCCTCCGAGGTATAGGTCCCCTCACAGCCGTCTTGGCCCAGCATGATTTTGCTGCCCTGGTAGTCAAGGAGCTTGGCGACAAATTCCACACTTTCCCCTTCTTCGTCGGTGAGGAAAAGATCGATCTTGCCTCCCTCCTCGGGGTGATAGATCCCCACATAGACGAGAGCGGCGTTCCCGTCATAAATTTCCACATATCCCATCCCGTTCAAGATGGGGTAGAGTTCGCCGAATTCCTTGATCTCTTCGTCCTGATAATAGAAGTAAAGGTATTCGTAAACGCCCGCCTCGGCGCCGATGGTGACGAACACCGCCTTGGGTTCACCGCTCACCGTCATCTCGGTGAGCATAAAGCGGAACCCCACCTCGCCCGAGCGGAAGGTGTAGCACATCGTTTCGGGATCGTAGGTGACATCACCCTTCTGTACCGTTTCCCCCACGGTGTAGGTGACCGCCCCGTAGCCGTCGAATTCGATCGTCGCGCCGTCCTCATGCGGGCCGTACGAATAGGCGTCCCCATGGAGATATTTCGCGCTCTCCTGCGCTTCGCGGTAGTAGACGAAGGTGCGGGTAAGGCCGTTCGCCTTGCCCTTCAGAATTTCTTTTTCGCCCTCTTGGAAGGAGAAACGCTTTTCTTCCGCGGAGGAATCACTCAAAATTTTGCCCGTATATTCCACGCCCGCGCGCAAAAGGACGGCGGTGCCGGGTTCCGTCTGCGGGAAGAAGAGGAAATCTCCGCCGCCGAAGCGGTCGAAGTACGCCTCGTCCCAGACGGCATAGAGGAAGAGGTCTGCTTCGGGCGAAACTTCTTCGCCCGCCTGATAGACAAGTTCGCCGTTTTCCTCTCTCGCCCAGCCCGCAAAGCGGAGATACGGGGGCGCTTCGAGTTCTTCCGCGTCGGGCAGAGCGTAGCTTTCCCCGTAGCGCACGGAGGCGGGAAGCATGTTATCGCCGATCTCCTCTCCTTCGGGCGCATTGGCAAAGAAGTGGACGCCGTACACCTCCCGTTTCAGATAGGCGGTGAACGTTTCCCCCTTGCCCAAACGGTCGGTGGAGAGCCTGTTTTCCTTGCTCTCGTCCAGTTCGAAGTGTTCCTGCGCGGGAGAATAGGCGAAGGGCGCGCCGTAAAGGGCGGTGCCGGACGAGGTCTGCGCCTCGCCGTACCCGCCGTCCACGCCCTCGAGATAGAGCTGCACGGTGTAGCCCGCCGTGTACTTCGCCGTGAGGGTCAGACCGCCCTCTGGCATCGTTTCCGCGCCGAGCAGGGCGTCCCCGTTATACCAACCCGCAAAGGAAAGCCCGTCCTCGGGCGTGGGACGGATGTCCGCCACAAATGCGGAAAGGTCCGCGCCCACCTCCACGTCGTATTGGGTCTCGGCAAGCGTGCCGCCCTCCCCAGCGGAGAGCGTCAGGACCGCCGTGGGCGCAGCAGGCTCTTCGGGCTTGCATGCCGCAAAGGACAAAAGCCCCAAGCCGAGCGCCGCACAGAGCAGTACAGTCAACAAACGGATCCTCTTCATATCGGCCTCCTGTTTATGATTTTTTGAAAATAATTTGGGATAGTATACTATATTTTGTCAGAAAAGTCAAGGAGAGTGCGGGACGCAAACCTTAAACGTTACTTATAGTTTGTGCAAATGGGGGGGCGAATTTGCTTTACTTGCGCCCGTTTTTCGGCTATAATGTTCGTTGCGGTGAGATGTTCGCCTTGCCCAACCATCTCCGCCGCGATTTTCCGCCAACGGAAAACGCACGTTTTGTGCAATAAAAAACAAGGAGTTTTTTTATGAAACAGAGGATCTCGGACTTCTTTTCCGAGTGCGGCGTTCTGATGCGCGCGCTCTCCCCCCTCGCCTTTTCCCTCTTTCTTCTCTCCGTCTTTTCCATGAACCTGCTCGCCAACAAGAGCCTCCGGATCCCGCTCGATTGGCTCGGCCTCGACTGCGGGATCATCGTTTCGTGGGTGGCGTTTTTGTGCATGGACGTCCTCACCAAACACTACGGGCCGAAGGCGGCAACGATCGTTTCCCTCGCCGCGATCTTCATCAACCTGCTCGCCTGCCTCATTCTGTGGCTTGCGAGCCTGATCCCGGGGACGTGGGGCGCGTTTTTCGACTTCGGGGAGCAACCCGTCATCAACGAAGCGCTCGATTCGACCTTCGGCGGGACGTGGTATGTGCTTCTCGGCAGCACGACGGCATTCATCGCCTCGGCGGTCGTCAACAATTTCTCCAATTGGGGGATCGGCAAGCTCTTCCGCAAAAATCCCGACGGCTTTCTCGCTTACGCCTGCCGCACCTATCTCTCCACCGCGCTGGGGCAGTTCTGCGACAACCTCATCTTTGCCTTCCTCGTGAGCTACTTCTTCTTCGGCTGGTCGCCGCTGCAATGTATCACCTGCGCGGCGACGGGCATGGTGGCGGAACTTCTCGTCGAGGCGGTCTTTTCCCCCATCGGCTACAAGATCTGCAGATCGTGGCAAAAACGCGGCGTGGGCAAAGAATATCTCGAATACGTCGCCGCAAAGAAAGGAGAAACCGCATGAAAATTCTCATCACGGGCGCGAGCAGCGGCATCGGGCGGGCCGCCGCGGAAAAGTTCCTCGCCATGCACCACGAAGTCGTCGGTCTGGACCTTCTTCCCGCCCCCTTTGCCGAAAAGCATTACACCCACTATATCTGCGACGTGACGGGAGAACTTCCCGATCTTGAAAACGTGGAGATCCTCGTCAACAACGCGGGGGTGCAAGACAGCGGCAAGGACATCGACGTCAATCTGAAGGGCGCCATCCGCGTCACCGAAAAATACGCGATGCAGCCGCACATCAGGAGCGTGGTATTCATCGCCTCGGCGAGCGCGACGACGGGGGCGGAATTCCCCGAATACACGGCGAGCAAGGGCGGGCTTATCTCCTACATGAAAAACGTTGCCCTCCGCGTGGCGGAATGGAGCGCGACGGCAAACAGCCTCTCCCCCGGCGGCGTGACGACCGCGCTCAACCGAAGGGTCATGGAGGACCCCGCGCTGTGGGCTGAGATCATGGCGCTCACCCCCCTAAAAAAATGGGCAAGTCCCGAGGAGATCGCCGAATGGATCTACTTTGTTTCCGCGGTGAACCGCTCGATGACCGCGCAGGACATCCTCATCGACAACGGCGAGAGCGCCGACGCAAAATTCATCTGGTAAGCCGCACGGCGGCATAAAAAAGAACGGACGGCAGGGTCCGTTCTTTTTTATGCGTTTTTTGCGTTTTCGGTGCGGGCAGCGCTAACCTGTGAGTTCCAGCGTGCCCGTGCGGCATTCGACTTCGTAGCAGTCGGTGACGTCGTTCCCGTCGCGGTCGTAGATACGGTATTCGAACGTGTTGGCGGAACTGCCCACGCCCTCTTGTTTTCCCGTCACGGTGACCTCGAGGCGGTCGCCCTCCGCGAGGGAGCCGAAGGCGAGCGTCCAGCCCTCCGCCGTGAGCGGCGTGCCGTCATCCCGCCGGCTGACCGACTCCGTGGCGATGGTGATCGAGCGTTTCAGAACGGTCAGGGTAGGCCCCTCCTCGAAGAACACCACATATTCGTCCTCGTCGAGGAGGCCATGGAATCCCGACGTATACACTTCGATCGGCAGCGCTTTGATGTCCTCCATCGAAAGGCTCCCCGGTTTTGTCAGGCTGCCTTCCAGAATAAAATACACGCTCAGGTTTGCAAAGTTTTCCACATAGTACCAATCATGCGGCAGGTATGTGAGCGGCGTGCCGTCGTATACCTTGCTGACGTCGAAGAGCGCGATGACGATCTTATAGCGTATCCGCACCCAACCGGGGGTGTAGAGGAACTGATAATTGTCCGTGACATCTCTCCCCTGCTCATCGAACATGCTCAGATAGAACATGTTCGTAAAGCGGGAAACATAGCTCCGTTTGAGGTAGATAGGAACGGTATAGGTGTGTCCCTCAACGAGCGGATAGCCGTCCTCCCCGACGGTGAATTCGGTGCTGCCGTGTTCGTTCCCGTCGAAGAAGAAGTCCTTGTTCGTGATGATGATGTGCACGAAACGGCGGGTGATCTCGAACGTGCCGAACCCGTAAGCGATCTCGTAATTGTCCGTCACCTCGCCGCGGGAGGTGTTCTCGATCTTGGCCGTGAAGCGGTTCTCTTCGCGGCAGACGTCGGTGTGCGAAAGGAAGGACAACACAAGGCTGTCCCCGTCCACGAGCGTGCCGTCCGTCACCGTGACGTCCTTCCCGCTGCCTTGATGCGGCTGCCCGTCGTAGACCGCGGAAACGTCGGACGAAGTCAGCGTGATCGGGCGGGGGGTGATGGTCAGCGTGCCGTACTCATAAGAGATCTCGTAGTTCGCCGTCTTGTCGGTCCCCTGCCCGTCGCGGATCTGCACCCGCACGAGATTTTGCCACCTTCCCACGTCGACGCCCTCATAGCCTTTGATCTTCTCGAGATCGGGTCCCGCATAGAAGATCGAGTGGCCGCTCACCAGCCGTTTGTCGACAAGTTCGAGCTTCTTGAATTCGGGACGGGTGCCGTCATAGACATGTTCGCCGCTCTCCGTCCGCACCGTGATGGCGCGGGGATAGATCTCGAGGTTGCCCGCATGCGCGAGAACGTCGATCTCGTAGTAGTCGGTGACGTCGCGGCTGCCGCTGCCCAAAACGCGGAACGTGAGCACGTTCTTCGTGATCCCCACGTCCGTGCGGGAGAGCGGCGAGCCGGAAACGACGAGGCGGTGGCCGCTCAAAAGACCGATCCCGGAAACGACGCGGCTGCCGCTCGTGGCGCTGTGCGGTTTGCCGTCGTATTCGAAGCGGGCGCTCGGCGTTTCCACCTCGATCTTCCGCCGCACGATGGAGATCGTGCCGTATTCGTAGGAGAGCGCATAGTTGCGCGTGACCTCTTCGCTGTCCGCATAGACGGCGGCGCCGAATTGGTTGCTCTTGCTCTCGTACAGGGCGGTGACGGTGGGAAACGCGCCCAGCGCCTTGAGGGTATGCCCTTCCGCAAGGCCGTATTCCCCCACCTCCTCGCACGAGCCGTCGGAATGGGGCTTGCCGTCGTAGGGGAAGGCCGTGCTCGCCGTCCGCACCGTGATGGGACGGGGCAGGATCTCGAGCTTGCCGTAGGAATAGCGGATGCTGTAATTGCGGGTGACGTCCTCGCCGCCGCGCGAAGCGTTGGTCAGGTAGGCTTCGAAGAGGTGTTCGGCGACGCCGACGTCGGTGCGCCCGCCCGTGACGGACGCGACGTAGTTCACCTCGTCCCCCTTTGCAGGCCCGTTGCCCACGGGGTCGCCTTTGCCATCTCCCCGTTGCAGCTTTCCGTTGTAGAGGAGCTGTATGTCGCGGGAGCGGAGCACGAGAGAGCGCGGGGTGATCTCAACGGTGCCGTTGAGATAGGAAAGTTCATAATTGCCCGTCACGTCCCGTTCTCCCTCGGGGAGCGCGGGGTCCTCTATGAGCGCCTTGACCGCGTTTTCCCACTCGCCCACGTCGATACGGTCGTAGGGCGCGGACGGAACGCTTTCGCCGAACACCAGCCTGTGCTCCTTGACAAGGCCGAGGCCGCCCGCGGGGAGCAGTTCGGGGAATTCCTTCCTCGTGCCGTCATAGACCGCCGTTCCCGACTGCGTCTGCACCGTCACGGGACGGGGGGTCATGAGCAGGCTGCCGTAGGCCGAACAGCGCACGTCGTAGTTCTCCTTGACGCTCTCCCCCGCCTCGTCTGTGACCGTGTATTCGACAAGACGGTTTTCGAGGCTTGCGACCTCATCGTAGGCGTAGTAGACGTCCCGTATCTCGGTAGACTTCGTGATCGTGAGGGTATGTCCCTGCACGAGATCGTAGGGAGATTGGGGCGCGAGGAGATAGTCGGAACAGGTATGTATCTCGCCGTCGTAGCAGAACTCCGCCGAGCCTGTGACGATGCGCACGGGACGGGGCTTGATTCTGAGCACATCGTATTTTTTTTCGATGGCATAATTGCGGGTGACGTCCACGCCCGCGCCGTCTATGATGAGAACGGTGAACGTCCTTTGGACGGGAGTCTGGTTCACGTCTTTGATCTTCGCCGAAGGATCGGTGGTACAGATCGCCCGCTGCCCCGCCACGAGCGCGTCTGCGTCGACGAAAAAGTCCTCTGCGTCCTCCTCGGGGGAGGGGGTATGTTCGGTGCCGTCGTAGATCCACGAACGGGGCATCACCGACACATAGAGCGGGCGGGGGGTGACGGTCAAAGTGCCGTACTCATAGGAGATGTCATAGTTCGGCGTAAGGTCGTTGCCCTTCAGGTCCAGAACGAACGCCGTGAAGTGGTTCTCCGCGGGGGTCTCCCACACGTTGGTGACGAACGCCTCTGGGGAGAGCCTGAGATAGGCGCCTTCGGGAGCGAGGGTGCCATCGATGAGTTCGATATCCTGCTCCTCCCCGCCGTGCGCTTTGCCGTCGTACTCCCACTGGCGGCTCAGCGAGCGCACCGTGACGGGACGGGGCAGAATGGTAAGCGTTCCGAATTCATAGACGATATTATAGCAGAAGAGCCTCTGCGACAGATCGGACGGTCCCTGAGCATTGTAGATGTCGATGACGATCTCGTTGCGCATGGAAAGGATCTCGTCCCCCTCCCGCATCACGTCGCGGCAAGAGGATACCATAAAGAGCCGCCACTCGTCCCCCTCCGCCAGCGCCGACGTCTGTGCGGGATCGCTCCCCGCATAGCGCAGGATACAGTCCTCCTCCCGCGCGGCGTGTTCCTCCCCGTCGTAGACCGCCTCGATGTCCTTGGACGTCACGACGATGGGACGGGGCAGGACGGAGAGCTTGCCCGCGGAGAGAGAGATGACATAGTTGGAGGAAACGTCCTTGCCGTCGCCGTCCAGAACGGACGCGGTGAGGGTGATCTCCTTTTCTCCCACGAGGGTGATCTCGTCCGCGCCGTCGAGCACGACGCGGTGCCCCGCCGCAAGCTCCTCAATCTCGTCTGCGCCGATCTCACGCCCGCTGACGCGCAACGGGGTCCCGTCGTATTCCTTTTCGACGGTGCCGAGATCGACGGAGATCGGCCGTCTGCCGACGGTGAGTTCCCCCGCCGCGATCTCGAAGCGGTAGTAACCCGTCCGCTCCTCCTGTCCGTGAAAGACCCCCACCGTGGGTGTGTTTTTCATACTGCCCGCGTCGACGATCGACGCGGGGAATCCGAGGACGAGTTCGTCACCGGAGGCGAGCGTCCCCTCTTCCAGCTCGTATTCCGAGCAGGTGAGCGGCGTGCCGTCGTATACCTTTTCGGCGTCCTTCACCCGTATGGTGAGGGTGCGGGGCGCGGCGTTCACTTCGCTCTCGCGGGCGGTAATGCTATAACAGAAGGTGATGTCCTCCCCGTTTTCGCCGAAGATGCGGACCGCCTCCAAGACGGGGGTGATGAACGCCTTGCATGGCGCCGAATCGATCTCCCCCTTGCCGTATGCCTCGGGAAAACGGTAGGAAAACTGCGTACAGGTCACGCTCTCCCCTTGGAGCAAGGAGGCGGTTGGCTCAGGCTCTTCCCCGTAGACCCATTCCCGCGCCGCGCCGACGGAAACTTCCCGCGGGACGATCCGGAAGAAGTGTTCCTTGCCTTTCTTTCCCGCGCCTTTGGAGAGGGCGCGCACCCAATAGCTGCCGACGAGGCGGGGGACTTCCTCCGTCCATTCGCCGCCGTCGGGACGGTATTCGTAACGCACCCCCTGGAACACCGCGCTCGCACGGTAAGGGATCTCCTCGCCGTAGACGATCTCCGCGGGGCATTCGGTGGCGTCGCTCACCACGCCCGCCATGCTCGACATGGTGATGACAAAGACGAGCGCCGCGACGAACAGGCAGGCGATCAGCACGCGGAAGCGCCACAGCTTTTGCAGCAGCGCTCCCACCCTTTGCATTTTGTTTTGGTATTCGTGATAGAGCATGGTCCCCTCGCCTAATTCGTTACGGTAAGCGTGCCGTTGACGGTTTCGATGATGTAGTTCTGCGTGACGTCCTCGCCCGCTTCGTTGACGATCTTAACTTTGGCGACGCGGGTGGTGACTCTGCCGGGCTTGGTGAGCGTCCCTTCGATCTCCACCGTGATCTCATCCCCCGCGGCAAGAGAGCCGTCGAGCGTATATCCGTCGCAGGTTTGCGGGGTGCCGTCGTATTGCTTCCTTTCGCTCTTTGCCGAAACGGTGATCTTGCGGGGCGTGACGGTCAAAAGACCGAATTCGCCGCCGATCTCGTATTCCGCCGTGACGTCCGCGCCCGAAGCGTCCAGAATGACCACCTTGGGAATGTTCGCCACGGAGCCGACGTCGCGGATGCGCACGGGGAAGATCAAGGGCTGTAACGTGTGGCCGGGCGCCAGCTCGCCGCGGAAGAGATAGCGGTCGTCGCCCGCATGGTATTTCCCGTCATATTCCACCGTAAGACCGAAGGTGGTAAAATACAGGACCCGTTTTTCTCCCTTGGCGGCGGCGTCGATCTCCCGCTGCGCCTGTTCGGCGGCATCCCGCACCTCCTCTTCGGTCTGCGCGTTTTCGATCGCCTTCTTTCCCGCCTCCGTCGCTTCGTCGATCTTGTCCTTGATGCTCTGCTTTTGATCGCCGGTAAGATCGCCGCGGCGGTCGGTCTCCTGCTTCTTCTCTTCGCCGTAGTTTCCAAGCGCTTTCTTGGCTTCTTCCTTGTCCTTACCGAGCTGCGCGTCCTCCACGGCTTTTTGCACTTCCCGTTCGGCGTTTTGGAGCGCTTCGTCCGCCTCGCCGCCTGTTTCGGCGCCGTCGATCGCTTCCTTGCCGCGCTCTACCGCGTCATCGATCTCCTTTTGCAGCGCTTCCTTCTCTTCGGGGGAGAAACTGCCGTTTTCCGCCAGCTCCTCTTTGACCCGCTCTGAAAAGTCCCCAAGCTCTTGCTTGGCGTCCTCCTTATCCTTGCCGAGCTGCGCGCCCTCGAAAAGATCCTGCACCTTCTGCTTGCCGTTCTCCAGCTCGCGCGTTACATCCTCTCCCGAGGCGGCGCCGCCGATCGCTTCCTTGGCATCCTCCACGGCTTCTTCGATCTGCCGTTTGAGTTCGGAGCGCTCTCCCGAGGAGAAACGGCTATCCTGCTCGGTCTCCTGTTTGAACCGCTCGCCGAGGTCCTCGATCTCCTTCTTTGCTTCCTCTTTGTCCTTGCCGAGCTGCGCGCTGTCCGTAATATCGTCCAGCTTCTCCTTGCTCTCCTGCAAGCTGCCGCTCACGTCCTCTCCCGAGGAAGCGTCGCCGATCTCTTCCTTGCCGCCTGCCACGGCGTCGTCGATCTGCTGTTTGAGCGCCTCTTTCTCCTCATCGGAGAAGCGGCCGTCCGCTTCGATCTCCTGTTTCTTTGCTTCGCCGTAACTTCCAAGCTCCTGCTTTGCGCTCTCCTTCTGCGCGCCGAGGTCGCCCTTGCTGTCCGCGATGCCGTCCACGGCGTCCTTGCCCTTGCCCAGCTCGCGCTCCACTCCCTCCTGCGAGGAGGCGTCATCGATCGCTTTTTTGCCGCTCTCCACGGCGTCGCCGATCGCGTCTTTAGCGGCTTCCTTCTGATCTCCGCTCAGCGAACCGTCGCCGTCGATCTCCTGCTTCTTCGCCTCGCCGTAGTCCTCAAGCTCCTGCTTGGCGTTCTCCTTTTGTTTTCCGAGCGCGGCGCCGTCCTGCACGCCGTCCACCGCTTCCTTGCCTTCTTCCAGCTTTCCGCCGAGTTCGCCCTTCCCGGAAGCGCCGTCCAAAGACTGTTTTCCGCGCTCCACGGCGTCGTCGACCTGCTGTTTGAGTTCCTGTTTCTCCTTGTCGGTGAAGCGGTCGTCGCCGTCGATCTCCTGCTTCTTCTCTTCGCCGTAGTCCTCGAGTTCCTTCTTGGCGTCCTCTTTGTCCTTGCCGAACTGCGCGCCGTCCGTAATATCGTCCAGCTTCTCCTTGCCGTCCTTCAAGTCCCCGCTGACGTCCCCGCCCGAGGAAGCGCCGCCGATCGCCTCTTTGCCGCTCTCCACGACGCCGTCCATCGCGTCCTTGATCGCTTGCTTCTCCTCGTCGGTGAAGCGGTCGTCGCCGTCGATCTCCTGCTTCTTCTCTTCGCCGTAGTCCTCAAGCTCTTTCTTGGCGCTCTCCTTCTGGGTATCGAGGTCGCCCTTGCTGTCCGCAATGCCGTCGACGGCCTTCTTGCCGTCCGCAAGACCGCTCTGCACGCCCTCGCCCGAGGTCGCGCCGCCGATCGCTTCCTTGCCGTTCTCCACTGCGTCGTCGATCGCGTCCTTGATCGCTTGCTTCTGTTCTTCGCTCAAAGAGCCGTCCTCTTCGGCTTCCTTTTTCTTCTCTTCGCCGTAGTCCTCGAGTTCTTTCTTGGCCTCTTCCTTGTCCTTGCCGAGCTGTGCGCCGCCGCTGACGCCGTCCACGGCGCCCTTGCCGTCCGAAAGACCGCCCTGCACTTCCCCTCCCGAGGAAGCGCCGCCGATCGCCCCCTTGCCGCTCTCCACGGCGTCGTCGATCTGCTGTTTGAGGTCCTCCTTCTCACGGTCGGTAAAGCGGTCGTCCTCTTCGATCTCCTGTTTCTTCTCTTCGCCGTAGTCCTCAAGCTCTTTCTTGGCGCTCTCCTTCTGGGTGTCGAGGTCGCCCTTGCTGTCCGTGACGCCGTCCACGGCGCCCTTGCCGTCCGAAAGGCCCCCCTTCACTTCCTCGTCCGAAGAAGCGTCGTCGATCTTTTCTTTGCCCTCCTCGACGGCTTGGTCGATCGCGTCCTTGATCGCGTCCTTCTGCCCGTCGGTGAGAGAGCCGTCCCTATCGACTTCCTGTTTCTTCTCGTCGCCATAGCCCTCAAGCTCCTGCTTGGCGTTTTCCTTCTGTCCGTCGAGCCGGTCGCTCCCGAAATCGCTCACCGCGCCGCCCGAGCCGCCGCCCGAGCCACTGCCCGAGCCGCCGTCCGTAGCGCTGCCCGTAACTTCCACCTTTGCCCAGCCGAAGCCGTCGAGATAGACCTCCACCCAGGCGTGTGCGGCGGACAGTTTGACCTCGGTCGTCTTGCCCGCCTCCGTTTTGCCGACATAGCCGACCGTATAGCGGGCGGGAATGCCGAGCATGCGGAAGATGACGGTGGCCGCGGAGGCATAGTGGCTGCAAATGCCCGCCCTGTACTCCGTCAGGAAGGACAGAACGACGTCTGCCGCACTGTCGAGCGAGCGGTCGTATTGCAGGGAATAGGTCGCTGCGCCACTGACATAGAGCGCGACTTTGCGCAAAATGTCGGGGTCGCCCGCATACAGCCCGTTCGCCTTCAACAGCGGCCAAAGTCCCTCTGCCGTGCTTTCGCGCACGGCGAGATAGTGTTCATAGACAAATTCGCGGTAGGCCGCCTCGAATGCGCGGTACTGTTTGCCCGCGGGCGTTCCCTGTGCCACGGAATAGGTATAGTAGGGAACGGTGTATCCGCCCGTCCCGCCGCTGTAAACGACGTCGCTCGTCTGCACGGTATATTCCCCTCCCCCGAGCGGAAGATAGGTGGGAAGATAGTATTGCGCCGAATGCGACTGCGAGGCCTTAGCCCGCTCCACCGTGAGGGTGTATGCCGTATAGCCATTGTCGGCAAGCGCCGCGCCTGCGAGATAATTCGCGCTGTACTGCCCCCCGAGCAATTCGGGATAGGCGACCGCCGCGTCCCAGCTCTTGCCGTTGTAATCGCCGAAACTCTTATAGCGCAGGTAGACCGTGCCGCTGTGGTCGGAGGTGAGCCGCATCACGACCTCGTCGCCGTTTGCGCCGCCGCCGATGGAACCGCTATCGTCGAGATCGCCGATCCCGCCGCTGCCCTGCAAGCCGCCGCCTTGACCTTCGCCGCCTTGACCTTCGCCGCCTTCGCCGCCGCCGCCTTCGCCGCCTTGGCCGCCTTGACCGCCGCCTTGGCCGCCTTGACCGCCGCCTTGGCCGCCTTGACCGCCGCCCTGCGCGTTATTTGCGACCCAGACGGCGTAAAGCACGGTGTTTTTCGTAACGGAGAAGGGCGTGCCTGCCGCCGCAAAGTCCTCGAAAAGATAGAGCGCGTCCTCTTCCGTCAAATACACGCTGCCGTCGTCATAGACCTGCTGCGTCCAGCCCGCAAGCGTGTAGGAAATGCCGTTTACGGTCAGCGTAAAGTACGGGTTGCCCCCTTGGTCCAGACCCGCGAGGATGACGGAAGTGTTGACGAGGATGTCCCGCACCTCGGCGGGCCAACCGATGATGTCCTGTCCGAGCTTATGGCGGTAGACGAGGGTGCAGCGTTCGTCGTCGCAGTCGGCGATCCCGTTCCCGTTGCGGTCCTCCGCCCACACCGCGTAGAGCAGGATGGTATCCCCCTCCGCAGTCGCGTCCGTCGTGTAGCGCACCATCTTGCAGGCGGGTTCGGCGAACACGCGCGAGGTGCGCTCCTGCGTCCAGCCGTAGAACACGAAGCCCTCCGCTTGATATTGCGGGAGATAGCGCGCCTGCGTGAGGTCCTCTTTGATCCCCGCAAGCAATTCGAGGGGCGCGGGAAGGGTCGCGGACACGGCCGACGTGGCGTTCGTAAAGCGATAGGTATAGACGGGGTCCTCCCAATCGGGGACATGGTTGCCGTTGCGGTCCACCGCCCAGACGGCGTAGAACACGATCTCGTTGTTTTCGTCCGCGTCCCCGCCGTTTACGAGGTAGGGATCGGGGCTGAGTTCAAAGCCGCCGGCAAGCGCGGAGGTCTGTATCCCCACGCCCGCCGTCCTCGTCCAGCCGAGCAGCGCATAATAGGTCCCGTCGTCGAAGAGGAAATATCCCGTGGGGAAGCGGAAGGAATAGCCCTCCCAAAGCCCGCTGCAAACGCCCGCAAGCCCGTCCTCCGCGGCGCCCTCCGTGGAGATGACCTCGCCCTCGGCTTCGTTCACCGTTCTGACCGTGTAGAGGACGATCGCCTCTTCCCAGACGGCATAATATACGGCGTCGGCCGCAGGGGCGGTCGTCCCCGCTTTCTCAAACCCTACGGGATAGGCCTCCGTCCTCTCGTGGATATAGCTTTTGAGCGAGGAAACTTTCGTCCAGCCCGCCAGACGGTATTCCACGCCCTCCGACGTGCACACGGTATCCTCCGTACCGGGAAGCACGAGAAAAGCTTCGAGGTAGTCGGGCAGATCTTCGGGGAAGCCCGTCGTTTCGCCTTCGAGGGTGTTGACAAAGCG
The DNA here is from genome assembly GCA_947627665.1 of uncultured Clostridia bacterium. Classification (GTDB taxonomy): domain Bacteria; phylum Bacillota; class Clostridia; order Christensenellales; family Borkfalkiaceae; genus Gallimonas. The sequence goes on from CANQWX010000009.1 coordinate 40,596, forward strand.
GATGTCGTGGCGCTGGTCCCAATCGGGGATGCCGTCGCCGTTGGCGTCCTCCGCCCAGACGGCGTGAAGGACGATCGTCTTGTTTTCGTCCGCGTCCTCTTCGCGCACGGTATATTCCATCGACCACGCAAAGGACGGCATTTCCCGATAGACCTCGGGCGCCTGCTCTACTGTCCAGCCGCAGAACAGGACGTTTTCTCTTCCCGCTTCCGCCTCGGGAAGGGGCTGCTTCATGCCCTCGAGAAGCTCTTCGATCGGGGAGGGCAGCATAGAGCCTGCCGCCGCGTCATCGGCAAATCGGATGCGGAACCGCGCGTCCCGCCAATCGGGAACGCCGTTGCCGTTGACGTCGGGCGCCCAAAGGGCATACAGGGTGATGACGCCCTCTCTTGCGTCCGCGCCGCGCACGGTGTACCGCTCCGAAACGGGCGTATAGGCGGCCTCCGGCTCCTCCCCCGCGATCCCGCCCGAAGGGACAGCCGTCCAGCCGAGGAGCACGCAGCGGGGTTCTCCCTCGAGATGATAGGTCCTCTCGCTGCCGGGGAGAAGGAGCGTGCGCCCCTCGGGGATGTCGGGATATTTCGTTTCTAAATCGTCCACGGGGAAAACTTCGCCCTCCGCCGTGTTTACGGTCACGACGGTGTAGCGCGCCTCCACCTTCTGCCAGATTGCATAGTAGGTGGCGTCCTCCGTGTTATAGACCCTTTCGCCGACGGAGTAGTAGCCGTAGGGGAAGGGGTCATCGCCGACGATATAGCTTTCAAGCCCCTGCTCGCGCGTCCAGCCGTACAGCGCGTATTCCTGCCCCCCGAAGAGGCAGGTGACAGACTCCTCTTCCCCTGCGAGGCGGTAACTGTCGCCGAGATAGCCGATGAGGTCGTCGGGGAAGTTCTCGGTCTTTCCGCCGAGGGGATCGACAAAGCGGATGTCGTGGCGCTGGTCCCAATCGGGAACGCCGTCGCCGTTGACGTCCTCTCCCCATACCGCATAGAGCAGAATGGTATTGTTTCCGTCCGCGTCTGCGCGGGAAACGAGATAAAGATCGAATACGTTGAACGAAGGCGTATTGCGGAGAACTTCCTCGCTCTTTTGGAGGGACCAGCCCAAGAATACCGTCTGTTCTCCCGCGGGAAGATGCGGAAGCTCCTCGAGCGCGCCCTCCGCCAGCCCCGTCCTCTCCTCGGGCAGCCCGGCAAACACGCCGCACGCATTCTCAAACCGCAGCGTATACCGCTCCCCCGAATAGTCGGGGACCCAAACCGCATAGAGCGTGGCGCATAGCTCAAAGTCCGCGTCCTCCCAGCGGACGGTGTAGCTGTCCGTATAGAGAGGATCGGTAATCTCCTCTTCGGAGGAAACGATGCCGTAGGGGTAGAAAGACCAGCCGAGCAGGCGGTAGTTCCCCTCCGCCGAATAGAGAGAAAGTTCCTTGGGAAGCCCGACCGTCTGTCCCTCCCGCAGGTGTTCGTATTTGAAAGGAAGAACCACGTCGCCGCTCAGTTCTCCCTCCGTCATGTTCTCCAAAATGACGGTATATTCGCCCTCCTCACCGTACGGCGGGAGCGGGAAGTCGGGATCGGCGGCGCCCATGCCCGTGCCGTCGCCCACCGCGTCCACTTTGATCCACCCGCTGCCCGCGATGTAGATCTCCGTCCACGCGTGCGCCTGGTCGGCATAGATGATCGTTTCCCTGTTTCCCTCCACGGCGCCGACATAGCCCGTGACGTATCTGGCGGGAATGCCCGCCGCGCGGAAAAGCAGGGTCGCCGCCGCCGCAAAGTGCTGGCAGATCCCCGCTTGGTATTCGTTGAGGAAGGCGAGCACGACGTCCTCTTCCTCGTCCAGACGGGCGTCGTAGTCCATGTCGTACCGCGCCGCGCCGCGCACAAAGGTGCCGATCTTCCCGATGACGTCGGGATCGTCCGGGAAGATGCCCTCCCGCATCAGGATCTCGTTCAGGCCGCGCTTCGTGCTCTCGGGCACGGAAAGATAGTGCTTTTGCACAAATTCGCGGTATTCCCGCTCCTCCGCGGGAAGCACGGAGGGCACCGCGGGCAGTTCGTCCGTTCCGTATTTGTAGGAGCGGAAGTACACCGTGTAGGGAGCGGTAACTCCCGACGGGTAGGAAACGTCGCTCAGCGGGACGGGATAGTTGTCCTCGTCCGTCATCGCGGGATAGTAGGGCAGGGCGAAGCCGCCGAGCGGATCGATCGTTGCGGCATACAGCCTGCTGTTTTCCGCCCCCGCAAGCGCGGCGCCCGTCAGATAGTTATAGCAATAGGTCCCGTACAGCAGAGAGGTGTAGCTCTCCCCCGCCGCAAAGCCGCGGAAGGTATAGTCGCCGTAGCTGCTCTCGCGCAGATACATGGAGGTAGACAGTTCCGACGTGACGGTGAGAACGGGGATATGGGCGGGATCCGACTTGGAAAAGCGCGTTTCGGGGTTCGCTTCCGCAAAATCGGGGGTATCGTCCCCGTCCCGGTCGGTCGCCCACACGGCGCAGAAGCCGATGCGGCCCTCCAAAGCGTGCGCCGCTTGCACGAAATACCCTCCGTCCACGGAAATGATCCCGCCCTCGGCGCGCTGCGAAAGCGCCTGCAATTCTTCCTGCGAACTCACGATATAGGTGTCAAGAGAAGTGTCCCGCGTCCAGCCGACCAGGGCAAATCCGCCGCTTGACGGACAGGCGGGAAGGTTGACCCGCGCCCCCTCTCTCGCATAGATGGGATAGGGCAGCGAACCGGGGTCCGCCTTTTTCTCGGGGTCATGGAAGTCTATTTCGAGATATTCTTCCTGCGGGGGATCGGGCAGCGCGCTGCCGCCCGTGACCTCCACTTGGATCCAGCCCACGCCGTCGCGGTAAACTTCCGCCCAGGCATGCGCTTTGTCCGCCTTGACGTCCGTCCACCTTCCTTCGCGCAAGTCGCCGACATAGCCGATGACGTAGCGCGCGGGGATCCCGAGGGCGCGGTAGAGCAGGACCGCCGCCGTGGCAAAGTGCTGGCAGATGCCTTTCCTGTACTTTGTGAGGAAGGCGACGGCGATGTCCTCTTCCCCGTCGAGCGCGCGGTCGTAGTCGAGGGAATATTCCGCGCAGCCCTGCACATATTCCGCGACTTTTTCCACGATATCTTCGTCGTTTACGGTGAAGCCCTCCTCGGCGAGGATCTTCCTCAGTGCGTCCATGGTGTCTGCGGGAAGCGCACAGTAATGCTCCTTCACGAATTCCCGATACCGTTCCTCGGCGTCGGCGTGTTCTTCGTGCGGGAAGATCTCCCCGCCGTTGTAGACGGCGTAGTCGACGCTATACTGGTCTCGCGTGGCTCCCTTTTGCGTCACGTCGTTTTTCTGTATCTCGTATCCTTCCCCGCCGTCAAAGAGATAATAGGGAAGCAGATATTGCGTACCGCGCAGTTCGATCTCCACTTTCTGCACGGGATAGCCGCTCGCGCGCATGGCGGCGCCCGCGAGATGGTTCATGCCGTAGCCGTCCCCGAACACTCTGCCGTAGCTTGAAGCATCCATCCATCTTTGGCCCGTGTAGTCGCCGAAACTCTTGTAGCGGAAATAGAGCCGCTGCGACGATTGCGCACGGGCGCTGAAAGCGAGAATGGTCGAAGGATCGGAATCCGAGAGGGTCATCTTGTCGCCGATCTTGCCGCTGTCGTCGAGGTCGGCGGCGTAAGGCTCCTCGTTGGTCGCTTCTCCCTCGTCGGTCTTGAGGAAGAGCAGCCCCCCGCAGATGACCAGCGCGATGACCGTTACGATCAGGAGCGCGCCCACGATATAGATTGCTTTAGACGAAGTTTTCATGATCCTCCTTTATGCGTTTCGCGCGACGCGGCGGATATATTCTTTGCAGCTCGCCATGCGGTCGGTGCCGAACAGCTCGTCGAGGAAATCGCACAGTTCCTCGGACATGCTGCGCACATACACGGCGTTCTGCGTTTCGAGCTTGCGGAGCACCTTCTTGGTGATGATGTCGTCGAGCGCGTCAAGTTCATCCCCGCCGCAGTCGGCAAAGACGGGAACGTAGCTCTGGATCTGTTTCATGATACGGTTGCCGAACGTGATATTGAACTTCTCCACGAGGTAGGCGTCCAGCCTGCCGATGCGCCGCAGGTTGCGGGAAGTGATCTCGTAGCCCTCGCGGGATTCTTTGGCGAGCCGTTCGAACTGCGCCGCGGAGATGTGCACGTTCCGCCCCGAGGGCGCGCGGAAGGGTTCGCTCTTCTTGTCGAGGTTGAGCACCATGGCGCGGTCGTACACCTTGTCCGAGATCGCAAACGTCGAGTCGTCGTTGTTCGCCGTCCCGATGAACCACATGTTCTCGGGCAGCTTGATCCGCCCCTCCCGCAATAGCTTCGGATCCGTCCGCCACTGGTCCGTCACCACCTCCAGCATCCGCGCCTCGGGGTCGGGGATCTCGAGCAGCGACAAGAACTCCGCAAAGTAGTACTCCACCCGCGCGATGTTCATCTCGTCGAGGATCGTGATATAGATGTCGCGGTTGTAGTTCGCTTCATAGATCTTTTGCAGCAGAAGCGTTTCGTTGAACCGCTTGGTAAATTCGTTGTAATACCCCAAAAGGTCCGTCCGTTCCTTCCACATCGGCTGTACGGGGATCACCGTGGACGGATTGTCCAAGAACTGCCCAAAGGCATACGCGAGCGACGTCTTGCCCGTGCCCGACATCCCCTGCAAGATGAGGATCTTCGACACCGCCATCCCCGCGATAAAGCGGCGGATGTCCGCGATGTCGTAGTAAAGCCCCAATTTGTTCGCCGCAAAATTGCGGAACTCCTCGCACAGCCCGCGCAGGGTGATCTCTTCGTCGAAGCTGCCGCTTCCCGTCCTGCGGGGCGAGGCGTCGATCTCCGAGAGCATGCCAAAGCGCGGGACCTCCACCTGTTCCCCTTTTTTCTGCTCTTCCTCCTCCTTGCGGCGGCGCTCCTCGCGGTTCTTTTGCGCGATGACGGCGGCCTGCGCCTGGATGCGCTTTTTGAGGATCGTGACCGTATGCCGCCGCTTGCCGTTTACGACCACCATAAAGATGACGAGCACGGGCAAAAGCAGCAGGTGCGAGAGGAAGAGCACCCCGCTCCCCGATCCGCCGAGATCGTCCGCGAGGCCGCCCGCCATGTAGTACCAGATCTCCGCCTCGAGGTAGCAATAGATGAGCGCCACGATGAGAAGCCCGAAGCTCCACCGTTGCAGCTTGATGTTGGCGGGCGATTGGAACATCGCCTTGGAATTGTTCAGTTTATACAGGATGAACAGCAGGATGGGCAATAGCACGAGAATGCCGATAAAGATATATCCCGCCGTTTCGCCGTTCAGCCCGAGCGTCCGCACCAAATAGTTCCAGCCTTCGGCGTCGGAATAGAGGAGAATGAGGGCAGACAGCACAAGCCCGCCGGCGACGAGGGTCAAAAAGAGCGCGATGATCGGCACCGCAAGCCCCTTTCCTGCCCTCTCTCTTTTGATTTCGTGCATATTATTCGTCGTTGCCATCGTCCCCGTCCCCCGCGCGGCTCACGTCTTGTTGCGGCTCCGCCGTTTCGGCAGAAGTTCCCTCTTCGGTCTTTTCTACGGCATTTTCCAATGTTTCGGCAGAAGTTCCCTCTTCGCTCTTTTCTACGGCGCTCTCCGCGCCGTTCTCCGTGTCGGCAGATGCCGCCGCCTTTTCGCGCTTTTGTTTCCGCTGCGCGAGAATGGAGGCGACCGTCGCCTTCCACATCTCGAGCCGTATGCGCCGCCGCGCCTTCCGCCACTGTCCGCGGAAAAACGCCTGAAAGACGGCGTATTGGTGCTCGAGTTCGCCGAAGCCCTCCTCGCTCGTGAGGTCCCCCTCTGCGGGCAGCCCCTGTTCAAAGCGCATTGCATTCAGCCGTCCCTCGGCGAGCCTGCGGCGTTCCTCCTCTCCGGTGAGCTGTTTTCTGCACTCTGCAAGCTCGCCCTCTTTTCCGCGCATCGCCGTGCGGGCGGCCTCGTCCCGCGCCGCCATCTCGCGGTAGAAGCTGTCCTCCGCCTCGCGCATGGCAAGACGGTGCGCCTCGCGCTCTGCGTCCTTCTCCTTGGCGATCGCGCCGATACGGGCGTTCAGTTCGGCAAGTTCGGCGCCATGGCGCTCGTTGAGTTTTTCCATCTCGATGCGGTGCCCCTCGATGGTTTGGTGGAGCGACGCGATCTCGCCGTTCAGCTTTTCCACCTCCGCGCGGCGGAGTTTGAGTTCCTCGCTGTCCGCCTCGAGGGCCTTGTTGCGCTGCTCGAGGAGCAGCATGTATTCCTCGGCGCCGCCGTTTGCGGCGATGCGCTTTTTGAGCGCGCGAATGCGCTCGCGCTGGCGCTCCGCCTCCTCGAGCCTGCGGCGTTCCTCCTCTTTTTCGTATTCTCCGAGAAGATAGTCCTCGATGCCAAGCCCGTGCTCGTAGGCAAGAAAGGAGGCAAGCATGACCGTTTCGGCGAATTCGTCGGCGATCGGCTCCCGCAAGGGGGAGAATTCCTGCACCTCCCGCTCGACCGTATAGCCGTCCTTGCGGTAGGCGACGAGGAACTCGTACAGCTTGACGACCTCCTTGAAGTTTTTGTCCATGCGAAGGACGTTGGTCTTGGTGATGGGCGGTTTGAGTTTATCCGTCTTGGCGACCTCGAGCATGAGCGGGGTGCGCAGGTAATAGTAGACCGCGCGCAGAATAAGCTCGATGCGCTCGAGGAGGGCGCCCGCGGGGTTGTGTTCGAGCAGGTATTTGTCGTCCTTGCGCTCCTCGGAGAGGGTCATGCGGTAGACGAGGCGCTCCTTGTTGTAGTTGACGACCTTGTCGAATTTGAGTTCGCCGCTGTAAGTGTTGGCCAGCTCTAAGATCCTGTCGCGGCGGACGGTGACGAAATCCCGCAGGTTGCAGAGGACGAGATAGAGAAAGCGGTTCTCGTAAACGGTGTAGTCGTTGAGCCGCTCCACGGTGTAGAGGCGGTCGGGAACGATGTCCTTCCCCTCCTCGGCGCGCGTGATGTAGTTGCTGTGCCGCGCGAGGTGGGCGACCGACTCCTTGGAAACGTGCTTTACCTTCTCGATCTGCTCCGTTTCCCCCTGGGAAAGAATGAATTGCCGCTCCTCGCCGATCGCCTTGCCGATGAAGGGAAGCCCCTCCTCGATCGCCTCCACCCAGTCCTCCTCCACGCTGCAATGGACGCGGGTGACGGAGAACCTGTCGTTTTCGGCATTGGCCTTTGCGATCGCTTCCCGCCGCAGGGTGCTCTCACGGTGGGAGAGGGTCAGCTTGCGGTACTCTTTGAGCGCGCGGTATAAAAGATCAGTCTGCGTCATTTGCCCCTCCCTGTCAAGCGTTGTTGGCAAGCCGCATGATATACGCCTTGCAGAGGCTCATCTCGTCCTCGCCGAAGAGTTCGTCGAGGGTGGAGCACACCTCGGAGGACATGCTGCGCACATACACGGTGTTCTGCGTTTCGAGCTTGCGGAGCACCTTCTTTGCGACGATATCGTCGAGCGCGTCAAGCTCCCGCCCGCCGCACACGACGTATACGGGGATATACGCCTTCACCTGCTTCATGATACGGTTGCCGAAAGTGATGTGGAAAGTCTTGACGAGATATTCGTCCAGACGGGAGAGCTTTTCGAGCGTTTCCGCCGAGATCGTGTAGCTGCTCTGCGCCTCCGCGACGAGGTCGGTAAATCCCTTGGCGGAGAGGCGGACGCAGCGGCTCTGCGAGGCATGGAAGGGTTCGCTCTTCTTGTCGAGGTTGAGCACCATGGCGCGGTCGTACACCTTGTCCGAGATCGCAAACGTCGAGTCGTCGTTGTTCGCCGTCCCGATGAACCACATGTTCTCGGGCAGCTTGATCCGCCCCTCCCGCAATAGCTTCGGATCCGTCCGCCACTGGTCCGTCACCACCTCCAGCATCCGCGCCTCGGGGTCGGGGATCTCGAGCAGCGACAAGAACTCCGCAAAGTAGTACTCCACCCGCGCGATGTTCATCTCGTCGAGGATCGTGATATAGATGTCGCGGTTGTAGTTCGCTTCATAGATCTTTTGCAGCAGAAGCGTTTCGTTGAACCGCTTGGTAAATTCGTTGTAATACCCCAAAAGGTCCGTCCGTTCCTTCCACATCGGCTGTACGGGGATCACCGTGGACGGATTGTCCAAGAACTGCCCAAAGGCATACGCGAGCGACGTCTTGCCCGTGCCCGACATCCCCTGCAAGATGAGGATCTTCGACACCGCCATCCCCGCGATAAAGCGGCGGATGTCCGCGATGTCATAGTAAAGCCCCAATTTGTTCGCCGCAAAATTGCGGAATTCCTCGCAAAATACGGACAGCGTGACCGTATCGAAGGTGTCCGCCTGCGGCTTCCCGAAATAGCGCTCGTCGAGGAGGCCGAGCATGCTGAAGCGGCTCACGCCGTCCTCCGCCTTCACCTCTTCCTTCTTGGCCGTGGCGCTCTCCTTGCGGCGGGTGCGCAGACGGCGGAGGGTCTTGGAAAAGAGGCTCTCCTTCATCATGATCGAAATGATGAGCATCAGGATGATCGCCAGAATGAGCACGATATAGATGATGATGGCGACGGGGGCGCTCATGTAGCCCCACAGCACCTTGAAAAAGTTGTTTACGTCGTCAAACACCGCAAGCAAATTCCACATTTTCATATCTCTTCTTCTCCCTCTCCTTTCACTTGCCGCAACATTCTCGCGCAGCGGGGGATATTTCCTTCCCCGAAGATCTCTTCCAGAACGGGCAACAGTTTTTCCCGCTTGCCCCCCTTGCGCAGCGCAAGGATACGGGCGAGCAGCTTGCCCGCGACGACGCTGTCGAGCGCGTCCGTGGGGGAACCTCCGCAGGCAAGATAGACGGCGGCGTGGCATTCCGCCGCGAGCCACACGCGGTTGCCGATGTGATAGGCGCCGAACGTGTTTGCCACCGCTTCGAGGCGGTCGACCTTCTTCCAGAGCGGCTCGTCGAGTTCATAGAGCAGCCGCACGCGGCGGTTCAGCTCAATGAGTTGGCGGTATCCGAAGGGACTTGGAAGGCTCTTTTCCTTTCGCGGCGGCACAAGTTTGTATTCGGGGCTAAGCCACGAACAGACATCCGCCACGCAGGCGGGGATGTCGGCTGCGTCCTGCCCCTCCGAGAGAATGAGCACAAAGCGCAGGTTGGGCGGGATCGCCACGCCGCCCCGTCCGTAGCCCTCGGGGTCGACCGTCTGTCCCATGCGCGGGTCCCGCAGCCGTTCGGCGATGGGACGGAAATAATTCCCGAGCGCGGACAGCTTGACCTGCGTGAGCACGGCAAAATGCAGATAGGGCGTGAGTTCCGCCGCCGAAGAGAGGGTGCGGTAAAAATTGCTCTTGACCCGCACGCCGTGGTCCCCGTCCTTATAGAAGAGGTCCTCTTGCCCGCGGTAGTTTTCGGCGGGATCGGCGCGGAAGGCGCTGCCGAAATATTCGCAGAGCGCCGCGGCGAGGGTGATGAGCGGCTTTGCCGTTCCCCGCAGGACGATACAGCGGGTGGAGGCGATCGCCGCCATGAGCGAGCGCGCCGAGTCCTCCGTGAGCGCAACGCCGTGTTCCTCCGCGCAGAGCGACAGCTCTTGGACCGCCTTGGCAAAGGTGAGGGCTTCGTCGAAGTATTCCCCCTCTTCCTGTACGGCGGGGTGCTCCGTTTCCTCCTCCTTCTCCTCGAGCGCCTTCACGAAAAACCGCTCAAGCTCGTCCGAAGGCGCCGTGGCGGCGCCGCGGAATTTCTCGCTGTCGGCGGGAAGGTCGGCAAGGGCGCCCTTTCCTCTCGTCGCCCGTTCCGCAATGAGGGCGATGACCGAGAGCACGAGGAACAGATTGATCGCCGCCATCCAGCCCGCATAGCCCGCAAGCGACGGGAGCGAAGCGTGCGCCGCCGCCAGCAAAATATCCGCCAGAACGGTCACGGCCAAAAGCACCCATGCGGCGATGCGGGTGACGCGGTGTTCCTTGCGGTTGCGCAGAACGCGGACGCGCGCCTCTTTCAAGGTGTATCCTCTGTACATGAGATCGGAGTAGCTCTGCAAATAGTCGGAGAGCGCTCCCTCCCGCGGCGGAAGGCTCTCTCCCTCCGCTTGGTAAAGCCCTTTCAGGCGGATATCCGAAACGGACGCGCCCACATAGAGGGTGTACATTCCGCCGTCGGGCACGGGGGCGTGGCTGTTTTCGCTGAAATGGGAGAACTGCGCCGCCGGAAGCGGGATCTCCACCGCGCGGCTCTCTCCCGCCCCGAGCGTGACCCGCACATAGGCGATGAGTTCCTTTTTGGGGCGCACGCCGCCCTTGCCCGCATACACCTGCACCGTTTCCGTCCCCGCGCGCGTGCCGCGGTTGGCGAGGGTGAAGCGGATGCCCGTTTCGTTGATCTCGAGCGCGGAATAGGCAAAATCGGTATAGGAAAGCCCGTGCCCGAAGGGATAGCGGGGAGGGATCCCCGCCGTGTCGTAGCGGCGGTAGCCGACGAAATCGCCGACCTTGTTCCGCCCTGCGTCTTTATAATTTTTGAGCGCAAGAAACAGCTCGTCCGTATTGTCGTAATAGGTGCGGGAGAGCCTCCCCGAGGGGGAACGCTTCCCCGTTAAGATCTCGATGAGCACATCGTGGGAAACCGTCCCCGCAAGCGGCGCGAGCAGAACGGCGTCCACGTCTTTGTCGAAGCTCATGTCCGCGGGGTAGTCCCCCGAGAGCACGGCGACGATCTTCTTGCCCGTGCGGCGGAGCGCGGCGGCAAGGGCGAGCTGGTTGGCGGGAAGCGCCACGCTCTTGACGACGGGCATCTCCCTCTCCCGTTCGGCGCCCTGTCCGAGGAAGAGCAGCACCACGTCCGCCTCCTCGGCGAGCTGTACCGCCTCCGGAATAAGCTCCTCGCTCCTCTCCCCCGCGAGAAGATAGCCCGCCGCCTGTCCCACGGGGACAAGCCCGTGATCGAGCCGCGCGATGCGCGAGAAGCGCTTTGCAAAGTTGTCCTCTCCCTCCGCGGCGAGTGCACCGATCACGGCGACCTTCGTTTCCGCGGCGAGCGGCAACACGTCCTCGTTTTTGAGCAGGACGGTGCTCTCCTCCGCCGCACGGGCGAGAAGCCCGTCGGGCGAGGAGGGCGGGACCGCCTTCTTCTCCGCGATCGCGTATGCAAAGCCGATGATGCGGTCCACGGCCTCGTCGATGGCCTCTTCGGGCAGCGCAGTGCCCCGCCTGACCGCCGCGTCGGCCTCCTCTTTGGAAGCGCTCCCTTCGTCGGCGAGTTCCTTTAAGCGGCGATACCGCAAAAGGGCGGAATCGAGCGGGAGCACCGCCCCGCCGAGGCACACGCTCCCCTGCAGAAGCGCGCCGAGGTCCATGTCCCCGGGGACGTCCTCCAAAAGGAGGAAACCGTCCTTCATCACGCCGTGCACAAGGCGGCGGTTGACGTCCGAATAGTCCCCTTCGGGGCGGGCGAGCGAGGCGATCATGGCGTCCGCCCCCTCCTCCGCGGCGCGGGCAAAGGGCGCCTCGTACAGCTTCTCCACCGCGGCGCGGTCCTCTTTGACGTCGAGATATTCCACGTCCTCCCGCGCCAGAGAGCGGCGGTTCAGACAGCTCCCCACGCCCGCGCGGCGGATCCCGCCCAGACATTCCCTGCCGAGCGTCCCGCAAAGATAGGGATCCTCGGAAAGACGGAGGGCGTAGGGGCTGACCGCGCTCTTGAGATCGGGCGTGGAAACGAGCCGCACCCCGTTTGCGGCGGCCGTCGAGGCGAGGTAGGCGGAAACTTCCCCATAGAGATCGGGGTCCCAGCTCCGCGCCAGCTCGAAGAGGGAGGGAAAGAGAGGCTTTACGGCGTTGATCTCCTCCAGCGAAGCGAGGACGACGGCGGGAATGCCCGCGCGGTCGATCTCCCCGTTCGAAAGGCTCTTGAGGTCGGTGAGCAGCGCCAGCTTTTGCCTTAAATTCAGCTTCGCCACGATCGCGGGATAATTCAGCATGTTCGGATCTCCTCCGTCCGTTCCGACGCGGACGCCGTGTTTTCCTCTTCTTCTCCCCTCCCCAGATGGCGGAAGAGGGAGAACGCACCCACCGCCGCGGCCAAGAGAAGGGTGGCGGCGAGAAGCGCGAGGGTGAATTTCTTGGTCGCGGAAGCGACCGTCCGCCGCTTTCCGCCCGTGCGCCGCAGGAGCGCCTCGCGGCCGCCGTCGTCCTCGGGGGCGTAGCGCACCCGCACCGCGTTCCGCTTGACCTCGTACACATAGTCGTGCGACCGCACGGAGCGGATCTCCACCCTCACGTCGCAGCAGAGGCTGTCGAGGGGGAATTTCCGCGTCGGCCCGAATTCCTCCGCAGGCAAGACGGGCGGCCCGTTATAGGTATATTCCCTGCTCCCGAGAAGTTTCCCGTCCTCCATGAGGCGGTGGATCACCATACGGAAGGAGGTGATGACCTCGCTCCCCTCGTTGGCGAAGCGGAGCAGAAGAAAACGCTTGCCGTCCTCCTCCCCGATGAGATACTGCTTGACCGTGAGGAAACGGCTGAGCTGCCGATGGGTATAATTGCCTTTGCCGATCACGCGCATCGCTACCGTCCCTCCCCGTTTTCTTCCGCAGACTGCGGGCCTGCCGCCTCTCCTTCGGGCGCGGCCTGTTCCGACTGCTCCGTCTGTTGCGCCTCTTCCGCGGGCGCTCCGCCCTCCGTTTCCGCGGACGCTGCCTCGGACGGCGGAGCGGCTTCCGTTTTCTTTTCCCGCCCAAGGCGGCGGAATTTTTCACGGAGCGTTTTCAGGCGTTCTCCCGCCGCACGGCGGAAAGCCCGCCACTTCTTCCGCAGGGCGAGCGCCGCTCTGCACGAGCCGAGAGATACGATCCCGTTGCGGACGCGGTAGAAGAGATTGCCGAGCGCGAGGCGGGCGCGGCGCAGAACGCTGCGCTTTGCCGCGCGGGGCGAGCGCCTTCTGCCGCGCAGATAGGCAAAGAGCTGTTTTGCCCCAAACAACGAAAATACCGCAACGAGTAAGACCGCTGCGGACAAAAAGAAAATATCGGTGAGAAAGGAGGCGGAACCCTGCGGAAAGACAAACGCCCCTTCCGCGAGGAGATGGGAGAAAGCGAGATCGCAGAAGAGCGCCTCGGCGGTGACCGCCGCCGCGAGAAAGAGCACGAGGAGCGCGCCGTAAAGAAGCTGCGGCCCGACGCCGCGCGAAGAGGGCTGCGCCTCCCCGTTGACAGAGCGGAGCGCGGGGGAAACAAAGCCCGTATCCTGCGGAAGGGAGATGCGTTCCCCTCTTCCCGCCCGCGGCAGTTCCCGGACAGAGAGCAGGCGCAAGATCTTGCCGCGGCAGTCGAAGACGTACAGATCGTACTCCGCGCAGATCACGTCTTTCGCCCATTTCCCGACGAAGAGCACCCCGCTCTTCTGCCGCGCCAGACAGTATTGCAAGAGGGCGCCGCGGTGGAGGTAGGCGGGTTCGCAGACGATGGCGCTCCCCGAGGGGGTGTTGAGCCTGCGCACGCCCCTGTCGCGGCAGACGTATCCCGCCGTGCGGACGCGCAGCACGAGGCGCGGCAAAACGACCGCGATCGCGGTCGCGGCCAACAGCGTGGACATGATCAAAAAGAATATCCAGAGCATCTTCGCCTCGGCGGGTGTCGTTCCCGATAAACGGTGATAAAACTATTATACAAGAAAACGACCTTTTCCGTCAAGTTTTTGACGCCCGTTTTTGATTTTTTTCTCCCTCTTGCCCGCCGCGGAGAGCTTCCCCGCGGCGGGCAAGAGGCAGGGCGTTCATTCCGCCCCGAGATAGGCGCTGAGGAGCGCGTTCCCGCCGCAAAACGACGCCGCCATCTCCTCCTTTTCCCCCTCCGAAAGGCACACGGAGAGCACATACTGCGCCTCTTTTTCCGCTCCGTAGGGAAGGAGCGCCCCCTCCGTGAGAACGTAGCTCAACACCCGTTCCCCCTCCGCGCCTGTGCCGCGCAGGGCGCCAAGCCCCATGCCGCGGCGTTTGAGCACGCTCTCCCGCACCGTCCACACGCGGTAAAACTCCGTCAAGGGAGAGGCGGACGCCCCGATCTCTTCCCGTTCGCGTGCGGAAAAACAGCGTTCGGCGACCGCGCGGAAGTCCCGCTCTGCGACGCGCTCGACGTCCGCCCCGACGGGAAGCGACGCAAACGCGCACACGACGCGCTCCCCCGAATGGGAGAGATTGAAACAAAATCCGGGCAACCCTTCCAGATAGGGCTTCCCGACTTCGCCGCGCGCATATCCCGCCTGTTCCCGTCCCGCTGCCCGCGCCGCCAGCCGCACGATCGCCTCTCCCGCGACCCCCTGCGACCGCCGCAGCCCGTGTAGGCGGGAAAGCTCCTCCCGCCGCGCCGCGGGAAAGCGCAAAAGCGCCTCCTCACGGAGGCGCGGATCCAGCCCGCCGATGTCTGCGATCACGAGGCGCATCACGGTCAGCGGATGAAATTCGTGCGGACGCGCGGCTCGGACTTCGGACGCTCCACGCCGCTCTTTTTGCCCGCTTCCATACACTTGAGGAGCCACACCGTTTCGCGGGCGAGCGTGCGCATCGTCTGCAATCCCTCGCCGTCCTCTTTGACTTCCTCGGGCGTATTCCCGTGCACCTGGTTCCAGTATTGGGAGGAAACGACGGGCATACGGTTCATCATAAAGTACTTATTCAGGCGGTCGAACGCCGCGCTCGCGCCCCCTCTGCGGCAACTGACGACCGCCGCGCCGGGCTTGCCCGCCATTCTCCTGCCGCCGGCGTAGAACAGGCGGTCCAAAAACGCCGTGATCTGCCCGCTCGGGCCGGCGTAATAGACGGGCGAACCGACAATGAGGGCGTCGAATTCGTCGAGGCGGGCGAGGACTTCGTTGACTTTGTCCCGGAACACGCACGCCCCGTGCTCCCTGCAATAGCCGCAGGCGATACAGCCCGAGAGCGGCTGCTTGCCGAGCCAGACGATCTCGCTCTCCGCGCCCTCCTCTTGAAGGGTGTTTGCGATCTCGGAGAGCGCCGTATAGGTACAGCCCTTTTCGTTGGGGCTTCCGTTGATAAGCAATACTTTCATCTTTTTACCTCTTGCTTCCATTATAGGACATCCGCCGCCCGATGTCAAGAGGGATCAGACAAGAAGGAGCAGAATGGCGGAAAATTGCAAGACGGTGCCCATGAGGTCGAACAGGTGCCACACGGAGTGGAAATAGCGCACCCGCTTGCCGAACGCAAAGAAGAGAATGCCGCCCGTGTAGGCGATCCCGCCCGCGAGCAGCAGCCAAAGGGAGAGCGCGGGGATCTTTCCGAGCACAAAGGGGAGCATGGCGAGCGCCGCCCAGCCCATCACGAAGTAGAGCGCCATCGAAAGCCCCTTGACGACCTTGTTCTTCATGGCGATCGCGTTCATCGTCACGCCCGCCGCGGCGCAGACCCACTCCCCCGCGAGCACGCCGATCCCGACCGCGGTGGAGCCGAGCGCGATGACGCAGATCGGCGTATAGGTGCCCGCGATCAGTAAAAAGATGGTGCAGTGGTCAAAGATGCGGAACACCCCCTTCGCCCTGCCGTCGGGCAAAAAGTGATAGAGCGCACTCATCGTGTACAGAACGATCACGCAGACGCCGAACACCGCCATCGCCGCCATGAACGCCCCCGAAGGAAAGGCGAAGAACAGCCCGAGCGCGAGGATCGCAAGCCCGAGCGCTCCGCCCACGATGTGCGACACGGCGTTGAAGATCTCCTCGCCGCGGGTATAAAAGGACCGAAAGCCCCGTTTTACGGATGTCGTTTCCATAGACGCCTCCCTCAACGGCATCAGTATACCCCATCCGCCGCAAAAAGAAAACCTACTTCCGAAGAAGCAGGCTCTCCTTTCCGCGGCGCGTGTTTCTCTTTGCGAAAACGCCGCTCTACCCGACAAAAAAGGAACTCTACCCACAGTAGAGTCCCCTTTTTACTTCCAAAAGATGTACCAGCAGACGAGCACGGCGATCGCAACCGCCATGCCGACGGAGAAGGTGATGATCTTGATCTTTTTGATCTGCTTGTCCGTGAGGGGCGTATAGCCCTTCGGCTTTAACGGCTTTTTGCAACGCGGGCACTCCGTCATGTGGTCGAGCACCTCCGCCCCGCAGTGCGGGCAGAGCACCGTGTGTTCCTCGAGATACCGCCGCTTCTTTTCTTCGCGGTCCTCATATACCGTTGTCCTTTTGTTTTTCATAGATACCTCATTTTTTGCCGCTTTCCCCCTCCGTGGGCGGGCAAGAAAATATGCGCCCCACACCCCTACCCCTCTCCCACGGAGAGGGTAGACCCCCTCCATCGGAGGGGGATTCAGGGGGTGGGCCTCTTGACGCCGCCCGCGAAAGCAATGCTCCACCCTTTCAGGGACAGCAAGGGGGGTGGGCAAGAGGACCTCACGGAAAAAGATTGCGAAGCAAGATTTTTCGTGAACTTTTACTCCACGCTTTTCAGCGATTCCGTCATGCTGATCCGCGAAATGGATAGCCCGAACACGAAGTTGATGAAGATCGCCGTGCCGAGCGCGACCGCCACCGACAGCGCATACGAGGCCGTCGTCAGATGATAGACGAACGCCATGGTCGCCATCTCGTTGAGCTTCATCACGAGGTACATGAGCGGATAGCCGAGCAACGCCCCGCATGCCGTGCCGATGACCGTGAGGAGCATGATCTCCACGATGAGCGCAAAGCTCACCTGGAAATGGGTGAAGCCCAGCACTTTCAAAGTCGCCATGTCCCGCGTGCGCTCCTTGACGTTGAGCAGGGACAGATTGTACAGCACCACGACGGACAGCAGAATGGCGAACACCATGAGGGTGTACTTCATCGCGTTGGTCGAGGAGATCAGGTTCTCGATCTCCGTGCGGCGGTCCCCCATCGTCTTGGCGGTGCCCACGCCGTTCACCTCGTTGAGGGCGTCGCGTACTTCGTCGGGACGGTCGGTCTTGACCCACACGTTCTCCTGGTAGTAGCAGTCGTCGGAGAAACGGTTCTCCGTCGTGAAAAATCCGTTCCAGGTGGAAGTTTCCACGATGTTTTCCACGGTATAGTCCGCCGTGCAGGAGCCGAGCGTGAAGGAGAGCGGTTCCCCCTGCCCGATCTTGAGTACGTCGGAGGTGATGCGGGAGAGGGTACTGCCTCCCTCCGTGATCGACGACATCGCCGAATGGGGCTGCAACACATACACGGTGATGTCCTTGCTCTGCGTCCCCGTGTGCGCGGTGGCGACATAGGTGCGCACCCGTTCGTAAGTCTGGATCTCTCCCCTCTCCTTCATCGCGTCGAGCGCCGCGAAGAAGCCCTCCTCCTCGGAGGCGGCAAAGGGGCTTGACACGTCGTAATAGCAGAGGACGCCGTAGTCGTTCTCCACCGAATTGGTCATCGTATCGCCGATGCCGAAGCTCGTCACGAGCAGCGCGGCGCAGCCCATCACCCCGATGACCGTCATGAGCGATCTGCCCCAATTGATGCGGATATTGCGGAGCGCCATGCGGCAGGAGAGGAGAAGATGCCGCGATTCCTTGCTTCTGCCCGTCCCCCGCTTCACCTTGGGCGTATAGCGGATCTGCTTGGGGCGCATGCACTCGGCGGGGTTCTCCTTCATGACCGAGCGCGCCGCCCACACGCCGATGAGGAGGGCAAGCAGGCAGACGACTGCGGTCATGCCGAAGGTCCACGGCAAACTGTACACGGTGCCCACGATCTTGGGCATGGAAAAGATCAGCCCGTATTTCACCGTCATGACGGCAGGCACGATCAGGGGACCGATGACCGCCCCGAGAACGCAGCCGAAGAAGGTGACGGCGGCGCTCATAAAGGCATAGTGGAACACGATCCTGCCGTCCGTCATGCCGAGCGCCTTGAAGGTGCCGATGTTGATCCGCTCCCGCAGTACGAGGCGGCTGATGCTCGTCATGATGACGAGGATAGACACGAGAAAGAAGATCACGGGGAAGATGTAGAGCATGTTCTTGCTCTGTTCCACCTCGTTATCGAGAATGACGACCGATTCCATCGTATCGCGGTCATAGACGAAGAGCAGGTTGCTCTCCTCTTTTGCCGCAAAGTGCGCGCGGATCTGCTCTTTCGCCGCCGCAAAGTCCTCATTGAGGATCAAGGCCTGGTTGCGGCAGCCCTCCAGCGTTTCGGCGACCCGTTCTTTGATCTTATTTTCGGGGAAAATGCTCGCAAACAGCCCGTTCTCCATGGGAAGGCGCGCCGCGATCTCCCGCGTGACCGCCTCCGCCACGGCGTCGCCCGTCAGAAAGACGGGGGAATTGGAGTAGATGTTCACGCCCTCCACCGAGTGCATCAGCCCCGTCACTTCAAACGTGTAGGCATAGGGGATCTCGATTTGGAAGTCTTTGAGTTCGGGGACGAGGGTCCCGTAGCGTTCCCCGTAGGCGGCAAACCGTTGGGAAACTTGCTCGCTCAACGCTTCGGCATACTCGCGGAACGCCGTAAACTCCACCGTGATCTTGTCCCCGACTGAATATCCGTTGAGGCCTGCGATCGTCTTGTCGATGAGCACGCCCCGCTGCCCTTCCACGATGTAGGGGCGGTTGATCTCGCCGTCCGAAACGAAGATCTTGGCGATGTTGTGCGCGCTACTGCCCGCCACGGTGAATTCGCCGTCCGAATAGGTGCGGTATTCGAGCTTCTCCGCGTCCAAACCTTTGAGATATTCCCCGTCCCCCTCGTCGAAGAGATCCACCTGCACGATGAGGTCTGCAAGGTTGGACTCTTCGAGATAGCGCTCCGAGCGCAGGCGCAACGTCTGCGTATTCGAGATAAATCCCAAAAACAGGGTGACGGCGAGCGCGGTGATCATGAACATGGAAAGGTATTGGAACCAGTTCCGGAACAGCTCGCGCACCATGAGTTTGAGCATGAGCCTGTTTACCACTCCAATTCACCTGCCTCGACGGGATGTTCGTTCACGGTATCGGACACCACTTTCCCGTCCGAAAGGGTGATCACGCGGTCTGCGATCCCCGCGAGCTTTGCGTTGTGGGTGACGACGACGACCGTGGTACCGTACTCCTTTTTTAATTCTCTCAGGAGCGCGGCGATCTTGCGCCCCGTCTTGGAATCGAGGGCGCCCGTCGGCTCGTCGCAGAGGAGCAGGGGGGGCTTTTTGACGATGGCGCGCGCGATGGCGACCCGCTGCTGTTCGCCGCCCGAGAGCTGCGAGGGAAAATTGTTCCCCCGCTCGAGAAGCCCCACCTTTTCGAGGGCGGCGCTTTCCTCCATGCTCCCCGCACAGCGGGCGATGGCGACGTTCTCCCGCGCCGTCAGATTGGGCATGAGATTATAGAACTGGAACACGAAGCCGATCTCGCGGCGGCGGTAGGAAACGAGCTGTTTGGAGGAATATCCCACGATCTCGTTGCCGAACACGAGCGCGCTGCCGCTGTCGGCGCGGTCCATGCCCCCCAAGATGTTGAGGAGAGTGCTCTTTCCCGAGCCGCTCGGCCCCAAAATGACGGTCAATTCGCCCGCCTGCACTTCAAAAGAAACGCCGTCGAGCGCCTTTACCGTGCGCTGTCCGCTTCCGTAAGTTTTTCTCAGATCGGTGATCTTCAAGCCTTCCATGCCCATCTCCCGCATGCGGTCCGCCGCGCGGTCCCGCGTACTTCCATTATAGCACGCACGCCGCGGGATTGACAAGTCCCCGCGATCATGCTTTTGTATGACGATTGTAAAGATTTTGTGAAAATGTCCCGAAAAAAGCTCCCGCGCGGGGAGCTGTTCTCAATAGGGATCCTTTCCGTAGAGCGCGGAAACGTTGTCGGCGAACCGCTTCGACTTGTCGAACTGTTTGAGGTCGCACGCCGCGTCCCCGAGCCGCTTTTTCTGCTCCCGCGTCAGCCGCGTGGGGATCTCCACAAACACTTTGAGGTAGAGATTTCCCGTACCCGTCTGCGTTTTTAAGCCCTTTCCGCGCACCGTAAAGACCGTTCCGCTCTGCGTGCCCTCGGGAATGGCGTATTCAAACGTATCGTCGATGTCGGGCACCTTTACCGTGCCGCCGAGCGCCGCCACGGTGAAGGGAATGGGCAGATCGAGGTAGAGATCGTTCTTTTCGCGGCGGAAGAGCTTGTGCGGCTCCACGCGGAACACGACGATGAGGTCGCCCGCCGCCGCGCCGCCCTCGCCCGCCTGCCCGAACCCGCGCTTGCGGATGTAGGAATTGGTGTCCACGCCCGCGGGGATGTTGAGGGAAACGGTCGTTTCCTTGCGCAGATACCCCTTCCCCTTGCAATCGGGGCATTTGTCGGTGACGATCTTCCCCGTGCCGCCGCAATCGGGGCAGACGCCCACGCGCACCGTTCTGCCGAACAGGGTGTCCTGCGAAAAGCGCACCTGTCCCCTGCCGCCGCACTTTGCGCAGGTCTTATAGGCGGTACCGCCCCTTGCGCCCGTGCCGCGGCACGCCGCGCAGGGTTCGTTGCGCATGTAGGTGAACTCCTTGACGCAGCCCTTGGCGGCGTCCATGAAGGAGAGCCTCATCTCGGCGCGGATGTCGTCGCCCGTGTCGTCGCGGTGCGCCGTTCCCCCGCCGCCGAAGCCGAACATGGAGCTGAAAAATTCGCCGAGGTCCCCCATGCCGCCGAAGTCGGCGCTGAAGCCGCCCATGCCGCCCATGCCGCCCATTCCCCCCATGCCGGGGTGTTCCAGCTCATAGTCGTAGGCGGCGCGCTTCTGCTTGTCGGAGAGCGTTTCGTTCGCCTCGTTGATCTCCTTGAACTTCTCCGCCGCGGCCGCGTCGCCGGGATGGAGGTCGGGGTGATACTGCTTGGCGAGCTTGCGGTAAGCCGCTTTGATCTCGTCCTCGCTCGCGTCCTTTTTCACGCCGAGGATGTCGTAATAATTCTTCTTCTCTGCCATAAAACAAAAAATTGCCTCGCCCGCCCGCGCGTTATGCGCGGGCGGGCGGAGTTTCTCCGATCAAAACCGGTCCTATGCCGTTATGCGCGGCAGTTACTGGTGGAATTCTTCGTCGCCGCCGTCGGGGCCTTGTGCGCCGCCCTGCGCGCCGCCCTGCGCGCCCGCCTGCTGGTAGAGCTTTGCGAAGATGGGCTGCACCTTGTTCGAAAGTTCTTCGAAGGCGGACTTGTACTGCTCCTCGTCATCCGAATCGAGCGCCTTCTTCGCCTCTTCCGCAGCGGAGGTGAGCGCCGTCTTGTCCTCTTCGGAGAGCTTGTCGCCGCTGTCTTTCACCGCCTGTTCCACGGAGAAGATCAGCCCGTCGAGCTTGTTGTGCTCCTCCACCTTTTGCTTGCGCTTCTTGTCCTCCTCGGCGTAGCGCTCCGCGTCCTTGACCGCCTTGTCGATCTCCTCTTCGGAGAGGTTGGTGGAGGAAGTGATGGTGATGTCCGTGCTCTTGCCCGTGCCGAGGTCCTTCGCCTCGACATGCACGATGCCGTTGGCGTCCACGTCGAAGGTGACTTCGATCTGCGGAATGCCGCGGGGCGCGGGCGCGATACCCGTCAGGGTGAATTTGCCCATCGTCTTGTTGTCGCGGCAGAATTCGCGCTCGCCCTGCAAAACGTGGATCTCCACCGTCGTCTGGTTGTCCGCCGCCGTGGAGAACACCTGGCTCTTGTGGGTGGGAATGGTGGTATTTCTGTCGATGAGGCGGGTGAACACGCCGCCGAGCGTTTCGATGCCGAGGGAGAGAGGCATGACGTCGAGAAGGAGCACGTCCTTGACTTCGCCCGAGAGCACGCCGCCCTGGATGGCCGCGCCGACCGCCACGCATTCGTCGGGGTTGATGCCCTTGAAAGGCTCCTTGCCCGTGATCTGCTTGACTTTCTCGACGACGGCGGGCACACGGGTGGAGCCGCCCACGAGAATGACCTTGGAGATGTCGTTATAGGAAAGTCCCGCGTCCTTCATGGCAAGGCGCATGGGTTCGGCCGTCTTTTCCACGAGGTCGGAGATGAGCGCCTCGAATTTCTGGCGGGTGATCTCGAGTTCGAGATGGGCGGGACCTGCGTCCGTCATGGAGATGAAGGGAAGGGAAACGGAGGTGCTCGTCATGCCCGAAAGCTCGATCTTCGCCTTCTCCGCCGCCTCTTTGAGGCGCTGCATCGCCATCTTGTCCTTGGAAAGGTCCACGCCGTGGCTCTTCTTGAATTCCTCCACCATGTAGTCCATGAGGCGCTTATCGAAGTCGTCGCCGCCGAGCATGTTGTTGCCGTTCGTCGCGAGCACTTCGAACACGCCGTCCGAAATTTCGAGAATGGACACATCGAAGGTGCCGCCGCCGAGGTCGTAGATCATGACCTTGCTGCTCTCCTTGTCCTTGTCAAGCCCGTAGGAAAGGGCCGCCGCCGTGGGTTCGTTGATGATGCGGAGCACGTTGAGGCCCGCGATCTTGCCCGCGTCCTTTGTGGCCTGCCGCTGGGCGTCGGTGAAGTAGGCGGGGCAGGTGATGACGGCGTCCGTCACCTTGCTGCCGAGATACGCCTCCGCGTCCGCCTTGAGCTTGCTTAAGATCATCGCCGAGATCTCCTGCGGCGAATAGGACTTGTCGTCGATCTTTACTTTATAATCCGACCCCATTTTCCGTTTGATGGAGCTGACCGTCTTGTCGGGGTTGGCGACCGCCTGGCGCTTCGCCACCTGCCCGACGACACGGGAGCCGTCCTTCTGGAATGCGACCACGGAAGGGGTCGTTCTGCTGCCCTCCGCATTTGCGATGACCACAGGCTCCCCGCCCTCCATCACCGCCACGCAGGAGTTTGTCGTTCCCAAATCAATACCGATCGTTTTAGACATGATATATTTCCTCTCTTATAATTGACAAAATTTTTTTCGGTCTTTCAAGCGCCGTCCGCCGCCTCATTTTACCACGACGACCTGCGCGTAGCGGAGCACCTTGCCGCTCTGTTTATAGCCCTTGCGGTAGACCTGCTTCACGGTGCCGCTCTGCTCTTGCCCGTCGGGTTCGACCGCCATGATCGCCTCGCACTCGTCCGCGTCGAATTCCTTGCCCAAGGGGTCGATGACTTCGATCTGCTCCTCTTTGAGAAGATTTTCAAAGCTCGCCGTCACCATGGAGATGCCCTTTTTTGTGGCTTCGTCGCTGCACGCTTCCAGTGCCCGTTCGAGATTGTCCGCAATGGGAAAGAGCTTGCAGACGACGTCCGCGCGTCCCTCCTCGTAGCGCCGCGCGCTTTCCCGCGCCGTGCGCTTGCGGTAGTTTTCGTACTCCGCCGTCACCGAATACCATTTCCGCTTGAAGTCCTCCGCCTGCGCTCTCGCCTCCGCAAGTTCGTCGGGCTGCGGCGCAGGTTCGGGAGAAGCGGTCTTTTCCGCCTCTTCCGCGGGCGCTTCGGCGCGCGTTTCCTTTTCTGCGGGTCCTTCTTGTTTCTTTTTCTTATCCACTGATCTTACCGCCGTTTGCGTTGCGCCCGAAGGCGCTTTTTTCATACCTAAATATAATGCCAAAAACCGAAGTTCAAACGCTTTTCCGCAATTTTTTCTCTCCTTTTTGCGGATTTTTTTTGCCGTCCTCTTTACTTTGCCCCAAAAATGTATTAAAATAAGGGAAAACAGCGCGTTTAGGGGGACCCCGATGGAAAACAGAGGCTTGGAACTCACGGCAAGAGGAAACAAAAAAGTCAAGATCCGCGTGATCGAAGGACACTTCGCCACGCAGCACTCGCATGTAAGCCACTGCATCGACATGACCGCCGTCAAATCGGAGATGGGCATGGCGAAGGAGGCGGCGAAGCTGTTTGCCGCGCACTTCTATTCCACTCCCGTGGACACGATCCTCACCCTCGAGCGCACCAAGATGATCGGCGCGTTCCTCGCGGGCGAACTTGCGGCAAACGGGGTCAACCTCGGCGCGGACATTGCGGTGATCTCGCCCGAAGTGTCGGGCGACATGATGATCCTCAGGGACAACCTCTCCCCGTATGTGAAGAACAAGCGGGTGCTGCTGCTCACGGCGACGGCGACGACGGGGCTTACGCTGGCGGGCGCGCTCGAAGGGATCCGCTACTACGGCGGGGAAACGGCGGGTGCGGCGGCGGTATTCGGGGGGAGCTTCTCCTTCCGCAACATTCCCGTTGTGCGCCTCTTCGGCGTGGAGGACATCCGCGGGTACAGTTCCTTCCCCGCAAGCGAATGTCCCTACTGCCGCGCGGGCATCAAGATCGACGCCCTCGTCAATTCGTACGGATATAGCAAGATATAGAAATTCACAGATTTCTTTTTCTCGCCGCTTATTTCACCCTCGCTTTGCTCGGGTTCGAGTGCGTTTGTCGCTCCACGGGCTACGCTCCAAACGTGAAGCGGCGATCGTAACAAAAAGAAATCTCGTGATTGCTACGGTCGTTCGCCGCTTAACGCGCGAAGTGAATTCGCGCTACGGCTCTCGGCGGAACCCCCTCCTGCGGAGGGGGATTCAGGGGGTGGGCATTTACACGTCATATTGAGCGGAACGAAGTGAAGTCGAAATATGGTCCTCATTATCTTTACGTCACCCATTCGACTACGCTCAGGGTGACGTAAAGAGGGCGCGGGGCAGGGTGACGTATTCAGAACACGCCCCACACCCCTACCCCTCTCCCACGGAGAGGGCTTGGCACCACACCCGCCTCGCATTGCTCGGCACCCTCTCCTGAGGAGAGGGCACACAAAACCCCCTCCTGCGGAGGGGGATTCAGGGGGTGGGCATCTCGGCGCCCCTGTAGGGGAGCTGTCACGAACAAAGTGAGTGACTGAGGGGTTCTCCGAAACCCTTTCCCCCTCACTACGTTCGGGTACTTTCTCACACGGGTAGAACCCCGTGTAACTTCGCACTGCGTGCTCGTGCCGCCCTTAGAAAAACAGAACG
>CANQWX010000010.1 GCA_947627665.1 uncultured Clostridia bacterium
GAAAAGGAACTCGCGGAGAGCAAGAAACTTTTGGAGTCCACGCGGGAGGAATTGAGAACGGAGCGCGGCTTCCGCAAATTCCTCTTTTGGGCTACCCCCGCGCTTCTGCTCGTGCAGACAATCGTCATCATCCTGTCCCTGCTCTGACAACTTAATAAATCTACAAGGAGGAAACAATATCGGTTAAACAATAATGGGAAGAAAGCGCAAAAACACCACGGGAATCCCCGACTATGAAATCGACTCGCTGGCGCGAGCATTACTACCCGCCATTCTGGAATACTTCGACACCGAGGAAGGGAAAGAAGAATTTGCCAAGTGGCAAGCCGAACGGCAACAACGACAACTGAATAATAAAAATCCAAATAAAGAGTCCCGTTAAAGTGTATAGGGATGCCCGTTGAAAGACACGGAAATAAGTAAAACCGCAAGGTGAGGCGGTATATAAATTCATTTATCGTAGAAACGGTTTAAGAGGTTGAGCCGAAAGTCATAAACCTAAAAAACGGCAACCGCCGACAGAGCATTACGCTCCGTCGGCGGTTTTACTATATTATTCGGTCATTTCTCCCCATAAAAGTCCTTTTCGTACTTATACCCCCAATTCATCATGGCGTAAAAGATAGGATACAAATCTCTCCCTTTTTCAGTAAAAGAGTATTCGACGTGCGGCGGGATCTCGTTGAACTGTTCGCGGTGGACGATGCCCTTTAACTCCAAGTCTTTCAATGTTGCGGTCAACATTGTATTCGTAATGCCGGGAAGATTTCTTTTTAGCTCCCCGAAGCGGATCGAATCGCAGGTGCAAAGAACATATAAGATTTGGTCTGTCCACTTCCCTTGAAATAAAGACAGCCCTGGCGTAACGGGACAATTCCCCGCTTCGGTAACAATTCCGTCTTTCACACGGCTTAAAAATTCCTCGTAACTCATCATTTCTTT
The DNA here is from genome assembly GCA_947627665.1 of uncultured Clostridia bacterium. Classification (GTDB taxonomy): domain Bacteria; phylum Bacillota; class Clostridia; order Christensenellales; family Borkfalkiaceae; genus Gallimonas. The sequence goes on from CANQWX010000010.1 coordinate 943, forward strand.
CATAAGAGTCGCTCACCTCGTTTCATTTCCTTTCTAAGTATACTATTTATACCGAGAAAAGTCAAGCCCTATAATACTTTTATTTGCGGTAAGTTTTTTGATACTATGTACAAATAATCTGCGTACTTGACAAGATTTTAATATGTTGGTATAATAAATATACAAGTAAATTTTGCAAGTCGGAGAGGAAAAACATGAACGAGCAGACAATCATTGCAATGATTGAAAATCAAATCGAGGCGCGCACACAAGGCGTTTTTGTTACAGACGAGGACAGAGCATTAACCGCAAACGAATTTGACAGCCTGATAAACACGATTGCCCAAAAATTACCGAAACAAGTAAAGCGCGTGGGTATCATTATGGATCACTCGGTTGAAATGATAGCGGCTATTTTTGCTGTGTTACGGACGGGCGCGGCTTATGTCCCCGCCGAGCCGACGTTTCCGACCGAACGAATCAGATATATGTTGACGGACGCACAAGCAGAATGTGTCATCACCAACGCCGCATATAGTGCGCTTACCGATTATCTGCCGCAAATTTTTATCGAAAAAGGCATAGCCATAGACAACTCTGCCGCTCATACCATGATTTCGGTCGAGCCGAGCGACCTTGCGTACATTTTATATACTTCGGGTTCTACGGGCAAGCCCAAAGGCGTTGCGGTTGAACATAGGAATGTTTGTCATTACGTTCGGGCATTTGCAAATGAGTTTCATCCCTCGCTGAAAGATACGATGTTGCAATTCTCCGTATGCAGTTTTGATATATTTGTAGAGGAAGTTTTTACCACACTTCTTTCGGGTGCTTCGCTTGCGATCCCGTCTGCCGAAACAAAAAAAGATTTGTCAAGGCTTCTGCCCTTTATCGAAGCGAACAATGTAACAATAATCAGCGGATTTCCATATCTCTTGAAAGACCTCAATGAGCTTCCCGATCTGCCTGCTTCGCTACGACTTTTGATAAGCGGCGGCGATGTCTTGCGGTATAGTTACGTTGACAAACTCATGAGAAGGTTGCCCATTTATAATACATACGGACCGTCTGAAACGACTGTCTGCGCGTCGTATTTCCATTGTAAAGAAAATTCGGTGCTGCCCGACGGCACATTTCCCATAGGGAAGCCTGTGTTGGGGGCGGAAATATTTATTTCCGATGAAAGCCATAACCGCGTAAAAGACGGAGAAATCGGTGAAATATGTATCTTGGGCGGCGGAGTATCGCGCGGGTATATCGGAAATATCCCCAAAGAAAGCGAAGCCTTTTCCCATACCGCCGACGGCAAACGAATCTATTTTAGCGGCGATTTGGGTTACATTTTGCCCGATGGCAATATTGCCTTTCTACACCGTAAGGATATGCAGATCATGATTCTCGGAAAGCGTGTAGAACCTACGGAAGTGGAAAATATATTATTAAAATGTAACGGCGTAAAAGCCGGGTGTGTCCGTGCCGATACAGACGAGAGCGGCTTATCGTTTTTGACAGCCTATATCGTTCGGGACGAAAACTTTTCGTTAAAAGAAATAAAAGCGGAAATGAGAAAATATCTTGCCGACTTTATGATTCCCGAGTTTTTCATCGAAGTTGACAGGATCGCATTAAATGCCAACGGAAAGATTGACGTAAAAGCATTGCCGCGGGTGTTAAAGGAGGGCTTGAAATGATCGAGATAAGGGAAATCGGCGTTGATAAGCTGAATGTATTGATAGAGTGGCGGGAGAAAGTCTTGCGGGAAGTTTTTTCTGTCGCCGCCTCGACGGATCTGCACGATTTGATGGAACAAAACCGCAGATATTATTCGAGGGCTATCCCGAACGGAGAGCATATTGCTTGCTTCGCTTATTCCGACGCAGAAATCGTCGGGAGCGGCGGGCTTTGTATATACAATGAAATGCCTTCCCCCGATAATTTTAACGGGAAATGCGGCTATTTGATGAATATTTTCGTTTCTCCTTCCTATCGCGGACAAGGCATCGGCAAAAAAATCGTCCGATTCCTTGTGGAACAGGCGAAATCGCAGAGCGTTGGCAAAATATTTTTGGAAGCGGCAGAAGGCTCTTCTGCATTTTATATCGAAAACGGGTTTTCTCCCATGCAAGGGTATTTGAAATATGACGAATGAATTTTATTCCAACGGTAAAGCAATTACGATTTTCGGCGCAGAACATAGGGATGTGCCTGTCGTTCTCTTTAACTCTGTAATGAATGAGGGCGAAAAAGTATATTCGGCGTGTCAAGCGATTCAAGCGCCGCCGTTTGCACTTGCGGTGATCTCTTGCCTCGATTGGAACAAAGATATGTCCCCATGGGCAATACCGCCCATTTCAAAAGACGATACGCCCTGTCAGGGCGGTGCAAATGAATATTTGGACTTTTTGGTAAATACAGTCGTTCCCGAAGTCGATAAACGGCTTGACGGAAAATGTGCCTATCATGCGATAACGGGATATTCGCTTGCGGGGCTTTTCGCCGTCTTTGCTCTGTATAAGACGGGGACCTTCTCAAATGTCGCATCTGCGTCGGGTTCTTTTTGGTTTCCCGATTTCGTAAATTTTGCCACACAAAATAAGATGGTGCAAACGCCTGATTGTATTTATTTTTCTTTGGGAGATCGGGAAGCCAAAACGTCCAACTCTTTTTTGAAAACGGTTGAAGTCAACACAAAGAAACTTGAAGCGTTTTATAGGGGCAACGGCATTGATACGATATATGTTTCAAATGAAGGTAATCACTTCAAAAACGCAAATCTGCGTATGGCACAAGGTATTAAATGGATATTGGAGAATTGAACACTATGAAAAAATCGCCTGATAAAATAAAAATTCGCGGTGGCAGAGTCCACAATCTTAAAAATATCAATGTAGATATTCCGTTAAACGAAATCGTCGGCATCGCGGGCGTTTCGGGTTCGGGGAAGTCCTCGCTTGCGCTCGGCATCCTCTATGCGGAAGGCTCGCGCAGGTATCTCGAATCCTTGTCAACATATACGCGCAGGCGTATGACGCAGGCGGAAAAAGCGCAGGTGGACGAGGTTCTGTATGTTCCCGCGGCACTTGCACTCCGTCAACGACCGAGCGTCCCCGGGATACGCAGTACGTTCGGCACGGGAACAGAACTTTTGAACAGTTTGAGATTGATGTTTTCCCGCCTTGCTTCGCACCGTTGTCCGAACGGACATTACGTTCCCCCGTCGCTGAATGTTGCGGCGGGCTTGGAACTTGTCTGCCCCGTTTGCGGAACACATTTTTTTGCGCCGAGCGCAGAAGAATTGGCTTTCAACAGTCAAGGCGCGTGCAAGCGTTGCGACGGGACGGGCGTCGTCCGTATCGTGGACGAATCCACGCTTGTCCCCGATGAAACGCTCTCTATCGACGAGGGAGCCGTCGCGCCGTGGCAAACGCTGATGTGGTCGCTTATGAAGGATATCGCAAGGGCTATGGGAGTCAGAACGGACGTTCCTTTCAAGGACTTGACCGAGCAGGAGCGCGACATCGTTTTTCACGGACCCGCGATAAAAAAGAATATTATCCATCAAAACAAAACGAGCGGCGCAATGGGCGACATGGATTTCACCTATTTCAACGCCACCTACACCGTAGAAAATGCTCTGTCCAAAGTCAAAGACGAGAAAGGAATGAAGCGCGTCGAAAAATTTTTGCGGACGGATATTTGCCCCGACTGCGGCGGGACAAGACTTTCCGAATCCGCCCGCGCGCCCAAACTTTTAGGGCTATCCCTTGCGGAAGTTTGCACGATGAACCTTGCCGACTTGATCGAATGGGTAAAAAAAGTCCCCGATGCGCTTCCCGAAGAAATGCGCCCTATGGCGGAGAGTATCTGTCAATCTTTCAGAGATGTAGCAAAGCGACTTATGGATTTAGGGCTTTCCTATCTCACATTGGATCGCTCGGCTTCCACGCTTTCCACGGGAGAGAGGCAGAGAATGCAACTTGCCCGCGCCGTGCGCAACCGCACGACAGGCGTTCTTTATGTCCTTGACGAGCCGTCCATCGGATTGCACCCGTCAAATATCGAGGGACTGACGGGCGTTATGCACGATCTGATTGCCGACGGAAATTCCGTCGTTCTGGTGGATCACGACACAAACGTCCTTCAAAGCGCGGATTATCTCATAGAACTCGGTCCCGAAGCGGGCGCGGGCGGCGGAAGAATTATAGCCGAGGGAACGCTCGAAGAAGTTGAAAAAAATTCTGCCTCGCGGATAGGCGGCTTTTTGACGGGCAAAGAGAAAATACAAATCGGGGAAAAAATATCGGGGAATGAAATGTTTTCTCTCGGAAAAATACGTCTTTCTACGTCGGAAATACATACGGTAAAACCGCTCAACGTCGATTTTCCGAAAGGTCGGTTGACTGTTGTTACGGGCGTATCGGGTTCGGGAAAGACAACGCTTGTTCTCGAAAGTCTGATACCCGCGCTCGAAGCAAAAATCAAGGGAGAAAAATTGCCCGCACACGTCAAAGATATTTCAGCCGACGGGATTGAACAGGTGAAATTGATAGATTCTGCCCCAATCGGTATCAACGTGCGTTCGACGGTGGCAACTTATGCCGACATTCACGATGAACTCCGCAAGGTCTATGCCAAGACACCCGACGCAAAAGAACGCAAATATAAAGATGGCGATTTTTCCTATAATACGGGGAAACTCCGCTGTCCGACCTGCGACGGAACGGGTACGATCAGCCTCGACGTGCAATTTTTGCCCGATGTGGACATTCCGTGTCCCGATTGCGGCGGTTCACGTTACGGACGGGAAGCAACCCTTGTAAAGCGCGTATCAAAGAACGGCGCGGCTTATTCTCTCCCCGAACTTATGGACATGAGCATAGACGAAGCCCTCGAAGCGTGTTCAGACCTTCCGCTTGTCGCCCGTAAAATCAATGTTTTACACGAGTTGGGGCTGGGCTACCTGACGCTCGGCGAAGAAACGCCTTCTCTTTCGGGCGGCGAGGCGCAAAGGCTTAAACTTGCAAGTGAAATGGGGAAAGGACAGTCCGATACAGTTTTTGTATTCGACGAACCGACAATAGGCTTGCATCCGTTGGATGTAAAAGTGCTGTTAAATGTATTTCAAAGATTACTCAAAAACGGCGCAACCGTTATTGTCATAGAACACGACCTCGACGTCATTCAAAATGCCGATTACATTATCGATATGGGACCGGGCGGCGGATTGTTCGGCGGGCAAGTAGTAGCTATGGGAACGCCGAGCGAGATATGCAATAACCAAAACAGCGTTACGGGAACTTATTTGAAAAGTTATATAAACCGTTAAGCACGATAGGTTTTAAGGAAAAGTATGGAAAACAGCGGGGAACGTATTCCTCGCTGTTTTCTTGGCTCATCCAAAGGGGGATTCCGATACGAAATTCAGTTTTCGATTTTCCTCCGACTGCTCCCACGCATTTATTCCTTGAGATACAAAATAAATCCGAACCAATCACGGGTTACGATTACCCTTGTTGAGTTCGGATTATTTTGATTTGGTGGAGATAGCGTGAGTCGAACACGTGACCTCTTGAATGCCATTCAAGCGCTCTACCAACTGAGCTATACCCCCATATTAAATTGTTGCACCGAGGTGGTTCGCTCAAAACCCCGCTTTGCCGCGACGCGGTGGAGCTGTCGGTATCAAATCAGTACCCGCTTTCTGTCGCAGAGATGCAAGCAAGACAAGGAAACCGAGCATTGCCGACGGGGAGTTTACTTGGCGTAAATGACCCGAGGCAAGCGGAGTTTGACGCCGTATTGCGCCGCATATATGCGGCAGAACGTATGGTGGACCTGCGCAGAGTTTCGCCTTTGGCGGCGCGCCCCGGTTGACAATTATCAATTGTCAAGTTTGCGGCAATCTTTATTGTACTCAAACAGTTCGCCCGCAAACCGCTCGCTCTCGCTCGTGCCTCCACCCTCAACTCGCGCAGAAATTCGTCGATCACAAAATGCGAACGAGGGCAAACGCCCTGTTCTCATTTTGTATGGTGGACTTGTTCGTGTCAAATACGCACCGCCCACCCTGTGCGTATTTGCTTGTTATGGTGGACTTGTTCGTGTCAAATACGCACCGCCCACCCTGTGCGTATTTGCTTGTAATGGTGGACCTGCGCAGAGTTGAACTGCGGTCTTACAAGGTTCCTCCGCGGACACTACACGTTTAGTCTGTGGTCTGATCTCGCCCGCCGTCGGTCCACAGACAAGCGTCCTGCGGGCATGCCTCCGAAATTCATCATTCCTTGGGGGAAGCCAGCCAAGGAACAACGTACCCTACTGAAATGACGCTCTGTTCCCGACCGTAGGTTTCGGGGCAGAACGGAGCGTAAAAGTTACGCCGCAAGTGCCAAACGGGAAGCAGGTGCTCTCCGGGTGGCGATTTCGCTATGATCAGCAATTAAAATTTTTCCGTTTTTACGGAGCCGAGCCTCCGACGTGCGTCCGACGAAATCCGCTTGCAATCGAATCCGAAACAGGCCCATGACTTCGCCTACTTTCTCATCTTATATGATTTCTCGGGAATTGTCAAGCATTTTTGCGGGAAAAAGAAAAATGACAAACGTGAGCGCGTGGCCCCGCTACCATTCTTTTCTTCCGCAGAGGACGTCGATGGAAACGGAAAACAGATCGGCAAGGAGCCAAAGGTAGGAAAGCGTGGGTTCCGTTCTCTTCTGTTCCCACTCGCTCACGCACTGTTGCGTGACCCCTATCGCCTTGGCCAATGCCGCCTGCGAAAATTTCTGTTCGGTGCGAAGCGTTCTTAAATTCTCCGCGAAGCGCGTTTCCATAAAAATAGTTTACAACTATTCTTGTAAAAATACTTGACGCACAATTATACTTGTGATATGATAAAGCAAAACGACAAAGGAGAATATGTTATGTTTTGTAAAAACTGCGGAAAAGAAATCGACGACAAAGCGGCAATTTGCATTTACTGCGGTGTTCCGACGTCCGAAAGCGAAAAACCGCGACAGCAGGAAGCAACGAATATTTGGGCGATCGTCGGGTTTATCCTCTCTTTCTTTATCTCGGTCGCAGGTTTGGTCTGCTCGATCATCGGTTATAAACACGCGCCCGAATTCGGCGGCAATGGCAAAGGGTTCGCGCTTGCGGGGATCATCATCAGCGCAACTTCAATGGCGGTCACGTTTCTCGGTTTGATCCTGTCGTTCGTTTTCCTCGGTGGAATCGGCGCCGCGATCGGTTCCGCAATAGGCGTCTAACTTCCCCCCCTATTTACACAGCCGCGCGGCGCTTGAAAATCAAGCGCCGCGCGGCATTCATTTTCAATTCAATACCACATCTTTCAGGCTGTCGTACTTTTTTATGGCGGCATCTTTGATCTCCTCGAAGTTCAGCCGCCGTTCAAATGCCTCGTCCGAGAGTTTTTTCGCCGCAAAGATCACATCGGTGGAGTAGCGCAGATTTTTGATATCGTTCAAAAATTTCCCGCTCTGGCGGGTGCCGAAGAAGTCGCCGCTGCCGCGAAGCTCCAAATCCTTTTCCGCAAGTTTGAAGCCGTCCGTCGTTGTTTTTAATATATTCAACCGTTCCAAGGCGGTTTCGCTCTCACTGCCGACGAGCAGGAAGCAATAGCTCTTGTCGCTCCCCCGCCCCACTCGGCCGCGGAGCTGGTGCAGCTGCGAAAGCCCGAACCGCTCCGCATTATACACCACCATGATGGTGGCGTTCGGCACATCGACGCCCACCTCGATGACGGTCGTGGAAACAAGGCAATCATATTCCTTGTTCTTGAACGCCGTCATGATCTCTGCCTTTTCCTTCTCTTTCATTTTCCCGTGGAGAAGCGCAAAGCGCACGTCGAAAAGCTTCCCCTTTAATTCCTCGTAAAGCTCGGTGACGGAAGTCACCTGCCCCTCGTCATCGTCGATCTTGGCGCAGACGAAATACGCCTGTTTGCCCGCCTTGGTTTCACGGCGGATATAGGCGAGCATGTCCTCGTACTTGTAAGCGGGAATGACCGACGTGGAGATCTCCTGCCGCTCCTTGGGCTTATCGGGGATGGTAGTGATGTCGAGGTCGCCGTAAAAGATCAGCGACAGGGTGCGCGGAATGGGCGTTGCGGACATGACGAGCACGTCTGCCCCGCTCCCCTTTTCGCTCAGCATGTTGCGCTGGGATACGCCGAAACGGTGCTGTTCGTCGCAAACGCAAAAGGCGAGGTCGCGGAAAAGAACGTCCTCTTGCAAGACGGCATGCGTGCCGCAGAGAATGTCGATCTCCCCCGAAGCGAGCGCCGCCTTGATTTCCCGTTTTTCCTTTGCGGTGGAACCGCCCGCAAGATAGGCAACGCGGTAATCGGGGAAGATCTTGCACAAGACTTGATAGTTTTGCGCCGCGAGCACTTCCGTCGGGGAGAGATAGACGGCTTGGAAACCGCTCTTGACTGCCATAAAGATGCCCGTCAACGCGACAGCGGTCTTGCCGCTTCCCACATCCCCCTGCAAGAGGCGGTTCATGCGGACGGGGGAGGTCAAATTGTCGTAGATCGCCCGCACCGCGCCCTGCTGCCCTGCCGTGAACGTGAACGGGAAGCGCTTTTCGAACGCGGCCACCTCCCGTTCGGTGACGGTATAGCGGTGGATGCGCGCCTCGTTTTTATCCCCTTTGATGAGCTTAAAGGCGGATATGAGGGTAAAGTACTCCTCCAGGGCGATGCGCTCGGAGGCGTTGGAGAGCCGCGTCTGCGATTCGGGCCTATGCACGTCGAAATAGGCCTGCCGCAGCGGAGAGAGTTTGTATTTGCGGATGAGTTCCTCGGGAATGACGGTATGGATCGGCTCCGTTTTGAGGGCGTTTGCGATGCACTCCCGCAAAACCCGCTGGGTGAGCGCCCCGCGCAGAGGATAGACGGGCACCAGCCCCTTCAGGCGGTCGTTCCTTTCGAGAGGTTCGAAAGAGGGATTGACGAGGGAAATGCGGTCGTAATAGTTCTGCACTCTCCCGTAAAAGAGATATTCGCCCGGTTTGAGCTTTTGGGCGATGTAGGGCATGTTGAACCAGACGGCGGTAAAGTTATCTCCCCCCTGCTCGAGGAGGGCGCGTACCATTTTCGTCCTTCCCGTATAACGGACGGGTTCCACCGAAACAAGGGTGCAGGCAAGGAGCGCCATGTCGTTGTGATAGACTTCGCGGACGGACGCGCGGTTCGTCATGTCGAGATAGGTGCGCGGAAAATAGCGGACAAGCTCCGCCGTATCGGTGATGTTGAGTTTTGCGAAGTCCTTGGCGCGCTTCTCGGAAACGCCGCGCAGAAGAGTAAGCTTCATATCTTTCCGTTGCGCTGCAAAAATAAAGAATAAATTTTAAGCGGGTTGCCCCGCTTGATTTTTACTCTAACGATACCAGATAGTAGTACACGGGCTGGCCGCCGCTGTGATAATCCACATCGCAGTCGGGGAACGCCTCGCCCACCTTTGCGGCGAGCGCTGCGGCATCCTCTTCCGTGACCTCCTCGCCGTAATAGAGGGTGATGACCTCATGCTGGTCCTCTTTCAACCGGTCGAGAAGTTTGAGCACGGTTTCCTCGATATTGTCGCTCTTTGCGAGGATCTTTTTGTCGTCAAGCCCGATGATGTCCCCTTCCTTGATGTTAAAGCCATTCACGCTCGTGGTGCGGACGGCGTGGGTGACGCTTCCCGCCTTTACGTTGTCGAGCGCGTGGATCATGTTGGTCTTGTTCTCCTCCACGCTCGCTTCGGGGGAGAAGGAGAGCGCCGCCGCAAAGCCCTGCGGCACGTTGCGGGTGGGAATGACGTGAATGGTGCGGTTGTCCACCAGCGCTTTCGCCTGTTCCGCCGCGAGAATGATATTCTTATTGTTGGGGAACACGAACACATTGTCCGCATTGATCTTTTGCACCGCCGTGGCAATGTCAGAGGCGGAGGGATTCATCGTCTGCCCGCCCGCGATCACGCGGTCCACGAACAGGTCTTTGAAAATATCCGAGATGCCGTCGCCCGTACAGATCGCAAGCATACCCTGCTCCTTCTTCTCCGCGGCGATCTTGGCTTTGAGGGCGCGGTTCTGTTCGAGCATGTTCTCGATCTTGGGACGGTCAAGCTCGCCCAGCTCGAGCGCATACGTCAGCGCCACGCCGGGGCAATTGGTATGAACGTGCACCTTGATCATCTCGAGATCGCCGATACAGATGACGGAATCGCCGATGTTCATGAGATTTTCTCTCAATTTATCGATGTCGGCCAAGGTGGTGCTCTTTTTCAGATTGATGACAAAGAACTCGGTGCAATAGGCGAACTGGATCTCACCGAGGTCCATATTGATGATGTCGGAATTGTCACCGAAGTCGGCGTCAAGGCTCTGCGCCGCATTCGCCGCTTCCGTCTGGACTTCGGAAACGATCTCGTCCCCCATGATGGCGGCCTGAAAACCGCGCATGATGGTCATAAGTCCCACGCCGCCCGAATCGACGACGCCCGCCTTTTTCAGGACGGGGAGCAGCTCGGGCGTTTTGGCGAGCGCCTTGTCCCCTTCCTCGATGATGGCGGGAATGAAATTTTCGTATTCGCGGTATTTGCCCGCATTTTTCACGGCGAATTCGCTCATGAGGCGCATGACCGTGAGAATGGTGCCTTCCTTCGGGATCGCAACCGCATTATAGGCGACCTTTGTGCCCGCTTCAAGCGCCTTTGCAAAAGCGCGGGTATCCACATCGGGCTTCCCCACGCGGAGAACGGAGCAGATGCCGCGGAAGATCTGGGAGAGGATCACGCCCGAATTTCCGCGCGCCCCCTTTAAGGCGCCCTTGGAAACGCAGTCGCAGACCTCCATAAAATTATTGGAGGCGCTGCCCGTGAGTTCCTTTACCGCCGACTGCATGGTGAGGGACATATTGGTGCCCGTATCTCCGTCGGGCACGGGGAACACATTGAGGGCATCCACCTTCGCCCGGTTATTGTCAAGCATTTTTGCGCCGACCAGAACCATTTTACGGAAGGTCGCGCAGTTGATAGTTTTCTGCATGAGATACTCCTTGACTTCTCAGCCGATGATCATGAAAAAAAGGGCTTGCCGCATTCGCAAATCACGGCCGCAGTCCCCTGCGGCTACAGCTTCAAGCCCATGACGTTGACGTTCACGGTATCTACGATCATACCCGTGAATTTTTCAACTTTATATTTGATTGCTTCTTTCAGAGATTCGGCAACCGCCTCGATGGAAACGCCGTATTTGATGAGAACATATACATCGATAAAAATACGGTTTCCCTGCGTGGTGACCTTAACGCCCTTTCCGCCCGCGTCCTTTTTGAGCAGTTCCGCCAGGGTATCGGTAAAACGGCGCGCAACGGTGTCCACGATGCCATAGCTTTCCATCGCGGCTTGGGACGCTACCTTAGCGATAGCGAGTTCGGAGATAGAAATTTTCCCGTAAGCGTTGCTCGTGCTGACCGACATAGATTCTCCCGTAAACTGCAACCCAAAAAAGCGGTATTTCGGTTGCCCGCTATTACCTATTCTATCCTATTATTCCTTTTTTTGCAAGCGTTTTATAAATTTTTTCCCGAAAAAGCGGAATTTTTTCGAAATTGCCCTGCTTTTTAATTGCATTTTTTCCGAAGAAATGCTATGATATTAACGATTTCCGTATGGGTCTTTCCTTGCGGAAAAAATAAGGAAAATACCTATACGGAGGTGAGGATATGTCGAGGGTATGCAGTATCTGCGGGAAGGGCCGCACGAGCGGCAACAATGTGAGCCACTCCAATCGCAAAACGAAAAGAGCCTTCAACGTGAATGTGCAGAAGGTGACCTACAAGTCGGACGGCAAGGTAGAAACGGGTTATATCTGCGCACGTTGCCTCAAAAGCGATAAAGTAGAGCGCGTATAAAACACAAAACCGAAAAAAGGACTGCCCCGCAGTCTTTTTTTTATATCTTTATTTCCCTCTTCGGAGAGGGTAAAAAGACCCCCTCCTGCGGAGGGGGACTAAGGGGGTAGGCAATCACACGTCATATTGAGCGTAGTCGAAATATGACGTCACCCATTCGACTACGCCTCGCGTTGCTCGGCTGCTCAGGGTGACGTAAATGTCATTCCGAGCGTAGTCGCCCCGCGCGCAGTTCTGTTTTTCTAAGCGCGGCACGAGCCGCAGGCGAAGTAGAAATCTCTACCGCATTCTCGGCTGCCCCTTGAGGGGGAGCTGTTGAGCGTAGCGAAACTGAGGGGGTGTTTTTGTTTACAACACCCCTTCCGTCTTGCCGCCGTTGCGGCAAGACACCCACCCCTCAAGGGGTGGGCAAGAGAGGCGCCTCCTTAGGAGGTGGAGCATTGCCTTCTGCCAACGATTGATAATCGTTGGCGCAATGCGACATGAGTGAGCGCATTTGCCGCGCGAACGGTGACCAAACACGGGCTTCTACCCGTGTGAGAAATGTCACCGTAGGTGACTGAGGTGGTGTTTTCACCACACCCGCCTCGCGTTGCTCGGCACCCTCTCCTAAGGAGAGGGCTTTCCTCCACCCCCACGGAGAGGGTACCCCCTCCGAAGGGGTGGAGCGGCGCCGTTCTCTCAACAGCCCAGTGGGCTGTGAGGGGCGCCGCGACAGGAGGCGTGGCCTCGCCGACGGGGTTTTGGCGGTCCCTGCCGCCAAAACGGATTCAGGGGGTGGGCAAGGCGCAGTGGCCGCGCCTTACCCTTCCCGCTTCCAATAATACCCAATGTAAGTATGCGTCAAATATTCTGCGGCTTGTGCGGGGTCTTCCAGCCCCGAAACGGTTTGCGCATTCCACATATTGCCATACTGCAACACTTTCCATCCATTCGGATTTTCAAAATGCACTTCTTTCAACCCGCTACAACCATAGAACGCCAAATCTCCAATCTCGGTCACGCTGTCGGGAATGATAATCGACGTCAACCCGCTGCAACCCATGAACGCACCTTCTCCAATTGAGATCACGCTGCTGCCGATTTTGACCGACGTCAACCCGCTACACTCTCTAAACGCCCCATTTCCAATCTTGGTCACGCTGTCGGGAATAGTAATTGAAGTCAACCCGCTGCAACCATAGAACGCACTCATTCCGATCTCGGTCACGCTCTCGGGGATGGTGACCGAAGTTAAGCCGCTACAACCACAGAACGCCAAATCTCCAATCTCGGTCACGCTGTCGGGAATGATAATCGACGTCAACCCGCTACACTCTCTAAAAGTCTGCACGCCGATTGAGGTCACGCCGCTTGGAATGTCAATCGAAGTCAATCCACTACAACCCTCGAACGCATAACTTCCGATTGAAGTCACGCTGTTAGGAATGGTGACTGACGTTAACCCGATACATTCGCTGAACGCATCTCTTCCGATCTCGGTCACGCTGTCGGGAATGGTGACGGAAGTCAACCAGCTACAACCCGCGAACACCCTGTATTCAATCGAGGTCACGCTGTTGGGGATGGTGACTGAAGTCAACCCGCCACAACCCGCGAACGCCGAACTTCCGATCTCGGTCACGCTGTTAGGGATGGTGACTGAAGTCAATCCACTACAACCCGCGAACGCCGAACTTCCGATCTCGGTCACGCCGTCGGGAATGTCGATCGAAGTCAACCCGCTACAATCGCTGAACGCCCCAGGTCCAATTGAGGTCACGCCGTCGGGAATGTCGATCGAAGTCAATCCACTGCAACCCTCGAACGCACAATCCCCGATCGAGGTCACACCGCTGCCGATTTTGACCGAAGTCAACCCGCTACATTCATAGAACGCGTAATTTCCAATCGAGGTCACGCTGTCGGGAATAGTAATTGACGTTAACCCGCTACAACCCGCGAACGCCGAACTTCCGATCTCGGTCATGCTGTCGGGAATAGTAATTGACGTTAACCCGCTACAACCCGCGAACGCCCCTACTCCAATCTCGGTCACACTGTCGGGAATGGTAATTAAAGTCAACCCGCTGCATCCCGCAAATGCTGCATCTCCGATCGAGGTCACGCTGTCGGGAATGGTGACCGAAGTCAGTCCGCTACAATTATAGAATACTAATTCTCCAATCGAGGTCACGGGCTTACCTTCATAGTTGTTTGTGATGGTGAGGTCGGTATCCGTGCATTCACCGATACCCGAAACTTCATATTCCTTATCGTCATTGATAAGCGTATACTCGAGTCCGAGGCTTGCCTTTGTCCCGCAAACCTTGCAGGCCATATTCTCAAAATCATGTCCCGCATACGGAAGAGCTTCCGTTTCCTTTTCCCCGCAGGCACAGGAACGCTCTTTTACGCCCATTTCTTTACAGGTCGCTACCTTCGTCACTTTCCATTCGCCATAGGAATGCACATGGGGAGTAGGCGCATTCCCTTGTTCGCCGCCACTCGGATTCTTGCCCGTATTGTCGGTTTCTTCCCCGCATGCCGCAAAGCCGAACGTCATGCAAAGCGTTGCTACGATCGCCAAAAGGACGACCAAAAAGTTGTGTTTCATAAGTTCTATCTCCTTTTTGTTTTTCCATAAAAAAGTGTGTCTTCAACCGAAGACACACTGCGTTGGTATCCCCGATTGTTGTCACACAAACTTCCAACCACTTATTGAGTATGGGGAATAAAGAGATACGCAAAGCCAAGTTTGCGCCCCTACCCAATAAGTTATTCCGTTTGTGTGACGCAATCAGTATAGCACAGGGACTGAAAAAATACAAGTATTTTTTGAAATTATTCCAAGGCGCTAAGCACGCGCAGGGCGTTCGTGCGGCAAATTTTTTCGGCGATCCGCGTGCCGAATTTTTTTTGCAACGCTTCTATAAACCGCGGCATACATGCGGGGTTTTTCAGATAGGGATTTTCGGGAATGCCGTCGAAGTCGCTCCCGAGCGCCAAAACGTTTTCCCCGCCGACCTTTATGAGATGTTCGGCGTGCGCTATGAGCGCCGCTTTCTGCCCCGCCGCGCTTTTCTCCGCCGAGAGGAACCCGTCAAAAAAATTCAACCCGATCACCCCGCCGCTGTCCGCAATGCGCCGTATCTCTCCGTCGCCGAGGTTGCGCGGGTGCGGAAAGACTTCGCGCGCGTTGGAATGGCTCGCAACAAAGGGCGTATGTTTCATGATCTTAGCAACGTCCCGCACAAGGCGGTCGCTCCCGTGCGAAACGTCCGCAAGCATGCCAAGCTCCTTCATGCGCTCCACGGCGGTCTTGCCGAACGCCGTCAGACCCGTCTGCGTTTGGGTCGGCGCGCCGAACGCGTTGGCGTTCGGCGCGCCGATCTCGTTTTCGAAATTCCAGGTCAATGTCATCATGCGCACGCCGCGCAAGAAAAGCGCTTCGAGCTTTTCGAGGCTCCCCTCGATCGCTCCCCCCTCTTCCACCGTCAGCATGGCGTTGAGGCTCCCCTCTTCGATCTCCGAAAACTTCCGCACGGGCCGATAGCCCTCCCTCTTGCACATGGCATCGAATTTTTCGCAGAGGGAAACCGCCTGCGCAAACCGCCCCGCGGGAGAGCATTTCCGCACATCGACAAAAGCAGCGAAGCACTGTAATAAACAGCCGCCCCGCCGCAAATTCTCGCTTGTGACTTGCAAAACGCCCTCGTTTGTGAGGGCGTCGCAATGCAGATCGATATATTTCATCCCTTGTAGAACAGCCGCACGAGGCACCCGAGCGCCCTCGGGAGCTTAAAGCAGATGATCATACTTCCTCCTCATTGATGATGACGAGCACATATCCCTTCTTTACCCAAAACGAAAAGTCCTCTTCGCCGTCCGTGAGATTGGAGATCCCGCGCGTAGAGCCGTAGCGGAGCCGCAAATCGTCGGCCGCATATTTGACTCCCGACATATTTATAATATGCGCGTCGCCGCCGAAAGGCAACAGCGAAACGGTCTGCCCCTTCTTGCAGACAAAGCTCTGTTTCCCCTTTCCGCAGAGGGCGATCGCCGCGCCGTTCGTTTGGAGCACGGCGGCCAAGGCGCCCGCCTCCTTCGCCTTATATAAAAGGTGCAAGTTGCCGAGGAAGTGGTCTTCGCGCTTCCCTCCTCCGCCGTAAAAGAAAAATTCGGTCGCACCAAGCTCCAAGGCTCTTTCCACGGCGAGTTCGCCGTCCGTTTCGTTCTTCTCGGCGGGGAAAATTTTCCGCGGTGCGGGAAGGGGCTTTTCGTCCAAAGAATCGAAATCGCCCAAATTCTCGTCTATCCTTACCTTCCCCTTCGCCCACGCGTATGCCCCGTCGCAACAGATGACGTAGGCGTTTTCCGTGGGAATTTCCCCGCGGTACGGCTCGCCGTTCAGGAGAATGACCGCTTTGCTCTGCACGGGCCTCTCGCCGCTCATCCGCGCAACCTCTCGATCGTTCCCGCCATGTCCGCCGCCCGGAACACCGTGCTGCCCGCGACAATGACATTCGCCCCCGCCGCGATGATGTCTTTCACATTCTCCGCGGTGACGCCGCCGTCCACCTCGATATCGAGGCCGCCTCGGCCGATCTTCTCACAGTAGTTGCGTAGTTTTTCAAGTTTTTTCAGCGTTTCTGGGATAAATTTCTGCCCGCCCCAACCGGGGTGAACGCTCATGAGAAGGAGCATATCGGCATTCTCCGCCGCGGGAAAGAGCTTTTCCACGTCCGTTTCGGGGTTGACGACCGCACTCTTTTTCACGCCGTAGCGCTCGATCTGTTGGAAGAGCTTGGGAATGTCGCATGCCTCGACGTGCACGGTGATGATGTCCGCGCCCGCTCTGACAAAATCTTCGATGTGCGTTTCGGGATGGAGCACCATGAGGTGACAGTCGAGCGGGAGCTTCGTGTGCGGGCGGAGCGCCTTCACCATCTGCGCGCCGAACGTGATGGGCGGCACGAAATTTCCGTCCATGACGTCGCAATGAACGAGGTCCGCGCCGCTTTTTTCGAGCCGTGCGACCTCTTCTCCCGCTTTTGAAAAATCGCTTGCCAGAATGCTCGGCGCAATTTTGATTTTCATACCGTCCTCCTTATTCGTAAAAGAAGTCCTCTACGAGTTCGCCGCTCGCTTTCTTGTATAATCTTCCGTTCTCGGCGTAAAAGGTTTCGTTCTCCCCGTCCACCGTAAAGGAATAGGCGATCTTATAGAGGAAGTCGTATTCTCCGTTTTCGAGATCCTTCCCGCAATACATTTTCCCGTCCACGCCGTCGAACGAGCGGACGTTCTTCCCCATGTGCAGGGAAAAGATGAGCGTTTCGCAGTCATCGCCATCGCTGTGATGAAGGTCAAAGAACCCATCGTCGCAGACAAAATCGACCTCCTGCGTATTCACGCGCGCCGCGAACGGGCAGGGATACCCCCGCCCCGTGTAGCCGCCGAGCTTGGTGACGGGAAATCCCATGAATTCGTCGGGGATCTCAAAGGACAGATCGCCGCCTTCCCATTCGGGACCGATGCAGAACGCGTCTTTGCGAAATTCACAGACGCCGAAAGACATTCTACCGTCCTCGGACGCGACAAACTCATAACTCCGCGCGACGAAGAGCGCGAGAAAAGCGACCCATGCGGCAACAAGGAGCAGACCGATCCCCAACCCGACACCCACGCCGATCCAAACCGATTTTTTCTTCTCCGCCATCTTTGTACTCCTTTGTCCGAAACCGCGAAAAGCGTTTGCTCATTTCCTCACGGAAAGATTTTGCAATGCAAAAGATTTCCGTGAATATAAGCCCTGCGCGTTGGAAAATCGCTATTTTCCATAAGCGCACCCCATTTGCCGCACTCTTACGGCTTAGTGTCCGATGGAACGGCCGCGAGGACAACTAAGTTAAAACGTCCGCACAAGTTTCCTCACGGAAATTCTTCGCAAGAAGAATTTCGTGAACTTATATAGCTCGCTCTTAATTGTCCGCATGCGCCGCCGATGTCGGAACCCATACTGCGCCGCAATGTAGCCGAAATGCCCTGCGCCTCCAAGATCTCCAAAAATTTGCGGGCGGTCATTTCTTCCGCGGCACGGAGAGGCCGCTCCTTTACCTCGTTGAGGCGGATCAGATTGACATGGCAGGGTCTGCCCTTTAACAGCTTTGCAAGCGCCAAAGCGTGCGCTTCGTCCGCATTTTCCCCCGAGATGAGGGTGTATTCGAAGATGTACCGCCGCCCCGTCTTTTGGAAATAGTTCGCGCAGGCCTCTAAAATTTCGGAAATTTTATATTTGTTGGCGATCGGCATGGTGCGGGCACGCTCTTCGTCCGTCACGGCATGTAGAGATACCGTGAGATTGAGCGGAATGCCCTCCTCCGCAAATTTCCGCATTTCGGGGACCAACCCGCAGGTGGAGAGGCTGATGTTCCGCGCGCTGATCGAGATCCCACCCTCGGCGGTGACATTCCGCAAAAAACGTACGACGTTCCCGTAATTGTCGAACGGTTCCCCGCTGCCCATGAGAACGACGTTGGTCACGGCGCGGTTTTTGAGGGTCCCCCCCTCGCTGCGGTTGACGACTAAAATTTCAGATAAAATTTCCCCCGCCGTGAGGTCGCGCACCCGACCGCCCAGCGTAGAGGCGCAAAACTTGCACCCCATGCGGCAACCGACCTGCGTGGAAACGCACTGCGTGTTGCCGTATTTGTATTTCATGAACACGCCCTCGATGAGGTTTCCGTCCGCCAGCGCGAACAGAAATTTTTTCGTGCCGTCCTCTTGGGAGAGGAACGTTTTGACGATCCGCACGGGTTCGTCCTCGAACCGCTCCATAAGGGCGGCGCGGAGCGCGGGCGGGATGTTCAGTTCGGAGATCTTCTTCCCCTGCATAAGCCCGAGATAGATTTGATCGGCGCGGAATTTCTTTTCGCCGAGTTCCTCGACGAGCGCATACAATTGCTCGCGGGAAAGATCTTGCAGGACCGATTTCATTGCTTCCTCATTTTGGCGACATAGAAGCCCGCGCCAAAGGCGGTATCGGGCAAAAATTGCAGCCCGAACTGCGTTTTTTCATGGACGAGCGGACAGTCCGTCCTCTCCGCTTCGAAACTTCCCTCTTTCAAAAACGCCCCTACCACATCGTCGTTCTCTTCTCTTAGAACAGAACAGGTGGAATAATAGAGCGCGCCTCCTTGCTTGACATAGCGGGAACAGTTTTTGAGAATTGCAAGCTGGGTCTTTTGCAGTTCTTCGAAATTCTCCTCCGCCTTGCGCAACGGCAGATCGGGATTTTCGGCGACCGTCCCAAGCCCCGAGCAGGGCACATCGCACAACACGCCGTCGAACGCCTCTTCCCATTCGGGGCGGAAGCGCGTGGAATCGGCCTCCGTCGCCGTCACATTCTTCACGCCCATGCGGGAGATATAGCTCTCGATGAGGGAAACGCGATGCCTGTGCAATTCGCAAGCCGTCACCTTGGCGCATTTTTCGGCGAGCAAAACGCTCTTCCCCCCGGGTGCGGCGCAGGCGTCGAGCAGCGCTTCGCACGGTTCCACGACCGAACAGATCGCCACGCTTCCCACCGATTGGAAGGTATAATCTCCCGCGAAAAAGCCGTCGTCGCGGACGAAATTCGGGAAGAGAAAGAGATGTGCAAAGGGCGTGTTTTCATGCGGGCGGGAGAGATAGTTCTCCTCGCCGCGCACAAAGCGCACGCAGAGGCCGCGGCTCCTTGCCGCCATGATCTGCTCCGCGCGCGCCCCGTACTGTTCTTTGAGTTTTTTTACCGCGAAAAGCGGGAAATTATAGCGGACAGAAAGCCCCTCGTCCCCTTCGGGGATCTTGACTTGGCTCTCGTCGAATCTCCGCAGAAAGGCGTTGACGAAGCCCGCCATGCCCCCCTTCCCCATACGTTTTAAGAGGTCCACGGCGGTGTCCGTCACCATGTAGCGCGGCTTTTTGAGAAAGACGAGGGTAAAAAGAGCGATCTTCAGCAAGACCCGCACCGCCTGCTTGGGACTTTTGGGAGCGAACGTCCTGATACAGAGGGAGAGATAGCCGTCGTTTTCGAGCACGCCGTACACCGTTTTTACCGTGCGGGCACGATGAAGCTCCTCGAGATCGGTTTCCGCAAGGGCGATCTTGAGGTGCGCGCCGTCGCCGTAAATTTTCGTCAAAACAAGATACGGATCATAAAACGGGTTGGTCAAAGCGCTGTCCTGCCTGTATTTTTCTTCCGTTGAGGAAATCCGCCGCGGACATTCTCCGCCCGCCCGCGGGTTGCAGCTCGGTGATCCGCACGGCGCCTTCGCCGCATTTGACGACAAGCCCCGTCTTGGGGGAAGCGGAAAGCACCGTCCCCGCGGGAGCCTCTTCCGCGCAAGCCGTTTCCTCCGCGAACCAAAAATTCAGCATGAGTTCTCCCATGCGCGCATAGGCGAAGGGCGCAGGCGAAAGACCGCGGATGAGGCAGCTCACCTCCCGCGCGGACTTTGAAAAATCCACCTCGGTGCGGCTGACTTTTTTGCAGGTAAAGCCCTCCCCCTGCTTTTGCAGCGGAAGGTCGCCGCGGGCGATCATGTCCGCCGCCTTTACGATGAGTTCGCCCGAAAGGCGGGAGAGCCTGTCCTCGAGGGTGCCGAGGTCGTCGCTGTCGTAAATGGGGCATTTCTCCGCGAGGAGCATGTCCCCCGTGTCGAGGCCGAGTTCGGTCTTCATAATGGTAACGCCCGTTTCCCGCAAGCCGTCGATGAGGGCGCGCGGGATGGGCGCCGCCCCGCGGTAGGCGGGAAGCAGGGAGGCGTGGATGTTCCACACGCCCCGCGGAAATGCGTCCAGGACCTCCTGCGTCAGAATTTGCCCATAGGCGCAGGTGACCATGCAATCCGCCCCCAAACTTGCAAGAAACGCCCCTTCCTTGCCGATCTTTTCGGGCTGGAAAACGGGAATGCCGAGCCGCTCCGCTTCGCGCTTGACGGGCGAGGGGGTCAATACGCCCTTTCTGCCCTGCGGCCTGTCGGGCTGGGTGACGGCGGCGCAGACCCCGAAAGCCTCGTGCAACCGGCAAAGAGGCTCCACCGCAAATTCGGGCGTGCCCGCAAAAACGATCTTCATTCAATCCTCCGAATCGCGCAGACGCTGCGCCTTGTCGGTATAGAGCACGCCGTCGAGGTGGTCGAGTTCATGGCAGACGGCGCGGGCGAAGAAATCCCGCGCAACAAGAGAGTATTTGTCCCCGTTTCTGTCCTGAAAGATGACCTTGACCTTGGACGGGCGGATGACGTCGCCCACCTTCCCCCGCACGGAGAGGCAGCCCTCGGGACCGGACTGTTCCCCCTTTTGCCAGACGAAAATGGGATTGATCAGCTCGAAATAACCCTCCTCCACGTCTACGGCGACCGCACGGAGAGGAACGCCCACCT
Source organism: uncultured Clostridia bacterium (assembly GCA_947627665.1). GTDB lineage: Bacteria > Bacillota > Clostridia > Christensenellales > Borkfalkiaceae > Gallimonas. The sequence continues at coordinate 22,240 of CANQWX010000010.1, forward strand.
GCGGCGCGGCAAGTCCCGCGCCCTCGGCTTTTTTCAGCGTTTCCTTCATGTCGTCGAGGAGTTTCCAAAGCTCCTTGTCGAATTTTTTGACGGGGCTGCACTTTTCCCTGAGAACGGGATCCCCGATCTGTAAAATATCAAGAACCATAGCTCCTCCTCTTCTTTCCCGCCGCTTTCCGCCGTGCAGGCGGCTCCTCAGCTGAGGTTGCTCGGGTTTTCCTCCACATAGACGATCGTTTTCTTATAGGACGCCGCGGAACAGATCGCGTAGATCTCCCTCAGCGGCGCGCCGTCGGTGATGCGCATGAGCACCTGATAGCGGAATTTTTCCTTGATGCGCTTGATGGGCGAGTGCATCTTGTTGAAAAAGAGAAATTTTTCGGGCTGTTTTGCGTAGACCGCTTCCAATTTCCCGAACACCTCTCTGAGCGCCGCAAGCGCTTCCTTCTCGTCCTCGCCGACCACCATCACGCGCACGATCTTGGCATAGGGCGGGAACATGCCCGCGCGGATGGCGATCTCGTGCTCGTAAAAGCCCTCATAATCGTATTTTGCGGCAAAGCGCAAAATGGAATTCTCTGGTTCGTAAGTTTGCAGCACGACCTCGCCCCGCTCCTGCGCTCTTCCGCTTCTGCCCGCGACCTGCGTGACGAGCTGAAAGGTGCGCTCGCCGCTGCGGTAATCGGGAAAGTGCAGGCTCATATCCGCGTCGAGAATGCCCACCAACGTGACGGAGGGGAAGTCGTGTCCCTTTGCCACCATCTGCGTGCCGACCAGAATGTCCGCCTGCCTGTCCGCAAACTGTTTCAAGATCTTATAGTGCCCTTCCTTGCCGCTTGTCGTGTCGTTGTCCATGCGGAGGATGCGCGCCGAGGGATAGAGTTTTTTGAGTTCTCCCACCACGCGCTGCGTTCCCGTGCCCACATACCCGATATGTACGCTCCCGCAGGAGGGACATCCCTCGAGCATATGGTAGCGCGCGCCGCAATAGTGGCATTTGAGGCAGTTCTCCTCGCTGTGATAGGTGAGCGCGACGTCGCAGTGTTCGCACTTGGCGACGTAGCCGCAGTCGCGGCAAAGCACGGTTTGGGAATAGCCGCGCCGGTTGAGAAAGAGAATGGCTTGGTTCCCGCTGTCAAGACATGAACGGAGCCGCTCGCGCAAGACCACCGAAAAGGGCGAAGGATTGCCCCGCCGCACTTCCCTGCGCATATCCACGAGTTCCACTTCGGGAAGAGGACGGCGATTGATGCGTTCGGGAAGGCGCACAAGTTCGAATTCCCCGTCCATGGCGCGTTTATACGCTTCCACGGAGGGCGTGGCGCTGCCGAGCACGAGTTTACAATGGTTGTAATTCGCCCGCAAAAGGGCGATATCGAAAGTGTTGTAACGGGGAGCGTTTTCGGAGGAATAACTTCCATCGTGCTCCTCGTCGATGACGATGACGCCGACATTTTCGACGGGCGCAAAGACCGCCGACCGCGCGCCGATGGCGATGCGCGCGCTCCCCTCTCGGAGCCGCCGCCATTCGTCGAAGCGCTCCCCCGCGGAGAGGCCGCTGTGCAGAATGGCCGCCAAAGAGCCAAAGCGGGCGCGCAGCTGGGAGAGCATCTGCGGCGTCAAAGAAATTTCGGGGACCAGAAAGATCGCCGTTTTGCCTTTTTCGAGCTGTCCGGCGATGAGGCGGAGATATACCTCCGTCTTGCCGCTGCCCGTTACGCCATGCAGGAGCGCGACCGTCTTGTCAGTGCTTTCGATCGTCCGCACGGCCCCCTCTTGCGCGGGGGTCAGCGTGTGCTCCGTCCCCTCGCCCGCCACGCCGCGGTAGGGATCGCGGAACACCCGCCGCCGTTCGACGAGAACGATCCCCTTGTCGATCAGCGCTTTCAGCGCGCCGCCGAAGCGGTTCCGCAAAAAGGCGGTATCCGCCTCGCGGTTGTCCCGCAAAAAATCCACAAGGGAGAGCTGCTGCTTCGCGCGGGGAGAGATCTCGAAAGGCCCCTCCGCAAGCCGCGCAAAGCTTCTGCTCGCCTCGCCGACCCGCCCCGTGCGCATCTCGGCGGGAAGAAAGAGCCGAAGCACGAGTGCCATGGGACAGCGGTACCTGTTTTTGATCTTCTCCGCAAGGCAAAGGCACTCCGCGTTGAGCGCAGGCTCTTCCTCTTCCGCACGGTATATTTTTTTGAGTTTTTCGGGCGGGACGTCGCTGCTCTCTTTTACGCGCATGACAAAACCCGTTGCCGCGCCCCTGCCGAAGGGTACGGCGACGCGCGTCCCCGCCTGCAAGCGGTCGTCACAGGCATAATCGAAGATCTTATCGACGTCGCTGTGCGCAATGTCTACGATGACTTCGGCGATCATCTCTTTCCCCGTAAAAAACACACCCCGTATCCGCGGGGCGTATCATTCAGTCTTTGGAACACTTGACCTTGCCGCTCATGATCTCTTTGCAGGCAAGCACGATCTCCTTCTGCTTCCCGGGCAGCTCCAAGGTGCCTGTGGACTGCATCTGTTCGATGATCTGGCGGGTGCGTTTTGCCGCCACCACACACAGTTCATAGCGGGAAATTGGCTCCTCCTCCGTGCCCAGCTTTCTGACGAGTGCGTCTACCGAGGGTTCGTTTATCATGATATATCTCCTTCCGCTCTGTTTTTTTCCTTTTCGAAAATTTCGCGGAGCTGCTCTTCGGCAACCTCCACTTTATCGTTCACGATCGTATAATCGAAGCGGTCCTTCAACGAAAGTTCGTAATCGACGCGGGCAAGACGGTTCTCGATCTGTCCCGCGGTCTCCGAATGGCGGTGGATCAGCCGCTGTTTCAGCGCCTCCTTGTCGGGCGGGAGCAGCATGACGAGCACTGCCTGCGGATAGGAACGTTTTACGTTCAGCGCCCCCACGACGTCGAGATCGAGCACGACGGAACTCTTTTGGAGCTTCTCCTCGATAAAGGAACGGAGGGTGCCGTAATAGTTGCCGAAATGGTTGTCGTATTCGAGGAACTCCCCCGCCTCGGCGCGCCGCTTGAATTCCTCCTCCGAGAGAAAGAAATAATGCACACCGTCTATCTCCCCCTCGCGGGGAGCGCGCGTCGTGCATGAGATGGAAAAGATAAGCTCCTCACAGCGGGAAAGCCGCTCCACCATGGTGCCCTTGCCTACGCCCGAAGGACCGGATATCACAAATAAAATGTTTCTCATTCGAGATTTTGGATCTGCTCCCTCACTTTTTCGATTTCGTTTTTCATATCAAGGGCGAGCGCCGTGATGCGCGCGTCGTTGCTCTTGCTGCAGATCGTATTGCACTCGCGGTTGAATTCCTGCACGAGGAAATCGAGTTTCCTGCCGACGATGGATTCTTTGCAGATCCTGCGGAATTCCGTGATGTGCGAGGAAAGGCGGGTGAGTTCCTCGTCGATGTTGCACTTGTCGGCAAACACGGCGGCTTCCGTCAAGATGCGGTTTTCGTCCACCGTCCCGCCCAAGAATTCGGCGACGCGCTCGGCGAGCCGTTTGCGGTATTCCTCCGCCACGAGCGGGGCGCGTTCCGCGATCCCGTCGCGCAGAGCGGAAATGGTATCCATGCGGGCGAGAAGATCGGCTTTCAGCCGTTCCCCCTCCTTCCCGCGCATTTCCCTGAGTGCGCCGAGCGCCGCCCGGAGCGCTTGTTTCAGCCCCTCCGCCAGCGCTTCGTCCGCCTCCGCCGCTTCCTCGGTGCGGACCACGTCGGGCGATTTGAGCAAGAAACTCAGCGTAATGTCGTCCGGGACCTCGGGGAACGCTTCTTTCAGGCTCTCCGCCGCGCGCGCATAGGCGCGTGCCGCCGCAAGGTCCACATAGACGCTGCGTTCCTTTTCGCGCTTGTCGAGCACGCTCACGAACACGTCGATGTGCCCGCGGGAAAGGCTCTCGCGGATGAGCGCGCGCACGGTTTCCTCATAGGGATTGAGGATATGCGGGCATCTGACGGAGATGTCCAGAAAGCGGTTGTTGACCGACTTCAATTCCACGCCGATCTCCAATCCTCCCTCGCGGAAGTCCCCTTTTCCGAATCCTGTCATGCTGTACATTGTTTTCTTTACCCGCTTTTGCTTATGCGAAAAGACCTATCGTTCCTTCCGACAAAATAATTATAGCATAGATTTCCTATTTAGGCAAGTTTTTTGCGGGATTATTTTCTGCCCAAGCGCCGCAAAAGCTCCTCTTCTCCGACGACGGGAATGCCGAGCTTCTGCGCCTTGTCGAGCTTGCTGCCCGCTTTTTCGCCTGCGATGACCAAAGTCACCTTGCCCGACACGGAGCTTGCGCAAAGGCCGCCCGCCTCCTCGATGAGCCGCTGCGCCTCGGGACGGGACATGGAGGAAAGGGTGCCCGTGAGCACGACCGTTTCCCCAAAGAACGCGCCACCCGCCTTTCGTTCCTTCACGAAGGGCGTCACGCCCGCCTCCTTCAAGCGGGCAAGCTCGGCGCGGTTCTCCTCGTCGGCAAAGTAGCCCAAAATGGCGTTCGCCGTGATCTCCCCCACGTTTTCAAGGGCGACGAGATCTTCAAAGGTGAGGGCGGAGATCGCTTCCACGCTGCCGAATTCCGCCAGATCGCGCGCGGCGACCCGCCCGATGCCGCCGATGCCGATGGCGTACAAAAACCGCTCGAGCGGAACATGTTTGCTCTTTTCGATCGCCGACAGCAGGTTGGAGATCTTTTTCTCCTTAAAGCCCTCCAACCCCGCAAAACTCTCTTCCGTGAGGCGGTAAAGGTCGGAAAAACGCTCCACACCCCGCTTGCTACAGAGCAGCCCGATGGTCTGTTCGGACATGCCCTCCACGTCCATGGCGTTTTTGGAGCAATAATGGGTGAGTTTTTGCACGATACGGGGAGGACATTTTTCGTTGGTGCAGAAGAGATTGGCGCCCACCTCCGCGACGGGACTGCCGCAGGCGGGACAAAAGGCAGGCTTTTCGACAGGTTCCCCGCCCTCCGTTCCGGAAACGGCGCCCAAAATTTCGGGGATCACCTCGTTGGAGCGGCGGATGAGCACGCCCGAGCCGACTTTGACGCGCTTACGCGTAAGGTCGCCGAAGTTGTTGAGGGTGGCGCGGCGGACGGTCGCGCCCGCAAGTTCCACGGGGTCGACTTCCGCCAAAGGCGTGAGTTTGCCCGTACGGCCGACCTGCCAGAGGATGCGCCGCACCGTCGTTTCCGCCTCCTCGGCTTCGAATTTGAAGGCGATCGCCCAGCGCGGGAACTTGTCGGTATATCCCATTTCTCCGCGGATCCGCTCTTCGTTGACTTTGACAACGGCTCCGTCGGTGAGCACATCGATCCGCTTGCGCTCGATCTCGATCTCGTCGATCGCCGCCATCACCTCGTCAAAGGTGCCGCAGAGTTTGAAGTAGGGATAGGTCTTGAACCCCTCGCGGCGCAAAAACGCCATGCCCTCTTCCTGCGAAGGGACGGGGCCCTCGCTCATATAATTGATGTCGTAAAATAGAATTTCGGGATTTCTCGCCGCCGTGACCTTCGGGTCAAGATTGCGGATGGCGCCCGCCGCCGCATTCCGCGCGTTCTTCAATGGCTCTTCTGGGTGCTCGCGGTTGTATTTTTCCAGCACGGAAAGACGGATGACCGCCTCCCCCCGCACCTCGAGCGTGCCGCGGTAGGAAATTTTGAGCGGAAAGCTCTTCACGGTGAGCACCTGCGCGGTGACGTCCTCCCCCTCCACACCGTTGCCACGGGTGGTGGCGCGCACAAAATTCCCGTCCTCGTAAGTGAGGCAGACCGTCAGTCCGTCGAATTTGTATTCCACCGTATAGGTAGGCGATCCGTGCTTCTCCACGCGGGTGAAGAAGGCGGACAGCTCGTCCTCCGTGACCGCCTTGTCCAGCGAATAGAGGCGGGAGATATGGGTATGCCGCGCAAAGCCCTTGATCGGCTCTCCCCCCACGCGGCGGGTGGGCGATTCGGGGAGAACAACTCCCGTTTCCCGCTCCAGCTCCCGCAGTTCGTCGTAGAGTTTGTCGTACTCGCGGTCCGGTACGCTCGGATCGTCGAGCACATAATATTCATAGGCCCATCGGTTGAGGATCTCGCACAATTCCTGCATTCTTTCCATCATATTACTCCAATACCGTAAGAGGCGCGAGGACCGCCGCAAGGTCCTTGTTCCCCGCCACCTCGAAGCGCACGGTCACGATCAGATTGGTTTCTTCGTTGCGGCGTGCGGTGATCACGCCCGTACCGAAGCGCGGATGGCTGACCCGCGTTCCCACGGTGAAGCGCGAAAGTTCCACCCCCGACGTCGACTTGGACGGAGCGGGACGCGACGTGCTCTGCCGTTGGGCGGGCGGGACGGGGACGGGCGGACGCTTTGCCGCAGTCCCGAACGTGAAGCCGCTCTCCTCTCTCTCCTCCCGGCGGCGGCCGCTCGGGAAGGCGCCCGCGCTCCTGCGCGGATAGCCGAAATCCCCCGAATAGCGCGCCCGCACATCGTGGATCCCCAGTTCACCGCTCAGTTCCTCCACAAAACGGGAGCGCGTCGTCACCTCCCTTCTGCCGTAGAGATAACGGCTCATGCTCCGCGTGAGCCACAGCCTCTCCTTGGCGCGCGTGATGGCGACGTACATGAGCCGCCGCTCCTCTTCGAAGGCCTTCGGATCGTCGAGTGAGCGCGGCGTGGGCATGATATTTTCTTCCAGCCCGCAGAGAAATACGCAGCGGAACTCCAGCCCCTTGACCGCGTGGATGGTGGCGATCGTGACGTAGTCCCCGTCATCCATCTCGTCGGTATCCGAATACAGGGTGATCTGTTGCAGATAGTCGGAGAGGCTCCCCCCCTCGTTCATGCGCACGAATTCCTCCACCGAATTCTGGAATTCGTCGAGGTTGGCACGCTTTGCGGCGCCTTCGTCCGTGCCGTCGAGATACATATCGTAGATCCCCGAAACCTTGATGAGATAGGAAGTAAGCCCGTCGAGGGGCTGTTCCTCGGCGCGGAGGATCAGATCCTTGATGAAATCGCGGAAGCCGCGCAGCTTTTCCTTTGCGCCCTCGTTGAGGGGAAGCCCGTCGCAGTCGACCACGGCGTCATAGAGGGATAACCCCTCTGCGTCCGCATAGGACATCAGCGTTTGGATGGTCTTTTCGCCGATCCCGCGCCGCGGCACGTTGATGACCCGCTGCACCGCCTCGCTGTCGAAGGGGTTGGCGATGATGCGCAGATAGGCGAGCACGTCCTTGATCTCTTTCCGCTCGAAGAATTTGAACCCGCCAAAGACCTTGTAGGCGAGATCATACTTGGTAAATTCCTGCTCGAAGGAGCGGGAGAGCGCATTGATGCGCATGAGCACGGCAAAATCGGACGGGCGGTAGCCCTTGCGGCAATACTCCGCAATGATGCGCGCGCAATAGAGCGCCTCGCCCGCCTCTTCGTCGGCTTCGTAATAGACGGGCTTTTCGCCCTCGCCCTTGTCCGTCCAGAGCTTTTTGCCTTTGCGCATCGAATTGTGCCCGATGGAGGCGTTCGCCAAGGCGAGGATCGCTCCCGTGGAGCGGTAATTCTGCTGCAATTTATAGGTCTTGACGGCGGGAAACGCGCGCTCGAAATGCAGAATGTTGGCAATCTCCGCCCCACGCCAGCCGTAGATGGATTGGTCGTCGTCGCCCACCGCAAAGAGGTTCCCGTGAACGCCCGCGAGCATGCGGATGATGTCGAACTGGACGGCGTTGGTGTCCTGGAATTCATCGACGTGGATATAGCGGAATTTGCCTGCGAGATAGGTCCTCGCCTCGCTGTCGGTTGCGAGCAGGTCGCGCGCCTCGGTGAGAAGGTCGTCGAAGTCGAGCGCGTTGTTTTGCTTCAGATGGCGGTCGTAGCGGGCAAACACCTTCATCGCGGCATCGATGTTCCGCTCATGGCGGTAGCGGGCGGCGTACTGCTCGGGGGACAGCCCGAGCATCTTGGCGTTGGAGATATGGAATTTGGCGCTTTTGAGCAAGCCCTCTTCCTCGAACCCGCATTCCTTGAACGCCTGTTTGATGACGGCGGCGCGTTCCTGCTCCGCATAGATGGAAAAATGTTCGTTGAGGCCCCTGCGCTCGGCGTACATGCGCAGGATCCTGACGCACATCGAATGGATGGTGCACACCCACATGCGGCCGATGTCCGTGATCGCAAAAAGCCGCTCCTTCATTTCGTCGGCGGCTTTGTTGGTAAAGGTGATCGCAAGGATGTTCGAAGGCGAAACGCCCATATCCTCCACGAGATGGGCGATACGGGCGGTGAGAACGCGCGTTTTGCCGCTTCCCGCGCCCGCCAGAACGAGCACGGCGCCCTCCGTGTCATTCACGGGCGCGCGCTGTTCCTCGTTGAGTTCTTCAAAGAGTTTCATACCTCTTGATTATAGCATAAACGGGCGGGAAAGGCAAGCGTCTGCGCCGCGGAAACATCACTTAACTGCGCCCCTTTAACTCGAATTCGTACTCCCGCTTGAACCGCTCGAGGGCGCGCAGATATTTTTCCGAGAGTTCGAGCGTATAGCGCTGTTTCGCCGCATAGGAGAGGGTGGCATAGTACTCCTTGTCGGTGAGCCTGCCGATGGCGTCGGACACTTCGCCTTCGCTGAGGAGCATATCCCGCACCTTGCAATAGAACTCATCGGGCGTTTCCCCGCGGATCTCCGTTTCCACCTTTTCACGGAGATAATTTTCCATTTTCCCCTCGTTGATGCCCTGCTCCTTGGCGTGGGTGCGCTCGCTGTCGAGCCGCGCCCCGAAGTCCTCCCAAAAGCCCTTTTTCATCCGTTGTTTCGCCTCTCTTGCCAGCGATTTCCAGGTGCGTTCCATATCTTTCTCCTTTTTTCGACATATTTCGCAAAAAAAATTCCGTAACACAATGTTACGGAACCTTTTTCAGTTTCTGCTTCTCTTTCTCGCGGCCTCGGATTTCTTTCTCTTTTTGACGGAAGGTTTCTCGTAGAACTCCTTTTTGCGGAGATCGCCGATGATGCCGTCGCGCGAGCACTTTCTCTTGAAGCGGCGCAGCGCGCTCTCCAGATTTTCATTATCGCCGACTCTGATCGTGGACATCCTTTTCTCAACCCTCCTTCGCCGAAGCACTTATTTTGCTTGAATATTATAGCAAACGCGGAAAAGCTTGTCAATTTTTTTCACGCCGATTTCGGAATTTTCCGAAAATTTTATTCGGCGTTTCCGCGCACCGACGCAAGCAGCCCTTCGATGTCCGCCCTGACGCGTTCCAGCCCCGCTTCCGCTTCCTTTTCGTCCCTTGCGCGGATGGAGAAATAAATCTTCAGCTTAGGCTCGGTGCCGCTCGGGCGCACGCAGACAAAGCTGCCGCCCGCAAGCTCGTAATAGACGCAGTTGCATTTCGGGATATGGAGCGGCTCTACCCTGCCCTCTTTCGTGCGGCGGACGTCCCCCGAATAGTCGCGCACCGCCTCCACGGCAAAGCCGCCGAACGCGCCGACATTTACGGTCTTGAGCGCGTCCACCACGGCATTCATCTCCTTCATCGCATTCAGGCCCGAATATTGGATGGAGATGTTGCAGTCGAGCACATAGCCGTATTCGGCATAGATCTCGCACAGCCTTTGGTAGACCGTCTTTCCGAGATAGGTATAGTAGCAGACCATTTCGGCGCAGAGCATGGAGGCGACAACGGCGTCCTTGTCCCGCGCGTGCGTGCCGCGCAGATACCCGCAGCTCTCCTCGAACCCGAACACGAAGGTGTGCGAGCCGTCCCGTTCCCATTGCTTGATCTTTTCGCCGATGAACTTGAACCCGACGGGCGTTTCGAAGAGCGCGACGCCGAACTTCTCGCAGATGGCTTTTGCCATGCCCGTGGAAACGAACGACTTGACGACCGCGGCGTTCGCGGGGAGAGCGTTCTCCTCTTTCAGCCTCGTGAGAATGTAGTCGAGGAGCAGGATGCCCACCTGGTTGCCCGAGAGCGCGACGAACTCGCCCTTGCCGTCTTTGACGGCGACGCCCAAGCGGTCGGAGTCGGGGTCGGTGCCGAACACGACGTCCGCATGGATCTTGTTTGCGAGCGCGATGCCCATCGAGAGCGTTTCCTTGAACTCGGGATTGGGCACTTTTACGGTGGAAAAGTCGGGGTCCTTTTCCGTCTGCTCTTCCACCACCGTCACGTTGATGCCAAGCTTCTTCAAAATGCGCATGACGGGGACATACCCCGAACCGTGCACGGGCGTATAGACGAGCTTTAAGTCCTTGCCGCACTTTTTGACCGCTTCCTCGGAGAGGGTGAGCTTGGAGAGCGCCTCGATGTAGGTGTCGTCCACCTCGGCGGGGACCTTTTCGATGAGCGGGCTGTTTTCCTCGCCCGTAACGGAGAGATAGTCGCCGATCTTGGCGATGAAACCGACGACGATGGCCGTCGCCTCGGGGGACATCTGCGCGCCGTCCTCGCCATAGACCTTATAGCCGTTGTACTCCTTGGGATTGTGGGAGGCGGTGATCATGACGCCCGCGACCGTATGGAGATAGCGCACCGCATAGGAAAGCATGGGCACGGGGTGCACGTCGTCGAAAAGATAGGCCTTGATGCCGTTCTTTGCAAGCACCGCCGCGGATTTTTCCGCAAACAGGCGGCTGTTCCTCCTCGTGTCGTAGGAGATGACGACCCCGCGGGCCATCGCCTCTTTCCCGAGCGTCTTGATATACTCCGAAAGCCCCTGCGTGGCGCGCATCACGGTGAACACGTTCATCATGTTCATACCGCAGCCGAGAAGCCCGCGCATGCCCGCCGTGCCGAATTCAAGCTCCCCGCCGAAGCGGTACTCCTTTTCCTTCTCGTCGCCCGCGATCGCCTCGAGGTTCTTTCTGCACCCCTCGGGGAGCCTCGGATCGTTCAACCACTTTTCGTAATTTTCCTGATATGTCATATTTCTCCTTCCCTCCGTGAGAGAATTTTATCGTTTCCCGCGCAAAAGAATACGGTCAGTCCCCCATGCCCTCCGGCTTTCCGTCCGCACCCGAGATCTTGCGGTAGGAGAGGAAATACTTCTTCCCCGTGTCCTCGTAGTAATTGACGAATTGCAGGCTCAAAACGAGCAAGTAGCTCGCGGGGATCGTGATGAGCAGCGAGCTGCCGAACGTACACGCCGCGCACAGGATATTGACGATGACGATGCAATAAATCGCAATGAGGAATCCCGAAAATCTCGCGGCAAAGCCCTTCGTCATGCGGAAACTTTCGCGGCACGCCGAGAACACGCCCTTGCCGTCCGTGATGATGGCGGGGATCCACGCCGAAATAAAGGTCATCTTGAGCGCTTGCAGGCAAAGGAACGCCAGCATGGAGAGCGCCAGCCCGAAGAATACCGTCAAAAATCCCCACGAAGGCAAAAAGGACGGCGTGTAGAAAAAGAAGAACCAGCACGCCGTGAGCGCGGCGACGTCATAGAGGAAGGAAACGGGCACATAGACAAGATGATAGAGCGTGGCGCGCGTGAGGTTCTTGAAATACGCGGAGGCGAAGCGGGTATTGCCGTACGTTTCCATCTTGTCGTTGAGGATCGTGCCCATGGCGAGCATGGAAGTGCCGCCCACGAACCGCGAAACGAGGTATAACAGCGCCACGCCCACCACCGAACCGACGATGGAGCCGATGTTCGCGCCGAGCAGGGAGAGAAAGTCGGCGATCGCCTGCGTGAATTCCTTGCTGAATCCCGCCAAAAATTCGGTGTTGCCCGAGGAGAGCGATCTGAAGAACTCCCCGAGAAGCTCTATGATCTTGTGCGCCTCCGTGCTGCTCAGGATCACATGCAATCCCAGCGTGATGACGGCATACGAAAGGCTCAAAAACAGCACGTTGGTGATAAGACGGAACAGCAACAGCTTATACACGTTGCCAAAGTTGTTCACGAGAATGCGGAATGCGTTGCGAAATCTCATATCATAGCTCCTTGTAACTGCGCAACAGGTCCTCTCTGTCCAGCTTATCCCGCTCGAAGTAGAGAGATTCCATTCTTACGCAAAAGCTCAAATAGGCGAATACAAACAGGAAAAAGGTGATGATGCTCGCCAGCCATACGGGCACGAAGGACAACCCGATCAAGAGGAAGAAGCAGGGAGCGTATGTGATGAGAAGGGATAGGATGAGTTTCCACCGTACGCCGATGATGAGGCGGTAGGAGTACAAAAAGGCGCTGTACGGACGGAAGCCCGTGATCTGCATGCAAGGGAGCCACAGATAGCAGATCGAGATCAAAAAGAGCAGCACACCCATAAAGATGATCGAAACAAAGACGAACAAGAAGCAGGCAAAGCCCTTCGCCCCGATCGCGGAGATCGCAAACAGCACCGCGGAGAGCACCAGCGCCCACAGCTCGTACAGGGCGGTGAAGAAGAGCGTAAATCCGGCAAACGCCCAGATGTGCGTGCCGAACTGCGAGAACACGCCGCTCATCGTGCGTTTCCCGATGCGCATGTGCTTTTCCACAAAGGCGAGCAAAAGGCAGGTAAAGACAGCAAGACAGATGAGCGCGAGCACGCTGTAGACCACCCCGAGGGGCGAATCGAAGCGGAAGAAGCTCCACGCGCAAAAGATCTGCGCATAGTCGAGTTCCAGATTTGCCGTAAACAGACTGTAGGCAAGGTCATGAATGCCCGAAAAATCCACGGAGAGCGCCAAAAAAACCGCGGGCATCACGGCAAACGGCACAACAAACCAAAGGTTTTTGAAAATGTACTTCCAATGCTCGAATACGATCCGCATTTTGGCGCCTCTTTCGGGGGGAACGTGAAATTCCTGCACAAAATATTCTATGATATATTATATACCAAAAAGGTTGCGCTGTAAAGAGTTTTTTTGCACTTTGTTTGTTTTGCGGACGTAGAGGACGGGGATAAAATCATGCAAAGCGGAAAAAATATGGGAAAAGTTTGCGGAAAACAGTTGCAATTTTTCCGTATTTCGTGTAAAATAACGATAGTCTTTTGCAGAGATGTCCGAGAGGCTTAAGGAGCACGATTGGAAATCGTGTGTAGGTCAAAAACTTACCGGAGGTTCGAATCCTCTTCTCTGCGCCATGAATGCCCGAAGGCTTTTCGCCTTCGGGCGTTCATGATTTATAAGCGGAAAGAGGATTCGAGGGGAGGCAAGCCGAATCCCGTGCCCTTCCACGCACGAGGTTCGGCGCAGGTCGGCGGACGCTACCGCCGACTTGACAATTGATAATTGTCAACCGTGCGCCGTGCCCAAGCGGCGAATCCTCTTCTCTGCGCCAAGAGCAGCGGGACGGTTTTTTCCGTCCCGCTGCTCTTGTTGTCACACGAAAACAGAAGAGGATTCGAGGGTGGAGCATTGCAGTTTCTGCTCAGCAGCCCTGTGGGCTGTGAGCTGCAATGCGACAGCCGAGCTGGTGGCGAGGCGGGTGCGGCGGGCGCTACCGCCGCACGGCAAGCGGGAGCAATCGGTTTGCGGATGAATTGTGTGGATACAAATCAGTTTGCCGCAAACTGAACAGCACAGTGTGCTGTTCACCGGGGCGCGCCGCCAAAGGCGCGAATCCTCTTCTCTGCGCCATGAATGCCCGAAGGCTTTTCGCCTTCGGGCGTTCATGATTTGTAAGCGGAAAGAGGATTCGAGGGGAGGCAAGCCGAATCCCATGCCCTTCCACGCACGAGGTTCGGCGCAGGTCGGCGGACGCTACCGCCGACTTGACAATTGATAATTGTCAACCGTGCGCCGTGCCCAAGCGGCGAATCCTCTTCTCTGCGCCATGAACGCCCGAAGGCTTTTCGCCTTCGGGCGTTCTCACAATCGGAAATCAAATCTTGCCGTTCAACAGATCGTCCACACAGACTTCGAAATATTTTGCGATCAAAAGCAGGTTGTCCAAATTCGGCTCGCGGCTTCCGCTCTCCCAAAAACTAATCGTTTGGTTGCAAACGTGAAAAATCTCGCCCAATTGCCTTTGGGACAATCCCCTTTCCTGCCGCAATTCCCGCAGCGCTCTCCCGAAAACATTATTTTCCACACAATAATTTTACTAAAATTGATACAAAACTACTTGACGTCCTACATTTTGTAGGATATAATGTAGATAATTCACTTAAAAGGAGAAAATTATGCAAACTGTTAAAACAACTTTCGGCGAATTTTTGGTTGAACTTGGCATCATGAAAGGGCACTATCATGAATATCGGTGTGAATACACATTGAATTCAGACAATTTGGACGCAATCTATGCGCAAGCAGAAAACACACTGCGCAAAAGAACTCTCGTTGGTAGCAGATTTGACGTGGTGTCCGGTCCTATCCACAGCGGGATCCATTGGTTTTGGGACAGCGACAGAAAAAATGTATTGGGTGAGTTTCTGGTCAAAGCAGAAGTCATTCTGTTTTTCCAGAGGACAAAAGAGGGCAAAATCAAGGTCGTTCATACCGAAATTGACAACATGACCCACAATGCGCGTTATCACGTCGAAAAAGGCGTGCTGAAGAAGGGATTGATCAAGCAATTCGGGCTTTACGAATGAGTGAGAAAGACAGCGAGGGCGAAAAAACCCTCGCTGTCTTTTTACAGAATACACGATCTTTCGTTTCTAATCCGCGTAGATGAGCGGGACGAGCATTTCCGCGGTCAAAGAGGTGTGATGCCCCTTGAAATCGTGGCTGCGGGGGGTCAATTTCATCGTTTTGTCCGTCGTGCCAACGGCAATGTAGTCCCCGAGCAGGCGCGCATGCCCGTTCGCAAGCCCGCCGCCGAAATAATTTTCCGCAATCAGGTCCTTTGTGGGAAGCAGTGTGAAATCTTTGCCGTATCTTTCGCGGAACATCGTGCGGAACGCTTCCTCTTTCCCCTCTTTCACCTTGAACGCGCTTGCCCGCGCTTCCAAAAAGGGCGGCCATTCCAACAGGGAAAGCAGAGCGGCGTCCTTGTAAAGTTCGAAGTTCCCGCCGATGTCGATCTGCCCGTGGTCCGCCGTGACGAGGAAGAGCGTATCCGAAAGTTCGCGGCAGAGCGCTTCCGCGCCGTCGTTGAGCGCGCCGATCATCCCTCTCGCCTCCGCCGAAGTAACGCCGTAGCGGTGCATTGTCGTATCCGGCTCGGTGCAATAGGCATAGACGAATTGCTTGCCCTCCTTTTTGCAGACGTTTTTGATCTGCGCGAACAGCTCGGCGGGCGTGTTCCAGACATATCGGTTCTCTTCCTCCCGCCAAAAGGCGGGAACGACGACGTTGGTCGTATAGTCCGTCTTTGTCCGCCGATAGAACGGGACGGTGGGCAGAACGCGGCGCGCATACCCCTTTTCGACAGGCTCCCCCGTGCGGGAATCGACATCCACAAACAGGTCAACGGCCCTGCCCAATTCCTCGAAATAGAGGCTCCAGCCAAACCAACCGTGTTCCATAGGATAGGTATTTGTCTGCAAGGTGGTCGTCGCGTTGGTGGTCGTGGAGGGAAAGACGGAGGTCAATACCCGCTTGATGTTTTTGCGCAGGAAGCTCCCCTCCCCCAAATTTCTTTCAAGAGGGTGCATGCCCAAGCCGTCCAAAACCAATAAGACGACGTTCTTGTAGCCCGCCCGAAGCGCCTGCGCAAGATCGGGAAGGATCGGCTTATCGTTGGGGCAGCCCAAAAACTCCGCAAGGGTCGCGGAGATGTTGACGATGTTTTGTCTGAAATCGGGTTTGATCAACTTTCCCATAAACGCTCTCCTTTCTCTCCTCTCGCCATGATTATACCACAGCGGCGGAAAAACCGCAAGCGGGTGCGCCCGTTCTTTTGCGTCTTGCTTCCGCGGGTATCTCGCGTGCCGTATTGTCCGTGTGAAAAAGCCGCGCCGCCCGTTGCTTTTCCCGCGGCGATGTGTTATAATAGGCAAAAAACGGAGGCAGACCATGAACCGCAAACAGCGAAAGGAAGAACTTCTCAAATACATCGAAAACATCCGCGATCGAGAGGGCTATGCCGTGGTGGATGTTTCCCTCGAACGGGAGACCCTCTACGATCCGCTCGGCATCAAGGGGCAAAAGGATCTGAACGCCGACATTTACGGCTACATCGAAGCGCAGACCAACGTGATCCCCGCGAACGTCCCCTTGCGCATCCGTTTCCACGGCGATATCCCCACGGCGGAACAGGAGGAGATCCGACGGATCATGCACCGCCATTATACCATGAAGTCGTTCGACATTTCGTGGGACCTGTTCGCCAATCTGCGCAAAATGCTCTTGCTCGCCCTCTTCGGCGCCGCCATGATCGCGGTCTATCTGTACTTTGCGATCACCTCCGAAAACGCCTTCATGACGGAGATCCTCTCCATCGTCGGCTCTTTCTCTCTGTGGGAGGCGGCGGACGCCCTTCTGCTGGAGCGTCCCAACCTGCGCAGGGAGAGCAGGAACAACGAACAGAGCCTCAACCAGCGCATAGAATTCGTGGGAGCGGACGCATAGCAGCCGTCTGCCCCGCGACAAGCAAGGGCGCCCCCGATGCCGACGGCATCGGGGGCGCCCTTTTATAAACCGTTTACGCTTTTTTGCGCAGCACTTCGATAAAGGATTTCAAGGCGAAGGACGGATTGGAATTGCGGGGGAGCGCCATTCCCACCGAGCGGAGGGGCAAGGCGGGTTCCACATCGAGTTCGAAGAATACGCCCTCGCGCAGTTTGTTCATCGCATATTCGCGGGGGATACACCCGATGCCCATGCCGTCCGCCACGAGCCGCTTCATGAACCCCCAGCTGTCCACCTCGATGGTGGGCACGAGCTTGATGCCGAGCTGGCGGCAGAAACGGTCGAAAGATTCCCGCGAAACCATGTGAGGTTCCATCAAAAGGAGCGGATACTGCTGCAATTCGCGCATCTCGATCTTTCTTCCTTTGAGTTCGGAGAAAGGCTCGCCCGCGATGAAGATGTCCGTGAGCATCATCACGGCGTCGGTGAGGTTGATGCCGTCGTCGTCGTTGATGGGCAAATTGAGAAAGCCGATGTCGCAGCGGCCGTTCTTGAGGTTGGCAATGGTCTTGGGGGACGTATCGGTGATGAGCTCCAGCTTGACCTGCGGATAAAGGGTGTGATACTCCACCAGTTTTTCCGCAAGGCAGTATTGGAAAATCGTTTCCGAAGCGCCCACCCGCAGCGTGCCCGTGGCGCGGTTCCTCAGTTCGGAGAGCCGCTCCTCCACGCCGTTGAGAAGCTGGAGCGCCCGCTCCACATCGGGATAGACAAGCTCGCCGCCCTGCGCGGAGAGTTCCATGCCCTTGTGCATGCGGTTGAAGAGGGTGGTCCCGAGCTGCTGCTCGAGCTGCTTGATCGCCTGCGATACGGCGGGCTGGGAGATATACAGCTCCTCCGCCGCCTTTGTGAGGCTCCCGCACTTCGCCACGGTGTAAAACACCTTGTAAAGCTCCAAATTTACCATATTTCTGCCCTCCTTTGAAGAAAATTCGCTTCGTTTCCGTCCGTTCGTCCCGCGTCACTTGCCGACGCAGAATTTGGAAAAGATCTCTTCTATGATCTGTTCGGACGCCGTTTCGCCGCTGATCTCGCCGAGCGAAAGATAGGCGCGCTTGATGTCCTCCGCATACAGTTCCGCGGGAAGTCCCGCTTCGGCGCCGCGCAGCGCGTCCTCCGTCGCCGCGAGCGCGCAGACGACCGCTTCGTAATGCCGCTCTTCGAGCAGGTATGCCCCGTCGTCCCCGCCGAAACCGCGCTCGTAGAGCAACGCTTTCAGGTTCTCGATCCCCTCGCCCGTATGCGAGGAAACCGCGACGTCGCACCCCGTCTGGCGCTTTAAGTCGCACTTCGCCCCCACCGTGATGACGGGAACGGCGGGAAAAGCGGGCGGCTGTTCCCCCTCCTCCGAGCGGAGCCAGACGATGACGTCTGCCGCACGGATGACATTCTCCGCACGGCGCACGCCCTCCCGTTCCACCTCGTCGGCGCTCTCGCGCAGCCCCGCCGTATCCGTGATACGGAAGAGGATCCCGTTTAGCCCGAGAGTGCCGTCGATAATATCCCGCGTGGTGCCTGCCTGCGCGGACACGATGGCGCGGTCATATCCGAGCAGCGCGTTCAAAAGGGAGCTTTTCCCCGCATTCGGCGCGCCGCAGAGGGCAACGTTCACCCCCTCTTTGATCTTCTTCCCCGAGCGGTACTGTTCCCTGAGGCCTTGCAGCGAAGAACGCACCGTAAGCAGTTTTTCGGTGACCTCCCCGCGCAGATCGGCGGAAAGGTCCTCCTCGGGATAATCCACGTCGGCGTCCACGCCCGCAAGACACTCTTTGAGCAGCCCCTGCATGGCGGAAGCCTCCTTGGAGAGCTTTTCCCCGTAGAGCAGGAACCCCGCGCGCACCTGCGCCTCGGACTGCGCCGCGATCATCTCCCCCATGCCTTCCACGGCAGAGAGCGAGAGCTTCCCGTTGAGAAAGGCTCGCTTGGTGAACTCCCCCGCCTTGGCGAGCCGTGCCCCAAGGGAAACGGTACGCTGCAACACGCCGCGGGCGATCTCCGTGCCGCCGTGGCAATGGAATTCCACCGTGTCCTCTCCCGTAAAGGAATGCGGCGCACGGAAATAGATGCAGATGCCGAAATCGCGGAACACACCGCAGTCGATGACGCCCGCATAAGCGGTATTGGGGACGAATTCCCCCTTCCGGGAGAACATGGCGCGCGCGATGGCAAGCGCCAGGTTTCCGCTCACGCGGATGACGGCGATCCCGCCTCTTCCCTGCGCCGTCGCAATCGCGGTAATGGTGTCTTCCATATCATCCCCTCGGTTTGATAAATATATTATAGCATATTCGGGAGTGTTTTGTAAAACGTTTTTGCGAAGATCGGAAAGAAGGGCGCAAAAATGCGCCCGCAGACCGCCCGCGGGGCGGACCGAAGCCGCACGGAATGCCGCGGCTCAAAAATCGCTGAACGGATCGTCGTCCCGCTTTCCGCCGTCCGCGGCATCGCCTTGCCCCCCGAAGTCGGAGAAAGGCTCTCCGCCGCCCTGTCCCCCCGTCCCGCCGGAAGGTCCGTTTTGGGGTCCGTTATAAGGTCCATTATAAGGTCCGTTATAGGGGCCGTTGTAAGGACCGTTGTAGGGACCGTTATAGGGGTTGTTCCTGCGGGCGTACTCGTCCATTTTCCTGCGCATATATTCGTTGTAATTGACGGCACGGTTGTTGCGCACGGCAAAGATCGTAAAACCGCGGGCGGGAAGGACGACGCTCAAAAAGACCATGAGGAGAGGCGAACGGGCGTAATACTTGCGGTAAAACGCCGTAAACATGACGCAGAAAAAGACGAGCACGAGGAACCAGAGCAGATAGGAAAGGATCTCGCAATAGAGCGAGGCGTCCGCCGCCCACCGCAGGCCGTTCGGAAGAGATTCGTGCATGAATTCGATCGTGGAATATCCCGTCGCTTCGTTCACCGTCACCTCGTAAAAATTCGGATCGGCGAGCAGAAAGCTGATGACGACGATGAAAATTTCAAGCCCGACATACAGGACCTCCGCGATCGTCGCATACAGCCCCGCGCGCTTCATCTTTTGGCCGAAGAAGCTCGCTTCGCCCGCGATCTTGCCCGTAAACCAAGTATTTGCAAAGGGGATGAAGCCGAGCCACGGGTGTTTGATCCCCTCCCGCTTGGCGATCGTATACAGCCCGATCCCGCCGAAGATGTGCCCGATGAGATAGAGCGCGCCTGCGACGATCAAACTGATCATCAGCCCCATGCGCTGGATCGAAATATATTCCTCCGCCGTATTTGCCCACAGAAAATTCTCGATGAAAAACTGCGGCACATTCATCCAATCAAAAAATTCCATATCACTCCTCCGTGCCGAACAGCGGCACGCCGTAATCTACTTTTACGAGGGTAAGCCCCTGCGGCGGCATCGTCTTGGCAAGGCATTTGCGCTCTCCCGTTTCGAACGCGCGCGTGATCCCCTCCTCTTTGCCCGCGCCGACGGCGAACAGTTCCCCGCTCAAAATGCGCACCATGTTGTACAAGAAACCGTTTCCCGTGACTTCGATCTGGTAAAAGAAGCCGAAGGGTTCCTCCCGCTCCGCGATCTCTACTTCGTATATTTCCCGCACGCTCGTTTTGGAGGTAAACCCCGCCGAGCGGAAGGCGGCAAAGTCGTGTGCGCCGAAAAGAAGGCGCGCCGCTTCCCGCATTTTGCCGAGGTCGGGACGGCGGAAGAGGCGGGCGCAACAGCGGCTGTACGGGGGAAGTTCGCTGTCCGCACAATAAGCAACGTAGCGGTAGGTCTTGCGCTTTGCCCCGCGGGTGACGTCGAACCCTTCGGGCGCGGCAGCGCTTTTGACCGCTCTGACGTCGGGCGGGAGCAAACCGTTGAAACTGGCGGCAAGTTTTTGCGCGGGGACGGAGGTCGCGCCGTCGAGCATGACGACCTGCCCGAGCGCATGCACGCCCGCATCCGTCCTGCCGCTCGCGGTGACCTTGGTCTTTACGCCGAAGAACTCCTCCGCCGCGCGCTCCATTTCCCCCTGCACCGTCCGCCGCCCCGGTTGGGACTGCCACCCGCAAAAGGAGGTGCCGTCGTAGCTTGTCAAAAGAAGATATCTCATAATGGGAATACGGGGAAAATGTACATGACGACGATCCCCGCGATGAGCGCTGCCAAGAGCGCGAACGCCAGAAGATCCCGCCACGAAAAGCGAAGTTTTTTATATTTGGTGCGGTTTTTGCCCCCCGAATAACAGCGGGCGTCCATCGCGTCGCCAAGCTCGTCCGCCCGCCGGAACGCCGACAGGAGGAGCGGGATGAGTACGGGCACGATCGCCTTCACCCGCTTTGCGGGTCCGCCCGAATCGAGCGACGCCCCGCGCGCCTTCTGCGCGTTCATGATGCGTTCCGTTTCATCCATGAGAATGGGGATAAAGCGCAGCGCGATGCTCATGATGAGCGCCAGCTCGTGGACGGGAAAGCGCACCCATTTGAGGGGGGTGAGCAGACTCTCGATGCCGTCCGTCAAAGAAACGGGCGTTGTGGTATAGGTGAGCAGCGACGAACCGATGACGAGCAGGAACAGGCGCAACACGAGGAACACCGAAAGCATGATGCCCGCCTGCGTCACGCGAAAGATCTTCCACTCCCACAGAAGGGCGGGTCCGTCCCAATATACCTTATCGCCGCCGTGGAAAAAGATGTTGACGGCCGCCGTAAACAGCACGAGGAAAAGGACGCCCTTGACCGCCCGCAGCACCTTTCCGAGGGGAATGCGGGCAAGCAGGATCGCAAACAGCAGCACCGCCGCGCAGATCCCGAGTGCCAACAGTTCCTGCGCCAGAAAGATCGCCACGATGTAACCGATCAAAAAGAGGATCTTGAGCCGCGGATCGAGCGAATGGACGAACGATCTGACGGGATAGTACTGTCCGAAGGAAACGTCTTTCAGCATTGGTCCCCTCCGAGCGCGAGGAGCTTCCGGACGAGGTCCTCCGCGGTGAAGTCGCAATCGACCGTGACGCCCCTCTGCCCGAGCGCGCGCACGAGCTTTGCCGTGAGCGGGATATCCAGCCCGAGGCGCAAGAGTTCCTCCGTGCGGCGGAAAAGCTCGGCGGGCGGAAGGACATATTGCACCTTGCCCTCCGAAAAGACCGCGACCCGCGTGCAATTTTCGGCGACTTCGTCCATGTCGTGCGAAACGATGACGACCGTCTTGCACCAGCTCTCTTTGAGTTTGTGCAAAAGCGCCATCACTTCCCTCTTCCCGAGCGGATCAAGCCCTGCCGCGGGTTCGTCGAGGACAAGGATCTCGGGCTTTGTGACGATGACCCCCGCAATGGCGGCCCGCCGCTTCTGTCCCCCCGAAAGTTCGAAGGGGGACATGTCCTTCACCCGCTCGTAATCAAGCCCGACGACGGAGATCGCGTCCCGCACGGCGCGTTCCACTTCGCCCGCTTCAGGCTTTTTCTCTGCGAAATTTTTATAGCCGAAGGCGACGTCGGAAAACACCGTTTCGGCAAAGAGCTGGTTCTCGGGATATTGGAACACCATGCCCACCTGCCGCCTGAGGGCGCGGAAGTCGGTCTTTCTGTCCGTGAGATCGAACCCGCCCACCGTGAGCACGGTGCCGTCCTTCTTTTTCCCGCGTTTGAGGGAGGAGGGCGTGCGCAGAAGTCCGTTGAGATGCTGCACGAAGGTGCTCTTCCCGCTCCCCGTCTGCCCGATGACGCCGAAAAATTCCCCCTCTTCGATGGTGAGGGAAACGTCGTCGAGCGCCTTTGCGGCAAAGGGCGTGCCCGCGTTGTAGGTATAGCTTAAATGCTCGGCTACGATACGCATTTTGCGATCTCCTCCGCGAGCGTATCCACGTCGAGCGCGTCCGCAACGTTCATGCCGCCCGCGCGCAGACGGTTGGCGATCTCCCCGATGCGCGGCAGGGCAAGTTGATAAGTGAGCAGCTCCTCTCCCCTGCGGAAGATGTTGGCGGGGGCGTCCTCCATGACGATCTCGCCGCGGTTCATGACCACCGCGCGGGAACAGAGCAGCGCCTCCTCCATGAAGTGCGTGATGAGCAAAACGGTGATGCCCTCCCGCTCGTTGAGCTGTTTTACGACTTCGGCGATCTCCCGCCTGCCGCGCGGATCGAGCATGGCGGTGGCCTCGTCGAGGATCATGATCTTGGGTCTTAAGGCGAGCACGCCCGCAATGGCGACCCGCTGTTTCTGCCCGCCCGAAAGACGGGAGATGGTGGCGGTGCGGTACTCCTCCATGCCGACGGCGCGGAGCGCGTAGCCGATCCGCTCGCCGATCTCCTTGCGGGGCAGCCCCACGTTTTCCGCGCCGAAGGCGACGTCGTCCTCCACGATGGAGGCGACCGCCTGCGAATCGGGATTCTGAAAAACGATCCCGACCTGCTTGCGGATATCGAACAGGTTTTTTTCGCGGAGAACGGTGCCGAACACGGAGATCTCCCCGCCGTCGGGCGTGAGCAAGCCGTTGGCAAGACGGGCAAGCGTGCTTTTGCCGCTGCCGTTATGCCCGAGCACGGCGACAAGCTCTCCCTCTGCCACCGAAAAATTCAGATGCTCCATGCGGAAGCCGCCCTCCCCGTAGGAAAATGCGACGTCCTTGTATTCCAACGCGTTAGCCATTTCTCGTTATCTTTCTCTATTATAGCATCTTTCCGTCGGAACCACGCGGATTTCTGTATGAAAACGCCGTGAAATTTCCGATATTTTATCCGTTTTATCCGCGGACGATCGCCAGCTCTTTGAGGGCGCGGGTGCAGGCGATGTACTTTTCGTTCTCCGTCATGTCCTTGTCGCACACCGCCACGCAGGAGAATTCCAGCCCCTTGCTCTCGTAAGGCGTCATCACGTTGATCTTGGTCTTGGAGAGTTTTTCGTTGGCGGACAGCAGCGTAAAGCCGCGCTTTGCAAAGAGCGGAAGATACTCTTCCCGCGCGATGACGGCTTTCAGCCCCTGCTTGCCGCGGAAAAAGCTGCCGAGCCTGCGCAGCGAGATCTGACTGACCTCTTCGCCGCGTATCCCGATGGGCGTCATCTTTACGTCGGCGATCCGCGATACATAGTCCACGATCTCGTTGGTGTTGCGGTAATTGCGCTCAAGCTCATAGACGTTCTCGAAGCCCTCCCAGCTGCCGACGCCCCGCCACGGCGTGATGTTCTGTTTCAGATCGCCGAACACGTTGAACGCCGCGTCCGCATGGATCCGCCTGAGGAGGGAATATTCCTCCGCCGAAATATCCTGCCCTTCGTCCACGAAAACAAGCCCGTAGCGGGGGGTCAGCCTTCTGCCCGCTGCCGTGAGAAGGGCGCAGAGCGCATAGCCGTCGGACGGATAGACGCCCTGCATGCCGTATTTTCTCTTGTATTGTTTGACGGTATGGCGATAGAAGAAACGCGCCACGTCCACGGCATTCTCGCACTTCCCCGCGTCCGCGCAGACTTCGGAGAGGCGCAAAATGAGGAAAAATTCGCGGAACAATTCCAGACCGTCCTGCATTTCCAGCACGACTTCGCGGATCCGCGCGGCTTCCTTTTTGAGTTCCATCCGCCGCTCGATGCGCTCGGCATAGGTATAGACTTCCCGCTCCCCGATCCGTACATGGTAGCGTTTAAGGTCGGCGATCTCCTTATCGACGGTCGTAAGGAACGCCTCCGCGTCCGATGCGGCGCTCTCGAACACCTGCGCGGCGCGGACGGAAATGTCCTTCGCACAGCGGTAAAACTCGGCGAACTGGCGGAAAAAATAATCCGCCGTGCGCGGTTCGCTCCGCAGAACGAATTGCAGGAAATCCTCCACCTGCACGAATTCGCTCATCAGCCCGCGAAGCGGCTTGGTGAAATAGAACCCGCCCTCTTTGCGCTCCTTCAGCTCGCCGAGGACGCTTCTGCGCACACGCACCGAGGCGTTTTTGACCAGACGGTATTTCTCCTGCCGCACGGCGCAGTCCGCGAGCACTTTCTCCGCGACTTCGCGGCATTCCCGCCCCGTAAACATGCCGAGGACGTCCGCATACATCTTTGCGATCTCGCTCCCGGCGTCCTGCGTGAAGGCGGGCGAATAGAGATATTCCAGATACTTCACGGGTTCGCGCGCCTTGCCCATCCGCGCCGACAGGTCGATTCCCTCGTTCATGAGGGCGCGGAAATAATAATTTTTCAACGTAACGGTGCGCACCCGCTGCAATTCGAGCACCTGCGATAGCTCGTCGATAAAGGCGTTGAAGGAGTCCGACGGGGTGATCACGAGCACGTCTTTGGGGTCGAGCGCCTCGTTGTTGTACAGAAGATAGCTCAGGCGGTGGAGCAGGATCATCGTCTTGCCGCTTCCCGCACAGCCCTGCAAAACAAAGCTCTCCCGCTCGGGACGGGTGATGATATCGAACTGTTTTTCCTGTATGGTGCGGATGATGTCGCGGATGCGGACGTCGTCCTTCCTGTCCTGCAAAATGTTGCGCAGATAGGGATCGAACAGGATCTCCTCGTCCCTGCCCGCGATCTCCTCGGGGGTCAAGACGTCCCGCACGGAGAGATATTCGTTCTTGAAGCCGAGCACCTTGCCGTTCTTTACGGAGAGCGAGCGGCGCAGGACCGTGCGGTATTCGTAGTCGTTGATGCGGAAGTTCACGCGGCTCTTCTGGTAATAGCGCACGGCGAGCGGGGCGCGCCAATCCACGATCTCGAGGTTGACGTCCCCCCTCTTCCCGATATAATAGCTGTTATAGCCCTCTTTGTCGTCCACCACATCCATGCGGGCAAAATAGGTTTCGGTAAAGTAGCATTTATAGGCGTTGAGCTTTTTGGTGAGCAATGCGATCTCCGCGTTCAATTCGAGGATGCGGCGGTACTCTTCCGCCGTATAGTCCTCCTTGCTTTTCAGCGCCCCGATCTCCTGCTTTGCTTCGCGGATGCGGTCGCGGTAACGGGAGAGGTAAAATATTTTGAGCATGACAAGCACAGCGGAGAGCCGGTCCTCTTCGTAACTTTGCTGCTGTTCGCCGTCGAGAAGAGAGAGGTACCAGCCCTTGTCCGCCTGCTTGTGCGGGTCGAGCTTTCCTCTCGGATCTTGGATTCGCTGTTTCATAGTCCGCCCGGTCCCCTCTCCGCGCTGCGCGGAGTTCTATTGTTTATCATACCATATTCCGTGCGAAAAAGAAAGACTTTGCGGGAAATTTTTGCAAGAAAAAAGAGGGTTTTTTTGACCCTCTCCGTGTTTTAAGGCGTTTCTTGTTGCGCTTTTGTTCTCTTTCGCAGCAGGCTTGCATACACGACGCTTACGATCGCCGCAAGGAGAACGGAAATGCCCGCAAGGATAAGGGGCACATATTGCAGCTCTTTCAGCGCGGGCACTGTGCCGAACACCACCGCGGCTGCCGCGGAAAGGACGCCCGCCGCAAAGAAGAGATAGCCCCCGAGGCGGTGGGTCTTTCTCCACACTTCTTCGCTCCCGAGCGTTGCGCCCGTGCGGATGCCGAGCACGCGGTTGGGTTCGATGCGGGGCATGTAGTTCCCGAGCCATGCGATGAGCAAGGAGAGCGGAAGCACGATCACGAGCATGAGCGGGAAGTTCGTCTGTTCGCCTACCCGTACACCGCTTGAAACGAGCGCGAAAAACGCCCAGCCGATGGTGGCAAAGAGGACGCCGAGCGCGGACAGCAACCCTATCGTGACCGCGCGGTTCTTCTTCTGCACAAGGGAAGCCCAAAGCCCCGCCGAGATGAGCGCCGAAACGCCCGGGAGGGCGAGATACACCCAAGGAGAGCCGAGTGCGTCCGCCGTCATGCTTGCGTTGAAATGGATGGGAACTTCGGCGGGCAGAAAGCACACGCCGATCATAAAGCCGATCAAATTCAGCAGGGATAATACGGTATAGACAGCTGCTGTTTTCATAGTTCTCCTATTTGCGGGCGACGTCCATAAGATAGGCGAGCATATCCTGCAACACGGTGGTGTTGAGGGAATAGATGATCGTCTGCGCGCGGCGGCAGGTCTTTACGAGCTGCGCCTCCTTCAAAACGGAAAGGTGGTGGGAAACGGTCGCCGCCGTCAGATCGAATTGATCGGAGATCTCCCCCGCGGTGTGCGGCCTGCTCTTGAGCATCTTCAAAATCTCCCGCCGCGTCTTATCCGTAAGCGCGCTCCACACTTCCCTCACCGCTCTTCCTCTCCCGTATTTCGAAGTTTATCAAAATAATATTACCATATTTATCCATTCCTGTCAAGGGTATTTCGACGGTTTTCGAATAAAAGGCGAAAAAAAGCGCCCCCGAACGGAGGCGAAGATGTTTTACTTTTCCCGCGCGGTGGCGAGCATCAGTTTGATGCGGTTTTCCTGGTTCACCTTGGTGGCGGAGGGATCGTAATCCACGGGGACGATGTTGGCGTCTGGGAAGAGCGCTTTGACCGCCCGCGAAGCGCCCTTGCCCGCGATGTGGTTGGGCAGACAGCCGAAGGGCTGTGTGCAGACGATGTTGACCGTGCCCGTTTCGCAGAGCGCCGCCATCTCGGCGGGAATGAGCCAGCCCTCCCCCATCTTGACGCCTTGGTTGATGACGCGGTCGGCGTACGCCCTCAAGTGCTCGAAGTCGTGCTGCGGCTCGTAGCGGCTCCGCCGCGTCCACCCGATGAGCTGTTTCTGCTTTTTGTATGCCCAACGGTAGGCGATGCGGTAGAGGAAGGTCGTCTTGCTCTTTTTGCCGTAAAATTTTGCGTCGTTGAGGTTGTTGATCACGCAATAGAGCACGAAATCCATGAGCGCGGGGACGACGGGTTCGCAGCCCTCCCCGAGAAGGAATTCCTCGAGATGGGAATTGCCGAGCGGAGAATATTT
Organism: uncultured Clostridia bacterium; assembly: GCA_947627665.1. GTDB lineage: Bacteria > Bacillota > Clostridia > Christensenellales > Borkfalkiaceae > Gallimonas. Next base: position 49,550 of record CANQWX010000010.1, read on the forward strand.
GACGTAGATCTCCCCCACGATGCCCACTTTGATCTTTTTCTCCCGTTTGACGGGGACGGCGGAGAAAGCGGCGATGATCTCGTTGACGTTCTTCTTGTATTTGCGGTAGCCGCCCTCCGAGAAGCGCTTTTTCAGCGTCTGCATGCACGCGGCGCGCACCCTTTGGCAGTCGCCCGCGTTTTGCTCGTAGGGAGCGGTCTGGTTGTAGAGGCTCATGATGAGATCGCTGTAAAGGGTGGCGTAGGCAAATTCCAGAATGATGCTCAAAGACATCTCGAACCCGCTCCCCTTTTCCAGTCCCGAAAAGTTGAAGGAGAGCACGGGGATCGTCGGAAATTCCGCTTTGAGCGCCTTGCGGATGAGGGGGAGATAGTTGCTCGCGCGGCATCCGCCGCCCGTCTGCGTGATCATCACCGCCGTCTTTCCGAGGTCGTATTTCCCGCTCTTCAAGGCATTGAGGAATTGCCCGATCACGCAGAGCGCGGGATAACAGGCATCGTTGTGGACATGTTTCAGCCCTTCGTCGATGACCGCCCGCCCCTCGTTGTGAAGCACCTCCACGCGGTAACCGTGGCGGTGCAGGATATGCTCGAACAACCCGAAGTGCCAAGGGAGCATGTCGGGCACCAGTATGGTGTGCGTTGCCTTCATGTCGTGTGTAAACACGGGATAGCTGTCCGAAAAGTCGAGCACGCCGCCGTTCCCGCTCGCGGCGCCCGCCTTTTTTCCGTTCTTCATGCGTTTCTCCCCCTGTTCTGTTCCTCGATCGCGGCAAGCAGCGAGCGCAGGCGGATCTTCACCACGCCCAAATTGTTGATCTCGTCGATCTTGATCTGCGTATACAGTTTTCCGCGGCTCTCGAGAATGTGGCGGACTTCGTCCGTAGTAATGGCGTCGATGCCGCAGCCAAAGGAAACGAGCTGCACCAGATCGACGTTTTTATGCCGCGTCGCGTATTCCGCCGCGCGGTAAAGGCGGGCATGGTAGGTCCATTGGTTGAGAATGTTGACCTTCACCTCCCCTCCCTGCTCAAAAACGGCGTCCTCGGAGAGAACGGCGATCCCCAATGAGGTGAGGAGCTTGTTGATGCCGTGGTTGATCTCGGGATCGGCATGGTAGGGCCTGCCCGCAAGGATGATGACGTGCTTGTCCTGCCGTTCCGCCTCCGAAAGGATCTGTCTGCCCTTTTCCACGATGTCCGCATGGAAGCGCTCCATGCGCGCAACGCCCGCACGGAACGCCTTTCTGACGAGCGCGGAGGAGAGCTTATAGCGGGAGAACGCCCTTTCAATCGCCCGCACCGCCGTCTTTTCGTCGTTCGGGTCGAGATAGGGCATGATGAAATTGTGCTCGTTCAGGCGCTCGTTGTTCGCCTTCAGGAGTTCGGGATAATACGCCACCACGGGGCAGTTGTAGTGGTTCGCCGAATCGTGTTCGTCGAAGTTGTAGCTCTCGCAGGGATAGAAGATAAAGTCCGCTCCCCCGTCGAGCAAGCTCTCGATGTGCCCGTGCATGAGCTTGGCGGGATAGCATGCGGTGTCGCTTGCCACGGTGTGCTGGCCCTTGAAATAAAGACGGCGGGAGCTTTTCTCCGAGAGAAGCACTTTAAAGCCGCAGCGCTCGAAGAATTCCACCCAGAGCGGCAGCTGCTCGTACATGACGAGTTGCAGCGGAAGCCCCACCGTGCCGCGCGTCCCCGCGGCGTTTCCGTCGGGAAGGGCGAGCAGGCTCTCGTATTTATAGGAATAGATATCGAGGATGTCCGTGGGCGCCTTCCGTCCCGCGCCCTTCTCGCACTTGTTGCCCGAAATGAATTTTCTGCCGTCCGAAAAAGTGAGGACGTTGACGTTGCAGTGGGAAGTACACCCCTTGCAGACGACCGCCCGCGAGGAATAGGAAAAATGCGCGAGTTCCGCCTCCGTGACGATCCCCGAGGTGAGCACGTCGTCGCCCGTGTTTTCAAGCGCATAGAGCGCCGCGCCGAACGCCCCCATCAGCCCTGCGATGGCGGGGCGGACGACCTCCTTGCCCGTTTCCTTTTCGAAGGAGCGAAGAACGGCGTCGTTCAAAAAGGTCCCGCCCTGCACCACGATGTGCTCGCCAAGCTCCTCGGGCGTGCGGGCGCGGATGACCTTGTAGATGGCGTTTTTGACGATGGACGAGGATAGCCCCGCGGAGATGTCCTCGATGCTCGCCCCCTCCTTTTGCGCCTGCTTCACGGAGCTGTTCATAAACACCGTGCAGCGGGAACCGAGTTCGACGGGATGCCGCGCAAACAGCCCCAGCCGCGAGAAAGGCTCGATCTCCATTCCCATCGCCTTTGCAAACGTCTGGATAAAAGAGCCGCAGCCCGAAGAGCACGCCTCGTTGAGCATGATGGAATCGATCGCGCGGTTCTTCACCTTGAAGCACTTGATGTCCTGCCCGCCGATATCGATGATGAAATCGACGTCGGGATTGAAATAGAGCGCCGCCTTGAAGTGCGCCATCGTTTCCACCACGCCGAAGTCGATCTTGAGCGCCGCGCGCATCATGTCCTCGCCGTAGCCCGTCACGCAGGCGCCGCGGATGTTGATGCGGTCGCCCGTGAGCGAATAGATCTCCCGCAGCCGCTGCGCAACGATCTCGAGCGGCTGGCCGTTGTTGGATTGATAGTGGGAATATAAAATTTTACAATCGGGAGTAATGAGCAGGAGTTTGGTCGTGGTAGAGCCGGAGTCGATCCCGAGATAGGCGTCCCCCTCATAGCGGTAGATGTTCTCAAAAGAGAGATCGCTGCGGCTGTGGCGCGCGACAAATTCGTCGTATTCCTTCTGCGAGGCAAACAGCGGCTCGCCGACGGGCATCTCCTCGCCGTCCTTGATCCCGCGGATGCGCGCGATGACCCCGTCGAGGTCCTCCTCTCCCTCGTTTTCCGCATACATGGCGGCGCCGAGCGACATGAACTTGGGACCGTTTTCGGGGAACACGGCATGCTCGCCGTCCAGCTGCAACGTATCGCAGAAGGCCTTCCTCAGCCCCTTGAGATAATAGAGCGGGCCGCCGAGGAAGAGAACCTTGCCCTTGATCCTGCGCCCCTGCGCCAGTCCCGAAACGGTTTGGTCGACGACCGCATGGAAAATGGAAGCGGCGATGTCGCTCTTTTTCGCACCTTGGTTGAGGAGAGGCTGGATGTCCGACTTCGCAAAGACGCCGCAGCGGGACGCGATGGGATAGACGCGCTCTGCCTGCAAAGACAGCGCGTCCATTTCATCCACCGATACGTCGAGAAGGGTCGCCATCTGGTCGATGAACGCCCCCGTGCCGCCCGCGCAGCTACCGTTCATGCGCTGCTCAGCACCGCCCGTGAGGAAGATGATCTTGGCGTCCTCGCCGCCCAATTCCACCGCGGCGTCCGCGTCGGGATAGTATTTACGGATCGCAAAATAGGCCGCCTGCACTTCCTGCACAAAGCCGAGCCTGCCGCGTTGGGCAAGTCCCAGCCCCGCCGAACCCGTGATACAGACCTTAAAACATACGGAAAAGGGGCGAACCTTTTCCAGCTCTCCCAAGACGCATTCCTTCACGCGCGAAAAGTGCCGTTCGTAAGAGGAATACAGCACTTCGCCCTTCTCATCGATGACGCTGACCTTTACCGTGGTAGAGCCGACGTCAATTCCGAGTAATTTCGCCATTATATTCCCGTTTGCGTGTTTTTTTGTATTATATCATAAAGAACGGGAATTGACAAGCCATTTTTTTAACTGCGGACCGGCTGTACGCGCTTCCTGCGCAGCTCATACATTTTTTTTGTGGCGTTCCCGCCGCGCAGATGCCGTTCGCTCAAATTTTTATTCAATATTTTTTGTACTTTTTGGAAGAGGGCGGGGTCGATCTTCGGCAGCCGTTCGGCGACGTCCTTATGTGCAGTCGTCCAAGTCGGGAACGGTCGTCTCCCCTGCGGCTTCGCTTTCGATCGGAATAGCGTTTTCCAAGCCGAGTTCGGAATTTAATTGCAGGAAAATATCCACGTTCCCGTCGTGATCGACTTCGATACGCCTCACGATGCGTTTGAGTTGTGCGTTCGTCATCTGCGACACGTCGGCAATGTCCACAATGGAGCGGAACGTCTTTTTCAGAACGCCGTCTAGCCGCTCGTGCATCGTCATACGGCTTTCGATCATCTTCAATTCTGCTTCGAGGGATTCTTTCCTCTGCTTCGCTCCCAAAAGGCGCTCATTGAGTTCCTCGCGCGAGATCAGATCGTCAGTGTAGAGGTCCATGCACTTCTCCCGCATCTTTTCGAGCTTTTGAAGTTCCGCCCGTACCGATTTTTCCTTTTCGACGTTCTCCTCCTTCTCCCGATAGACCTTCTTGAACTCTGCGGTCACATAGTCGATCACGTTTTTCTGATGAGACAAGATGTAGGCAAAATAGTCGGAGAGCACCTTTATGAGTTCCTTTTCGTCGATCACGGTGCGATTGGGGCAGCTGTCCGCGCCATGTCCGTTCCGCCCCGAGCACACCCATGTGACATAAGTATTCTTATAGGTACGCTCGACTCGGCGGAACGACCACCCGCAGTCCTTGCACTTGATCAGCGTTGAAAACAAATATTGATTGCTGTGCCGCGTCTTATCGAGTTTGAACGTCTGCCCGCGCGCGTGTATGATGTTCTGCGCCTTCTCGAAAACGTCTTGATCGACGATGCGAAGGCTCTCCTTTTCGGTGATAAGCCATTCTGATACGTCCTTGCTTTTCCGTTGCCCCGTTAGGAAATCAGAAATCTCTTGCTTTCCGTTGACGACTTTCCCCGTATAAATTTCATTTGTCAAGATGCGCATGACTGCATTGGGCGACCACGCGCAATTTCGCTTTGTCTTAATTCCCCTCGCGTTGAGCATCTGCGCAATCTTCATCGCGCCGTCCTCATCCTCGCAATACTGACGGAAAATCTCCCGAACGATCTCCGCTTCTCTCTCGTTGATCGCAAGGTCGAACAGGTCCCCCTTCGTCTTGTCATAGCCAAAGACGATGTTTGGGACCTTCCCCTTTTCGGCGTTGACTTTCTTCCCGAACTTGACGCGCTTGGACATATTTGCGCTCTCTTCCTGCGCAAGCGCGCCGAAGATCGTCAGCACAAATTCGCTGTTCCCCATGCTCGTCATGTTCGCCGTCAGAAACTGCGTCTCAATGCCGAGAGATTTGAGCTTGCGGATATTTTGAAGAAGATCGACCGTGTTCCGCGCAAAGCGGGAAATGTCTTTGACGACGACAAGTTCAAACACGCCGCGCTCGGCATCTGCCATCATGCGCAGAAATTCCTTGCGGTTCTTGATCTTTGTCCCCGAAATCCCCTCATCGGCATACAGACGCACGAGGGTGTTCCCCGTGCGCTGCGTGTATTCCGAAAAGAATTTTTTTTGCGTCTCCAAACTGTTGAGCTGATCCTGCTTGTCCGTCGAGACCCTGCAATATGCCGCGATGTTCATTTTTTCCTCCGTACTTCATTCGGTTTTGAGTCGTTCTCGCCTTCGGACGATGTGTTGATCTCATCATCCTTCAAGCCGTCCTCTACTTTTTTCTTGTTTGCTTCCACACAGACGAGAAGCAGTTCCTTGAGCAGTTTTTCGGGAGTAGCCGTGACGTGAAACCGATAATTCAGTTTTGACTTGTCCACCCGCCGTCCTCCCATTCTTTTGGTATAATTTATGACGTCGGTTCGACAAAAATCACCCCCGAAGGACGCCTCCTCCTCATTTTTCGATAACTCTTGACAGTTTTCTTTTCTTTGTTCCAAGTATTCTTATTCGGGCAAAAGTACGGCTCAAATCGCCGCGCCCTTATCGCTTTGAATACTATGTTCTCTTTCCATCGCATTTCCTCCTTTCGTCGCGGCAAAGTCTTTGCACCTGCCGCTCATTTTCATTTCGCGGCTGTTATTTTCGACTTGCCGCTCCTCTTTCCAAAAAATCTTTGCTACGCAAATCTTTTTCGGGAGCCATATTTTTGTTACTCGGTTTTCTTCATCGCCTCCAATTCAGAAGGAAAGAAGTCATCGTATCCGTCCATAATCTTCCCGAGCGAAAGATTATGTTCTCCTGCATCGTCCAACAAGGCTTTGTAGCCTGCTTCTATGAGTTGGACTTTGCTATAGCCGTACTTTTCGAGAAAGGCATTTATCTGTTCTGCCTTCTCGCGGGGAACGCTCGTTCCCCAAGTGGCATTTTTAGCTTTTCTCTCTGCCTTGTGCTTCTCTTCGTAACGCTTGTCCTTGATCGATCTCGGCTTCTTTTCCATAACGACCTCCGTAAAATATATTAATCGTATTCATACGACACATATATTTTACACGATCATTGCCGAAGAGTCAAGAGGTTTTACGAAAATTTTAGGCGGCTCAATAGCAAAGCTCAATAGCAAAGATAAGATCCGTATTTAGTGAGATTCTAATGAAAAGTGGCGATTTGGCGAATTTTTGCGGACGTTACCTCTACAAAGTTCCACCCCGTCCATTTCGGCGGCTCAAAAAAAGCGTAAAACGAGTAGAGGTCGGCTGTTTTTGCACATGTAAAGTCCACCCCTCTAAAAGTAAAATCCGCAGTATTTGTCCCGTTTTCGCCGGCTCCTTTATTTT
>CANQWX010000011.1 GCA_947627665.1 uncultured Clostridia bacterium
GTCTTTTTGCTTATGAGCGTCTTTCCGTCTTTTTGGATCTGAACGCCGCTGTTGATTTTCTCAATCAAGGTTTCGCTCGCGTTCTTCTCCAGATAGGCGAGGATCAGCTCTTGCGGTTTTGTCTTTGCTTCCAAGTTCAATATTTTTCATTTCCTCCTGAAATTAGGAAAGGTCATCCTTAAACGGACAACCTTTCCATAGCTTTTCGTATTCTTTTAGAGTTTTGACTTCTCGGATATACCAAATAGGCTTTTCGAGCTTCGGCGGCGGTTCCCGTTCATACCAGCGAATGTGCCATACCGCCAGATCGTAAGAGTTCGTCACGCAGAAGATTTTTAATCGGGATTTCCCGTATTTCCTGTAACAAACCTTATATCCGTATTTGCAATTCTTCGTCATGCGCCCATCCTTTGGAACAGCAGCGTAATAGCGTCACCGAGCCGCGGAAGATCTGTGTAGCAGTTGTTCCCGCCTCGATAATCCTTTGCGTGTTCCATCGATCGATAGAGGATATGGTAGTACCATTCGTTTTGCCAAAAGCGAACGTCGCTGATGCTGAAATAGGCGTATTTCCCGTTCAATGAAAAACAAGCTGTGAACTCGTAGTGGTTTTTATGCCCCCATACAAATTCCCAGCCGTGTTCTTTGCAGAGCGATTTCAGATAGTTTATGTATTTTCGCTCGAATGTCTTGTAGTCTTCGCCCGTGTCGCAACCGGAAGAAAACCTGTAATTGAGATACTTTTGTAATTCTTGAAGTTTTGCCATAATATTACTCCTTTAATCCCAGCCCGTTTCTTTGAATACGGGTTCTATTTCTGTATAGTCTATGGGCGGTTGATTTTCGATGCTGACTTCATCCCAAGCCCAATAACCGATGTATTCCTCTGTGGAATCAATGGTTGGGCTGCAATAATCGCCACCGCCCAATCCGTTGCCTATACAAGTCAGAATAGGCAGAGGATGTAGACACCATTTATCAGTCATTTCGCTACGCTGATAGTAAGCCGTGCAATTTATGTATTCTTTTTTGGTATGGTTGATAAGATACAAACCGTCGAGGGTGAAGTCGTTTTCATCTACGTCTTTTCCATCGCAGTTCCAACAACGCTTTGCCAGCATCCTGATTTTTGTGCTGTCTAACCCGTTGAAAGTTTTTATTTCTTTGCACCTGAGGAACTCTGTTGCGTAATCGCCAATCCAAGCTATACGGTTCCTTTCCTTGCGGCAATAAAGGTCAAGGCAAACGGCGTTTACAAAGTCGTTATACCACCAAGAATGTTCGGTTAGTTTTGCAAAGGTGTACTCGCTCTTGCCATTCCTAACTACATTTCTGTTATAGACGTCGAAACGTCCGTTTTGCTTTTTTACGATTGCTCTGTAATATTGTCCCATAATGCAACTCCTTAATTGATTTTGTACACGGACTCCTTTGAGAATTTGTCCGTGATTTCGTAGCTATTCTTGCCGACGTGCTTGATTTCGTAAAATCCCCAGCCTGCGAAGTTTACCCGTACCCATTGGAGCAGGGAGAGAAATTTCGTGTCGATCTCGCGTGTTTCGTTCTTCCTGTAATCGTAGAGCTTTGCTTTCATTTCCTGTATTCCTCCAAATACGCTTTGTATGCCGTTTCCGCTTCCAAAAGTTCCATCACCGAGGACTTTACTTCATCGAGCGTATGTCCGAGGCAAGTAAGCATCAGGAGGTTTGTGTTTGCGCCGAATAACCGTCTGAAAGCATAATCCAGAATAAGGGTGATGTCCTTATTCTCATTGCCTGCCCTGTTCAGACAGAATACAGCGGTAAGGATGGCTGAAATTTCTTTCGTGTTTTTCATCCTTCGATCCTCCCGTAAACGTCATCTGCGTAGAAGCAGCCGTTGAAACCGTTCAGGATCGCGGTGCATTTCACGCCTTTGTAGTCGGCAATGTAATATCTGCCTTTTTCGTAGTCTTCTTTTTCTTCGAGAATGGTTATCTCGTCCATTTCGTCGCTTTGCATCTTGCCCCTGTTGAGGGAGTAGATATAGGCGTAAACTGTGTAGGGTTCCATCGTTATTTTACCTCCATGTTTAATACATTCTGACTAAACCGCCGAATTGAGGCTTTATCCCGATGCTGCCGAACTCGGAATTTTGCGTGTCGTTTATGTTTTTCACATAGACGAACACATAACCGTCTTTAAGGTCGGTTCTTTCGTCTTCCCATTCTTCTTCGTATTTGGAAACGTAAAGAAGGGAATACAGCTCGCCAAGTTCTGTGCAGTCGTGAATGACGTGGTAGACAAGCGCATCGTGTTCTGCCTCAAATTCATCGACGATCGCCTGCTGGTCGCTGTCGAGCCAATAGAGGAAACCGCCGTTTTCGGAGAGGTTGACGATACCTTCTTTGTCGAACTCTTTGATGATGTTGCCGTGAAGTTTTAACATCTTCATGCGTTCGAGTGCTTCTTGCTTCTGTTTTGCCTTTTCCATTTTGTAACTCCTTATAAATTGTTTATTTGCTCGGATTGCTCCGTAAGCATCTCTTGTATGGCATCCGCATCGTCGATCAAAGTCCTGATTGACTGCGGAACGCCTCTGACGGTGTGCATACATTCAACCCACATGGCGGCGTGTTCGTCGGGATCGAAATTTTCTGCGTATTCGCGTATGCTCTGTGCAAATCTCCTTTTTTCGGCATAAAAGAAAAAATCCTCACCTGCCGGCGAGAATTGCGAAAGCATGATTTCATTCCCATCTGTTTGGACGCACCATCCCAACCGCTCACATACGGCTCTTTGCTTTTTTGTCATGGCTATCTCCTTATCTCGACGATGCCGCCGTCGTATTGGTAGAACCCATCGTAGCTGAACTGTTCCCCGTAGCTCTCGTAATCTATGTAGTTTTCAAGGCATTCGGGGATCTGGATGCAGTCAACTTCGTGCAGAAAGTAGTAGCCCAAATCAGCCCAATCCATATCGGGATAGAGGTACATATCTTCGTCCCAATCGTCCTCGCGGTCTTCCACCCGTTGTTTCCAATAGTGGTAGTCCTCGATGTCACAGTAGATAACGGCTTTTTGGAACTTCTCATCATCGTCGAGAACGCCCGATTTTTTCAGTAGCTCAAACAGGTCTTTCGGGTGAACGTAATCCCAATTCACCGCGCCGCCATCTACAAAGTTTTCGATGTCCTGTATGAACAGTTCTTCGTCGATGCCGTTGAGCTGAAAGCCTTCCTTTTTGAGTTCTTCCTCGATTTCTTCCCAATCGTCGTAATCGTTGAGCGTAAGCCACTTCGAGCCTAACGCCCGTTCGTTGCATTCGTTGTAACTGCCCCAAGAGCCGATAACAACTTTGACTTCATTTGTCATGTCAGTTTCCCTCCAAGTATTTCATTAAAAAATTTCTTATTGTTTCGCCGTGACACTTTTTCGGAGCGCACCAGCAAAATAATTCAAGTTTCCCGTATCGTCTGGCGATCCTGTATAATTCCCGCAAGGCGTTCGTGAAGGCTTCGTTATGAAAAACCTGTAATGCGAAATAGTCCCTGTATTTTCGGCATACTTCTTCGCGCTCGTCCTCCGAGTGCATATAGAACGGATTGCAGAGTATCGAATGTCCTCTGTCGATCCTAACTTGATAGGGCTGAGTCGGCTTTTCGTTTCGCAGATTCTTGATTTCGATGTTCATTGTTTATTCCTCCATGTTTACAAATTCATTTACGGGGATCTTGCATTCCCCGAAGATGCCATACTCGAAGTAGGGGTCATTCATATCGCCCTTCAGATCGTAAGCTGTCTGCGTCAATCTGCCTTGATTACTGACGACAAGCGTGATTTCCCGCCGCTGCTCGTTGACTTCGATGATGTTGAAAATGACGGTGTGATCCCCGTTGAAATGATGATATTCGCGCATATAACTCTTATCCATTTCTCCGTCCTCCTCAATCTGCGTATTTGTACCAGACGCGGTACTCTACTTCGAGGTAGTCGATGGTTTCGTATCTGTCTTTCTCTTTATTGAAGATAGATACATTTTCGAGTGCTTGCGTTACGATTCCGCTGTATTCCTTGTCTCTTCCGTTGGGTACGCAGTGTCCCTTGATACCTTCGATTACCTTGATGTACGGATTCCCGTTTTTTGAGATCGCCGGGATGAACAGGTTATCTTCTGCCAAATACCCAACACCCGACCACTTTTGACTTCCATTCCTTTTGGAAACCGAACAAACCACTTTTTTCATTTTCTTTTCTCCTTTTTTCTTTTTTGCCTTTCGGCAACGGTGGGGTAGCATGGCCCGAACAGTCTTGCCTTTTCATATTGGAGAGGTGGGGGAAGTCAACGAAGGCGAAAAAATTTGCATAAAACAAAAAACCGCCCGAAGGCAGTCCTCGAACAAAAGCTGTTCTTTGACCGTCTTCGGGCGGATTCGTATTCAAAGCAAATTTTTTCACCCGTTTACTTCCGCCGAGGGTTATGCTACCATCCACCCGACGAAAGGCAAAAAAAGGAGAAAGATATGGCTTGACACTTGAAAGAGAGTTTGGTATACCGTAAAGGATCCGTGAGACTAAATTTGGTCGGATTTCATTCATTTTACGTCCAACTCGGTCAGCCAAGTGAACGAGAGTTCCTATTTGAACTGTTGATGTCCAAATAGGAACTCTTATTCTTTTGTTTTTTGCAGTTTCTGCGACATTTTTAGTTGTAATATTATATATAATTGGCTTTTATACGGCAATGGATTTTGGATGCCGTTTCTCCAAAATCGGCAGTTTGTTGTCAAAAATCAAAAAACGTCAAAATCTGAACCGTCTTGTTCGATTTGTTTCGGATGATACCGCGCATATTCCTCTTCAAATTTTAACGGAGTCATGTAGCGCAAAGTCCTGTGCGGGCGTTCCGTATTGTAAAAGCGGATATAGGTTTCAATTCCTGCTCGCAATTCCTTTTCCGATCGATAATTGGTGCGATAAAGTTCCTCCGCCTTCATATTGTGGAAGAAAGATTCGCATACGGAGTTATCGTAAGGTGTTTTCTTGCGGGAATAGGATTGAACTACGCCGCAACTCCGAAGGGCGTCGGTAAAGCTGCGCGAAATGTAATTGCTACCGTTATCGGAGTGGAAAAGCAGTCCTTGCGGCGGATTACGATTTTTGTGGGCAAGCAAAAATGTTCTTTTTGTGAGCGCCGTGCTGTTTTTCAAAGAGACTTGACATGCGCCATTCTGGAATATAAGTCCAAAATATATTCGAATTGAAAAAACCGATGAGAAAAGATTATTCCGATGGGGATAATCCCATTTCGCAATTATATAGATATGCGGATAAAATCAAATTAGGGAAAGCCATGGATAAAGATGGGCGTCCGATTCGTGTTTCGGAGGCAACGCAATTTTATTTGTATGCACTTTGCGATATCAATGAAAAACTAATCGGCATACTGAATCATTACGGTATTTTTCATCCGACCCCGGATCGAATGGGATATTTTGGCTATCATCAAGGTTACAACGCTCATATTGAAATACTTTCTTATGACAAGATGCTCAGTGATTCAAAGAAGAGGAATAAAATATTATTCGACAAACTGGGGTTTTAGGCTGTCATATAAATTAGGAATAGATCCAATGATGCTTTACCGATCGATAGTTCTTTAAAAAAGAGGGGCGAGTCAAGACTGCTTGCCCCTTCTATAATAAAAATAAATACCGCAAATCAACCAGGTGATATCTTAACATAAAATTTTTTCATAAAAATCATCTAAATCCACTTGACACCGCATGCCTGTTGTGATATACTGACCATAGAATGACATGTCAACAGAAGGAGGAAATTTTATGGCGCAGAAATCGATTGGCGGCGGTATGAAATTAGCCGGTAAAATTAAGGCAAGACGAAATGAGTTGGGTTTGACGATCGAAGAAGCGGCACACAAAGCGGGGGTCGGTATCAAGACATGGTGCCGTTATGAGGCAGGAGAATCTATCCGTCAAGATAAGAGCAGGGGTGTTTGTAGAGCCTTAAATTGGAAATTGTTACCGATTGAAAACGGAGAAAGCGATTTGCTCAAAGTGGAAAATTATCGGACACATGAAGCGTGGTCAAGTTATTTAGAAGAGGAGTTTGGGGAAACAGCGGCGGCTTCCTTTGCTGTGGGAAGCGATATCTTGCTGGACTATATCAAGGAAGATTTGGAAGCGCTTTCATCAAGACCGAAAGGAACACACATCGGAGAGATAGGCGCTTCTTGGTTGGCCTCCATCCTTCCCCCACAGTTTTTGACGGAATATACTTATGAGTTCTTATATTTGATGAAAACAAGGTTGATTCACTTACGAATTCTTGCCGGAGCCGGAAGAAAAATGAGGGCGCGTAACACATTGGAGGAGATTCTTTATCTGTTGATTGTAGACGAATCTGAATTTTTGATTGAAAGCGATTCAACATTGAGAACCGAGAAGGATTGGAAAGAATGGGTGTTCGATCTATTGGAAGATGAGGATGTGATCACATACTTGTATTCAAATGATTATCTTTCGCAAGATCACGAATATCACTTTTCTCATTGGTTGGATGAAATTTGCTATGCGGATGAGGATATATAAGGAAATGCCCATCACGTAAATTTTGATAAATATGAGATAAAAATCACACAATTCTTAAAATTTGCTGCGATATAATTGACTCAACGAGACTTTTCGTCTATAATAAAGGCAAAAAGATAGGAGGGCGGCTTATGAAGCGTTTCATTTTAGACGATTTGCGAAAGTGGAAGGAATCAAAATATCGAAAGCCGCTCATTTTGCGCGGGGCGAGGCAGGTTGGTAAAACTTGGGCGCTCCAAGAATTCGGAAAGGAGTTTGAGAGTGTAGCCTATTTCAACTTCGACGAATCGGAGGAGTATAAGCAATTCTTTGAAACGACAAAGGATGTGCACCGCATTTTGCAAAATCTCTCCTTTGCGAGCGGGCAGCGCATTACGAAGGGTACGCTCATTATTTTCGATGAGATCCAAAATTGCAACAGTGCGCTCAACTCTCTGAAATATTTCTGCGAGAACGCGAGCGAATACTTTGTTGTTTGCGCGGGATCTCTGCTTGGGTTGACTCTTTCCAAGGGCTTCCCTGTCGGAAAGGTGGACTTCCTCGACATGGGACCGATGACCTTTTCGGAATTTCTCATCGCGAACGGGGACGAGGGACTGTATGACTATCTGCAAAGTATAGAAACAATTGAAGCCATTCCCGACGCCTTCTTCAATCCACTCTGCGAAAAGTTGAAGATGTATTTTGTGACAGGGGGGATGCCCGAACCCGTGCTTCGGTGGACGCAGGAGCGCGAAGTTGCACTTGTTGACAGGGCGCTTGACGGCATTCTCGGTTCATATGAGAGAGATTTCGGCAAGCATCATGATGAGGCGGACGAATGGCAGCGCCATGATGTGCAGAAGATCACTTTGATCTGGAATTCCCTTCCGTCGCAGCTTGCAAAGGAGAATAAAAAATTCCTATATTCCGTTGTAAAGGGTGGGGCACGGGCAAGGGAGTATGAGGATTCTCTGCAATGGCTTGTGAATGCAGATCTCGTGAAGAAGGTGTTTAAGATATCAAAACCTGGGTTACCTGTATCGGCTTATGAGGACTTGGATTCCTTCAAGATCTATCACGGCGATGTGGGGCTTTTGCGGCGGCAATCGCGGCTGAACCACTCGGCGTTTGCAGAAGGGAACAGGCTATTTACCGAGTTTAAGGGCGCACTTACCGAAAATTTTGTGCTGCAAAGTATATTGCGGCAGTTTGATAATGCCCCGCACTATTGGGCGGAAGCGCCCTACGAGGTCGATTTTGTCATTCAGAAGGAGAACGATGTCATTCCCATTGAGATAAAATCGGGGGAGAGCGTTTCGTCAGTTAGTTTAAAAAATTACAGAAAGAAGTATGAGCATGAAACGCCGCTTGCCGTGCGCCTGTCGCTTAAAAACTTTTCTTTAGACGGTAACGTTCTGAATGTTCCGCTGTTTATGGCGGATCGACTTTCGAAATTGATTGAGCTGGCACGGGGTATCTGACAATAATCCGTTGCCGCGCATTTATAATAATTCCAAAAGCAAATAAATATTACAAAAGGTGGAACATGGAATTAAAAGATTTGAAGTCCTTTACGGTATTAAAGGCGAAGGATCCGATTTTGGCGAGTCAGGTGGAGTTAGTCTATAACTTGACAAAAGAAACGATCAACGGTATTTCGGGCTGTTACGATAACTATACCATGCACGATATGAGCCATGGGCTTCGGGTTGCGTCGTATATGGAAAACATTGCATTCGGTATAGACGATGACATAGATAAGCGCGCCAACGCTTTTAATGGATTGGAGCTCGCTCTCTTGATATTGTCCGCCATTCTGCATGATATAGGTATGTTCATCACGCCCCAAGACAAGCGGGATATCAAGGAGAATAAGATCAAACACAATGCAAATTCCATTACATTTGAAGGGGTCTTGAAGGTCGTCTCCGATGAAGAGGAGGCCGTAAAAGAGATAGTGCGACTTACGCACGCTGCGCGAATCGAGGAATTCGTAGAGTACAAATTCGAGCGCAACAAGACGATCTCTGACGTATTACAACTTGACGGGAAATATCCCTATTCGGAGGATGTGGTTGCAATCTGCAAGGCGCACGGGGAAGATTACAGCTATATTTCTTCGATGAGAAAAGAACTTACCAAGGGGAAATATACCTATAATTTACAATATTTGGCGGCAATTTTGCGGATTGCCGATTTGTTGGATTTGGATCGGCAACGCACGCCGATTTTATGGTATTCCCTAGTGGAGATCAAAGGATATAGTGCCGAGGAGTGGGAAAAACACTTCAATATACAAAACGAAAAAAAATTCAAGCAGCATTTTGATGGAAAAATGCAAATCTATTTCGATGGAAAAAGTACGGATGCGAAGATCCACAGGAAATATCTGCGGTTTATCGACCAATTGAAGGAGGAACTGGAACGAGCGGATAATCTATTGAATTATAAAAACGCGATTGAGAAATATAAACTGTTTGTCAGCACAAAAGTTGACGATCGTGTGCAGACTGAGGGATTCAAATACGCCGATCTTCGTTTGAATTTAGATTATTCTTCCATAACGGAATTATTGATGGGCAAAAACATTTATGGCGACAGTCGGTTGGGATTGCGGGAGTTGGTGCAAAACTCCATTGACGCTTGCAAATTGATGGAGGAAGTCGATCGTAGCGAGATCGATTGCCCGGAAATCGCTATCACGATTTCGTTTTCACAGAGCAAGAAGTATGTAAAAGTGAAAGATACGGGAATCGGTATGACACTGGATGTCGTAAAACGGCACTTCTTGAATGTCGGGAGATCTTATTATAAGTCTAACGAATACAAATATGAAAATCACAAATATCGTCCGATCGGCCAATACGGGATAGGATTTTTAGCGTGTTTCTTGTTGTCCGATACCGTAAATGTAAAAACCAAGTACTACGACAGTAGCGAAATCAGCCATTTGGAACTGGAAAGAAGCAGCGAATATGTCGTTACCAATACGGAAGAAACGGGGAGCTTTTGGGGGACGGAAATCACACTGGACTACGATAAGTTTTTCGGGATTTTTAAGAATGAAGAGGGCGTAAAGGCCTTTTTGTCGGAGTACTTCTTCACCGAAGTTCCCATTTATCTCAAAAACGACGATGGCGGCGGGCGGAAAGAGAAGATAGAAAACAATTGCGACCAAGCGACCAAGAACTATTTAGAAAAGAGTTCATTTAAGAGTTCCTTAAAGAGAAAGCTTGAAGAGATAACTTTGGATGGGGATTTGGAAACTCTGTCGGGAAAAATAACAATTGTGAGTTCGGACAAGATAAAGGGTGCCGAATCTCATACGTTGCCCAACCGAATCTATGTTTTTGAGAAGGCGGGCAACAAATTTGTTTTGGCCGATGGCACGGCGTTGCGCGCGGGATATTATTACATCATACACTATGCAAAATTGCCGCAAGATGAATACGAAAGGATCCGCTCTACGCCCCGAAATGTTGCCCAAAAGCGCGCCGAGGTATTGGCCCTTGCCAAAAAAGAGGCAAATGGAATGGCACTGTTAGTGGGCGTAGACCAAAATATAGATTTCCATTCTATGTTTATTTCGGGCCGAGAAGTTATGATCAACGGGATTGGGCTAAAAACCATTCTCCCCGAGAGCGGACTGCCGTATTATAAGGAGTTGCTGGACAAATATGATGATTATACGCTCGTGTTTGTTTCGCAGAACAATTATTTGCAGGTCTACCCGTGCACATTTGAAAAAGATATTTATCCATATGAATACAGGAAGGATTTAGAGCCGGCATTTTTCTTGTATAACAAAGGCATATATGTAAATGGCTATGACAGAATGAATTGCCCTTATCCATGCCAGGCGTTCGGCATCGGTTATATGAAATACTCCGGGGACGAATTGAAGCTGGATGTCTCCAGAAATAAAGTGATCGTGGGCGGTGGATTCTTGCAAGATAGCGTGACGAGAATCATCCTGCGCAAATATTTGGAAAACGAAAAAAATCCTCAAATCGCGGCTTTGGTCGAAAAAATGATTGAGTGCATCGGGCAAGAAGGCAACATGGAATAAACTGCGAAACGATTTGGAGAGATTTTTGGTTTTTTATTTTGAAATATTCGCTGAAAGCTTCCTGTGTGCACCATGGCTGGGGACTTTTTACAGCGGCGCTCCTCTTCCCAAAAAATCTTTCTGCGAAATCTTTTTTGGGAGTCCTATTTGTGTAAAAACGTTTCGGTTTTTTTATGTGCGCCCATCAACGTACGCACTTGGGCAAATTGTCAGTGAGGATCGGCGCGTTAGATTGAAGAAAGAACAGTTTAGTTCGCGCAACGATCGCTATTCCGTCGCAAAAAGAGGCGCAAATCGCATACATATCAACATTTACTGCTTTTTGCTCCTTACGAGTCTGACGGGAGCAGCCAAAAAGAAGTATGAAAATGATACAAAATATCGGCTTCATACTTCTTTTTTATTGCCTTTTGGGGCTTTTGCGGGGCTATTTTTCCGAAAAATCTGCCTTTTATAGCCGTTCGGTCACTCGCCGGGCGGCTTTTTCTTTTTCCTTCCGTAAACGCTATCGTTAAAATAATTCCATTTGTGCCGCCAAAGCCTAAAGCGATTGACTTGGATGTCGAAAAAAAGTATAATATTTCAAGACAAGGAAAGACCAAGAATTTAAGAACAAAATCGTATATCAAATGTAAAGGAGTAAAACTATATGGGAAACACGGAGAATAGGAATGAGAAAATAAAAAAGTTTCTGGAAGCACTATATCAAAAAGCGATACAGCCAGGTTTCCAACCGGACGAGATGCAATATAAACGATCGATGGATAAACTTTTCGAAACAACCGCTTGGGGCTTTCGAGAAATACTTTTGGTCGTGGTAGTCGGGATGGATTTGGACTCTTCCTTTCGGGCCTCCACGGGACTATATAGTTGCAATCCCAGGGCAATTTATGAAGGGCCGATCAAAGAGTTTCTAATTGAAAAAGATATTCCGCATCGGAAATCCGGTCCTCTTAATGTAGCCAAGGCCACTGTAGGGCTGGATCCGACCTGGGCGGCGCAACGCAGACCTTCGGATGTAGCAGAAGCAGTAGTGAGTCTTGTTAAATTTTTGGAATCTGCCGGTGATACAACATTAGCGATCGAAAATGTCGGTGTTTCGCTTTTACGACGCTTGATTGCTCAAGCGCAGTATCTTTCAGCACTTGCTGTGGATATCGATCCAAGTGAAGACCCGGTTCATCTCTACGATCTTTGTCACGAAATGATAATAAAAGCACCGGATGCCGGAAATACGCCGCAAAAAATCGCTGCGTTATTATTGAAATGCTATCATGACTTTTTTCATACAGGGATTAAGGTAACGGGCAGTGAAGACCGCGCATCAGTGACAAGTACTACAAGCAAAAAGCCCGGAGATATTAATGAGGAGGGCGCCGGGGAAATTTATAAGGTTTATGAAGTAACCATTAAGCCTTTTGACTTGGCGCGTATCAGAGATTCCTTTGATTGTATTTCGATATACAATGATGATCATGCTTCAGATATCCACGAGATAACCGTAATTTGTCGGCGCGAAGATTGTCCGCCGGACATGGTGGGAAGCGGATTACACACTTATCTTGGCCGGTATAATTATCAGAATGTTGTGTATTACTTCTGGGACATATACGAGTGGATAGCAATTATTCTTCAACATATGACGCCAGAAGGAAGGCGGGCCTTCTATGTGCTTTTGAATGATTATGTCAATGAAACAAATACGGCGGCAACGGTAAAGCGGCTTTGGAGAGAATTTCATATGTGACCAAAGAGCCATCATCCGATGGCTCTTTGGTATTAATAATTTTCAGACAAGTATCTTATCGTAGCTCTTGCAACAACTTCCGCTAATTTGCTTGGTACGGCATTGCCTATCTGGGTGTATATTTTACCATTATTTCCGCAGAAAATATAATCGTCCGGGAAGGTTTGAATTCTCGCAGCTTCTCTGATCGTTATTCGTCTGAGGCGCTTGGGCGCCTCCTTGAATTCCGGGATGATTGTTCCAGCCATTAGACCCTTGTGATAGTCGGACACCCAGTCGCTCGTTGCATCACCGTATAAGTAATCTTCATCAAGGAAGGGGGTTTTGTTCCCGCCCATTGAAGCCGGAAGGGTATTGGCATAGCCATTTATATCAATAGGTCTACCTTGTCCATTGAAATACATACCCGCATAGGGGGATCTTCGCATAACCGGATGCGTTGCAAACGTGATTTTTGCCGTGCAAGTGTTTGGATTTGTTTTAGTGCCGGCTCTTCCAAGAGAAAAGAGCAGATCGCGTATGATCGGGGCTTTTTTGCGCTGACATTCTATGAGATAACTCATGTGATATTTGAAAAACGGATCGGCATTTTCTTTGATCCCGATAAAGAATACGCGCTCGCGCTTTTGCGACACGTCATATTCCGTGGAATCCAATATAAATGGAGTGCAGGCATATCCCATTTCTCTTGCCCGATCCAAATATTTTTTTCGCACAGGCTCCCATTTTTCCAACATGCCGAGTGCTTTAACATTTTCCATCACGAAAGCGCGGGGACCCACACGTTCGACCACATCCAGGAATGTAAAAATCAATTTGCTACGGGCATCGTTGGGATCCATTTTCCCCGCGACAGAGAATCCTTGACAAGGGGGGCCACCGAAAACCATATCGGCACCTCGATAGGCATCGACTTGATCAATGACCTTGTAAATGTCATCATTCACCATAACTCCGGCGTGATGATTTGCGTTGTATGTGGCTGCGGCTTCTGGCATTATTTCGTTTGCAAATAATATCCGAAAACCGGCTCTTTCAAATCCGATATCCATCCCGCCGGCCCCCGTAAAAAGCGAGACCGCGGTTAGCTCTTTCGTCATTTTTGTTCTCCCTCATCATGATGAATATGCAGTATTAATGAGCTGTTTTCGGAATCGAGATAAATATCAAACTTTGTCTTACCCTTTTCGACATCCATGTTTGATAGCACGGCTTTGGGGAGTCTAATTCGCATATCTTGTTGTAACAAATAAGTGTCAAGATATATTTTTGTGCCCTTCATTCAAAGCCTCCTCTTAAGTGTTCGATTTTATTTTACTCTTATTTTAGTCCAAAGTCAATCTGATTTCAGACTAAATGAATTTTGCTTCACCGATGAGCCTTATGTCGCTAATATATTGCGGAAGTAATTTTAGCTTGCGCAACGATCGCTATTCCGTCGCAAAAAGAGGCGCAAATCGCATACATATCAACATTTACTGCTTTTTGCTCCTTACGAGTCTGACAGGAGCAGCCATCTTTCATTCACCGAATGACTGTTGGTGAATAAAAAGAGCAGGATCAGAATGATCTCGCTTCTTTTTCGGCAAAGGCATTTTTACTTTTGCATGGAATTTTCGGAGCCGGCGGCTGCAAGACTTTCCGTTTCGGTTTTCAAGATCTCCGAGATCACGGCGTCCTTGCTTTGCGGCGAGAGCGAAGAACTCAGCATGATCGCGGAATACATTTGCTCTTCGCGTCCCGCTCCGTCGCTGAGCTTGGAAACCTGTTTGAGCGTCGCACGGTGGACGGATAATATGATCCCGCTGAACATTTCCACGATCGCCGCGCTGATCGCGGGGATCAACGACACCAACAGCTTTTCCTGAAACGCCAGCGCAATGCACACCGTGATCGCAAACAGCAACAGTCCAAAGACCGCGCTCATAAGCGCTAACGCGAAGGTCAGTTTGAGCTGCTTTGTGATGATCAAAAAGTATTCGTAATTCTCCCGACGTTTCGAAAGCCATATCTGCGCCAGCGAGGGCGTGACAGTATCCGGTTGGATCTGTCCCATCGCGTCCTGCAAAGCCGCCATCCGCGCCTCCGCGCCCGCTCTCGTCGTCTTGCTCTCGTATTTTACATAGACGATAAACCCCACGACCAGCGAAAGTAACACCCCGAGCGCGACCAGTGCGACCGTTATGATGAAAATGATCGTTGTCCGATCCGTATTCATATTTTCCTCCGAACCCGCGATTGCTCGCGTCCTTTTCTTTATATTTTAACGGGTTTTTCGTTTTTGTCAAGACTTCCCCATAAAAATCGTCCTTTCTCCTGTTAAAAATTGGAAAAAATCGTCGCTTCGGCGCGAAAAATATCCCTTTGCCTCTTGTCTTTCCGTTCGCAAAGTTTGTGATCGATCCAAATATGATAGACTAAACGAATGAGCGTTGTGTTACACAGCGGCTCGTTTTATGTAAGAACGGGTTGTCGGCATAGAGCCGAGCAGTTAGAATTTATCTTGTAAACAAATGCGCTTCTCACTTGATATTTCCCAGAACAAATGCTATAATACCATTGCGACGTCAAGAATAAACCTTTATCCCCCGAAAGAGGGGGCCTTTATGCTTTAACTAAAAGTTGGCAACAATACGGTAGTAATACCGTTCCAAGCCGATTTTTAGTGAAAAGGTTTATTGGCGTCGCAACCAAGGAACGGTAACTACGGGGCGTCGTTCCACTTTGGAGCGGCGCTTCTTTATTGTGGGGAAAGTTTTGGACATTTTCAGAGTCGGATTTATAGGGCACAAAGAGGTTGATCATTTTCGGCAGATAGAGGAACAGCTTCGGGAGGTCATCGGAAAACTTCTTGACGAGGAAGAATTTGTCGAGTTTTACGTCGGACGGAGCGGGGAGTTTGACATCATGGCCGCCTCGGTCATTAAAAGCATCCAACGCGACGTGGGAACGTACAACAACTGTTTGATACTTGTTCTCCCTTATCCCGTCGCCGACTATGAGAGCTATGAGAAATACTACAACGAGGTGCTTATCCCTCACGAACTCAATAACGTCCATTTCAAGGCGGCGATCGAGAAGCGGAACGAGTGGATCATCGACAATTCGGACTTGCTTATTATGCACGTCGTTCGGGAAGAGGGCAATTCCGCGAAGTGCAAAAGGAGAGCGGAGAAGATGGGGCGGAAGATAATCAACTTGACCGATGCGGGGGAAAGGAGAGAAATGTTCTGATAAAACGCTTGACAGGATGCGGACCGCGGCGGGGGAGGCGCTTCGGAAAAATTTTTGCAGAAAAAATAACTTGCAATTTTGCGCGCGATCTGCTATAATATCCATAAGCGAGTAGCGCTGTTGGTGCGTAAGTCCGGCTTCGGACTTGCGCACTATTTTTTTATGAGGAGAGGACATGGAAGAGATCAAGCAAAACAAAATGGCGACCGTGCCGATGCACAAACTTATTTGGCGCATGGGGCTGCCGATGATCGTATCGATGGTCTTGCAATCGGTGTACAACATCGTGGACACGGCGTTTGTGATCAACATGGGAGCCGACGGCATTGCGGGCAACCTCGCGCTCACTTACGCCTTTCCCGTGCAGCTGCTGATCATTGCGATCGGCGTGGGTACGGGCGTGGGGATCAACGCGTTGCTTTCCAAAAAATTGGGCGAAAAAGACGCACACGGTGCTTCCAAAACGGTGGGGAACGGCATCTTTCTCGGCCTTTGCATCTATGCGGCGTTTCTGCTCTTCGGGCTGTTCGGCTGCCGCCCGTTTGTGGCGATGCAGGCGGGCGGAAATGCGCAAGCCGCCGAAATGGGCGCAAGTTACTTAAAGATCTGCTGCTGTTTTTCGTTCGGCGCGATCGGATTTACCGTATACGAGCGCTTTTTGCAAAGCACGGGCAAGACGCTTTTTTCCACGATCTCGCAGGTGTCGGGCGCGGCCGCGAACATCGTGCTCGACTACGTTTTCATCTATCCCTGCAAAATGGGGATCGAGGGCGCGGCTTGGGCGACGGTCATCGGGCAGATCCTTTCCCTGGCGGTCGCCATGCTCTTTCATTATTTTGCGAACCGTGAGATCAAAAACACCTTCAAGGCCATGATCCCGAGCGGGACCGTCATCAAAGGCATATATAAGATCGGCATTTCCGCAGCCCTCATGCAGGGGCTGCTCTCTGTGATGATGCTCGGCATGACAAGCATTCTCGGGACGGTCGGGCAAAAAGAGACCGCCGAGCTGTTGCAGGGCAGTTTCGGCATCTATTACAAGATCATGCAGTTCGCGCTGTTCGCCGCGTTCGGTCTGTCCAATACGATCATTTCGGTCTTGTCCTTCAATTACGGGCGGAAAGACAGGCGCCGCGCAATGGACTGTATCAAATTCGGGATCCTGGATTCTCTGATCGTCGCCGTTGCGGTCACGGTGCTGTTCGAATGCTTTGCCGCTCCGCTTTCCCGCCTGTTCGGCATGGCGAGCGGCGAGGGCGGCGACGCCATCCAGGCTACCGTGACATCTGCGATCCGCATCGCAAGCGCAGGCTACGTCTTTATGGCATTCAGCGTTGCGGTGCAGGGCGTTTTGCAGGCCTTCCGCTATGCGCTGTTCCCCCTGCTCATATCGTTCTTGCGGCTGTGCTTTTTCGTCTTTCCCGTCGCGTATCTCTTTACGCTTGCGGAAAACGTCGTAGACCTCATCTGGTGGAC
The DNA here is from genome assembly GCA_947627665.1 of uncultured Clostridia bacterium. GTDB lineage: Bacteria > Bacillota > Clostridia > Christensenellales > Borkfalkiaceae > Gallimonas. The sequence goes on from CANQWX010000011.1 coordinate 17,097, forward strand.
GTTCCCGATCGTGGAATTTTTGACCGCGGCGATCTCCGCCCCGATCCTGCGGTTTGCCTGTAAAAAACGGCTCGGCGGTCTTTCGGACACGCTTTGAGCGGCGGCGCGGAAAGGGGACCCCGGGAAGCGGAGACCCGCGTACGCCAAGGGAGGAAAATTCGGTTATTTTGTCTATATATTCCTCTTTCCTGTGGGGGATGCCGCTTGACATTTGGCTCTTTTTCGGTTATGATACAACAGGTATGCGTTTGAAATGACAGTCGGTCCCATGGGAGGAGAGTATGAAAAAAAGACACATCTTGCTTGCGGTCCTCGGTCTGTGCGCGTTGGCGGGGGCCATGATCGGCGGAGGCTGTTCGGGCGGCGAAAACGTCCGCGAAGAGCATTCCGAGCACAGCTGGACGGCATGGGAAACGGTGACCGCTCCCGATTGCGAAAACGACGGCCTCGAATCCCGCCATTGTACGGGGTGCGATGAGAGGGAGACCCGTCCGCTTCGGGCGCTCGGGCATACGTTCGGCGAATTGACGGAAAAGATCGAACCGTCGTGCGAAACGGCGGGGACGGTCGCATATTACGAGTGCAGCGTCTGCGGGAAGAAGTTCGATGAAACGAAGGAAACGGAGCTGGGCGACGACGAATTGGAGATCAAGGCGCCCGGGCACGACTACGGACAGCTCGTTCCCCGCGTGGCGCCGTCGTGCGAAGCAGGAGGAATGGAAGCGCATTACGTCTGTGGGGCGTGCGGACAATATTTCGACGCGAAGCAGCGACCGACGGACGAGGAACATCTTAAAATTCCCGCAACAGAGCATAGCTTTACGGCCCTTCATCCCGAAGTTTCCGCAGGGTGCGAAACGGCGGGGACAGTCGCCTACTACGAGTGCGGCGTCTGCGGGAAAAAGTTCAATGAAACGAAGGACAGGGAGCTGGGCGACGACGAATTGGAGATCAAGGCGCTCGGGCACGACTACGGGCAAAAGATCGCGCAGCGGGAGGCGACCTGCGAAGAGGCGGGTGAAAAGGCGCACTATCACTGCGGCCGCTGCGGGAAGGATTTTGACGAGAAAAAGCAAAATGAGCTGAGCAAAGAGGACTTAAAGATCGAACCGCAAGGGCATGCCTACGGCGATCTCATCCCCCGTGTGGCGCCGTCGTGCGGGAAAGAAGGAATGGAGGCGCACTACCGCTGCGGGCGCTGCGGCAAATATTTCGACGAAGGGCAGCGGCCGACGACCGAGAAAGAGCTTACCACCGGCGCGCTCGAACACGCCTACGGGCAAAAGGTCGCACAACAGGACGCGACCTGCGAAGATGCGGGGAAACAGGCCTATTATCATTGCAGCCGCTGCGGCAAATATTTCGATGAAGAGAAACAGCCGACGGACGAAGAGGACCTTATCATTCCACCGAAGGGGCACGAGTACGGGCAAAAGGTCGCGCAACAGGACGCGACCTGCGAAGATGCGGGGAAACAGGCCTATTATCATTGCAGCCGCTGCGGCAAATATTTCGATGAAGAGCAACAGCCGACGGACGAAGAGGACCTTATCATTCCGCCGAAGGGGCACGACTACGGGCAGCCGACCGCGCAGCGGGAGGCGACCTGCGAAGATGCGGGCGAAAGGGCGCATTATCAATGCCAAAACTGCGGCAAATATTTCGAGGTGACGGAGGAAAAACGGGAGCTGAGCGAACAGGAGCTGGTCCTCTCGCCGCTCGGGCATTCGTTCGGCGAAAAGACGGAAAAGATTGAACCGTCATGCGAAACGGCGGGGCAGGCCGCCTACTTTGAATGCGGCCGCTGCAAGAAGAAGTTCAACGAGGACAAGACGCGGGAACTTGGCAAGGACGAATTGGAGATCGAAGCGCTCGGGCATTCCTACACGCTCTTCCATCCCGAAGTTCCCGCGGAGTGCGAAAAAACGGGCACCGTCGCCCACTACGAGTGCGACCGCTGCCACCAAAAAGTCGACAAGGACCGTGAAAACAAATTGGGCGAGGACGAGCTGGAGATCGCGGCAAAGGGGCATGACTATACGATCTTCCACCCCGAAGTTCCCGCAGAGTGCGAAACGGCGGGCACGGTCGCCTATTACGAGTGCAACCGTTGCCACCAAAAAGTCGACAAGGAGCAAAAAAATAAGCTGGGCGACGGCGATCTGGAGATCAAGGCAAATGGGCATCAGTTTGTGACCGAATATGACGCCGCGCAGCACTATCAAAAATGCCAAAACTGTTCCGAAAAGAGGAACTTCGAGCCGCATGACACGGCCGTCGAGGATTACGGTTGCAGCAAGTGCGAATGGCATGCCGAATACACGCAGAGCCTGCAATTCCGTGAAGAGGACTTGGGGTATACGGTGACGGGAACGACCAATCCCGTGCTCACCCGGATCGTCATTCCCGATACATACGCGGGAAGGCCCGTCTTAAAGATCGGGCGCAACGCCTTTGGTGCGGAAAACGTGGCTGAGCCAAAGCCGATCGTGCACGTCACGTTCGGCGCGCAGATCGAGGAGATCGGCGATTATGCGTTCTGGAACTGCGCGCAGCTTGAGGATGTGAGCTTCCCCGACGGTCTTCGGATCATCGGCGTCGGCGCCTTTTCGCGGTGCGCTTCGCTCACCGGATTGCAGTTCGGCCCCGCGCTCGAAACGCTGGACCAGGAGGCGTTTTGGGGCTGTACGTCGCTCCGCGGTGCGGTCGTGTTCCCCGCAAGCGTAAAAACGGTCGGACAGTGGGCGTTCAGCAGCTGTTCGGGGATCGGGTCCATCCGTTTTTCGGGCAGCGTCACGGTCGTACAAAGTGCGTTCTACGGCTGCGTGAGCCTGACTTCGGCGACCTTCGGCGACGGCGACGTCACGCTGGGGAATTGGACGTTCCAGGAATGCACGGGCCTTCGCAGCATTGTTTTCGGGAACGGCGACATCTCGCTCGGGGAGAGCTTGCTTTATAACGCCTTTGCGCTCGAAGAGATCTCCTTCGGAAGGGGAGATAAGAACATCGGCAGCTGGGTCTTTTATCGGAATTCCTTGCAAGAAGTCGATTTCGGGGACGGAAACGTCACCTTGGCACAATACGCGTTTGACGAATGCGGATCGCTTGAAACGGTGGATCTCGGGGACGGAAACGCCTCCCTTACGAACAGTTCCTTGTACGGCTGTCCCGCGCTCCGCGAGGTCACATTCGGAAACGGGGATCCGCAGATCGCCGCCGCCGCGTTCTTCGACTGCGACGGGATCAGGACGCTCTCGTTCGGGGACGGGGTGCATTGCTTTGAAACAAATCTCTTTTCCTCCGGCGTCGAGCTGGAAACGTTGCGCTTCGGGAAGGGGACGACCTGCCTCGAAGAGTATACGTTCCCGACCTTCTCGCTCAAAGAACTCTCCATCGGCGGCGGGAACGTCACGATCGGGGAAAGAGCGTTTTCAAGCAGCCCGATCCAAACGCTGACCTTCGGGAGCGGCACTTACGAGATCGGGGAAAGGGCGTTTTCGTGCTGTAAATCGCTGACGGACCTCAAGCTCCCCGACGGGAAGCTCACCCTTGCGGAATACGCCTTCGAGGAATGCGGATCGCTCACGTCCGTCCTGTTCGGAAACGGGGAAAAGGAGATCGCTCCCAGAGTGTTCCACCTTTCGCCCGTGCAGAGCATCGGCTTCGGCGACGGCCGCATGACGGTCGCAAATAACGGCTTCACATGGCTGAGCGAGCTGACGCAAGTGACTTTCGGCAAGGATCCCGTCGTTTTGGGAGAGCAGACGTTCTACGGCTGTGAAGCGCTGGAGGAAGCGCACTTCTACGGCGAGGCGGAAGTCGGCGACAGGGCGTTCCTCGGCTGTTACGCCCTCTCCTCCGTCTGTTTTGAAAACGGGAACGTCCGCCTGGCGGAGTACGCCTTCTGCGGTTGCAGGGCGCTCAAGACCGTCTATATCGGCGACGGGGAGAGCGTGATCGGCAACAGCTGTTTCGATCAGTGCCACGGGCTTGATTCCTTCGAGAAGGGCGCGGGCAGCGTCGACATCGGGCAATATGCGTTCCAAGAAACGGGGATCCGCAGCGTGACCGTCCATGGGGCCTGCACGGTCGGCCTGCGTGCGTTCCAAAACTGCGCGGACCTTGTGTCGGTCGCTTTGGCGGGACGGGTCGATGAGCTGGCGTTCGAGTCCTTCTCGAATTGCACGAGCCTCATAAACTTTTCCATCGGCGACGACATCGGCAATATCAATTCGGGGGCGTTCAACGGGACGGAGGGGATCGGCCTTTGCGAGTACGAGGGCGCGGAGTATCTCGGCAATCCCGATAACCGTTATGCGATCCTCATGCACGGAAAGGATAAGTCGGCGCCGTCGGTCAAGATCCATCCCGATACGCGGGTGATCTGCGGCAGCGCCTTTGCGGACTATACTTTGCTCGGGAGCGTCACCATTCCCGAACACGTCACGCAGATCGGTAGCTATGCGTTCAAGGGCTGCGCGGCTCTTTCCGAAGTCACCCTCGGCGCAAGCGTCAAAAAGATCGGCAACAGCGCTTTCAGGGACTGCACGGGGCTTTTGGCCGTGACTTTCGAGGGCGGCGGGAAAGAGATCTCGGAATTTGCCTTCGACAATTGCACAGCGCTTACGCGCGTCAACGTGTCCGACCTTCCGACATGGCTCAGCCTGCGCTTCGAGGGGACCCAGCGCGTCGGTTCCACCAATCCGCTCTACTACGGGGCGACCCTCTACGTCGGCGGCACGCCGCTGACCGCGCTCGTCATTCCCGACGGCGTGAGAGAGCTATCCCCGCTCGCCTTTGCGGGATATAAGCACCTGACCTCCGTGCAGCTCGGACGGGATCTGGAGAAGATCGACTCCTCCGCATTCTACGGTTGCAGCGAGCTGACCGCGATCACGGGCGGGAACAACTATTACATGACCGCGGGGAATTGCATCCTCGAATGCTCCTCCAAGACGGTCGTGCTCGGCTGCGCGGGGAGCACGATCCCCGAAGAGGCGGAGTCGATCGGCGAATATGCCTTCTACGCCGTCAAGTTCAAAAACCCCACGCTCGTATTCCCCGAATCGCTTGCAAGCGTCGGCGGGCATGCGTTCTATGCCTCCAATCTGAGCGATCTCACCGTGGGCAGCGGCTTGAAGTCGGTCGGCACCCAGGCGTTCGGGAACGTTTCGTGGAAGCAGCTGCACATCAACGATCTGAAGGCGTGGTGCCTCGTGGACTTTGCGGATAGCGGTTCCGTGGCGCTCGACTATTGCATCATCTATGTCGACGGCACGCAGGTGACCCACAACCAAAACGTGTTGACGGTCACGGGCGACGTCACCGAGATCAAGCCCTACGCCTTCTATCATTCCCAAGTCACGACCCTCCGCATCTCCGCAAATACGGTGAGTATTTCCGAGAGGGCGTTTGCCGGTTCGCCGAGCCTCAATCATCTGACGGTGGAAGCGGAGAATCCCGTCTATGAGGAAAAGAGCTACGGTTTGTTCGATAAGGTCACCAAGACCCTCGTCCACGGCGTGCTGGAAAAGAATACGACGAATGCAAAGATCGGCGAAGAGGTCGAGCACATCGCGCCCTACGCCTTCATGAACCGTCTGGTCAAATCTTTGACCCTCCCGTCGTCGCTGAAAGACATCGGCGGATACGCGTTCTACAGCTGCCGCATCGAGGGGAGCATCACGATCTACGCGGGTGTGACTTCGATCGGGGAGAGCGCGTTCGCCCACAATACCAATGCGACGTCGGTAAGCATTCCCGCCACGGTCACATACATCGGGAAGGACGCGTTCTACCAGACGGGCTTGACGGAAGCGCGCTTCGGCGTAACGGACGGCTGGACGGTCAAGCACTTTGTGTTCGGCACGACGGAAGACCCCGACCTGCGCGACCTCGCGGCGGCGGCAGAGCAGCTCAAAAAATCGGGCTACATCTGGACGAGATGACGGTTCCCGCTTCACGGAAATAAAAAAGAAGCCCGCGCGGTGTTTCGCGCGGGCTTCTGTTAAAATGCGGGGTTACGATTTTCCGTGATCTTGGAATTGGGCGTTGTACAGTTCGTCTTGACCGAGATGGAACTGCGGAACGCCGTTTTTGTCGTAGGTGATCTTCATCACATGCGCGTGGCGGTTGTAGTCGAGAAGGGAGTCCCCCGTGATATCCTTATAGTCGCGGAAGTGCAGGATGCACAGCTGTTCGCCGTTGTCGCCCTCCACAAAGCAGTTGTGCCCGGGGCCGTAGATCTTGAGCGATTCGTCCGTTTTGAACACGGGGTCCTTGTATTTCGTCCAATTTCCGATCTCCATCGGGTCGTCGCAGGCGTCAAGCTCCAACAGCCCCATGCAATACTCAAATCCCGTGGCGGCGGCGGAGAAGGAAACGAAGATCTTGCCCGCATGTTGCAAAACGGCGGGGCCTTCGTTTACGTTTTCGCGCACCTTTTCCCAATCGTAGTCGGGCTGCGAGAGGAGAATGCTCTTGCTTGCAAACGCAAACGGCGTTTCCATCTCGGCGATGTAGAGGTTGGAAGAAGAGGGCTTCTGCGCCCAGATCGCATACCACTTGCCGAGCGCTTCGTGGTAGAACACCGTCATATCGAGCGTCATGCCGCTGTTGTTGAAGAAATTATCTCCCTCCGCGGCTTTGATCATGCCCATGTATTCCCATTCGTCGTGCATGGGGTCGTCGCCCTTGCAGCGGAGCGCACAGGCCTTGATGTCCCACAGGCTCGTTTGGCTATAAGCAAAGTAGATGACCCACTGCCCCATCACATAGTGGATCTCGGGCGCCCACACATATTTCGACATGGTCGCGCCGTCCATCTTCCAGATCGTCTTGGGGACGGCGGCGGCGATGCCGTTCACCGAGTCCGCCGAGGTGAGTTCGATGCGGTCGTATTCGGGATAGGAGCCTGTAAAATAGTACCTGCCCTCATATTTGTAGAGGTAGGGGTCCGCACGCAGGGTGACGAGCGGGGAGAGGTATTCGTCGTTGACCTCGGGCGACGCGGCAGCCGCGGGCGCGGGGGAAGCAGTCTGTTCCGTAGCCGCGGGCGCGGGAGAGGGGACCGTCTGCTCTGCGGGAGCCGCCTCTTCGCGGAGGAACTCTCCGAGGAGGTTCTCTTCTTGGGCGGGGAGCTGCACCGCGGGCAGGTCTGCCGTTTGTGCGGCGTCGTCTGTGGCGGAAAGCGCCCTTACGCCCAAGCCCCAAAGCGTTGCGGGCAGGAGCGCCAGACTGCAAGCAATACACAAAAACCGTTTCATTCCGTCCTCCCTATCCCGCCGAAAGCGGGATGATTTGTGTCATCATAGCATAAAGCCCGCCAAAATGCAATGAGAAAACGCAAAAAAAACAAAATATCCATAAAATCATTTTGCGCCTCCGCGGGCATATAGACGTTCTTCATGATTTTTGGAGAGAATATTGACAAAATTCCTATTCCGTGTTAATCTCGGCAAGATCCCATCGCGCGCAGAACGCCAAAGAGCGCGCGAAAAGCATTGAAAAAAAGGAGATCGAAATGTCAGGGTCAAGGAAAATCAAGCTGTGTCTTTTGGCGCTGTTGATGTGCACGGTCGCGGCGGCTGCCGGTTGCGGAGAGGATCATACGCACGGCTATTCGCAGGCGTGGGCGTTCGACGCAGAGGCGCATTGGCATCCCGCCACCTGCGGGCACGACGAAAGATCGGAGCAGAGCGCGCATGATTTTAAGGAAACGGTGATCCCGCCGAGCGCTTCCTCGGCGGGCTATACGCTGCATACCTGCGTGTGCGGGTATTCTTACGCGACCGACCCGACCGATCCGCTTCCCCCGCAGACGGAAACGGAGTACCGCTATAACGCCGAACAGCACTGGAGCGTGCCAAACGGCGGCGGCACGGCGCAGGCGGAGGCGCATGCCTATCGGGAGGAAAAAGTGCAAGCCACCTGTACTTCGGCGGGCTACACCAAACACAGCTGCGTCTGCGGCTATTGGTACGCCACCGACCCGACCGAACCCGCCGCGCACACCTATGACGCGGGGGAATTCGAACACAACGAGGGGGCGCATTGGCATATCTGCACCGTCTGCGGCGGGCAAGCGGAGCGGAAGGAACACACGCTCACGGAAAAAGTAACCCCCGCCACCTGCGACACGGACGGCTATACCGAGTTTTCCTGCAAGGAGTGCGGCTATTCCTACCGCGGGCAGACGGTCCAAAAGGGCCACTCCTTTGCACAGGATCTCTCGCATGACGAATACGAACATTGGCACCCCGCCACTTGCACCCATCAGAGCGAGCGGGCGGACGTGCAGGATCACGTTCTCGAAAAGGGGAGCACTACCTGCCTCATCTGCGGCGCGCAGGTCTCTCCCCGCCTTTCCTACCAATTGAGCGCAGGACAGGACTATTACATCGTGACGGGCATCGGCTCCATTACGGGCACAAAGGTCGAGATCCCCGCCACATACCGCGAAAAACCCGTCAAAGAGATCGGCGCCAAGGCGTTCGCGGATTCGGGCATCACCGAAGTGACGTTCGGCGAAAATCTCGAAAAGATCGGTACGGGGGCGTTCCTTGATACGGCTATCTCTTCGCTCGCTTTGCCCGAGAAACTCACGGAAGTGGGCGCCAAGGCATTTGCGGGCACCGCGATCACGAGGGTCACGCTCGGGGAGTCGGTCCAAACGGTGGGGCAGGGCGCCTTCCGGGGCTGCCTCTCCCTTGCGGAAGCCGAATTGCATTGCAAAACGATCCCCGATTTCGCGTTCGAGGGCTGCGCCGTGCTGAAAACGGTGAACGGGCAGACCGTGACCGCGGTGGGCGCGCAGGCGTTTGCGGGCACTGCGCTGCAAACGATCGATCTGAGCAAGTGCGAACGGGTCGGCTTTGCGGCGTTCGAGGGCTGCGCTTCCTTTGCGCCCGCGTCGCTTGCGGCGCTGACCTACGCGGAGGAATACGCCTTCTCGGGCTGCGGGGCAGTGCATGCCGCCCTTCCCGCCCTCAAAGCGATCCCCGATCTTCTGTTCTTCGGCTGCGCTTCGCTGCAAGACGCCACCCTTTCCGCCGAAACGATCGGCCAGAGCGCCTTTGCGGATTGCACGAAGCTGAGCACAGTCACGCTGAGCGGCACGAAACAGATCGGACAGAGCGCCTTTGCGGGCTGCACGCAGCTCTCGGCGCCGCAGCTGCCCGATACGCTCGTCCGCGTGGGCGGGGACGCCTTCCGTGACGCAACGTTCATTACCGAGGAGGGCGGCGCGCGCTATGCCGCGAACGTGCTTCTCGGCGCTACGGCGGGCACGCAGAATATCCGGGTCAAGGCGGGCACCGTGGGCATTGCCGACGGGGCCTTTGAGGACCGCACGGAGGCGGGCAATACGACGCTCAAAACGGTCGAGCTTGCGGACAGCGTGCGCTTTATCGGCACAAACGCCTTCCGCGGCTGTACGGGGCTTACGGCGATCTCCTTCGGCAAAGTCAAATACATCTGGGCGAACGCCTTCCGCGGGAGCGGGCTGCAACAGGTCAACGTCCCCGCCTCGGTGGAGATCGTGGGCGACAACGCCTTCTACGACTGCAAACAACTTGCTTCGGCAGAAGTGCACGCGAAAGAGATCGGCAAATTCGCCTTCTCCTATACGGGCGTGGACCGCTCCCTCAGCTCTCCCGTCAAACAGCGTCCCGACTACGCCAAACTTACCGCGGTCACGCTCGGCAGCGAAGTAGATACGATCGGGAGCAACGCTTTCCAATATTGCCCGATCGGAAATATCGCGCTTCCCGCGGGTCTTGTTTCGATCGGGAATTACGCCTTTGCGCAGACCGATCTTGCAAGCGTGGAGATCCCCGCTTCGGTCACGCGGATCGGCGAATACGCCTTCTACGGCTGCACGAAGCTAACTTCCGCGACCTTCCGCGATACGCAAAACTGGAAGGCGGGAAAAGCGGCGGTCGTGTTCGGCACGGCTGCCGAAAACGCAAAACTGCTGACGGAAAAATATCTCGATGTGGATTGGATAAGGGGGTAACGGCAATATGAAACGGAACATTGCAATACGGGCGCTGCTCGTGCTCGTTTTCTCGGTGCTGGGCTGCTTTGTGCTCTTCGGTTGCGACAACGCTTCGTTGCCCGCCGATCTTCCCGAGGTCAAGGACGTTTCGCTTACGGCGGAGGACAGCGCCCTGTACGGCAAGGCGGGCGTGTTGCACCGCCTCGCCTATACGGCGGCAGAGGGCGCAACGGTGAGCACTTCCGTGGAGCTTGGCGGCAAGGCGGCGACCTCTTCGGACTATTCCGCGCGCGCCGAGGGCTTCCTCTTCTACAAGGCGGGCGAATACACCGTCACGGTGTACGCCGCAAAGGACGGCTTGGTCGGGCAGGCGTCCGTCAAGATACAGATCGCGGCAAGTACCGCCTATATCAACGGGGTGCAGATCGTCGCCGCGGATGGATACGGCGGAAAGACGGGCGCGCTCCACAGCCTCGTATACGACGCCCCTGCGGAAAGCGAGATCGCGGTGACGTTCGAAAAGGACGGCGCGCCGTCGCAGGACGCGCAGTATGATCCCGCCCGCAAAACGGTCGTGTTCCGGTCGGCGGGGAATTACACCGTCACCGTCACGGCTTCGCTCAACGGGGCGAGCGCCTCGGATTCGGCGCAGTTTGCGGTCACGGCGCTCGAAGTGCCCGAAGTCACCCTTAGCGCCGCCAAGACGACGGTCAAAGAGGAGGAAACGGTCATGCTCGAACGCGGCGCCGTATTCGCGGATTTCGACCGCTGCTCCTCCGAAAACATCACCGTGCTCTACCGCAAGGGGAACTCGGGCAGCTACAAAGACGCGGACGAGGAGAGCTACACCCTAAACGGGGATCTCTTCACCCCGCATACGTCGGGCAGATGGAAGCTCGTCTATGAGGTGAACGGCATGTGGAGCGGCACAGGGGAGGATGAGCTGCTTCTCACAAGTTCCGCCGCTTCCATGACCCTTTCCGCCAAAACGGCGGGGCGGCAGCGCATCCAGAACGGCGTCCCGACGGAGATCGCCTATTCAGCCAAGGGCGCGCTCGATAAGTACAACGTCAGTTTCGATACGCACGGGAACGGAAACGTCACCGTGACGAAGGGGGAGGGCTGTTCCCTTGTGGTGACGGCCGCCAAAACCGACTATTTCACCGTGTCGGTCATCTATACCCACAAGGTCAACACGGCGACGAAGCAACAGATCGACCTCAACTTCTATTCGGTGGAAAACCTCGTCTATGCGCCTTTTTTGGGAGAGGATCCCTTCTGCGGAATGCCCTCCGAAACGCTCACCTTCATGGGACACCTGCTCTACTTCGACGCGACCCCCTGCGGCGTAGAGGGGCGCAAGCTGACGAACCGCGACGTATCCTATAAGATCCTCGAAAGTAACGTCAACGGCGCGGTGGAGGTCCTGTATGTCGCGGGCGACGAGGATTATCCCTACCTCATCCAGAGCAACGGGGAGGACTGCGTCGCCACGGGCAGCTATACCTTGCAGGCAACGGTCACCGATCCCGTCACGGGCTATTCGGCGATCGCCACGAAGCGCTTTACGGTGACGCCCACCACCAACGACAACACCGCCGCCGCGAAATGTATCACGGATTATGTGGCGAAATATCCCGGATTTTTCCAAATGAAGGATATGAGCTTTGCGAATATCGGGCACGACAGCCGCAAAAACATCGTCCTCACCAAGACGGGCGCGATCATTCACCGCACCAACGCAAGCTGGGCGCTGGGGAACGGACCCGAATTCGGCTGCGCGGACCCTGCGGCGCAGGCGGATTGCCGCCTTGCGTTCGATTTCCGCCTGTACGGGGGGAACGCCTCGGGCGGCGCGAATCTCGATATCCAGGTGATGACGGGCGGCACAAATAGCTCCGCGGGCACGATCCAAGTGGGCGTTGCCAACGGGAAATTCTTCGCGCGGCAGAGCGTAAACGGCCAATCGGTCCAGACGGGACAGACGCCCGCCGTGGCGATGGGGCAGACGGTTTCCCTCCGCCTCGACCGCAAGGTGAGCGGCACGACGGTAACGTTTACCCTTTCCGCCAAGACGGAGGGCGAATATGTGACCTGCCTCAGCTTCACGGCTCCCGTTTCGTCGTCGGCGGGGAACATCGGCACTCCCGTCGCGCGCTACCAATTCAAGCATTCGGGCGGAGGCGGCTGCTTTGCCGTCGAAAACGTAACTTTGGCGGCGCTTTGATCGAGGGACAAAAAGGGACGAAGCCGAAAAACGGCTTCGTCTTTTTTTGTGCGGAGATTGACTTTTGGACGGAGAGGGCGTATACTTAACAGCATGGAATGGAATGTAAGAACAAGGATGCTGCTCGGCGACGAGGGCGCGGAGCGGCTGGGCAAGGCGCGCGTGGCGGTATTCGGGCTGGGCGGCGTGGGCGGCCATGCCGTGGAAGCGCTCGCCCGCGCGGGCGTGGGGGCGCTCGATCTCTTCGACCACGACACGGTCGCGCTTCCCGATCTCAACCGCCAGATCTTCGCCCTGCACAGCACGTTGGGGCAGTACAAGGTGGACGCCGCGGCGGCGCGCGTCGCGGATATCCACCCCGCATGCAAGGTACAGACCCACCGCGTGTTCTTTTTGCCCGCGCTTGCAAAGGAGTACGACTTTTCCCGTTACAGCTATGTCGTGGACGCCATCGATACGGTGGCGGGGAAACTTGCCATCATCGAACGTGCGGCGGCGGCGGGCGTGCCCGTCATCAGCGCCATGGGGGCGGGGAACAAGCTCGATCCCGCGGCGTTCGAGGTGACGGACATCTACCGCACTTCGGTCTGCCCGCTCGCGCGCGTTTTAAGGCGGGAACTCAAAAAGCGGGGGATCGGCTCCCTCAAAGTCGTGTATTCGCGCGAAGAGCCGTATGTCCCGCAGGACGGGTACGGGGCGCCCGCGGGGACCCCGGGGAGCGTTTCCTTTGTGCCCGCGGTCGCAGGGCTTATCCTTGCGGGAGAAGTTATCAAAGACCTTGCGCTGCGCGCAGGGCGCGAAAGCCGTTAAAGAAAGCGGCGGCGGAGCTTTTGCTCCGCCGCCGCTTTCTTTTTTACTTTATTGCACCGTCGTAACGGTCACGGTGTAGCCCGGCTTTGTGACCTGCTTGCCGTCGTCGTCCGTGAATACCACGTCATCCGCGGCGCTCACGGTCACCGTGTAGAGAAGCTCCGTCCCGTCCCAGGTGGCGCGGAAGGAGAACACGCCCTTTCCAAGCTCTTGAAGGTCGTGGGGATCGCCCGCGAAATCGTATCTGCCGAAGTCGGGGTTGTACACGAGCAAGCCCGCCAGCACGATGTTGCCCTCGCCGTCGATAAAGAGGTTGATGAGGTTTTGCATGTAGTTGACGACCTGCACGAATTCATAGCTCTCGACTTTGGCGGCGGTGACCGTCTTGCCGTCCTGCGCAAAGGAGAAGGTCACAAGGTAGCCCTTGCCCCAGGTGCAGGTGTTGGTGGAGCCGTGCTCCGTCACGTCCGCGCGGTCCACGAGCCACACGCCGTTGTTATAGCCCTTTGGCGTGATGCCCGTGTCGTAGGCGACGATGGGCGCCGCCGCGCCCGTTTCGGTGAGCGTGACCGCGGAGATCTTTCCGATCGCCTTGCCCGAGCCGTCCTGCGCGTCGAGGTAACCGGGGGCGATGGACATCTTGGTGTAGAGCAGGGTCTTTGCGCGGACGGTATAGCCCTCCGCCTCCACATCCTGATAGGAGAAAAGCCCGTAGCACCAGAAGTACAGCCCGCCCTCGTAGTACTCGTAGTAGTTGAGCAGATAGCGGTTGCCGTCGCTCGCTTCGAATTCGATCTCGAGGCGGTCGCCGTATTTGGGCACATAGCCCACCGTCTTGACGCTCTCCTCCTCCACGCCGTCAAAGTGGAGTGGCTTGCCGTACACCGCGTCGCCCGCCTTGTAGAGGTAGAGGAAGTCGCCCGAGAGGGTGGTCTTTTCCAGCTCGATCGCGCCGAAGCCGAAGGAAGTCTTAAACAGCCTTCCGCCGCGCGGCACGGAAATGTCGGGTTCGTAGCGGGCGTTGTGGTCGAGGTATTCCAGCTTGTTGTAGCCCGCCGTCACGGTAAAGGAGTACTTCCCGTCCGCATAGGAGAAGGCGATGGGATAGCTGCTGTTGCCGTAGGTAACGGTGGGGGAGAATCTGCCCGCGCTGCCCGACATGGGGTCGCTTCCCGCCGCATAGAGGGAGATGGCGTACCCGTCGTACACGGCCGGTTTGCCGTCCTCGCCGGTATGGCCCTCAAAGGTGAACAGGGTGGGACGCTTGCTGTTCGTCGTGCGGTTCGGGGTGAAGGAGAGGGTCGCCGTGAGATCGGGATGGCCGGGGGTCGGCTCTCCATTTTCGCCGAGCATCCGCACAGTGCCCGTCATCACCATCTCCTTGCCGTCCCAGCGGCGGTAGGTCTTGCCGTTGTAGGTATATACGTCGCCGTCGGGCGCGTCGACGATGGTGGGGGTATCTCCGATATAGATGTACGCCTTGCCGTTGCGGACGTAGTACGTCCCGCTCGAAGCGCCGAGATAGGCGGTGCCGTCGGAACCGAATACGATGCTCTCCATCGCGTCGGAGAAGAACACTCCCGAGAGCGCCTCATAGTCATTCATGAAGAAGGTGTTGCTCTCCACGAGGAGATAGAAAGTCTGTCCCGCGGCGGCGGAGGCGTTGTCCTCCATTTCAAAGGAGATGAAGTGCTTTTTGCGGTCGATCACGCTGTAAGTCCCGTTCCCCGAGAACGCCTCGGTATAGAAGGCGCCGCTGCCGTAGCCGTCGAGCACGAGCACGTTCCAGTTTTCGTCGGTAAAGACGCCGCTCGCTTTGGAGTCGTATACAAGGCAGGCGTTTTGGTCGCCGTTGGAGCCGCCGCCCATCGCAAAGGTCACACGGTAATTGCCGAGGGGATAGTTCATGCCGAGCGTGACGCCGCGCAGGAGATATTCTTCATATCCCGTGGCGCTCACCGTGCCGAGCGGGACATAGCGGCCTTCGGAGTATACGGTACCCGCGGCGTTCTTGATCCGCACGGTCTTTTCGGCGCCGCCGTCCACGAACTCGGCGTAGTAGTTGTTGATGGGGTTGAGGTCGCTGTCGCAGAGCGTCCACCGACGTCCCGAGGCCCAGTCGAGGCGGACGAAGCTCTTTTTCGAGAGGTCAAGCTCCAACACATATTCGGTGCCGCCGTCCGTCGTAAAGATCACCGTCTGCATCAGCTCGTCGCGCACATAAGTTCCCCGCAAAGTTTCGCCGCTCTCGGAGGAAAGTGTCGCGCGGTGGTAGCCGTCGATCCGCAGAGAGCCTGCGCCCGCGAAGGTGAGGCCGCCGACAGGTTCGCCGAGGACCTGCTCAAAGTCGCTGTCGTACAGGGCGGCGAGCAGCGTGTCGCCGTAGACGGACAGCGTATACGGCGTAAAGCGGAATTCCTCCTTGCCGTTGACCTGGAAGGCATATACGGCTTCGCCGAAGCAGGTCTCATCCACGCGGAGGTAGGTGCCTTCGCGGAAATTCGCGCCGTTGTCCTCGGTGTACTTCATGCGGGAAACGCCGTCGAGGAAGATCATTTGCCTGCCCACGCCGCTGCCTTCGCCCGTGGGAAGGATGACATACAGCATGGATTCGACGCCCGCTCTCGGGACCGCTCTGCCCGTGCCGTCGTCGCTTGCGAAGAGATCGAAATAAAGCTCCACGAGATCGCCGCTCTCGGTGGCATAGAGGAAGGTGCCGAGAATGCCGTCAAAGTGTTCGTTGGTGCCGACCTCAAACTGTCCCTCGGTCACGCCACCGCGGCTGTTGATGTAGAGCGAGCCAAGCCCGCCCGCGGTCACGGAGGAGCACGTCCAAATCTGCCCGCCGTCGTCCAAAGAGTACTTGCTCCAATAGGAGGTCAAATTGCCGTCCGTCGTCTGTTCGAGCACGCAATAGATGTTGTAGCTCATGAAGTCTATCGTGCTCGTGACCATGGAGTCGTAGAAGGTGAGTTTTTCGGGCGTTTGGCTCTCATATCCCTCCACGACGTCCGTGCGCACGAAGTGATAGAGGGAGAAGCGGGAGCCGATCCCGATCGCCTCTACGGTGCAATAGCCGCTCGCAGCCTTTACGATGTCGCTGCCGTCCTCGGTGGGCACATAGACGTCCGTCCGTTTGCCGAGCAGCTCTTTCCCCGACATGACGTCCGTGTCATAGAGAATGAGGAAGGGGGGACGGAGGGTATTCCCGTCCATGAAGCGGAATTCGGTATAGGAGCCGTCGCCCAGCTGCCGCGGCACGGAGAAGCTCCCTTCCGCGCTGTCCAAAAGGAAGGAGAAGGAGCGCCCCTGTTCCGTGGTGATGTCCACCACGGAGCCAGCAACAAGGTCGGTGGAGAGGGTGTACATGCCCTTGTAGACGACGCCGTTTTCGGTATAGACGGCGCTGTCGGCAAAGATGCCGAAGCCGTCGAGCACGAGGGTATTGCCGTCGGCGTCCTCGTATTCGCCGCGGAAGGCGTTCGCCTCCACATAGCCGTCGAATTCGGGGTCCTCATCGATGGGAATGGTATAGATGTAGTTGAGCGCGATGCCGCCCGTGCTGCCCAAATATCCGTTGGGGTCCTCAAAGAAGCAGACGATCTTATAAAGTTCCACGGTCCCCTTGAGATAGGTGCCTTCCACATAGTACCTGCCGTCGTAGGTGAGGTAGTTGGTCGCGTCGAGGAGGGCGGCGGTACTGTAACCGTCGAGGACGAGCACCATGGAGTTGGCGACGTAGCCCATGCCCGTCGAGGGGTCCACCATCACGAAGTCGATATAGCCGCCCATCTCATCGCCGCCGACCGAGAACACGCGCTCGTAGCGGTATTGGTCCCCTTGGGCGGGCAGGAAGTGGAATTCGGTGCCGTCGCCCGTGAACAGGTAGTCGCCGCGCTCCTCGTCGAAGGCAACGGAGCCTGCATACACGCGGTTGCCGTTGCGGTAGGTCGCGTTGAGGAATTCGTCGATCGTGAGCGTGCGGTTTTCGTTATAAAGCTCCTCTTCGGGGAAGGCGGGGTCGGGGGTGTTGGCGTAGAAGATATATTCGCCCGCGAGGTCCGTTCTGCGGTAACTGTACATGGTGCCGTACACCTTGCCCTCGAGGACGTCGCCCGACGGGGGCGTAAAGGAGAAGGAGTCGCCCGTGCGGACCCCCTCGAATTCCATCTCGCCGCGGCGGAGGATCGCCTTGTCCTCGTCGCCGCGGGGGAAGAACACGAGGTCCTCGCCGCCGTAGCGGTCGGTAAAGCCTCTGTCCCAGATGGCGTAGAGCACCATGTCCCCCGTCACGATGAAGGGGGTACCGGGGAGGTATTCCGTTTCGCCGCCGCCAAAAAGCCCCCAGCCCGCAAAGCGGTAACCGTTCAGACGGAAGCTGTTTTCGGGCACGGTGACGGTGCTGCCGAAGAGGGCGCTTACCGTGGGGACTTCGCCCGTCGCAAGGGGCGCGTCGGGCTGGAAGATGACGGTGCAGGCGCGGCGTTCATAGTAGAATTTCAGAATGTTGCGGCTCGCGTCCGCGTCGAGGCGGATGCTCTCTACGGGGTCGGCTCCCTCGGGGGAGGAAGTGGGCAAAAAGCCGTCCTGCGCGGGGGCGGCAGGGGACACGGTGGCGCCCACATAGTCCGCGCCGTAGAAGAACTCTCCGCCCGGGACATAGCTCGTTCCCGCGAGGTTGGCAAGATAGGTCTCCATGGTGTATTCCACCTTGTATCTTGCGGTGAGGGTGATGTTTTCGGCGGGCATCTTGGCGCCTCCGCCGATCTCCTCGTCCCCGAGGAACCACGCGCCGAAGATCAGCCCGCTCTTGGTGGGCGTAATGTCCTTGACGGCGTCGTAGAGGTTTGCGCCCGCGGCAAGGGTGAGCGGATCGGGCGCGCCTTCGGCAAACACGCCGTCCGCGGCGTCGAAGTTGACTTCATAGCCCTCCGCCCACACGGCGTAGTATACGGTATCCTTTTCGGGCGCGGTCACGGACCCCGTCAAAGGGGTGCCGCCCTGCTCGGTGCTCCAACCTACGAGCGCATAGCCCTTGCGGAGGGAGAGGGGAAGTTCCACCTCGGCGCCCGGCTCGGCGGAGATATTCTCCACAGGGGTGCCTTCGCCCGCGTCAAAGGAGAGGGTCACCTTCCCGAAACACGCGGTGGCAAACAGCCCGAAGGAGAGCGCCATCACAAGTGCGGTGAGTAGAATGAGCCATTTCAAAGATCGTTTCATCGTGTTCTCCTTCATTCTGCAAGGTCATTTTTCCCCGGAAGGGCGTACTCGCGGGAGATCTTCGCAGCCGAGGACGGGTTTGTCCAATAGCTGTCGGAGAGATAGGGGGCGAGGATGGAGCGGAATTGCTGCGTGCTTGTCATGGGTTGACGGTGGATCTCGCACACCACGCCCTCGGCGTCGATGATGATGGTGGCGGGGATATCGGTGATGCCGAACATGCTCTGCAAGCGGTTTTCGGTATCATACGCCATGGGGAAGCTGTAACCGTTGGTGTTGGCGAATTGCTTCACGCTCAGCCAGTTGTCCTGGCGGTCCTGATCGATGGCGAGCAGTTCGAAGTCGTCCGAAAGCTCGTTATAGACCGATTGCAGATAGCCGAATTCCGATTGGCAGGGGCCGCACCACGTCGCCCAAAAGTTGAGCACGACCATCTTTTTCTCTTTGAGAAGTCCCGAGAGGGAGTACCGTTCCCCGTTGGACGTCATGTTCTCGGTGAGCACGAAGTCGTAGAGCACTGAGCCGACCGAATAGCGGGTCCCTGCGGGCGGGGCGGTGGAGATGGGCGCCGCCGTGAGATAGAGATCGCAGTAGGGGTTGCCCGGTTCCATCGTAACGGGCTGCGCGGAATAGCCCGCGGGCAGGTTGGAGACCGTTACGGTGTACGCCTTGGGCGGCAGCGAATAGGTAAATACGCCGTTGATGAGGGTGGAGGGAGTGCTGCGTATGACCTCCTCTGTGCCGTCGGACACGGTGATGACCACGGTGGGGTCTTGCAGCAGCTTCCCGTTGTTGCGCAAGAGGCGGAAGGAATATTCCACGGGGACGTTTTCGTCGAGCATGGGAATGGCGGTCTCGTTTACATGCGCCCCGCACCGCACGCAGTGCTGCGATTTTGAACCTGCGCTCTCAAAGGTGGGGTAGATGTCTATGGTGAATTCCTCGGGAAGCGCATGCTCAAGGGGGGGCAGTGTGCGGGTATCGGTGACAGAGCAGCCCTCCCGCTCGCAGCGGCGGTTGCGCTTGCCGGGGGTGGTGCAGGTAGGCTCCACGTCGCCGCTTCCGAGCACCCAGCGGTGCCCGAGCGCGGGGATCTCCTCGTCGGGGAGAGGCTGTTTGCACACCGAGCAGATATAGGAGATAGAGCCTGCCACTTCGCATTTCGCCTCCGTGCGGGCGGTCTCCTGCGGGGTATGCGCGCCGAAGCCGAGGCTCACCGTCTGCGTGGCGGGGCAGTCCTTGCAGGTGTAGAGCATGCGGCCCTCGACCTGGCAGGTGGGGTGGACAAGCTCCACGCCCTCGTCCCAATTGTGGGGGGTAGTGCCGACGTCCGTCTTGACGACCGTCTTGCAGCGGCGGCAGGTCTGCGTGCGCTCGCCCGTCTGCGTGCAGGAAGCCGCCTCGGTCACTCTTCCGCCGTCGAAATCGTGCCCGAGCGCGGGGATATCCTCCTCGTCCTGTTCGTTGCAGAGCAGGCAGGTGTGGACGCGGCTGCCGTTCTCGGTACAGCTGGCGGGGCGGAGCACCGTCCAAGCGCCGTAGAGATGCTCGTGCTCGCCCACGTTTTTGCCGCATGCGCCGAGCGCGCCCGCGGCGATCCCGAGCACGGCGGGGAGAAGCAAAAGTTTATATAAGATTTTTTTCATAGACACCTCTTGGGTCCGCCCGATCGCGCGGAGCGGAAAATTGTTGTGATAAATGGTACAGGTACTAATTATTATAACAAAATCCCGCCGTTCTGTCAATGAAAGTGAGATACACAAACGCATTTCACTTATTTTTCAAATTTTTCCTCGGCGTGCGGCGCGTTTGCGGGGAAGCCCCCGAAAAACAAAAAGGGGCGGTTTCCCGCCCCTTTTCGCCGAATTGTATTTTGGGTTTTTTTAACTTACCACTTCTTCGATCTTGAATTTCACGACGCCCGTCGCGTTGGCCCAGATGCGGAAGGTGAGCTTTGTGCCCGCCGTCACGGTGAAGGTGTCGGGTGCTTTGGAGGAAGAAAGGCTGTTTTTGCCTGTTCCCGCAAAAGTCGTACCCGTCGGCAGATAGAAATCGATCGAAACGCCTTCGATGAAAGTCACCTTATAGGTGGTATCTTTCGTCACAGTGTACTCGAAAAACACATACTTGTTCTGCGAAACATAAAGTTCATACTCGCCCGCAAGGTCATCGGGTTTGTAAGGATCCGTCTGCGTGCCGCTGCCGCCGAAGGGAACATCGGGCGTTTCGGTCCCTTCGAAAGTAAGCTCCAGATAGCCCTTGCCCACGTTCTTTTGAAGGAACACGAAGAAGTCCACGGGGGTATTCTTCTTGACGACCACGGTGAGGCTGCCCGTTGCGTTGAGGTTCTGGTTGGTGCCGACCAGCGCGCCGCCGATCGTGCAGTTCTTGCTCGCCTTGATCGTGATCGCATAGTTCTTATCCAGGACAAAGCGGAAGTAGCGCGCGGCGTTCGCGTCGATCCCCACATAGCGGAACACGGAGTCGAGCGTGCGGAGCACTTCGGGGGACTCCAGGGTGCCTGCGCCTTCCACATCGCCGAGGTCGAGGGCAATCGTCAGCGTCACGGGCGCGCCGCCCGCAAGCATTGCGGTGTAAGTCTTGCCCTTTTCGAGCGTGGCCTTCGCAGTAAGCCCGCCCACATCGCCGAGCGAGAGTTTGCCGTCCTCGCCGTCCATGAGCATGAACATCGCGCCCGCTTCCGAAATGGTGAAGGTGTAGGTCCCGCTGTAAGTGCATGCAAAGACATAGCAGATGCCGCTGCCGTACTGCTCCATCACCTCCTCGGAGAGGTCGAACTCGTTTGCGCCGAGGGAGAGGGAGAGGGGATATTCGGCGGAGCTGCCGTACACCACGTCGCTGACAAGCTTCACCTCGCAAGCCGCGTTGGTGAAGGAATAGCTCTTGTCGTCCACTTTGGCGGTATATTCGCCGAGTTCGGTGACGAGGAAGGTCGCCACGCCGCTCGCGTTGGTGTTTTCCGTCTTAACGGTCTGCGTTCCCTTCATAAAGGTGACCGCAACGCCGCTCTTTCCCTTTTCGTTGAGGAGATTGCCGTATACGTCCTTATCGGTGCTCTTCACGGTCACGGTGTAGTTGAGCGAGATCGTAAAGGAAGCGTCTACGGTGCCGCCCATACTTAGAATGCGCAGCGTCACCACGCCCGAAAGGTTTTTCACTTCCTTCTTGGAACTCGTGGAAGATACCACCCATGACGTGTTGTTGATATAGACCGCGAAGCCGGATGTCTTTGCCGTAAAGGTCAGCGTTGCGGGGAAGGGAAGCTCGAATACATAGTACTTCTGCGTCGACGTCATGCCCGGCATGCTTTGATCGCCGAGGAAGTTCTCGAGGATAAACGGCTTTGATTGCGAACCGTCCGCCTCGGGGACTTCGGTGCCGATATTCGTGAGTTCGAAGTCGGTACCGTCGCGCAGATCCCGCAGCAAATGGCCCTCCGAGCTGACGACCAACACATAGAGCAGGTCGTCCACGAAGAGGGGATAGCCGGTTTCGCCGTTGCTGCTGACGGAAGGTTCCGCAACCGCTACGACCTTATGGCTGCCCCATTCGATCTTGTCCTTGGTGATCACAATATAGCCGAGGATATCGCTTGAGCGGTAAACGCCCACAATTTTGGAAAGATCGACTTTTGGAAGCGGGTCTTTTGCGAAGTGGATCGAGGTTTCTCCGATGAGCGAAAGCGCTCCGGGCAGGAAAGCGGTCAGCTCATACTCTGCTTCGTGGAAGGCGAGATAGTAGACGGTATCGCCGCCCTTCTTTTCCGACCTGAGGGTCGCGGTTACGGGAGAGTCGTTCTCTTTCAGCGTGACCGTGGTTGCGGTCGTTTCGAGGGTGTATTTGCCGTCTGCGCTCTTCCACTTGCCGATGTATTCCGCGGGGAGAGTGATGGTGCCCTCTTCGACGTTGTCAAACCAAACGTTTGCCTGGCGGAACAGGATGGAGTCGTTCGTGAAGAGGATAAGATCGGGTTTGCCGTCCACATAGGCGGCGATCGCCTTGTCGTAGCCGGGGTAATCGCTGCCGCTCATATCGCTGACGAGCACAATGGTGTGGTTCGCCCACGAAATGCCGTTTGCGGAAACGACGATATGGTCGGGAAGTTTCCCTTCGCGGTCGACATATTCGCCGCAGAGGCTTTCCTCAAAGGTGAATGCGGGAAGCGGGTTGGGCGCAAAGTAGAGCGCCGTGGCCGAATTGAGATAGAGCTGGAGCATCTTATCGCCCGCGCTGTTCCACTGGAGAGTATACGTCTTGCCCTCGAAGGTGACGAAGTACGAAGTCTTGCCCGCCATCGTCGTAGACGCCTTGGAAGTCACGACCGTTTCCACGGCGGCGCCGCTCTTTTTGAGGGTGAGCTTGCCGCCCGTGATGCTGAGGGAGTAGTCGCTGTTCACACCCTGCCAGTTGCCGTTGAATTCTTCGGGGAGAGTGACGGCGGGCGCCTCCGCTTTGAACTCGACTTTGAGGGTGACTTCGCTTCCCGCGTCGGGGCCGAATCCCATCAGATTGAAGGTATAATCGACGTTTGCAAAGAGTTCGTAATCCTTGGTCGCGCCGACTTTATTGCCTTGGAAGGAGGCGAGGGTCTGTCCGTTGCTTCCCTGGAAGTCTTTGATGAGGAGCGCCGTCTTTGCGGTAAAGGTATAGGTGCCGTCCTCGGTCACACGGAACGTGTAATAATACCCGTTTGCGGTGACTTGAAGGGTGTTTTCCGCCAGGATGTCGGCGATCTGGAAAGGTTTGCTCTTAGAACCGTCGTCGGGTGCGTCGGGACCGCCCGTTGAGGGGGTGCCGCCCTCGGTGATCTTGAACTTCATGATTTTGACGTGCACTTCCATATCGCTGTCTTCGCCGCTCACGCCGAAGAGATAGGTCGTGCCCGCAGTGAGGGAGATGACCGCCGAATTTTCGGTTTTGGTCAAAGAATAGTGCTTGCCCGCGTCGGGTTTGCCGCCGTTGTAATTTCTCAGCCAGAAGTCGATCGAGAGCGTGTCCTCCTCTTCCGAAATGAGGGTCACGGTATAGTTTTTGGTTTCGGTCGCCTCATATTTGAAGTAGACGCGGTTGGCGCCGTGCGCTTCATAGTCGTCCACGAGGGTGGTCACGATGAAGGGATCGTCCTTTTCATAGCCCGCCGCGGTTTGGAACACGCCGCTGCCTTCCCACTTGGGGAAATAGCCCGTGTAGTCGCCGATCGTGAAGGGAACGGTCACGTCCGAAGAGCCATCGTCGTCATAGGGGGTAAGCTCGAAAAGATAAGTCTTGTTTGCCTCCGTTTGGAAGAGGGATTGCTTGGAGGAAGCGTCGCCGCCGCCCACATAGTGTAGGGATCGCTCGGAGGAAGCGTCGCTGTCCACAGCGTTTTTGTCCCAGACCGTAAGGTAGAAGTTTTGGCTGGAAGAATAGATCGCGTACTTTTCCGCCGCCGTTTCGGTATATTGGAAATAGACGGGGACGTACTTGCCGTTTTCAAACTTGACGGGGACGCGGTAGGTGCCCTTGAGCGACGTGCTGATATAGGGCGCTTCTTTGGTGCCGCTGCCCGTCGTCCACGGGATGTCGGGGGTATCGCCGCCGCCCGTTGAGGTATTGCCCTTGGTGACGGTCACCTTATAGCCGAAGCTGCCACCCTCCGCGGCGCCTATCGAGGAGCACGCGAAGGTATAGACGACGTCCGCTTCGAGCTGCGCCGTGATGTGGCGGGTGGGACCCGTCCAAGCCGTGCCGAGGACATCGCCCGACACGTTCACGCTGTCTTGGTCCGCGTCAAAGGAGTAAAGCCCGCTCTCCGCCACGAGGAGCGTGTAATATACGAACTCGTCGCCGAGTTCCTCCAAGATCTCCTGCGTGAGCGGGACTTCGTTTTCGCCCACTTTCCACGCAAGGGGAGCCGCCTTGGAGCCGAGCTTTGTGTGGAGTTCCAGCATTGCCGTGGGGCCGCCGATGGCGAGCGTGCCGCTCTCCACGCCGTTCACGGACACGAGGTAAGAGCCGGGCGTGACCGCGTCGAAGTGCGCCACGCCGTTTTCATCCGTGGTCGCCGTTGCCTGCGGAGCCTGGTCTTCCTCGGAGGCGTAAAGCGCCAGCGTGACGTATTTGAGCGCCGTTTCGGGCTGTTCGTTGCCGAACACGTCCTCTCCCGCCGCCGTCTTTACGGTGACGTCCGCCGCGATCGCCGTGACGTTCTTCGTCAGTGCGACGGTCGTTTCCGTCACGGTGGAGGAGAGCGCCTTGGATTCGAAGGTGTAGCCGGCGGGAACGCCCGTCAAAACGACCGTGTAGGCGCCCGGCGCGAGGTCAAAGACCGCCTTGCCGTTGTCGAGCTTCTTTTCTGCCACGCTCTCGCTGCCCTTCTGCAACTTGACCGTGACCGAATTCAGCACTTCGGCGTCGTCGCAGGTGACAGTCACTGTGTAGGTCACCGTTTCGGACGCCGCTTTCACGAGCGCGACGGTCGCGGAGGGCGCGCTCTCCGTGAGGGTCTTTTCCTGATAGGAATACCCCGTGGGTACGTTCGTAAGGTTCACCGTATAGGTGCCCGCCTCAAGCTCGAAGCTCGCCGTGCCGTTCACGGGCGTCTTTTCCTCGGAGGAACCCTTCTCGCCCTTCAGCTGCACTTTGATGCCGCCGAGCACTTCGGCGTCGTCGCAGGTGACGGTGACGGAATAGTTCACGAGTTTGTCCGAATCGCACGCGGCGATGCCGAGCGAAAGCCCGAGCGTCATCGCGGCGATCAATACGGTAAGTAGGAGTGTTTTCAGATGTTTCATAATAGATCCTCCCAAAAAGGTTTTCGGTTTTCACGGCGGGGCGGCTTTCCGCACCCGCGCACGCACGACAATTTCGGAATTCCCCGAAAAGTGTGTATATATAAATTATCATATAAAATATAAAATGGCAACTAAAAACGGGTGAAAATGATAAATTGGCAAAAAATCACAAAAATGAGCCTATTTTTAGGGGAAAATCCCGCCAAAATGTGCGAAAAATAGAAAATTTCCCACAAAACCGCTCAAAAAATCGAACTGTGGCATAAGTAATATTTATGCAAAATCAATGGGATATAATCAAAACAAATGAATATTATGTGCGGTTGACAAAAGGCGCGGGGCATGCTATAATGGTGGGACCGCAAAAGAGGGGCCGCGGCAAAATTAAAACGCCGGGCAAAAGCCCGACGTTTTAATGAGAAAAAATATGGGATCGTGTAAGCGTTGGGTCAACCCCGCGCCTGCCGCAAAGGCACTTGCCGCGCCGCCGCCGCGGGAGAGGGAAAAGCGCTTCTATGCACTTTTCGGCTTTCATTATAAGAAAAGGCAGGGGAAGTGTCAAGCGATTTTTCCGTCATTCCCGCAAAAAAACGCCCTCAAAATATCAAATTCGCAATATGTATGCAAAATTATCCAACAAAATGAGGAAAACGTCATGTTTCACGTCGTACTGGTAGAGCCTGAGATCCCGCAGAACGCCGGCAACATCGCGCGCACCTGCGCGGCGGCGGGGTGTACGCTGCACCTTGTCAAGCCTCTCGGCTTTGAATTGTCCGACCGCTACCTCAAGCGGGCGGGGCTTGATTATTGGAAGCTGGTGGACGTGCGCGTGCACGAGGACTTCGGCGGGGCGCTCTCGGCGCTCGGCGGGGCGAGGTTGCATCTTTTCACGACCAAGGCGCGCAAAACGTATGCCGAGGCAAGTTACGGCGAGGGGGACGCCCTCGTGTTCGGCAGGGAAACGAGGGGGCTGCCCGAGGAGCTGCTCGTGAGCCGCCCCGAGGCATGCGTGCGCATCCCCATGCTCGAGGGCAGGCGTTCGCTCAATCTCTCCAACGCGGTGGCGATCGCGGTGTACGAGGGACTGCGCCAAAACGGTTTTGCGGGACTGCAAACGGAGGGGGAATTGCACCGTCTGAAATGGTAAAACGCAATACGTTCTGCAAAAAAAGCGTGATACGGGCGCTGATATTTGCGCTCTTATATCTGATCTGTGCGCTCCTGTGCTTTCTCTCCTTCCCGCGGCGGACGCTCGCGCGGTCGGAGGAATACACCGCCGTCTGGTCGGACGGCAGCGTCACGCGGGAGAGCTACGCTTCGGCATATTCCGCGCTTTCGGGCGCTGGGAACGGGTCTGTCCTGCTTGAGCGGGAAGGTGTGTGCGGCGAGATCGCGGCGGGCGAAGCGTTTGCGGCTTTCCGCACCGTGCTGGAAGAGGGGAGCCTTCCCGAACTGCTGGCGGCGGATCCCGAAGGGCTTGCCCCGATCGAACGGGCGGCGCTCTACCGCACCTTCGGCAACACCGTTTTCTATTCCGCGGACTATTTCGCCTTTGACGGCACGCGCGTCCTTCGCACGGCGCGCAGGACGTTCGGGGAGCTTGTCCTGCTCGACGGGGACCTCCCCGCCGCGGCATTGCGCAATACGGGTGCGAAAAAACTCGTGCTCCGCGCGGACGCGCGGCTCGCGGCCGCCTCCCTTGCCGGCTCGGCGGTGGAGGAATGCGTGGCATCACCGCCCTACCGTTCTTCGGGCGGGGCGGTCTATCTCGATACCGCGGGCGGGACGCGCCTCGTGGCGGCATTGCCCCTGATTACGTCGCTTTGCGCCGACGGGTACCGTTTTTGCGACCAAGGCGCGCTGGCGCCCTGCACGCAGCTCTGTTCGTTGCAGCTTCCCTTTGCGGGCAGCGCGGAGAGCGCTTCGGACGGGCGGCTCGCGTGGGCGTTCGGCGATGAATTGCCCGCCAGCCTCAAACGGGTCAAACTGACGGGCGGCACCGTTTCCGCCTTTACGTTTGCCGGCTGCGGGGCGGTGGAGGAGATCGATCTGTGCGGTATTCCCGCGGAGGACATCGCGCCCGCTGCCTTTGCCCGTTGCACCTCTCTCGTCCGCCTGCATACGAGTGCGGAGTGGGAAACGGACTTTTCCCGCACACGTCTGCCCTGCGGATGTTATCTTTACGAAAGGAGTACGCGATGAAGAGATACTTCAAGATCATTTTCAGCCGCTTTTTTCTGGTCGCCATGACGATCATTCTGACGTTCGCGGTCAACGCGCTCGTCGTGATCCTCGCCGTCTATTTTGCCGAGGAGGCGCTTGCGACCTATTTTCCCGCCGCTTCGCCCTATGTACACTTCATCTTCTGGTTCGCGCAGTGGCTCGTCGTGCTGGTCACGGCGCTGAACATCGTCAACCGCGACATGATCCCCGAGGCAAAGATCCCGTGGATCCTGTGCGTGGTGGTGCTCAACGTGTTCGGCGTGGCGATCTATATCGTGTTTTCGTACAACCGTCCCTCCAAAAAGCAGCGCAAACACTACGCGCTGCTCAACGAACGCTTCCGCCCGTTCGCCTGCCGCGCCCTCTCCGAGGAGGAGCTGAAAGCGCGCATGGGCAAACAGGCGCCCCTGTCCGAGGCGCTCTTCCATTCCAACGCAAACGCCGTGGCATACCCCGGCACCGCCACGGAATATTTCCCCACGGGGGAGAAATTTTTCGAGCGCTTCCTGGGGGATCTGGAGGAGGCGAAGGAGTTCATCTTTCTCGAATATTTCATCCTCGCGCGCGGTAAGATGTGGTATACGGTGCTCGATCTTCTCAAACAGAAGGTCAAAGAGGGCGTGGAAGTGCGCGTGATCTACGACGACATCGGCTGTATGGGCAAGGTGCGCGCGGGCTACTATAAAGAACTGCGGAAGGCGGGCATCGCCTGCGTGAAGTTCAACCCGTTCGTTCCCATCATCAGCAATATCCACAACAACCGTGACCACCGCAAGATCGCCGTGATCGACGGCAAGATCGGCTACACGGGGGGCATCAACCTCGCCGACGAGTACATCAATGCCGTGCAGCCCTTCGGCAAATGGAAGGACTCCGCGGTGCGGCTCGAGGGAGAGGGCGTAAAGGGGCTTCTTCTGATGTTTCTGCGCCTCTACAATCTGCGTGCCAAGGAAGCGGAGGACTTTTCTCCCTACCTTGCCCGCTGCGAGGCGAAGAGCGGGGAGGCGGGGATCGTGCAGCCCTTCGGCGACGGGCCGCGCCCGCTCTACGGCAGGCATCTTGCGGAGGACGTCTTTATCGACATTCTCGCGCGGTCGGAAAAATATGTGTGGATCATGACGCCCTATCTCATCATCGACTACCGCATGCGCGCGGCGATGCTCTCGGCGGCGGCGCGCGGGGTGGACGTGCGCATCATCACGCCGCACGTTCCCGATAAAAAGATCCCGTTTGCGCTCACCCGCTCCAATTACATGGCGCTCATCAAGGGGGGCGTGAAGATCTACGAGTACACCCCCGGCTTCATTCATTCCAAGTGTTTCCTCTCCGACGACGAGATCTCCGTCGTGGGCACCATCAACCTCGATTACCGCTCCCTTCTGCACCACTACGAGGACGCGGTGCTCCTGTACGGGGCGGCGGCAAACGGGACGCTCAAGGAGGATTTCTTGCAGACGTTTGAAGTTTCGGCGCTACAGACGGAGGAGGACGCCAAGCGGAGCGTGGTTTGGCGGGGGATCTGCGAGATCGCCAAAGTATTCGCGCCCATGTTCTGAGGAGGAGATATGATCCATTCGTTGAGCGGCGGGGTCATCCGCGACAATTTCAAGCACACGTTCGTCAAAGTGGAGATAGACGGCGCGCCCTATTGGTATTTATCGCCCGCTGCGGTCGCGGCGGGAGCGCGCGTCAGCGTGCCGTTCGGCAAGGGCGACCTTCCGCGCGAGGGGATCGTGCTCGCGGTGGAGGTGACGGACGCCCATTGCGCGCCCGTTCCTATGAACCGCATCCGCGAGATCTACGGCGTTCTTTGATCTTCCTCCGCCCCCGTCCCCGCCTCGGGACGGGGGCGGAAATCGCTTGACATTTTTTTTCGCGCGTGATACGCTTTTTTTGCGGAAGGGGAGTAGTCCAAGCGCTGCGGCAACATACCCCGGGCAAGCCCGTGTCGCAGCGGTTCCCTGTGAATGACAAGACCTTCGGCAAAGCAAAATACATTTTGGAGTATAGGGTATGTTGGCTCTGCAAATTTTCTTACTTGTACTCGGGTTCGCCCTCCTCGTGAAGGGCGCCGATTGGTTTGTGGACGGCAGCGCGGGCATCGCCGCAAAGTGCAAGATCCCGACGCTCGTCATCGGTCTTACGGTCGTCGCCTTCGGCACGAGCGCGCCCGAACTGTGCGTATCGGTCACGTCCGCCATCCAGAAGTCCACCGACATCTCCATCGGCAACGTCGTTGGGAGCAATATCTGCAACATTCTGCTCATTTTGGGGCTATCCGCGCTCTTCCACAACCTTCCCGTGCAGAAAAATTCCCTTTGGCTCGATCTGCCCGTGCTGCTCCTTTCGAGCGCGCTCCTCATCGGGCTTGGGATATGGGGAAACGCCCTGCAATGGTGGGACGGCCTCATTTTTCTTGCCGTCATGGCCGTCTACATGTTTATTCTCGTGCGGGGCGCGCTCAAAGAACAGAAGAAGGCGAAGGAATTGGAAAAGAGCGTCCCGCAGGGCGAGATCGCGTCCAAAGAGGGAAAAAAGCCCAAGGGCAAGATCGGGCAGTGGTTCGACAAGATGGAGCAAAAGCTCTGGTTCTTGATCGTCCTTGCCGTGGTCGGGCTTGGCATGGTGGTGGGCGGCGGCACCCTTCTCGTGGACGCCGCGAAATATATTGCAAATCATTTTCGTGTTCCCGAACGCATCATTGGGCTTACCGTGGTCGCCATCGGCACCTCTTTGCCCGAGCTTGTCACCTCCGTGGTGGCGGCGGTCAAGGGGGAAACGGACATCGCCGTCGGCAACGTCATCGGGTCCAACATCTTCAACATCCTGCTCGTGGCGGGAGCGGCTTCTCTTTTCTGCCCCCTGACGTTTACGTCGGCGGGCGCGGCGAGCAACCTCATCGACGCCTGCGTGGCGCTCGGCGCGGCGGTCCTTTTGTACGGGCTTGCCCTATTCAAAGGGCACAAGCTCGGGAAACTCGCGGGCGCGCTGATGCTCGCCTGCTTTATCGGCTACTACGTCTATCTGTTTTTAGTGCCCGCGACCGAGGTATCTCTTGAAGCACTTGTTTTCCTGTCTTAAAGCGTATCGGAAGGAGGCGATCCTCTCGCCTCTTTTTAAGCTGCTCGAGGCCTGTATGGAACTCACCGTTCCCCTTGTCGTGGCGGCGATCATCAATACGGGCGTTGCGGGCGGCGACCGGAGATATATCGTTTTCGCATGCCTTGTGCTCGTCGCCTTCGGGGCGCTCGGGCTTTTATTTGCGCTCACGGCGCAATATTTTGCCGCAAAGGCGGCGGTCGGAACGGCGGCGGAACTGCGTTCCCGCCTCTTCCACAAATTGCAGTCCTTTTCCTTTGCGCAGATCGACGAGATGGGCACTGCCCGCATGATCACGCGCATGACGAGCGACGTCAACCAGGTGCAGACGGGGGTCAATATGACGCTCCGTCTGTTTTTGCGCTCCCCGTTTATCGTGTTCGGCGCCACGGCGATGGCGTTTGTCGTGGACGGGCGGGCAGGGCTGGTGTTTGCGGGGCTTGTTCCCCTGCTGGCGTTTGCGGTGTATGCCGTGATGGGGGTGTGCCTGCCTCTTTTTAAGCGGGTGCAGGAGAGGCTCGAAAAGGTGTATCTGTCCACCCGCGAAAATCTCGCGGGCGTGCGGGTCATCCGCGCCTTTTCCCTCGAAGAGAGCGAACGGCGGGAATTCGAACGTCGGGAGGCGGCGCTCAAACGCTCGCAAAAACTTGCGGGGGCGGTCGCCGCGCTCTCGAACCCGATCACCTATGCGCTCGTCAACATCGCGCTCATCGTCCTGCTGTATGTGGGCGCGGTCCGCGTGGACGGCGGGCAGCTCGCACAGGGCGACGTCGTGGCGCTCTACGGCTATCTTGCGCAGATTTTGGTGGAGCTTGTCAAACTTGCCAACCTCATCGTGACCATCGCCAAGGCGATCTCCTGCCAGAAGCGGATCGGCGCGGTGCTGGACGAAGAGGGGGAACCCCGCGCGCTCTCTATAAGGACCGCCCCGCCGCAAAACGCCCCCGCCGTGCGCTTTGAGAACGTTTCCTTTTCCTATGCGGGCGGCGGAAAAGCGCTGGACGGCATCGGGTTCACCGTGCAAAAAGGGGAAACGGTCGGCATTTTGGGCGGCACGGGCGCGGGAAAGAGCACGCTTGTCGAACTCATTCCCCGCTTTTACGAGAGCAGCGGGGGAGAGGTCATGCTCGGCGGCGAAAACGTCAAGGCGATCCCCGCGGAGGAGCTTCGCAGGCGGGTCGGCTTTGTGCCGCAAAAGGCGGTCCTGTTCCAGGGGACCCTGCGCTCCAATCTCCTCTGGGGCAAGAAGGACGCGACCGAGGAGCAGCTCCTGCGCGCCGTGAAACTGGCGCAGGCGGAGGACATCGTCGCCGCCAAGGGAGGGCTGGACGCCGCGGTCGCACAGGAGGGGAAGGACTTCTCGGGCGGACAGCGGCAGCGCCTCACCATCGCCCGCGCCCTCGTGGGGGACCCCGAGATCCTCATCTTGGACGATTCCTCGTCCGCGCTCGATTACGCCACGGACAAGGCGCTCCGCCATGCGCTCGGAACGCTCGGCTGCACGGTGTTTCTCGTATCCCAGCGCGCGTCTTCTCTCATGCACGCCGATCGGATCCTCGTGCTCGACGAGGGCAGGCTGGTGGGGCAGGGCACCCACGCGGAACTGCTCCAAACCTGCGAAGTGTACCGCGAAATTTACCGTTCGCAGGTGAGGGAGGACGCATGAAACGGGCGGCGAAAAAGAGCGCGGGCGTTTTCCGCGGCATACTGCGCTATCTCAAACCGTACGGGGCGCTGCTAACGCTCGCCCTTCTCCTTGCGCTCGTCAACGTGGCGGCAACGCTCGCCGTGCCCTACCTGGCGGGACTTGGCATAGACTGCATCCTCGGCGCGGGAGAGGTGGCATTTGCC
The DNA here is from genome assembly GCA_947627665.1 of uncultured Clostridia bacterium. Taxonomy (GTDB): domain Bacteria; phylum Bacillota; class Clostridia; order Christensenellales; family Borkfalkiaceae; genus Gallimonas. The sequence continues at coordinate 49,318 of CANQWX010000011.1, forward strand.
CGCCTGTACCGCATTTTCTTTGCGATCGGCGGGTGTATCGCGGTCACGGCGGTCTCCCAGTGGCTTTTGAGCGTCGCGGGCGACCGCGTTTCCTACCACGTTCTGGCGGACATCCGCACGGACGCCTTCCGCAAGATCCAGATCTTGCCGTTGAAGTACCTCGACGGCAGGGCTTACGGCGAAACGGCGAGCGTCGTCATCTCGGACGCGGAACAATTCTCCGACGGGCTGCTGCTCGGCTTCCGCCAACTGTTCACGGGCGCCGCCACCATCCCGGGGGTGCTTGTCATTTTGTTCGTGTTGCGCTGGGAGGTCGCGCTCGTCGTCCTTTTGGTCACGCCGCTCTCCCTTCTCACCGCAAGGTTCATCTCCACGCACACCTATTCCATGTTCAAAGAGCAGAGCGAAGTGCGCGCCGAGCAGACGGCGTTCGTGGACGAGATGATCGGCAACCTCAAGATCGTCAAGGCGTTCTGCCACGAGAAGGAAAACGAGGAAAAATTTGAAGAGATCAACGCCCGTTACCGCAAATGCGGCTTAAAGGCGGTGTTCTTCTCCTCCACGACAAATCCGGCGACCCGTTTCATCAACGCCGCGGTATACGCCCTTGTCGCTCTCGTGGGGGCGCTGCTCGTCATCGGCACGGCGGGCACGGCGGCCGCGTTCACGGTGGGAAATCTCACCTCCGTTCTGAATTATTCCACCCAATATACCAAACCGTTCAACGAAATTTCCGAAGTCGTCACCGAATTCCAGAACGCTTTGGCATGCGCGGCGCGGCTGTTCGCGCTCATCGGGGAAGAACCCGAGCCTTCCGATGCGGGCAACGAAATTTTGGGCAGGGCGAAGGGGGAAGTGAAGCTCGAAAAGGTGGATTTTTCTTACACGCCCGAACAAAAGCTCATCGAGGATCTGAACGTCTGCGCACCCGCGGGCAAGCGGATCGCCATCGTCGGGCCGACGGGCTGCGGAAAGACCACCCTCATCAACCTCCTGATGCGCTTTTACGACGTCAACGGCGGCAGCGTTAAAGTGGACGGCAGGGACGTGCGCGCGCTTACGCGGCATTCTCTGCGCGAAAATTACGGCATGGTTTTGCAGGACACATGGCTGAAAGAGGCGACCGTGCGCGAAAATCTGCTTATGGGCAACCCCGGCGCGACGGAGGAAGAGATGATCGGGGCCGCCACGGCGGCGCACGCGCACGCCTTTATCTCGCGTCTGCCCGAAGGCTACGACACGGTCATCGGCGAGGGCGGAAATCTCTCGCAGGGGCAGCGGCAGCTTCTCTGCATCGCGCGCGTCATGCTCTGCCGCCCGCCCATGCTCATTTTGGACGAGGCGACGAGCAACATCGACACCCGCACCGAGCTGAAAGTGCAGGACGCCTTCCAAAAACTCATGCAGGGCAGGACGTGCTTTATCGTGGCGCACCGCCTCTCCACCATCCGCAACGCCGACCTCATTCTGGTGATGAAAGCGGGCAAGATCATCGAGCAAGGCACGCACGAAGAGCTGCTCGCCCGCCGCGGGTTTTATTCTGAGCTGTATAACGCGCAATTTTCGGAGTAAAGGTTTCGCACAATTCTTTGCTTGCTCCCCCCTTGCCCACCCCTTGAGGGGTGGGTGTCACGCGCAAAACGCGTGACGGAAGGGGTGTTTCTTCGAAAAGAATTGTGCGAGGAAACTTTCCTCCTGCATCAACGGGTTTATCCTCTCATTCGCTTCATCGGACAATAAGGCAAAAGAGTTTGCCAAATTGGGTCGCCCACGGCGGAAGTCAATTCCGCCTAAGGCACATATTCTAAAATGTCCTTTCGACCCGCGTTCTTAATTGTCATTCCGAAAAGTTTGTTCCCTTTTGTCATTTCGACCGTAGCGAATGCAATGAGCGGAGTGGAGAAATCTCTACAATATTTTAACACTGAGGTAGAGATTTCTCGACAAGCTCGAAATGACATTTAAGAACGCCGCGGCGGTTTTACAAAATTCCAGAAATCATAGACAAATTCCAAGACTGCGGTCTTGTTTTTTTCTTCCCGAAAGTGTAGAATGGAGCCGAGGTGACAAAATGAAACAGTCTATTGGCGAATTTTTGGCGGCCCTCCGCAAGGCGCGCGGCTATACCCAGCAGGAAGTCGCGGACCGCCTCTCCGTTTCCAACCGCACCGTTTCGGCGTGGGAGCGCGGCACGGTCCTGCCCGATATTCTTCTTCTCCCTGCGCTTGCGGAACTTTACGGGGTCACGGCGGACGAAATTTTAGCGGGCGAACGGAATGCGGAGGCGGCTTCCCGCCCCGCGCTCTCCGAAAAGTCGGAGCGGAAGCTCCTCAAAAAGAAGATGAACGCCTTTTTCACGCGTTCCCTCATTCTCTTCGGCGTGTACGCGGCGGCGTTTCTGCTCTTCTTTATCGGATCGTTCGTTGATTTTACCACCGTCGCATGGGTCGGGTGGCAGTGGTGGCTCCTTTTGATCCTCTTGGGGCTTGTCGCCTTCCTCGTCTGCGCCGTCTGCATTCTCGCGCTGTGGAGAGGGACCGAAAACTCCGCCGACGAGGAAACGGAGGGCTACGGCGTATTTTGCCTGCTTTTGCGCAGACGGGTCGCCCTTTTGAGCGATCTTTCGGCGGGAATGTCCCTCCTTTTCGGCGTGGTCTGCGTCGTTTCGATCGCCGCGGGGACGGTCGGCGGAACCGCTTTTGCCGTCGCTGCCGTCCTGTTTTTCCTCTTTGCGCTCGGCAAGTTTTTGTTCGGCGTGTTGCTCGTTCGCCGTGCGGAAAAGCAGCTGGGCGGGGAAGAGGGCGCGCAAATTGCCGCCCGAAATGCAAAACGTTATAAAAAATGCGCGCTGTTTTGCCTCATTCCCGTGCTTGCGGGAGCGTTTGTCCTTGTCCTGTTCGGGGGATGGCAGCCCGAAACGCGCGCCCCTGTCTTTGAAGCGGCTCTTGACGATTTCACCGCCGATATGGAAACGCTCACCTGCGAGGTCTATGAGGACGGAGAATGGAAGCCCCAAGAATTTGCTTTTTCGCTCTCCGAGCTTTCAAAGACTGCGGCCGAGGGGGAAAGTTACGATCTCGGGAACGGGTTCACTTGTACCTTCCAGAACAATAAGGAAACCTGCCGCATCCGGAGCCGTGATTTGATCGACCGCGGCTTTTCTCACGGCATTGGAAACGACTTCTTTTTCTACCGTATCCATGCCGCCAAGGGGGAGTATTCGGTCTACGATCTCAAATACAGCGAGTATTCCGAGGGGAAAGTCCACGCGGTCGATTGGAAAGGCGACGAGCTGCCGCAGTGGTTGCGCCTCGAAGCGGACGAAAACCGCGCAAAACTCGTGCGCTACTACCGCACGGACTATTTCCCCCTTGCCGCGCCGCTTGCTCTTTTCGGAATGTTGGCGGGCGTGGGGGTATGTATTCTCGTCTGCGCCGTCAAGCGGGAACGCTTAAAAGTGAAATTGTAAGAAAGAATGCCGCGGCCGCCCGCAAAACTTGCGGGCGGCCGCGGCGGCTAAAAATTTCCACACAAATTGCGGGTATATCCGCGCTTTCCTCTGCCCACAATAAGGAGCGAAGGGAGGAAAAAGCATGGATTTCACCAAGACGCGGACATATCTCAACTTAGCAAGAGGATTTGCGGGAGAATGTCAGGCGGGCATGCGGTACCAACTCACGGTCAAAGCGGCAATGAAGCAGGGCTACGAAGTTCTTGCGGACACCATTCGCACGATCGCCAAAAACGAGACCAATCACGCGAAAGTTTTCTTTGAAACCATCTTGCAGAATGCGGGGAGCCAAGACAATATCCATATTGACGCAAGCTTTCCCTTTCATGCGGGAACGCTCGAAGAAAACTTGCACTTTGCGGCGATAGACGAACAGGATGAAGCCGAAGTGCTCTATCCCGAATTCGCAAAAATTGCGAGGGAAGAGGGGTTTGCGCAAATCGCGCTCAAATTCGAACAGGTAGCGAAGGTGGAGCAAAACCATCGGATCATCTTCGAATACCTCTACGAGGCGTTCAAGGACGGCTCCCTCTACAAGCAGGAACGTCCGATGCTGTGGATCTGCGGCGAGTGCGGCTATATGCACACTTCCAAAGAGGCCTGGAACATCTGTCCCCTGTGCGGCGCGTCGCAGGGCGAAGTCGAGCTGCATCTTCCTTTCAAAAAGGAGAATCTATGAGGAACAAGCAAGAAAGCTCGAACACGCGGAATGCCAACAAGCAGACCGAAACGCAGAACAAGACCACGAACAAAGGCGGTTGCGGCTGCAAGAAGAGTTCGAACACGAAGAATTGCGGCTAAAATGACAGGCAGCAAGAAAAAAACGCTCCGAAAGGGCGCAAGCATGCGCTCGCGGGAGGATCTTCTCGGAAGCTATACGGGCATCCCCTCGGGGGACGCACGGGAGATCCCCACGCAAGACGCAGACGATCTGTAAAGACCGTAAACGGAAGGACGGCGCAAGCCGTCCTTCTTACTGTAAAGAGGGAACGAAACGGAGCGAAGCGGAGTTTCGTGGGAAAGCCACCGGCTATGCCGGTGGTGAATAGCTTT
>CANQWX010000012.1 GCA_947627665.1 uncultured Clostridia bacterium
CCTCCTGAGGAGGCGCCTTTCTTGCCCTCTCCAATGGAGGGGGGTAGGGGGGTGGGGCGCTTGCTGTCCCTTTTAGGGAAAGTGGCATGAGCGGAGCGAATGCCGAAAGGGTTCTCGAAAACCCCTCAGTCACTCACTGCGTTCGTGCCAGCTCCCCTACAGGGGCGCCAAGCCCTCAGGCTCGGCTAACGCCTCGCCAGCTCCCCTGCAAGGGGCACCAAGTCCTCAGTCACCTACGGTGACAGCTTCTCCTGAGGAGGCGCCTTATTCTCCGCCCCCTCTTGTTTGTCGCAAACAATACCGTTACTTATATTATAATTCCGAAATTCGGAACTGTCAATCCGTTTTTCGGAATTTATTTTATAATTTTTCCATGAGCAAATTTGGGGAAAGATTAAAAGAACTGCGCAAGGAACGAGGGATTACGCAAAAACAACTTGCGGGAATTTTAGATGTCAGCAAGACGACCATTTGCCAATGGGAAACGATGAAGCAGGAACCGAGCATCGAAATGCTTATGAAACTTGCCGATTTTTTTCATACGTCCGTAGATTATATCGTTGGGCGGAATGATATTTAAGAAAATCCGAGGTTGCCATTCGTTGCATTTTACAGAGGAATGTGCTATAATGGAGAGCAGTTTGAGCGGTGATCCCGCATTGTCTTCGAGAGGTTGAAGATGGCAGAGATTTTGCTTCCATTGATCAGCGCGGTAATTGCCGCAGGAATTTCTCTTGTGATCAGCTTGATCACGAGGCACCAGACCGTCCAAACATTCTATTCACAAATGATCACGAGCAATCGGATGGAATGGATCGAGAGCATGCGAGGGCATAGCGCACGGTTGCTTACGTTTACGGATATTTATGAAACCTTGGACGGAGAACAGGCGCAGGAATTTCATTTGGTCAAGAACCAGATCCTCGTGCGCCTCAATCCCGGCAACGGTCCCTACGAGAAGGACAACAAAATTCGGGAGCTGCTCGAAAATAAGACCTATGCGGAGATCCGTGCATCATCCGGCGAGCTGCGCACTCTGTTCGCGGAATTGATGAAGGAGGAGTGGGACCGTTGTAAGATCGAGGCGGGCAGGGACAGAAAAATGCGCCGCAAAATACAGCATGCAAGAGAGATCTCTTCATGACCGCCATAATGTACTCGAAATCAAAAATCATTAAAAAGTGAGGAAACGATATGAGTGAACAGACAAAGGGGCAGGAGCTGATGGAACAGCTCGCCTATAAAAAACGCAATTACTATGAGATCGCAAGCGAGGAAGAGCGCAAGGCGATCTTCGATTATGCGGAGGGCTACAAGGCCTTCCTCGACGCCGCCAAGACCGAGCGCGAGGCGTGCGACTTCGCGGTAGAGGAGGCAAAGCGCAACGGCTTTACCGAATACCGTTTCGGCGACAGGCTGCAAGCGGGCGACAAAAAATATTTTGTCAACCGCGGCAAGTCCGTGGTCGTGTTCCGCGTGGGGAGAAAGAATTTGGAAGAGGACGGCATGCGCGTCATCGCCTCCCACATCGACGCGCCCCGCATCGACATCAAGCAGAATCCTCTCTATGAGGACAGCGGCATGGCGTTTTTCAAGACCCATTATTACGGCGGCATCAAAAAGTACCAGTGGACGACGATCCCGATCGCTCTGCACGGCGTGATCATGCTCAAAAACGGGGAAAAGGTGACCGTCCGCGTGGGGGAGGACCCCGCCGATCCCGTGTTCTACATCAACGATCTTCTCCCGCACCTCGGCGGCGAGCAGATGAGCGGAAACGCGAGCAAGCTCATCGAGGGCGAACAGCTCAACGTGGTCGTCGGCGGGCTGCCTTACGGCGACAAGGAGGTTTCCGACAAGATCAAGCTCTCCGTCCTCTCCGTGCTGCATGAAAAGTACGGCGTGTGCGAGGAGGACCTTCTCTCGGCGGAACTTTCCGCGGTTCCCGCCTACGGCGCGCGCGACATCGGCTTCGACCGCGCGCTCATCGGCGCCTACGGCCACGACGACAGGGTGTGCGCCTATCCCGCGCTCACCGCGGTCGTCGGAAACGAAACGGAGCACACCGTGCTTGCCATGCTCGTCGACAAAGAAGAGATCGGCAGCGAGGGCACCACGGGCATCCAATGCAAGGTGTACGAGGACCTCATGGAGGAAATTTCTCTGGCGCTCGGGGCGAACTTCCGCAAGGTGCGGGCGGCCTCCAAATGCCTCTCCTCGGACGTGACGGCGGCTTACGATCCCAACTTTGCAAACGTGTACGAAAAGATGAATTCGGCGATGCTCTCCTGCGGGACGGCGATGTGCAAGTTCACGGGCGCGCGGGGAAAGAGCGGTTCCAACGACGCAAACGCAGAATTCGTGGGCGAGGTGCGCAGGATGTTTGCGGCGGAGAATGTCGTATGGCAGACGGCGGAACTCGGCAAGGTGGACATCGGCGGCGGCGGGACGGTCGCAAAATTCGTCGCGCAGCTCAACATCGACACGGTGGACCTCGGCGTGCCCGTCATCTCCATGCACGCCCCCTGGGAGCTTGTTTCCAAGGCGGACGTATACAGTAACTACAAGGCGTTCCTCGCCTTTATGAAGTAAATTTGGGGCTTAAAAACAGGATAGGGGGCGGCTTCCCGACGCGGGAAGCCGCCCCCCAAATATTTCACCCATAAAGGAAAACGCCCGCCTCGGAAGAGGCGGGCGTTTGTGCGCTATGCGCAGATCATTTGATGCGCTTCCATTCGTAAGGATAGTAGTACTTCAAGTTCAATGCGCCCGTCGAACCTTGGATGTAGCCATCGTCGAGCCAGCGCCCTGCGCCTTGGCGGTTGGTGGCGAAGAACACGGGGTCGTCGCCTTCGAAGGTCACCTCGCCGAGGTCCTGGCATTCGGTGAAGGCGTCGGCGCCGATCCACTTCACGCTCTGCGGAATGTTGACCTTCTTTACCTTGACGCAGCCCCTGAAGGCTCTCGGGCTGATGGTCACGGTGTCGTTTCTCACGACGAAATCGCCGTCCTCGGGGACCTTGTCGTTGTCGACCGAGATGAGGTGATGGCCGATGTAGAAGCCGCCGTTGTCGTCGTGGTTTTCCTTGATCTCTTCCAGCTTCGTGCAGCCCTTGAAGGCGTCCTCGCCGATGTAGGTGACGGTGTCGGGCAGGTCGATCGTCGCAAGGTTGGCGCACCCTTCGAACGCTCTTGCGCCGATGGAAGTGATCTTCTCGGGGATCGTGATCTTCGTGAGCGAGAGGTTGTTGCGGAAGGTGCCCGCGGGGATGGCGTTCACGCTGCCGTCGTTGGGGATCGTGGGATCGTCGAGTACGCCCGTGATGTTGAAGTCGGAAACGAAGTGCAGCGGGCTTGCGAGGTCGTTCTTGAACTGGATGGAGAGCCATTCTTCGAACGTACCGTTAAAGACGAGCTTGGTGAGCGAGTCGCAGCCCTTGAAAGCGTCGCTCTCGAAGATCTTCACGTTGTTGTACAACGTGAGGCTCCTGAGTTCCTTGCAGTTCTCGAAGGCGTTTGCGCCGACGGAGAGCGTCGTTTCGGGCAGGGTGTACGCGCCGTCGAGCGCCGAATAGGTCGTGCGCAGGCGGATGAGATGCTTGCCGAGGAAGAGGGCGTCCTGGCTTCCCTGTTCCCAGAGCTTGTATTTCCCCGTGTTGTTGAAGGCGTTCTTGCCGATGTGGTCCACCGTGTCGGTGATCCCGATCTCGTTGAGCGCGTTGCAGTCGAGGAAGCAGCTGTCGCCGATCCGTTCGAGTTTGACAAGATCCCCGAAGGGGAAGTCCGCAAGTTTGCGGCATTGCCCGAAGGCGGCGTAACTCAATTCCTCGGTCGCAATGTCCTCCTCGCCCGCCGTGTAGGTGACGGAGGTCAGGTTGTTGCAGCCGCTGAAAGCGTTGTCCATGATGACCGTGATGCTCCTCGGCAGTTCGATCGTGCGGATATTCTTGTTGGTGACGAAGGCGAACTCGCCGATCGCCTTGACGGGCAATACCAAATTGCTGCTCACGGCGTGCGTGGCGGGAACGACGATGTGCTCCGCGCCCGAAACGCGGTTGTCGTTCTCCACGATGCAATAGGTATTACTTTCGTTGGTCGTATAATTTAGCCCGTCGTATTTGCAGACGCTACAGAGGTTGGAGTCCTCGAAGTCGTGCTCGCCCGAGGCTTGCGCTTGGCAGATTTGGCATTGCCCCTGGTGGGAAGTTTCGTTCTTTAGCGACAAGACCCAATCGTGCCCGCGGGCTTCCTTCGTGATCTCCGTCTTTGTGTAGCCGCAGGTTTCGCAGTGGTAAGTCGTGCTCTCGGGGGTGGTGCAGTCAAGCTCCGTCCGCGTTTCCAAGATGGTGCACTGGCCTTGTTGCGTGGTGTTGCAGCCCATGCGGGTGCAGGTGCGGTAGTGGTTGCCGTTCCCGTCGTTTTGCCACTGGCCCCATGCGTGCTCCTTGGGGTTGATCGCGGCGCTGTTCATGTAGCCGCAATCCTTGCAGGTCAGGCCTTCCATGCCGGGCGCATTGCAGTAGACTTCGGATTGGTTGATGGGAACAAGCACGCAGCTCCGCGTGTTGCGGTATTCGCAGCCGGGCCGTTCGCAAAGGCGGTAATGTTGTTTCCCGTCGGTGCTCTTGATCCATTCGTCGGGATATTTGTGCCCGAGCGGAGAGAGCCTTTCGGTCTTGGTACGGTGGCACTGGGCGCATTCCATGTAAGCGGTGCCGCTCTTGTCGCAGGTCGGCTCCACGCGGCGGAGCGTGATGTACACGCAGTCCTTCGTTTCCGTTTCGAGGCAGTCGGGGCATTGACGGTAGTGCGATTCCCCGTTGACCGATTGATACCACAATTTATAGAGATGAGAATGTCCCTTGGGAGCGGTGGGATCTCCCGTATAGGTGCCTTTGCATTTCGTGCAGGTATAGTCCGTCCAGCCGCTCTCGGTACAGGTGGGCTGCTGCACGCGCGTTACTACGCCCGTGCACGCCTCCGTCGTGGTTTCGCCGCAGGAGGAGCAGGTCTTGGTGTGCCGGTTGCTGAGGCTGATCGGGGTAATGTTCCAGCTGTGCTCGAGTTTTTCGCCCTCGTAATGTTCGTATACGCTCTCGCATACACGGCAGGTATGGACATGCCGCTCGGGCGCGGTACAGGAAGCGGGGGTCTTTTCGAGGATCTCCGAGCAGAGTTCGCTCTTGGTCGCCGAGCACGCCGTGCATATCATCTGGTGGCTGCGGCCGTGGCTCTGTTCGGTCGCGGGAGTCTGGACTTTCCATTGATGCTCGAGCTTTTGCCCCGTCGTTTCGGTGCGGACATAGTTGCAAAGTCTGCATTCGTAGCGCGTATATGGCTCCGTTGTGCAGGTAGCAGCGGACTTTGTCTGGTTATACTGGCAGGCAGTCGGCGTTTCCGTGGCTCTGCAGACCGTGCAGGTGCGGTAGTGCTTCCCGCTTTGGTTGGGGGTATAGGTGCTGCTCCAGGTGTGTCCCTTCTCCGCGGTGTAATTTTCCTTCTTTGCGTAATTGCACTTGTTGCAGGTATAGGTCGTGTAGCCCTGTGCGGTGCATTTCGGCGCGGTCACGCGGCCGCTGTCGTATTCGCAGTCTTCGAGGCTGATCGCGCTGCAGTTGGAGCACTTGCGGGTATGGGTGCCGTCCTTTTTGCTGGTGTATACGTTGCCATAGCTGTGGCCCGTCGCGGTCTTGGGCTTGGTCACCACTTCCTGATGCGAGCATTCGAGGCAGGTCTTGGTGGTGTAGGCGTCCTCGGTGCACGTCGCCTTGGTGTCGACGCTCTTGTAGTCGCACTTCATGCCCTTCTGCGCCGTTTGCGTGTTATCGCAGGCGTCGCCGCGGATGCAGGCGCGGTCATGCGTGCCGTCGTGGTTGTCGGTATAGACGTATTCGCAGCCGAGCGCCTCGCCTTCTTCCGTGGTGACGTTATGGCACTCCGTGCAGGTGTGCGTCTTGACGTCGGGGGTCATGCAGGTCGCGTCCTTCGTGACGGTGCTGATCACGCACGCCGTGATGTCCTTATGGTGGCAAGTTTTGCATTCGCGGTAATGGTGCCCGGGGGTATCCTTGTCATAAACAAACGGCTGGTCCTTGTAGTCGTGTCCGAGCGCGGGAATGTCCTCGCCGTCCGCGTCCTCGACATAGCCGCATTCGCAAAGCTGATAGTTGCTCCCCTTGTCTTTGCAGGTGGGAAGCGTCTTGCCGTCCTTCAGGACGTGCCGCTGCGTTTCCTCTTGCTCCCCGCATTCTGCCACCTGGCACACGCGGTAATGGCCGTTCGCGCCGTCGATCACATAGCTGCCCCAGGTGTGTTCGGTCTTTTGGAGAACGACGGTCTGTTCGCCGCGGCAGCTCTCGCAGGTGGTCACCGTTTTGCCCTCCGCATAGCAGGTGGGATCGGTGGTCAGGCTCGAAAAGGCGGTGCACGTTTCCTCTTCGCGGTCATGGCATTCGGAACAGAAGTGTTCGTGCTTGGCGTTCTGCGCGGAATAACCGTCCACGGGCTGCCACGCCCCATATTGGTGGGGCTTCATCTCCGTTTCGTTCTCTTTGTATTGCGCTTTGCACTTTTCGCAAGTATAGGTGGTGAATCCCTTTGCGGTGCAGGTCGGCTCGGTGACGACGCCTTGGTCAAGCACGCACGTCAACACGATCGTTTCGCCGCAGCCGTTGCCGCAGGTGATCTCATGCGATCTCTCTTCCTTCACGCTGAACTGCGCCTTTTCGCTTTCCCAGTCGTGTCCGGTCGCGGTTTCGGCTCCTTCCTCGCGGAGCTGATAGCCGCATGTTTCCACCTTGCAGGTGCGAAGGGTATAGGCGTCCTCCGTACAGGTCGCGGGGAAATGCTGCTCGTTGAATTCGCAGGTCGCGGTCTGCGTTTCCGTGCACTCCTCGCGGGTGCACTTGCGGGTATGATGCCCCGCGTCGTCCGAGAGATAGGCGCTCCACAGATGGTCGGGGTGCGTCGTCGTCACATCATATTGGTAATTGCAATCGAGGCAGGTATAACGCACGACGCCGTCCACCGTGCAGGTGAGCTTCGTTACCGTGTTCGCCGCGAAATTGCAGGGCGTTTTCACGACATGCTCGCACTCGGTGCAGACCTGCTCGTGCATGCTCCCTTCTCTCTCGGTGCCTTTCGAATGCTCCACGGGCTTGAATTGATGCCCGGGCGACGTTACGGTGTCGTCCGTGTAGGTATTTTGGCAGTCTTTGCAGGTATAGGTCGTATAGCCGTCCGCGTAGCAGGTGGGCTTTGTGACCGTGGACTCGAATTCGCACGGTTCGACCGTGGTGTGGTTGGGGTCGTTTTGGCAGCGCTTGATGTGGTTGTTGGTCGCGCCGAGCCGTTCCCAGCCGCCCCATTTGTGTCCGATGGGGTCCTTTTTATCGGTTTCTTTCAGATAGCTGCATTTTGTGCAGGTGTGCGCGGTATAGCCGTAAGTTTCGCACCCCGGCTCTACCGTATGTACCTCGAAGTCGCATTCCTCCGTCTTGGTGTGGGAGGGATCGTGCGAACAGGTCAGAATGTGCTGCCCGGGGTGTTCCGCGTCGGCGGCGACAAGGGAATAGTCGTGCCCGAGCTTCTCCGTTTCGGTGTCCTGCACGGAGTAGCCGCAGGTGGCGCACAGATGTTCCGTATAGCCGCCCGTTTCGCAGGTGGGGGCAACGACGCTGTCAAGGTAGGTGCACTTTTCCTGCTTGACGTGGGCGGGATCGAGTTTGCAGACGAGGGTGTGGGTGCCGTCGTTTCCCGATTCGCTCTTTTCTTCGTCCCAGATATGGGCGGAGTAATTGATGGGAAGAGGATCCGTTTCGACCTCCCCGCATTCGCAGACGCGCTCGCGCAAGCCCGCCTGCTGGCAGGTCGCTTCGGTCACGACCGTCCATTCTCCCCAGCTGTGCTCATGGTCCGTTTTGTCGCAGGCGGTAAGCCCGACCGCAGTACACATTGCCGCCACGAGCACCAAAGCAGCTGTCAAAAGTTTCTTCATCCGGTTCTCTCCTATGGTTTCCGATTTCGCTATGTGCGATCAAACCACTGTATGAATTCTATCAAATGACCCGTGAAGCTGTCAAGGGCTTTCAAAGAATTTTTTCGCGCGTGACAAAAAAAATTAGGGAAGGCGCGCGTATGCGTCAACTTTTTTGAGAGAAACGGCGCAAAAAACGTCCCCCCGGGGAGAGGGGACGGAGAGCGCAAAAAAACTGTGAGGGCTTTTTTTGTTGCAGGGCACCGAAGCGGGAACGCGGCAGGTGACTCCGACAAAGCTACCTCATGGCACACGCGCGGCACCGTTTAGTGCTGCTGTATCCCTACCCTGACACGGTTCGCGGACGCGCGTTGCATAAGACCTTGTTATCAACATTCCTTACCGCGTGCAGCCTTCCATGGCCTGCACCGAGAAAAGCGTTCGGCTCTGCTATAGCGGATTGCAGATACAGGGCACCGCTAACTCCCCACCTATCACAGCACAAACAGTATACCCCAAACGGCGTTTTTTTGCAAGCGTTTTTCGGCAGAGAATTGTTCTTCCCGCCCTCTGCCTTCAAAGGGAGGGCAAATGCCCGCACATTTGCTTGTCTTTCTGCCCGAAACGTGATAAAATATGCCCGAGGTACCAATGAACGTCATCAAATTCGGCTTCGGATATTGGAAAAAGTATCTTCCGCTCTCTCTGCTTGCGAAGGTCTTTTCCTTTTTGGCGATCTTGTGCGACCTCGCCTTGCCCCTGCTCGACGCGGGGATCATCGACTATATCATCGCCTACGATCCCGCCTCGCCGCCCGCGCAGGACAGTTTCCTCGATTTTCTCTTCCGCGGCGCGCTCGGCGAACCGGGGACATGGACCCTCTTCTGGCACATCGCCCTTGTTTTCGGCGGCGTATTTTTATGCCGCGTTCTCTTTCTCTATCTCAAAAACGTGACGTTCCAGTGGTGCGGGCTTCGCATGGAATGCGATATGCGCGCCGCCACCTATGCAAAACTGCTCTCCCTCGACAGCGAAACGCTCTCGGGCTATAACATCGGCGAACTTTTGACGACGATGAACCGCGACACCATCATCCTGAAAGAGATGTATTCGCGGATCTCCATGAACATCTTCGATTCGCTGTGCATGCTCGTGTTTTCGGTGGTCATGCTGGCGAGCTTCGACCTCTACCTGCTTGTTCTGCCCCTGTGTCTTGCGCCCTTCTATGCGGCCGCGCTCGTTCGCTATCTCAAACTCTCGCGGCAGCATTTCCGCGCCATCCGCGAAAGCTATGCCGACATCAATCTCACCGTGCAGGAAAATATCGACGCCGTGCGCATCGTGCGCTCCTTTGCGGGGGAGGAAACCGAGCTGAAAAAGTTCGACCGTGACAACAGAAAGGTGTTCCATCTCCAGACCGAGGAGGTCAAGCTCTCGGCGAAATACAACAGCATTTTCACCGCCTTCCAGCAGGCGGCCTATGTGGGAACGGTCGCCGTCACCGTTTTCTTGGTGCTGAGAAGCGGCGTTCACATCGGGGTCCTCACCGCCGCCACGGCGTACGTCACCAAGATCGTGTCCCACATAGGCCAACTTTCGCGCTCCTTCTTCATGATGCAGAACCAGCTCGTTTCGGGCGGGCGGCTCCAACGCTTTCTTTCGGAGGAGGGAAAGGTGGCGGACTGTCCCTCCGCGCTCTTGCCCTCCGCGAAGCCCCATATCGCCTTCGAAAACGTTTCCCTCACCCTCGGGGAGAAGAGCGTGCTCAAAAACATCACCCTCGACATTCCCTACGGCAAGCGTGTCGGCGTGATGGGGGGAACGGGGAGCGGGAAGTCCGTTCTTCTGAAACTGCTCTGCCGCACCTTCGACGTCACGTCGGGCAGCGTCACCCTCGACGGGAAGGACATCAGGGAATATTCGCTCGAAACGCTCAGGGGCGAATTCTCCTATGTCTTTCAGGATGTGTTTCTGTTTTCCAACACGGTGGACGCGAACATCGCCTTTGCGCGGCCCGATTGCGGGGAGGAATATGTGTTCGGCGCGGCGGAAACGGCGCAGGCGGCGCGCTTTATCGAGCGGCTCTCCGAGGGCTACGAAACCATCGTGGGCGAGCGCGGCATCGGGCTTTCGGGAGGGCAGAAACAGCGCATCTCCATCGCCCGCGCGCTCGTGAAAGGCGCGCCCGTGCTCATTCTCGACGACGCCTCCTCCGCGCTCGATATGGCGACCGAGCGCCGCGTGCTCGCCGCTTTGAAAGAGGTCTGCCCCGGGCATACGCTTCTGATCTCCGCCCACCGCGTTTCGTCCGTGATGGATTGCGACGAAGTCGTCTATCTCAGGGACGGCGAGATCCTCGAGCGGGGAACGCCGCAGGAGCTGATCGCAAAGAACGGCGCGTTCGCCGCGGTCTGGCGGTTGCAGACGAGCGACGGACAGCTCGACGATTCCTCTTACGGAAAGGGGGAAGCGGAATGAAGCGGAATACCTACTTCCTCGACGAAGAGCTAAAATCGGACAAGGTGGACATCAAGTACCTCCGCCGCCTGCTGAAATGCATCGCCCCCAAAAAGGGAATGTTTTTGCTCGCGCTCCTTCTTCTCATTCTCTCCTCGGTCGCTGCGCTCGTGCCGCCCGCCGTCATCCGCTATCTTGTCAACGACGTGCTCCCGCGGGGGGAGAACATGAGCGTGCCGCTCACGGTAAGCCTGGTGGGACTGGGGGTCCTGGGTCTGCTCTCCGCGGTGCTTCCCTATTTCCACAAACGCATCATGGGCACCATCGGGCACGGGGTCATCGCCGACCTGCGCAGGCAGATCTTCGTGCATCTTCAGGAACTCCCGTTCGAATACTACGACGCCCGTCCTGCGGGCAAGATCTCGATACGGGTCACGGAATACATCAACGAACTCGCGGATTTCCTCACCGAGCATCTGCTGAATTTTATCGTCGACATTCTCAAGATCTTTACGGCGACCGTGTTCATGCTCTGCATGAGTCCGCTCCTTACCGCGGTGGTGTATGCCGCCGTAGTGCCGCTCGTGGTATGTATCTTGCTCGTCAAGCGGCAGGTGCGCAAGCTCTTCCGCAAGCACCGCGCCAAAAACAGCAACCGCAACGCCTTTATCGTCGAATCCATCATGGGCGAGCGGGTCATCAAAAACAGCAACCGCAGCGCCTTCAACCGCGAAGTGTACCGCGATCTGCAAGAGGATTCCGCCGCCTGCTGGATGAAGATCGTGCGCCGCAACGAGCTGAATTCACCCATCTCCGAATTCTTCTGGAATGCGGGCATCCTCGCCATGTATGCCGTGGCGCTCGCCCTCACCTTTGCGGGGGATATGACGATGCCGGGCACGGTCATCGCCTTTCTGCTCTACGTCAACGTCTGCGCGGAGCCTCTTTTACAGCTCGGCGCGGTGCTCCAGCAGTTCTCGCAAGTTTCCGCCGATCTGGAGCGCGTCTACGAAACGATCGACGTCCCCGTTTCCATCCGCGACAAGGCGGACGCCATCGAACTCGGGCAGATCGAGGGGCGGGTGGATTATCAAGACGTCACCTTCGGCTATGAGGAAGGGGTGAATGTGCTTGAACACTTCGATCTGCATGTAAAGGCGGGCGAAAAGATCGCGCTCGTCGGGCCGACGGGGGCAGGCAAGACGACCGTCATCAACCTTCTTACCCGTTTTTACGATGTGAACGCGGGGAGCGTCACCGTGGACGGCAAGGACGTGCGCGACGTCACCCTGCATTCCCTCCGCAAGGAGATCGGCGTCCTCATGCAGGAGCCTTTCCTCTTCAAGGGGACGCTGCTCGAAAATATCCGCTACGGGACGCCCGAGGCGACGGACGAGGAATGCGTTGCCGCGGCGAAGAAGATCTATGCCGACCGCGTGGCGGCGCGCTTCCCCGAGGGGTACGAGGGGAAGATCGAGGCGCGCGGCGAGGGACTGTCCGCGGGGGAGAAACAGCTCATTTCCTTTGCGCGCATCGTGCTGAAAGACCCCAAGATCGTCATTTTGGACGAGGCGACGAGCGCCATCGACTCGGAGACCGAGCTGCTCATACAGGGCGCTCTGGACAGCATTCTGGCGGGAAAAACGGCGTTCATCGTGGCGCACCGCCTCTCTACCATCCGCAAGGCGGACCGCATTCTGTACATCGCGGACAAGGGGATCGCCGAGGCGGGGTCGCACGAGGAACTCATGGCAAAACGGGGACTGTATTATCGGTTGAATATGCGGAAATAATTCCGTAAAAGGAGATATGTATGGCAAATTGCACGCACGATTGCTCCACTTGCAGTTCGAATTGCGGCACGCGGAGCAAGCAATCGTTTATCAAGCCGCTCGGCAAGGGTTCGCACGTCAAGCGCGTCATCGCCGTTGCGAGCGGAAAGGGGGGCGTGGGAAAATCGCTCACCGCCGCGCTCTTGGCGGTTCGCGCGAACGCGAGGGGATACCGCACGGCTCTGCTCGACGCCGACGTCACGGGTCCCTCTGTCCCCAAGATGTTCGGCATCCGCGAGCTTGCCACAGGCGAGGAGAACAAGATCTATCCCGTTTCCGCAAAAAACGGCGTCAAGATCATCTCCATGAACTGTCTTTTGGAGCATGAGGACGATCCCGTGGTGTGGCGCGGCTCTCTCATCGCAGGCGCTTGCCTGCAATTTTGGACGGACGTCGTATGGGGGGATGTCGACATCATGTTCATCGACATGCCGCCCGGAACGGGGGACGTGCCGCTCTCCGTCTTTCAGAGCATTCCGCTCAGCGGGATCGTCGTCGTCACCACCCCGCAGGACCTCGTCGAAACGATCGTCGGCAAAGCGGTGAACATGGCAAAACTCATGAACGTGCCCGTCTTGGGGCTTGTGGAGAACATGAGCTATCTGAAATGCCCCGGTTGCGGGAAAGAGATCGGGCTGTTCGGCCCGAGCAAGGCGGAAGCGCTCAAAGAGAAATTCGGCGTGCCCGTCGCGGCGAGAATGCCGCTCGATCCCGCGCTCGCAAAACTTGCGGACGAGGGGAGGATCGGCGAGGCGGATACCGACCCGCTCGCGGAGATTTTCTTCAAGATCGAAAACTCCCGCGAGATCAAGGACTATCTGAAATAAGCACGAAACCCCCTCCTCGGGAGGGGGATCGGGGGTGGGCGCTTTGAGCACCTATCAACAGACGCCAATAAAGTGAGCGTCCGAAAATGACAAACGCGCAACAAAAAACGGAGCGGGGACGCTCCGTTTTTTCGATCCGTATTGCGTTTTGGTTACTTTTTGTCGCTCTCGTCGCTCTCCACGATGACGGCCGTCGCCGCCCAGCGCTTGATCGAAGCGAGCGCGCTCTCCGCCTGCGAACGGGAAGAGTAGGTCGAACTCGTCGCAAGCAATCCGCCCCGCCCGTTGAGCACCTGTACCTGGGAATCCCCGTTCTTGTGCTCGGTGATCTCCAACCGTCCGGCGGCGATGTTGTCCTGATAGGTCTTGACGCCCGACTTCGCACCCGAAAGGGAGGCGTAAGCCGTGGGGCTTTCCAGCATGACCTGCCCGTTGGGGGCGATCAGGCTGAGCCAATATTTCCCCTTGACGTTTTCCACGACCCACTTGCCGACGCTTTCCTTCTTGGCGGGTTTTGCCGCGGGAGCAACGGGTTTTGCCGCGGGAGCAGCGGGTTTTGCCGCGGGAGCAACGGGTTTTGCCGTCTGCGCGGGCTTTTTGTCTGTCTTCTTTTCCTGTTTCACGGTTTCCTCCTTTTGCTTTTCCGCCTGTGCGGGCTTTTTGTCCGCAGGGCGGTCTTTTTTTACGGGAACGAACACATACCCCGGCGTTTCGGTCTGTATGGGTTCGGGTTCCTTCTCTTCTTCGGCGGGCGGCGCTTGGGGCGGCGTTTCGGGCATCGGTTCAGGTGCAGGCGCAGGTTCCTCCGCTTTCTCCTCCGCGGGCGCCGTTTCGGGCGCGCACGGCGGCACCGCAGCAGGCTCTTCCGACGGTTGCAAAGCGGGTTTCGTCTTGGCATTCTTCTTCTTGCGGGAGAGGTCCACGGCGAGAAGTATCACAAAGACGATAATGAGCACCAGTACGATCGCAAGCACGACGGTGAGCAGGATATGATCCTTGATATAGTTGATAATTGCTTCCATATTTCATCTCCTTGTCCGTTTCTTTCATTATAGCATAAGATCCGATCTCTGTCAATTCCTTGACAAATTTTTTTATTTACGTTATGATAAAATTATGAATGTGATCGTCATCGGCGGCGGGAGCGCGGGCATGGCCGCCGCCGTCATGCTTGCCCGCAAGGGCTGCGAAGTGACCCTCTTCGAACGCGGGGCGAGGCTGGGCAGAAAGCTCTCCGCCAGCGGCAACGGACAGGGGAACGTCACCAACGCCGATATGGGCGCCGCGCACTATTTTTCGGACGACCGCGAAAAGGTCGCCCGCGCCCTTGCGCGCTTCTCGAATACCGACACCGTGCGCTTTTTGGAGAGCATGGGCGGGATCTTCTTGCCCGATCCCCGCGGCAGGGTGTATCCCGCAGGCCGTCAGGCGTCCTCCGTCACCGATCTTCTGCGCGGGGAACTCGCCCGCCTCGGGGTAGACGTACGGTTGAACGCGCAGGTCACGGGACTGTCTTATGAGAACGGGTTCCGCGCCGTCTGCGGAGGCGTCTTTTCCGCGGACAAGGTCATTCTCGCGGCAGGCGGGAAGGCCGCGCCCAATTTCGGCACGGACGGATCCGCGTTTGCGCTCGCCGAAAACTTCGGGCACACGGTCGTGCCCTGCCGTCCCGTGTTGGTACAGCTCCGCTGCGATCCCGCCGCCGTGCGCGGGTTAAAGGGGATCCGCGTGGACGCCGCGCTCCGCGTCGTGCGCCGCGGCAAGACGGTGTTCTGCGGGCGGGGGGACGTGCTCTTTACCGAGAGCGGTGTTTCGGGCGACGCGGTGTTCCGCGCCTCTTCTTACGCCGAAAAGGGGGACACCCTGCTTTTGGACTTTGTGCCAGACGTCGCGGAGGAACGGCTGAAAGAGGCGTTAAAACGCAATACGGGGGAAGAAAAACTGCTCTGTATTGTCAACAACGGGCTTGGACGTGCGGTTTGGAAACGGGCGCAGGACGAGGATGCGCTTTTGCGCCTTCTCAAAGCGTTTCCCCTCGAAGTGACGGGAACGCTCGGGTTCGCATATGCGCAGGCGACGCGCGGCGGCGTCCCGCTCGGAGAAACGGACGAAGATCTGCAAAGCGTAAAGCGGAGCGGGCTGTTCTTTGCGGGCGAGATGCTCAACGTGGACGGCGAATGCGGCGGTTATAACCTGCAATGGGCGTTCACCTCCGCCTTTCTCGCCGCCGAGGGGGTGCTCTCGTGATCTTGCAGCTCTCGCTGCGCGCGGGGCAGCCCGAGGAGGAACTGCGCGCGCTGTGCGAAAAGAAATTCCATGCCCCGCTGCGTTACTTCAAGATTTTGAAAAAATCTCTCGACGCGCGGAAGAAGCCGGACATCCGCTGGGTGTATTCGGTGGAATGCGATTCCCGCGTTCCCGCCATAAAGCCGCCCGAATATGCAAAGATCGCGGGTCCCTCGCCCAAAGTCGTCATCGCGGGGGCGGGGCCTGCGGGGCTGTTTTGTGCCGTGCGGCTGATCCGTCACGGCATTTTGCCGTTGATCGCGGAGCGCGGAAAGCCCGTGGAAGAGCGCGCCGCGGACGTGGAGGCGTTCTGCCGCACGGGCGTTCTCGATACGGAGAGCAACGTGCAGTTCGGCGAAGGGGGCGCAGGCACCTTTTCGGACGGCAAACTCAACACGCAGACGAACACCCCCTTCAACCGTGAGGTTTTGGACGGCTTTCTGGAATTCGGCGCCCCCGCGGAGATCGGATATCTGAGCAAACCGCACATCGGCAGCGACAAGCTGCGCCGCGTGGTGGCGAATATGAGAAATTTCATCCTTTCAAACGGGGGAGAGATTGCATATTCCACCGCTCTCGAAGACGTGAAAATGCAAGACGGTGTGCTGAAAGAGGTCAAACTCAAGGGGGAATGGCGGGCGGCGGACGTCCTCGTCCTTGCCGTCGGGCACAGCGCCCGCGACACCTTCGAAATGCTCCTGCGCCGCGGTTTTCTCATCGAACAGAAGGAATTCGCGGTGGGGGTGCGGATCGAGCACTTGCAGGAAAAGATCGGGGAGAGCCAATACGGTCCAGAGTTCCGCCTTCTTCCGCCTGCCGACTACAAACTTGTTTCGCATGCGGGCGTGCGTGCGGCGTTCACCTTCTGCGTCTGCCCGGGCGGGGTCGTGATCCCCTCGGCGTCGGAGGAGGGCGGGGTCGTCACGAACGGCATGAGCAATTTCGCGCGGGAGGGGACAAACATCGATTCCGCCCTCGTCGTGCAGGTCAAGAGAGAGGACTTCGGCGGCGAACATCCGCTTGCGGGTGTCGCGTTCCAGCGCAGGCTGGAGCAGGCGGCGTTCCGCGCGGGGGGCGGGGACTACCGCGCTCCCGTGCAGCTGGTGGGGGATTTCCTCGCGGGAAGGGAGAGCAGCCGTTTTGGGGAGGTGCTCCCCACTTATGCCCGCGGGACGAACTTCGCGCCGCTTGACGCGGTCCTGCCTCCCGCCGTGACCGAAAGCATGCGCGCGGCGCTGCCCGATATGGACGCGAAATTGCATGGTTTTGCCGCACCGTCCGCCGTTCTCACGGGGATCGAATCCCGCACAAGTTCGCCCGTGCGCGTTTTGCGCGGCGAGGACATGCAGGCGGCAGGCAAGACGGGCGTGTATCCGTGCGGGGAGGGCTGCGGCTATGCGGGCGGCATCACTTCGGCGGCAGCCGACGGGCTGCGCGTCGCCGAGCGCGTCGCCGCAAAATATCTTTGAGCGGCAAGCCCCTTTGCGGGAAAGTCCGGCGCGGGAACGGCTTGCCTTGCAGGCAGGGACAGACGAAAATGACGAAACCGACCGAGAAGGAGGCGATAAACCATGCGACCGGATGACGGGATAAAGATCGGCGATTGGGTAACTTGTTACTATGCGGGATATTGGCAAGTGGTCGATATCAAGCGCAATTTGACGAACAGCCACTTTTCTGACACGCTTGCGATCGTCAGGAAGGGGTTCACTCCCGCCATGAAGTTCGCGCTTTCTTTGAAATTTTGCGATATCCGCTGGTGTAAAAAGATCGGCGAAAGCGAGCGCGTCAAGATCGAAAATTATTTTCAGGAGGATCCCGCAAAAAAGCGGGAATTCGACGGTTACGACGGTCCGCTGTGCGGGATCGCAAAGGGTTGGGCAGTCGATTGTACGGCGGAGGAGGCGGAAGACTTCAACGAGAAATTGCGCGCCCTTCCCCGATATTTTTCTTTGCGCAAATTCAACCGTTTGGCGGAAGAGATCGGGCTACGCCGCCATTTGTTTTCTTCGTCGAAAAACGCCCGATATCTGTTGACGATCGTGACCTATCCGTGGCTCGCAGACGAACAGAACAATAGCCCGCTGTATTTTTTGGAGAAAGGGATCTGCGCAAAGCCCCGTACTAAATAGAAATTTGCTCCGTCCCAAGCGGGATGCCCGCGGCAAGGAAAACGCCGTCCCGATGGGGCGGCGTTGCTTCAGACACGTCTGCTCTTTTCTATTCCGCATTGTTCTTTTTCAAGCGCAAAAGTTTCTCGTTCAAGCGCGTGAACATATCCATGAGTTCGGGGTCGTAACTTAATACGAATTCCTTTACATGGGCGGGGAGATTCTCGATTTTTTCGGAGAGTTCCCTGTCCTTTTCATATTCCGTAATATCATGATAAAAGAACTCTTCGGGAGTAGAGTGGCACGCTTCGATGATTTTGAGAAGTACTTCAAGGCTCGGCAGAAAGTCTTTCTTGCTCTCCAAACGGTTGATGTAGTTCGGGTTCATGCCGATCGCATAGGAGAGCGCTTTCTGCGTGAGTTTCGCTCGCACCCGTATATGGCCGATCCTTGCGATGATGTCTGCTTTCTCCATGAAAAGCCCCCTTGCACTTTGATGATTTCATTATAGAACATCGGGCAAACAGGCGTGGGGTGACTGCACTTGGCAACATCGTGTTATATGTCCATTTTTTATCGTTTTATAAACATATTTCTTGGTAAAATCTTGACAATTCTCCGTGATGAGTGTACAATGTACCATGTATATCACCCTAAAAGGAGATTTTATATGAAAAAGAGAGGGTTATGGATCGGCATGGTTTTTTCGCTGGTGATGTGTCTTTGCCTTGCGCTTTTCTGCGCTTGTGGCGGGACAGTTGACACGGGCGATGCGGCGGACGGAAAAAGTGCCTATGACATTTGGCTTGAAAACGGACACAGCGGCACGGAGAGCGACTTCCTCGAATGGTTGAAGGGCGAGAAAGGAGAGGACGGCAAAGACGGAAAAGACGGTTCCGACGGGCAGGACGGCACGGACGGCAAAGACGGCACGGTCGGCAAGAGTGCGTATGACATTTGGAAAGAGAACGGACACAGCGGCACGGAGAGCGACTTCCTCGAATGGTTAAAGGGCGAGAAAGGCGATACGGGCGAGCAGGGTGCGCAGGGGCAGAAGGGCGACGACGGACAGGACGGAAAAGACGGAAAAGACGGGAAAGACGGACAGAACGGCACGAACGGGCAAGACGGAAAGAGTGCCTACGACATTTGGAAAGAGAACGGACACAGCGGCACGGAAGCCGAATTTCTCGAATGGTTAAAGGGTGAAAAAGGCGAGAATGGACAGAACGGTGCCGACGGACAAGACGGCAAGGACGGCAAAGACGGTCTGAATGGGCAGGACGGGAAAGACGGTGCCGACGGACAAAACGGCAAAGACGGTCTTTCTGCCTACGAATTGTTCTTACAACGGTGTCCTTCCTATGAGGGAAGCGAAGGGCAGTGGCTTGCTGACCTTGTGAATGGCAACCTTACAGTATATACAGTCACTTTTCAATCCGAAGTGGCAGACGACATTGTTTATCTTGTATGTGCGGGCAAGGAGCTTACCGTGATTCCGAAAGTCCCCGAAAAAGAGGGGCAGGCGAGTGCGAAGTGGGACAGAGATGATTTCACGAATATCACCTCGGACATTGAAGTCCACGCCGTCTACACGATGAAGCAGCTCACCGTGACTTTCCATAACGAATACACCGAGGAAGAGGACGTCGTAAAGACGGTGGAATACGGGCAAGCGGTTGAGGACGTTCCCGTGGTAACACCAAAAGAACATCAAAAAGCATACTGGGATGTGACCGATTTCAGCTGTATCACCGATAATATGACGGTGAATGCAGTGTATGAAACAGAATATCTAAAATATACATTGATTGGGGATCAATACAGTGTATCTACAATTATGATGTCGTGGGGAGAAAAGTCAGCCTTAAAAGAATTGTTTATCCCTGCCAAACACGGAAATTTCCCCGTTACAATGATTGAGGTATCCGCCTTTGAGGGAAGATCTAATATAGGGTGGTTTGGCATAGAGATTGTCCACCTTCCTGAAACAATCGTAGAAATAGGTGCTTACGCATTTTCCGATTGTTATAGTTTGAGAAGCATAAATATGCCTATTAGTATTGAAGAGATTGGAACTGGGGCATTTGAATGTTGTGATAATTTAACCGAAATTATAATTCCTCCTAAGGTAAAGAATATATATTCGTATACCTTTCTGCACAGTGGTCTCCAAAACATAGATTTATCGAACGTAAAAAAAGTATATGACGGAGCCTTTTCTCTTTGTTCATCCTTGCAATGTATAGATGCTCCAAACTTAGAGGAGATTGAAGACGGCACATACCACAGATATACGGTTTTTCACACGAACATAAACGAGTCCTTTTATGATGGTGCTTTTGCGCTTTGTACAGCATTAAAAGAAGTCAATTTACCAAAATTGCAACGACTCGGAGCATACGCATTTCTCGGTGACGAGAGTATCGGCAATGAACTGACTTGCGTAAAGCTTCCAAATGTTGTTTATATCGGAGATTGTGCTTTTAAACGTTGTTATAGCTTAGCAAACGTAGATATGCAGAATGTTTCTGTAATCGGCTCAGAAGCCTTTAGAAGCGACTCACTTACCAAAATCATTGCACCGAATGCGACAACAGTTGGCGCGGGAGCATTTAGGGGATTAACGTGCGAATATGTCGAAATACCTAATGTTTCGGAAATACAGCCCGAAACCTTTTACGATTGTCGGATCAAATCCTTAGTTGTTTCCAATAAATTGAAGGCCGTCCAAGGTGCTTTCGATATGTGGAGCAAGCTTGAAACAATTTATTTTGAAGGCAAACAAGAAGAATATTCCGCAATAGAAGGTGTAGAATATCTTCTGGGGAAGGTCTATTACTATGAGATAACTATGCCCGAAACGGATGAAGGAAATTACTGGCATTGGCACTACAGCGAGGACGGCAAAACGCCTGTCGTTTGGAAAAAAGATAATTAAAAAACGGAGGTATATTATCATGAGAACGGCAAAAGACACTTACATCGCACAGGTAACAGCGGCATTTGCGGAGTTTGCAAACGCGCACCACGGAAAAACGCTCACAAAAGCGGAGATCGATGAAGGCGCACGCGCTCTTATGCACGACGGCGACCTTCACGGATATTGTGTTTCCGATTTTGCAAGAAGTGAGACGGACAAACACAGGAGCAGGAACAATCCCACCCTCTTCGAACGGATAGAAGGCGAGGAAGATGGCGTTTACATAGTCCTGTAAAACTTTCGGTAAAAAAATTTCGCCGAAAGTTACAAAAGCCGGGGAAACAGGCGCGGAGAGCAAAACTTCCGCGCCTTTGCACTTATCCATTTTAAGCACAGAAAAACTCCCCTCGTGAACGAAGAGAGTTTTCCTGAGAGAATATGAAAAAATTGTGTATGGGCATAATTTGCCGCTCTTCGGCGGGAACATCTATACTTTACCAAGCCCGCGTGTTAATTGCGTGAAAAGGGGATTAAAAGACGGAGAATTCTTTTCGGTGCGGGCATAAAAAAGGGCGGCGGGCAATTCTTTTGCCCGCCGCCCGCGCATCAGTCAGACGATCACGCTTTCGAATTCGTTCGTATGCACGCCCGTGAGGACGTCGTAAAGGGCGTTTGCGCGCGCGTCGGTTTCAAAGCAGGAGAGCGCGTCCTTTTTCAGCGCGCCAACATCGCTCTTGCGCATGAGCACGGGGTATTTCCCCCTGTTGAGCGCGGCGAGCAATTCGGGCATCTCTCTCCGCGTGACGGCGAGCACCTTGCAGTAGAGGGGCGCTTCGAGAAGATCTTTTACCTCTTTGCGCGAGATCCCCAAGAGGTTTTGCAGCAGGATGCGTTTGAGGCGCGAGAGAGTGTAGCGCTTGGACACGACCTTTTCGAGCGCTTCGTCGTAGAGGGGATTGCTCTTTGCCATTCCCCGGAGGCGGTTTTCCAGCCCCTCGGAGCAA
Source organism: uncultured Clostridia bacterium (assembly GCA_947627665.1). GTDB lineage: Bacteria > Bacillota > Clostridia > Christensenellales > Borkfalkiaceae > Gallimonas. The sequence continues at coordinate 21,416 of CANQWX010000012.1, forward strand.
TCGGGGCACTTCATCACCGTTTCGGGATCGGCCGCCAAAAGCGCGCACATCGCCGCTTGCTTGTAGGGCGGTTCGCGGTAGGAAGAGAGATCGCGCAGGACATTTGCGGGCAGATTGCTTTTCAGTAGTTTGAGCGTCTTTTTATCGGGGTCTTTCAGGGCGGCGCGCAGCGCAGTCGCCGAGGAAAAGCTCTTGAAAAGCGCCGTGTCGGCATATCCGCCGCCCACCCGCGGAATGGGAAGAGGCTCTATCGCCGCGCCCGAAGCGAGGATCGCGCGGCAATATTCCACGCCCAAAATGTTATTGGGGGAAGTGAGGAGGGCCTCGTCGATGTCGCCGTTGAGGGAGAGCACCGTCTGCGTGCGCGCCTTGACGTAAGAGGTGCCGTCCTTCATGTTCTCTTTGAGGGTCGCTTTGAACTGCTTGTCCTCGGAGAGGGTCGCCCGCGCCGCGCGGAGAAAGTCCTCCTTCGTGCCGCTCTCACAGCCGAAGGCGAGCACGCTCACCTCGGGAAGGGAGGAGAGAATGTGCACCGCGCCGCCCGCAAAGATCTCCGCGGGGGAGGCGGCAAAGGCAGCGGGAAGCTCGATGACAAGGTCTGCGCCGCATTCCACGGCGTGCCGCGCCCGCACATATTTGTGCAGAACGGCGATGTCGCCTCTCTGGGTAAAGTTCCCGCTCATCAAACAGAGGATCTTGTCGCAGCGGCTCAGGCGCCGTATCTGTTCCAGCTGGTATTTATGCCCGTTATGGAAGGGATTATATTCTGAGATCACCGCACAAATTTTCATCTTTTTTCCGTCTTGTCCTTTACAATTTTTTCCGCTTGGTGTATAATGTTCGGGAAAATGCTTTCCCAACGCTATTATACACAAAGCGTGGGGAAAAATAAAGCAAATCAACGGAGATTTTTATTATGGCATTCATGGACAAGCTGAAGGAGCTGGGCAGAAAGATCACCGAGAGCGGCACGATCGTGGAGGAGATCAAGAACAAGGCAAAGGCGCTCGACAAGAAGATCGTCCTCTGCGAGGGCGAGGACAAGCGCGTGGTGGAGGCGGCCTCCGTCTGCACGCAGGAAAAACTTGCGCGCATCGTCCTGCTCGGGAACGAGGAAGAGATCAAAAAGAACAACGAGGGCGTGGACCTCACGGGCATCGAGATCGTCGACCCGCTCACCTCTCCCAAGCTCGGGGAATATGCAAGCCTTCTCTATGAACTGAGAAAAGCGAAGGGGATGACGGAAGAACAGGCCAAAGAACAGGCGAAAGATCCCACCTTCTTCGGCGCGCTCATGCTCAAAAGCGGCGACGTGGACGGCCTTGTTTCGGGCGCGTGCCATTCGACGGCGAACACGCTGCGCCCCGGACTGCAGATCATCAAGACGGCGCCGGGCGTTTCCGCGGTTTCGAGTTTCAACCTCATGGTCGCTCCCGCGACGGGCAATAAGTATGTGCCCGACGGAAAGCTTGTCTTTGCCGACTGCGGCCTCAATCCCACCTACACGGCGGAGGGACTTGCGGATTGCGCCATCGCCACCGCCAAGAGCGCCAAGGAGATCGCGGGTCTGGAACCGCGCGTCGCCATGCTCTCCTTCTCCACCGTGGGAAGCGCCAAGCACGACCTTGTTTCCCTCGTGCAGGAGGCGACCCGTATCGCAAAGGAGAAGGCGCCCGACCTCAAGCTGGACGGCGAACTGCAATTCGACGCGGCGATCGTTCCCGAAGTGGCTGCGCTCAAGGCGCCCCAAAGCGAGGTCGCGGGACATGCGAACGTGTTCATCTTCCCCGATCTGCAATCGGGCAATATCGGCTATAAGATCGCGGAGCGCCTCGGCGGCTTCCAGGCGATCGGTCCCATCTGCCAGGGCTTTGCAAAGCCCCTCAACGATCTCTCCCGCGGCTGCAAGGCGGACGACATCGTCTGCGCGGTCGCCATCACGGCGTTACAGACAAGATGAGAGTTCACACGATTTCTTACTACGCAAGAAATCGTCGTGAGCGGATAGGCTTCGCGCTTATCCAAACTCTTAGCCGCGCCTACTTTTCCGTTTCATCGGACAAGAAGCCGTAAGTATGCGGCAAATTGTGTCGCGCAGCGCAAAATGGCGATTTTGCTCGCGCACAATTCCAAAACGTCATGTTGAGCGGAGGCGTAAGCCGAAGCCGAAACATCTCGTCCGCATTCTTTCACGAAGAATATGGAAAAGCGTGAATTTCAACGCGTGGTTTCGTGCAGAAATTTATGAAAAATTCAGAAGGCAGAAAATCTGTCTGACCGTGAGGTAAATTTATGAAAATTTTAGTCATCAATGCGGGGAGTTCCTCCCTCAAATACCAGCTCATCGACATGGAAACGGAATGCGTCCTCGCCAAGGGCGGGTGCGAGCGCATCGGCATCGACGGCGGCAAGCTCACCCACAAGGCGCACGGCGAAACGTTCATCATCGAGCAGGACCTTCCCGACCACACCGTGGCGATCTCCCTCGTCCTCCGGGAACTTGTGGACAAGAAGGCGGGCGTCATTGAAAGCATGGACGAGATCGACGCCGTGGGCCACCGCGTCGTCGCTTCGGGCGAAGCGTTTACCAAGACGACCCTCGTCACCGACGAGGTGATGGATACGATGGAAGTCATCAAAGAGCTTGCGCCCCTCCACAATCCCGCGGCGATCCTCGGCGTGAACGCCTGCCGCGCGGTGATGCCGGGCAAGAAGATGGCGCTCGTGTTCGATACGTCCTTCCACGCCACCATGCCCGACTACGCCCACCTCTATGCCATCGACTACGAGGACTACAAGAAATACAAAGTCCGCCGTTACGGCGCGCACGGCACGTCGCACAAATATGTATCGCAGGCGGCGGCGGAGTACCTCGGCAGGGACATCAAAGAACTTAAGATCGTCACCTGCCACCTCGGGAACGGCTCCTCCATTTCCGCCGTCAAGGGCGGCAAGTGCATCGATACGTCCATGGGCTTTACTCCTTTGGCGGGCGTACCCATGGGCACCCGCAGCGGCGACATCGACTATGCCGCGGTGGAATTTTTGTGCCGCAAGAAGGGCATGACGATGGAAGAGGGGCTTACCTATCTCAACAAAAAGTGCGGCATGCTCGGCATTTCGGGCGTTTCCTCCGACTTCCGCGACCTCTGCGCCGCGGCGGAAGAGGGGAACGACCGCGCCCGTCTTGCCCTCGACATGTTCAACTATTCGTGCAAGAAGTATGTGGGCGCCTACATGGCGGCGCTCGGCGGGCTTGACGTGCTCGTGTTTACGGCGGGCGTCGGCGAAAATACCGTGTCCGTGCGGAAGGCGATCTGCGAAAACATGGAGGCGTTCGGCATCGTTCTCGACGAAAAGAAGAACGATTACAAGAACGACGGCACCATCCACGATCTCTCGGCGGAGGGTTCGCGCGTGAAGATCCTCGTGATCCCCACCAACGAAGAGCTGGTCATCGCGCGCGAAACGGCGGCGCTCCTCTGATTTTTCGGAAAAATTGCAAATCGCAGGCAAAAGCGATTGACAAACCCTCCGAAAAATAATATACTTTTTAAGTCAATGGTGCCGAAGCTGGACGTCCGCAGGGCAAATGCGGAAAAAAAGTATACGGGAGAGCTGTGCTTCACCTTCGAAGCGGAGCCGTCGCTCGTGGAGATCCCGTTCGTTTCCATCTCCTCGCCCGTGGAGGCAAAGCTCCGCTACGCGATTTTGGAGGACGACTCTGTGGAGATCGAAGGGAGCCTTGCGTTTACGCTCAAGGGAAGCTGTTCGCGGTGCTTGCGGGAAACGGAACAGCGCGTGAGCGGCGAGGCAGAGGGCTATTTTGTCCCGTACGGCGAAGGCGGAGAGGACTATTCCTATTCGAACGGCGTCATCGACCTCGGCGAATTTTTGCGCGACAGCGTGATCTTCCTAACGCCTGCGCGCCTCGTATGCAGCGAGAATTGCACCGCGCCGGATTATAAAGAAGAATAAGCAAGAAGAGGTGAGATAAATGGCGGTACCCAAGGGAAAACAATCGAAGAGCAGAACGAACAAACGGTTCGCAAATTACAAGGCAACGGCGCCTACGCTCGTCGAGTGTCCGCATTGCCACGAGCTGAAGCTCGCGCACAGAGTCTGCAAGAACTGCGGCTATTATGACGGACAGGAAGTCGTCGCCCAAAAAGAAGAGAAGAAGGACTGAGGCTTTTTTCGAGAAACGAAAGCGGACTTAAACCATTAAGCCCGCTTTTTGACTTTCTTGTCATTTTGCGCCAACGGCAAAGAGGCAATGCCCGTCTTACCCCATCCTCGGGAGGGGGATTCAGGGGGTGGTCTTGCTGTCCCTGAAAGGGAGCAAAGTAGCGGAGCATCATAATATGTCATTTCGAGAAGTAGCGGAGCATCATAATATGTCATTTTGAGCGGAGCGTAGCGAAGTCGAGAAATCTCATCAAAAATAAGGTAGAGATGCCTCGGCTATCGCTCGGCATGACGATCGGGAAGAAGGGCGCCGCAAATCACACTCTTGCAAAGCAAGGCGAAGTAGCGGAGCATCATAATATGTCATTTCGAGCGGAGCATAGCGGAGTCGAGAAATCTCATCAAAAATAAGGTAGAGATGCCTCGGCTGACGCTCGGCATGACGAGCGGGAAGAAGTTAAAACAAAAAGGAGGGTTTCCTCACGGAAAAAGATTTTGCGTAAGCAAAAGATTTTTCGTGAACATCTTTATGGACAACACCGCTTTTTTTCATTTATCGTACGGCGTATATCTGTGCACAACGTGGGACAACGGCCGCCCCACGGGTTGCGTTGCAAACAGCGCCATGCAGATCACATCGAACCCCGCCACCATCGCGGTGAGCGTCAACCACGAGAACTACACCCATCGGTGTATCCAAGACTGCGGCTATTTTGCGATCGTCGTGCTGGCGGAGGACTCCGATTCCAAACTCATCGGCAGATTCGGCTTTCTGAGCGGCGACAAGGTGGATAAATTCGACGGCGCGCCCTATTCGGTGCGGGGCAAGCTCCCCGTGCCCGACGGCGGGCTTTGCTATTTCGCCTGCAAGGTGATCGGCACGATGGAAACAAGCACCCATACCGTATTTCTCGGCGAGGTGTATGAGGCGGAGAACCTCAGAAAGGGTACGCCCATGACGTATGCCTACTACCACAAGGTGTTAAAGGGCAAGACGGCGGCAAAGGCGCCCACCTACGTCGCGGAGGAGCCAAAGGAGGAAGTCAAATACGTCTGCAGCGTTTGCAGCTACGAATACAACGGTGACGTGCCATTCGAGGAACTGCCCGACGATTGGGTCTGCCCGCTCTGCGGCATGGGGAAGGAATTCTTCCAAAAGGTCGGCGCGGACGGGAAGAAGATCTCGGCGGCGAAAACGGAAAAATGGGTCTGCAAGGTGTGCGGCTATGTGTACGACGGCGACGTACCCTTTGAGGAACTGCCCGACGATTGGCTGTGTCCCATCTGCGGCATGGGAAAGAGTGAATTCGAAAAGGCAGAATAAAAAAGCATTCATGCGGCGGCGGACAGAGATTTTGTCCGCCGCCGCTTTTATCCCGAAAAATTTTCTCCGAAACGCTTGACAAATACCCCGTGGAGGTATATACTGTGTATACCCCCATGGGGTATTGCATAGAATAGGGAGGGAGCAAAATGGAGAATTGTTGCGCGCAGAAGAGGACGAAGGTACGCAGCGGGGAGGAGAAAAAGAAGATCGTTTCCCGCCTCAACCGCATTGCGGGGCAGATCGGCGGCGTAAAGAAGATGATCGAGGAGGACCGCTATTGCGACGACGTGCTCGTCCAGCTTGCCGCCATCGACAAATCGGTCAAGAGCCTTGCGGGGGTCATCTTGGAGAGCCATCTGCACTCCTGCCTCATCGAAAATATCAGGGAGGGAAATCTTACCGTCGTGGACGAGGTCGTGGACCTCTTCAAGCGGTTCCAATAAAATGAAGAAAAAGTACAGCATTACGGGAATGACCTGCGCGGCGTGCGCTTCGGGCATCGAACGCACGGTCAAAAAGCTCGGCGGGGTGCGCTCCTGCGCCGTTTCGCTCATGGGGGAGTGCATGGACGTCGAATTCGACGAAGCGCTCCTGAGCGACGAAAAGATCAAAAGCGCGGTGTTCTCGCTCGGCTACGGCGCATACAACTTCGGCAAAGCGCCGCAAAAAAAGAGAAGCGTCAGCCCGCTCTTGGTGCGCTTTCTCCTTTCGGCGGTTTTGCTTCTGCCCCTCATGTGCCTCTCGATGGGCGGCATGGCGGGGCTGGTCCCGGACGGGTGGTGGAACTACGGCTTCCAGCTCGGGCTTGCCACAGCCGTTCTCGCGGTCAACTATGCGTTTTTCACGAGCGGCGTACGCGCGCTGTTCAAACTCGTCCCCAATATGGACACCCTCATCACGGTGGGGAGCGGCGCGTCCTATCTTTACAGCCTCGCCGTGCTCATCCTGAATGCGGTGACGGGCGGGGCGCACGGGCATCTCTTCTTCGAATCGGCGGCGATGATCTGTACCCTCGTCTGCCTCGGAAAATGGCTCGAGGACCGTTCAAAACGCAAGACGGGTCGTGAAATCGAAAAACTCATGTCCCTTGCGCCCGACGTCGTTTCCGTGGAACGGGAGGGGAAAGAGGAAAAAATTTCCCTCTCGGACGTGCGGGTCGGCGACCTTCTCCCCGTGCGGCAGGGGGAATCGGTCCCCGTGGACGGCGTCGTTTTGGAGGGGCAGGCATTTGCCGACCAGTCGGCGATCACAGGGGAGAGCCTTCCCGTGGAACTCACTGCGGGGAGCAGGGCGATGAGCGCTTCCCTTTTGACGAGCGGCTTTCTCAAGATCAGGGCGGAAAAGGTGGGCGAGGACACCATGCTCGCGGGCATCATCCGCATGGTGCGGGAAGCGGGCGCAAGCAAGGCGCCCATCCAAAAGCTCGCGGACAAAGTCGCCGCCGTATTCGTGCCCGCCGTTTGCCTCATCGCCCTCGTCACCTTTGTCATCTGGATCGCGGTCACGCGCGACTTTGCGCAGGCGATCAATTACGCGGTGAGCGTGCTCGTCATCTCCTGCCCGTGCGCGCTGGGGCTGGCGACCCCCGTCGCCATCATGGCGGCAACGGGGCGGGGCGCTTCGCTCGGCATTCTCTACAAAAACGCCGAGGCGCTGCAAAAGATGGCGACCGTGCATGAGGTCATGCTCGACAAGACGGCGACGATCACCGAGGGAAAACCCAAGGTCGTGTTCTTCGAGGGGGACGAAGAGGCAAAGAAAATCGCATACGGGTTGGAAAAAAAGCTCAACCATCCCCTTGCGCGGTGCATCGTGGAGTTCTGCGGCGAGGGCGGCGAAGCGGAGAACGTGGAATATGTCGTCGGGCAGGGCGCGGTCGGGAGGATCGGCGGCAAGACCTATTTTCTCGGCAACGAAAACCTCATGCAGGCAAGGGGAATAACGTTTTCCGAACGGCGCGAAACGTTCGAACGGCTGACGTCGGAGGGCAAGACGGTGCTCTTTCTCGCCGACGGGAAGGGGGTGCTCGCCCTCTTCGCCCTTGCCGACACTTTGAAGCAGGGGAGCAGAGAGGCGATCGGCGCGCTCACCAGGATGGGGTGCCTACCCGTCATGCTCACGGGGGACAACCGCGCCGTGGCGAGCCATATCGCAAGAGAGGCGGGCTTTCCGCCCTACGACGAATGCCTTTGCGCCGAACTTCTTCCCGAGGATAAACTGCGCTATGTGCGCGAGATGCGGGAGCGGAACGAGCGGGCGAAAGGTGTATCCCGCGCCGCGCGGCGGGCAAACCGCTATGTTGCGATGGTGGGGGACGGCATCAACGACGCCCCCGCGCTCAAAGAGGCGGATGTGGGCATTGCGATGGGGAACGGCACGGACGTTGCCATCGAAAGCGCGGACGCCGTTCTCGTGAGCGGGGATATTTCCGCGCTTCCCCGCGCGATCGCCCTCTCGGGGCGCACGATGCGGATCATCAAGCAGAACCTCTTCTGGGCGTTTTTCTACAACTGTATCGGCATTCCGCTCGCGGCGGGCGCCTTTGCATGGGCGGGCGTCATGCTCGATCCCATGATCGCGGCGGCGGCAATGAGCCTTTCCTCCCTCTTCGTGGTGACGAACGCGCTGCGCCTCATGCGCTTCGGCAGGAGAAAGCCCCAAGGGACGCATAGCGCCGAAAGGACCGGCTCCCCTTGCTGCCCCCTTGAGGGGGAAGTGGCGCGCAGCGCCGAAAGGGTTGAAGTTTGCTCCCCTTGCTGCCCCCTTGAGGGGGAAGTGGCGCATAGCGCCGAAGGGGGTGTTCCAATCAAAAACAAAATAAAAGGAGAATATAACATGAAAAAGACATTGCAGATCGACGGAATGATGTGCGCGCATTGCGTGCAGCATGTCACGGACGCGCTTACCGCGGTGGAGGGCGTGAAGAAGGCGGACGTGAGCCTCAAAAAGGCCTTCCAAAAGCACGGCACCGCCGTGGTGGAACTCGACCGCGACGTTTCGGACGAAGTCCTCGCAGGGGCGGTCACCGGGGCGGGCTATACCGTCGTGAGCGTCGCATAGTTCCGACAAAACCGCTCCCGTTTCGGCAAAAGCGTCAAGTTTGCGTGCCCGCGCATGTGTTATTCTGTCATAAAAAAGGAGAAGATTTATGACGGAAACGTTGTTGCTCGACAAGCGCACGCAGTCGTTGGTGGAGGGATATGTGCCGGGCGGGGAGATCTTGAGCGCTCTCGTGCGCTTTTTCTCCGTTTTTTCAGACGGCACGCGGCTGCGTATCCTCTCCGCGCTCGCCATCTCCGAGATGTGCGTCACCGACCTTTCGCGCGTCCTTCGGATCAACCAGACCACGGTATCGCACCAGCTCCGTTTTCTGAAGGACGCAGGTCTTGTCAAGATGGAGCGCCAGGGGAAGATCGTCTTTTATTCGGCGGTGGAGGACGTGGTCGACGGCGTCCTCTTGAAGGGCGTGGAATTTTTGGGATATTAAGGGCCGAACGATTTTCAGGCGCCCGCCCGCGGCACGGCCGCGGGCGGGCGCTTTTACAAAAAATTTAATTCAAATACTTGCCTCTCGCCATAATGTGATAGAATAAAACTGTTTCAAAGAAGCGGAGTTTCGGGAAGAGAGGTTCCGCTTCGCAGGTATGCAAGCGGGCAAGGGACCTTGCGGCATCTCTCAAGAGCTGTTTTTGCCCGCAAAAATTTCAAATCGGAGAGGAAAAAATGAAACACAAATTTTCGGCCGTCCTTTTGGCGGTCGCAGCTGCCCTCTGCATGGCGTTCGGCCTTGCGGCTTGCGGCGAAACGCCCGTGCAGGAGCCTTCCGAACACGTCCACAGCATGACGGAGGTCGCAAAAGTCGATCCCACCTGCACCGCGGACGGGACCAAGGCGCATTGGCACTGCACGGTCTGCAACAAGGACTTCGAAGACGAGGAAGGGACAAAGCCCCTCGAGGAGGTCACCCTTCCCAAATCGGGACATCAGATGACGGAAGTCACAAAAGTCGATCCCACCTGCACCGCGGACGGGACCAAGGCGCATTGGCACTGCACGGTCTGCAACAAGGACTTCGAAGACGAGGAGGGAAACGCCGAAGCGGGCGATCTGACCATCGGAAAACTCGACCATACTCCCGAGGAATACATCGAGCAGGAGGCCACCTGCGACGTTCCGGGGAAAAAATGGCAACGTTGCTCGGTCTGCCATACGTCGCTTTCGGGCGAAGTGGAGATCCCTCCGCTCGAGCATGATTGGGGCGAATGGGAGGACAACGGCGACGCGACCTGTACGGCCGACGGAACGGAAACGAGGAAATGCCGCCGCGCGGGTTGCGAGGCAAGCCAGACCCAGAGGAAGCAAAACAGCGCGCTCGGGCACGATTACGGCGATGACGGCATCTGCCGCCGCGAAAACTGCGGCGACAAGGGCGGTCCCATCACGGGGTACCGCAAAGAGGGCGACAAAGTTCTTTTCGGTTCCTACCCGCAGACGGAAGTAAAGGACGAAGCAAAGGCCGCGGCGCTCACCCAAAAGGCGGGAACGCTTCCGAGCAAAAACAACGCGGGCGGCTGGACGAACTACGGCTATTACAGCTCCAAAAAAGTAGGTAGCTACATGTGGTATATCGACCTCGAAGAGGAGGGCGAAAAGTACCGCGGTGTGTATTTTTCGAGCTACCGCCCCTATTATACGGAATTGAAGGGATATGCAAGCAACTCTTACCAGGACGAAAACGGGTATGAGATGGGCGTCGTCTATTGGTTCCGCTATGCGCCGATCGAGTGGCGGGTGTTGGAGGAGAAGGAGGATACGATGCTCATCGTTGCCGATCTGATCCTCGACAGTATGCAGTATCAACACAGCCAGGTACCCCGCAAGGAGGACGGAAAAACGATCTATTCCAACAATTATGCCGAGAGCGATATCCGCGCCTTCCTCAACGAAACCTTCTATCAAACAGCGTTTTCCGATTATCAGAAGTGCTTTATCGAAACGACGGAGGTCGTCAATAATACCTCGACGACCGCATCGGCCGACAATCCCTATGTCTGTGAGAACACGTTCGACCATGTGTTCCTGCTCAGTTATCAGGACGCGGTGAAAACAGACTTCTTCCCGTCCGACGCGTCGCGCAAATTGGCGCCGTCCGAATATGCCAAGGCGCAGGGGCTTCAGATGGAGAGCACGGACAGCTCTACGACGCAAGCGTCGTGGTGGTTGCGCTCCCCGCACGTCAATAACGGCTATTACGTTCACGTTTCCGGCATCGAAGGCAAAGCCGACAATGGGAAGAACATCGAGAACACGACCTGCGGCGTCGTACCCGCATTGCGCATCAGGCTCTCGGGCGGAAGCGGGGAGGAAACGGGCGCGCCCGTCATCCGCGAGGACGGCAAGATAGAATTTGGCTCCTATCCGCAGACGGAAGTGAAGGACGCGGCGAAGACCGCGGCGCTTACCCAAAAAGCGGGTGCTCTCCCCACGGCGGAAAGTGCGGGCGCATGGACCGATTACGGGTACTACAACAATGGCGAAGTCGCAAGCTATATGTGGTATATCGACCTCGAAGAGGAGGGCGAAAAGTACCGCGGGGTGTACTTCACGCAGTACCGTCCGAACGACACGACGATCGCAGGCGGGACTCCCAACAGTTATCAGGACGAACACGGTTATGATACGGAAAAGGTCTATTGGTTCAGGTTCGAGCCGATCGTGTGGCGGGCGCTTACCCAAAAACAAGGCGCTACCCTTCTCATGGCGGACCTCGTCCTCGACGCGCAGGACTTCTATTACAGCAAGCAATCCCGACAGCAGGGAAACGAAACGGTTTCTCCCAACCGCTATGCGGAGAGCCATATCCGTTCGTGGCTGAACAAAACGTTTTACGATACGGCTTTTAGCAGCTACCAGCAGTCGCTGATCGAGATCACCGCAGTGGGCTGTTCTTCCTCCGAATCCGACCCCAACGGGTTCATCTGGGAGGTCGTGCAGGATAAACTCTTTCTTTTGAGCAAGGAAGAAGTCACAAACGAAAGCTACGGTTTTGTGTCCGCTACAAAAAAGGATGAACAGCGGCTCTTGAAGTCGACAGACTACGCCAAATCGCAGAATGTTTACAGAACGGGCGAGTTCGGCTACAAGGAATATACCAACTGGTGGTTGCGCACGCCCGGTTACGAAACGTGGCAAGCCATGGCGGTGACTTATGGGGGAAAGGCAAATCTGAATGCGAACTGCACCGACGCTTACGGCGTTGTACCCGCCATGTGGATCAGCTTTTCTACGGCCGTTTGACAGAACCGAATAATCCGCGGCAAGCAGGCCCTCTCTGCGGAGAGGGCCGTTTTTTATAAAAAGTTCCCGTTATCTCTTGAAAAAGCTTGACGACTTGTGTATAATAAGGTTATGAGTGAGAGTGTGCTCAAAGAAAAGCTCAAATTGTTGCCCGATTGTCCCGGCGTCTACCTCATGCTCGACAGAGAGGGGACCGTCATCTACGTCGGCAAGGCGCGCGTGCTCAAAAACCGTGTGCGGCAATACTTTCACTCCTCCGAGAAGCCGGTAAAAGTACAGGCGATGGTGGAACAGATCGCCGATTTTTCCTACATCGTCGCCCCCACCGAGGTAGACGCGCTCGCGCTCGAAAACAACCTCATCAAAAAATACAAGCCTAAATACAACATTCTCTTAAAAGACGACAAGACCTACCCCTACATCAAGGTGCACACCCGCGAAAAATTTCCGCACCTTTCCATCACGCGGCGGGTGAAAAAGGACGGCAAGTACTTCGGGCCGTTCATGGGGGGGATCTCCTGCAAGGACATTTTAGACGTCGCCGCCAAGGTGTACAACGTCCGCATCTGCACGACGGCCGTCACGGAAAAGCCCAAAAAGCCCTGCCTCAACTATCATTTGGGGCGTTGCCTTGCGCCGTGCGCCCACCTCTGCTCGGAGGAGGAATACGCGCAACGGGTCGATAAAGTGCTCTCCTTTCTTTCGGGGAATTACGAGGAGGCGGAGCGGCTCCTGCGCGAAAAGATGGCGGCCTTTGCCGAGAACGAGGAATTCGAGCTTGCCATGGAGTACCGCGACCGCATCGGCATGCTCAAAAAATTGCAGCTCAAACGGATCACTTCCATGCCGCGGGACGTGGACGCCGACATCTGGGCGGTGTGTTCCAACGGCCTGTATGCCGTCCTGAGCGTGCTCGTCACCCGCAAGGGGATCATGCAGGGCAGCCGCAATTTTCCGCTCGAAGAGGGCGCGGGGGAGGCGGGCGAGAGCTTTCTCTCCTTCCTCATCCAATACTACACCAACCACGAATTCCCGCACGAGATCGTCACCGACGAGATGTTCGACGACGCTCTCCTGTGCGAATATGCGACCGAAAAGACGGGCAAGCGGCCCGAGATCGTCCGTCCCAAGCTGGGCGTCAGGCGGGAGCTTGTCAACATGGCGCTCGGCAACGCCAAGGAATATCTCGAAAAATCCATTTCCGCGATCGAGCACAAGAACGATATGACCAAGAACGCCTGTGCGCGGCTGCAAACCCTTCTGGGGCTGCAACATTACCCCAAACGCATGGAGTGTTACGATATTTCGGACATTTCGGGCGTGGACAAGGTGGGCAGCATGGTGGTGTTCACCGACGGCGAGGCGGACAAATACGCCTACCGCCGCTTCAAGATCAGGACGGTGGAGGGCGCGGACGACTTCGCCTCCCTCAAAGAGGTGCTCTTGCGCCGTCTGGACAAGCTCGGCACGGACGAGGAGGAGCGCTTCCCGAAGCCGCAGCTCATCGTCATCGACGGCGGCAAGGGCCAGCTCTCGGCGGTCAAAGCGATCTTCGACGAGAAGAACATCCAAGACATCGACCTCATCTCCATCGCCAAGCGGGAAGAGGAGCTGTTCACCCCCGGCCGCGCGGAGAGCGTCAGGCTCTCGCGCCGCGACTATGCCTTGCAGACGGTGCAGCGCATCCGCGACGAGGCGCACCGTTTCGCCATCACCTACTTCCGCAGCCTGCACGGCAAGCGCAACCTCGCCTCCCTTCTCGACGGCGTCGAGGGGGTCGGCAAGCAGAAAAAACGCGCCCTGATGGAGAAGTTCGGCACCTTCGAAAAGCTCATGCAGGCCACCGAAAAGGAGCTGGCGGAGGCGGAAGGCATCGGACCCGAACTTGCAAAACGTATCCGTAATTATTTGGAAAATCTATGAAATATCCGCTTTTTCTCTCCGATTTCGACGGCACTCTGGTGCGCGCCGACGGCACAATTTCACAGGGGAACATCCGTGCGATCGCGGAGTACAGACGGCGTGGCGGCATCTTTGCCGTCGTCACGGGCAGGATGCTACGCTCTATCCGTCCCCGCCTCAAAGAATTGGGACTGAAAGACGGGCTTGTCGTGGCTTACCAGGGCGCCATGATCGCGGACATCGCCACGGGCGCGCTGCTCAAAAACGACGGCTTTTCCGCGGCGGCGGCAGAAAAGGTCCTGCGCTTCCTCGAAGGGGAGGACCTGCATATCCACATCTATGTGGACGACGTGCTCTATTCCAACCGCGACGACGAATATCTCAGGATGTACGAGCAGGTGTGCGGCGTCAAGGGCATTGCCGTGGACGAACCGCTCTCCGCCTTTGCGGCGCATGCCAAGGGACCCGTCAACAAGGTGCTTGCGATGGTCGCCTCCGAAGAAAAAGCCGCGCTCATCGCAAGGATGAAGGAGGCGCTCGGGGAGGCGTACTACGTCACCGCTTCGGCGGAGTTTTTGGTGGAAGCCGTGCCTGCGGGCGTCAGCAAGGCGGGTGCGGTGCGCTTTCTTGCGGAACATTACGGCATTCCCGCCGCCCGCGTGGCGGCGATCGGCGACCAGCTCAACGATCTGCCGATGATCCTCGCGGCGGGGGGCAGGTTTGCCGTCGGGAACGCGCAGGAAGAATTAAAGCGCGTTGCGGCTGTCGTTTCCTCCTGCGAGGAGGACGGCGTCGCGGAGGCGCTCGCGCTTGCGATGGGGGAGGAAGAATGAACGAAATGCTTTTGCCGAGCGAAACGCTCATGCTCGATAAATTTGCGGCCGATCTCGGGCTGGAGCTTCTGTACGCGGGGCGGGGGATCCTCAATTTCACCAGCGCGAGCGTAGACCGTCCCGGTCTGCGCCTTGCGGGGTTTTTCCGTTACTTCGATACCCGCCGCATCATGGTCATCGGGCTTACGGAGTATGAATATCTGCGCTCTTTCCCGGCAGAAGAGCGGCGCGAAAAGATCGGAAAGCTGTTTGGCTGCGGGGAGATCCCCTGCGCCGTTTTCTCGCGCGATCTGCCCGTGCCGTCCGAATTTATGGACTGCGCGCGGGATACGGGCACGCCCATCTTCCGCTCGGGCAAGATGACGACCCTCCTCATGAGCGACCTCGTCATTTATCTCAACCGTCTGCTCGCGCCCTCCGCCACGGTGCACGGGGTGCTCATGGACGTATTCGGCGTGGGGCTGCTCCTGACGGGCAGCAGCGGCGTGGGCAAGAGCGAAACGGCGATGGAACTCATCAAGCGCGGACACCGCCTCGTCGCGGACGACAGCGTGCTCATCAAGCGCGTGGAAAACGAGCTTATCGGCACTTCGCCCGAGCGCATCCGCTACTTTATGGAGCTGCGCGGCATCGGCATCATCAACGTAAAGAACATGTACGGTTCGGGTTCGGTGCTCGGAGAAAAGGAAGTGGAGCTTGTCATGGAGCTGGAACCGTGGAAGAAGGAAAAGGAGTACGACCGCATCGGCGGCGAGCGGTATTCCGAGGAGATCCTCGGCGTCAAAGTGCCCAAGCTCGTCATACCCGTTTCCCCCGGGCGCAATCTTGCCATTCTCATCGAAGTCGCCGCGCGCAACAGCAGGCTCAAAGAGATGGGCTATGACGCGGCGCAGGAACTCATCCAACGGACGATCGGAAGATGAAAACGTATGAACTTCTCGCCCCTGCGGGGGACATGCCATCCGCCCGCGCCGCCATCTGCAACGGCGCGGACGCCGTCTATCTCGGGCTTCCCCGTTTCTCCGCCCGCAGCGGCGCGGAGAACTTCGGCTTTGACGCGCTCAAAGAACTTGCGGAATACGCCCATCTGCTCGGGGTCAAGGTGTACGTCTGCCTCAACACCCTCGTCAAAGACGGCGAGCTGGGCGGGTTTGCGGAGAGCGTGTCCGGGGCGTGGGCGGCGGGCGCCGACGCGATCTTAATGCAGGACATGCTGCTCGGGAAAAAGCTCAAGGAGCGTTATCCCGGGATCGTGCTGCACCTTTCCACGCAGGCGGGCTGCTGCAACGTGCGCGGGGCGGCTTTTGCCAAGGAGTGCGGCTTTTCGCGGGTGGTGCTCGCGCGGGAAACGCCCCTTGCCGAGATCGAAAAGATCGCAAAGATCGTCGAAACGGAAGCGTTCGTGCAGGGAGCGCTCTGCACTTCCTTTTCGGGACAGTGCTATCTTTCCTCCTTTGCGGGAAACAACAGCGGCAACCGCGGAAGGTGCAAACAGCCCTGCCGCAAGCTGTATTCCATAGACAGAGCGGGCTACGAAAAGCCCGCCTACGCCCTCTCGCTCTCCGACCTTTGCGTGGGGAAGCGGGTGAAAGAGCTGCTCTCGGCGGGGGTCGTTTCGCTGAAGATCGAGGGCAGGATGCGCCGTCCCGAATATGTGGCGGCAGCGGTGCGCTACTACCGCGCCCTTTTGGAGGGCGGGGACGGGGCGGCCGCGCTTTCCGATCTGAAGCGCGCCTACAACCGCGGCGGCTACACCGAGGGGCTTGGCTTCGGGCAGAAGGGGGACCTTCTCTCCCGCAAGGTGCAGGGCCACATCGGCGAACGGGTGGGAACGATGCGGGACGGCAGCTTCTGCCTCAGCGGATACGCCGCGCGCAAGGGGGACGGTTTCAAGATCCTGCGCGGCGGAAAGGAGATCTGCGGCGCTCTCTTCCGCGAGAGCGGCAAGGGCGGCTTTTTCCTCTCTGCCAAGGAGCGGCTCCTACAAGGGGACGAGGTGCGGCTCACGACGGAAGCGGCGTTGCCCGCCCGCCTCGAAGGGGACCGCAAGCGGGAGATAACGCTCTCCCTGAAATTCGTCGCGGGAGAGCCTGCGCGCGTTTCGTGCGGCGATCTTTGCGAAACGTATAGCGTTTTGGAGCACGCGAGGAGCGCTCCGCTCACGGAAGAGGAGCTGAAAGCGTGCTTTTCGCGGACGGACGGCCTGCCCCTTGCCGTGACCTTCGAAGAGGTGGAAACGGCGGACGCCTTCCTGCCCAAGGCGGCGCTCAACGCCATCCGCCGCGCCTTTTACAAGGCGCTTCTTTCCAAGCTCTTGCCGCGGCGGGAGAGGGTAGAGGTGCTCCTTCCCGCCCCTTCTGTGGGTGGGGGAAAAGAGGAGCGCACGGCGGTCATCGCCTCCTCGGCGGAGGGGCTTTTCGCGGACGTTCTCATCTATAAGCCGCGCGACTATGCGAGGATCGCCGCCGCGGACGTTTCCGCGGGCACGGGCAAAAAATTTCTCTATCTTCCGCCCTTCTTTTCCTCCGCGGACGAGGCGCTCGTCCTGCCCGCCCTTCCCCTTTTCGAGGGGATCTATTGCGACGGCTACTACGGCCTTCCCTTGGCCAAGGCGCACGGCAAGGAGTTCTTTGCCGGCACGGGGTGGAACCTCACCAATGCGGCCGCGGTTTCGGAGGCAAGGGCGGCGGGCGCGGACTACATCGCGCTCTCCAAGGAGCTTACCTCTCAAGAACAGGACGCGCTCGCGGGCCAGGGGGTGTTTGCCCTCGGCTTCGGCGGCGTCAAGGTGATGGATCTCTGTTATTGTCCCTTCGAGGGGACCTGCACCGCCTGCGACAGGCGCCGAAGCTACACGCTCACGGACGAAGAGGGACGGAAATTCCCCCTGCTGCGGTACCGCGCGTCGGGGGAACGCTGCCGTTTTGAAATTTATAACTGCGTGCCTTTGCGCGCCGAAAAGTGCCGCGCGGGGCTACTTTCCGACCTTACGGGGCGGGAGAGGGAACTCGGACCCTTTGCCGCCTGCCCCGAAAAAGCCCCTCTTGCGGGGGCGAGCCGCGGACATGCGAACAGGAGTTTGCTATGAAGAAGCATTTTATGCGGTTGGAGCTTGATAAGATCCTTTCCGCCGCGTCCGCCTATGCTTCGCTGGAGAGCGGGCGGGAGGCGGTGCTCGGGCTGGAACCCACGGACGACCTTGCGGAGGCGCGCCGCCGTCTTTCGCTCACGGCGGAGGCGCTCTCCCTTCTCTTCCGCTTCGGCGCGGGGAAGATCGAATACTTCCCGCCGGCGGGGGACAGTTTGGAACGCGCCGCGAAGGGCGCGGTGCTCTCCTGCAAGGAGCTTACCGACATCGCGTCGCTGCTCCGTTCCGCGCGGGTGTGCCACAAGTCGGTGTATTCCGCGGCGGGAGAGGCGGCGGGCATGCGGGAACTTTGCGGCCGTCTGGTATTCGACCAACGGCTCGAAACGGAGATCGGCGAGAAGATCGTCGGCGAAAACGAGGTCTTTGACCATGCCAGCGAAAGGCTGTACAACATCCGCTGCGAGATCCGTCTTTTGAACGAGCGCATCCGTGCCCGCCTTGCCGAATACCTCGTGGGCGAGGAGAGCAAATATCTGCAAGACGCCGTGATCACCATGCGCGGCGACCGCTATGTCATTCCCGTCAAGGTGGAATACAAGCGGAGCGTCAAGGGCTTCATCCACGACCGTTCCCAGACGGGGCAGACGGTGTTCGTGGAACCCGAAGAAGTGCTGGAAATGAACAACGAGCTGCGCTCCCTCGCCATCGACGAAGAGGAGGAGGTGGAGCGCATTTTGGGCGAACTTTCCCGTGCGGTGGGCAGGATGCGGGACGACCTCGAACGGGACGCGGAGTTTCTTGCCGAGATCGACAGCTACTACGCCCGTGCGGAGTACGCCTACCGCCTGCACTGCACGCAGCCCGCGCTCAACGCGCGCGGCGTCATCGAGATCGTCAAGGGGCGGCACCCGCTGCTCGAGCGGGATACGGCGGTGCCCGTTTCCGTTTCGGTGGGGGAGGACTATTCCTTCCTGCTCATCAGCGGCGCGAACACGGGCGGCAAGACGGTCACGCTCAAGATGTGCGGGCTGTTCTGCCTGATGGCGGCGTGCGGCATGCCCGTGCCCGCCGCCGAGGGCACGCGCCTCGCGGTGTTCGGCGACGTGTTCTGCGACGTGGGCGACAGCCAGTCCATCGAAGAGAATCTGTCCACCTTTTCTTCACACGTCCTCAATCTGAAGGAGATCTGCGAACAGGCGGGGGGAAACAGCCTTGTGCTCATCGACGAGCCGGGCGGCGGCACCGATCCCGAGGAGGGGCAGGCGCTCGCCCGCGCCGTCTTGGTGCACCTCATGAAAAAGGGCTGCCGCGGCATCGTCACGACCCACTATTCCGCCCTCAAAGAATTCGCCTTCCAAACGGAGGGGGTCGAGAACGGCTGTATGGAATTCGACGGCGCGAGCCTGCGCCCTCTGTACCGCCTGAAGATCGGCTTCCCGGGGCCTTCCAACGCCCTTCTCATCTGCACGCGGCTGGGACTTCCCGAGAGCATCATCGAGGAGGCGCGCGGGCATTTATCGGACGGGGCGCGGGCCTTCGAACACACCGTGCGCGCCGCCGAGGAGAGCCGCGTCCGCTCCGAAGAGGTATTGCGGGAAACGCAGCGGCTCCAAGAGGAGTGGGAAACGCGGCTCGCCGCGCTCGAAAAGGAGGAGGCGCAGCTCCGCAAGGAGCGCGAAAAACTGCTGCTCACTTCCAAGGCCGAGGCAAAGCGCATCATCGGCGCCTGCACGGCGGAGGCGGAGGAATTGCTCGGGCAGATCGAAGAGATCTTCCACCGGGAAACGGTCACGGAGGCGGACCTCATCAGGGCGCGGACGCTCAAAAACAAGCTCTCGGACGTCGGCGTGGAGGAGGAAGCGGAAAAGACGCGCGCCCTTCCCGTCGATCCCGCCGCGCTCCAGGCGGGGGACAGGGTGTACATCGGGAGCATGGACGCGGAGGGGGACGTTCTCTCCGTCAAAAGGGAGAAGGGCACGGCGGAGGTGCAGTGCGGCTCCATAAAGGTGCAGGCAAAGATATCCGACCTCTTCCTCCCCGCGCGGAAAAAGCAGGAAAAGCAGACCGTGCGGGTCACGCGCGATCTGAAGGAGCGCACGGGTGCCCTGCGGGAGTGCAACGTCATCGGCATGACGGTGAGCGAAGCGCTCGTCGAGGTGGAGGCGTTTTTGGACGGTGCGCTGCTGCAAAATTTGTCCGAGGTGCGCATCGTGCACGGCATGGGCACGGGCGCCCTGCGGAAGGCCGTCGGCGACTTTTTGCGCAAACACAAGCGGGTAGAGAGCTTCCGTTTGGGCAAATACGGCGAGGGCGAATCGGGCGTCACGATCGTAACGCTGAGATAATTTCACGCGTTTCTTTTCTCCCTCCCCCCACGGAGAGGGTAAAAGACCCCCTCCAATGGAGGGGGATTCAGGGGGTGGGTGATTACGTCATGTTGAGCGGAACGAAGTGGAGTCGAAATATGGCCCTCATTATAATGATATCACCCATTCGACAGGCTCAGGGTGACGTAAATGTCATTCCGAGCGTAGTCGCCCCGCGCGAAGTTCTGTTTCTCTAAGGGCGGCACGAGCACGCAGTGCGAAGTTACACGGGGTTCTACCCGTGTGAGAAAGTGGCATGAGCGGAGCGAATGCCGAAAGGGTTCTCGAAAACCCCTCAGTCACTCACTGCGTTCGTGCCAGCTCCCCTACAGGGGCGCCAAGCCCTCAGGCTCGGCTAACGCCTCGCCAGCTCCCCTGCAAGGGGCGCCAAGATGCCCGCCCTTCTACAAACAGAACGTGCGGGCGGGGAGCATGCCGCAAGCCGATGCCCGTTCAAAACATAGTATAAATCGTCCCGCACGCTCATACAATGAAAAGAATTGTATGGGGGCGATATGAAAAAGCTGACTTCGCGTGCCGTTTCCGCACTTGTCAACGTATTTCTCGTGGCCGTCGTGATCGCGGTCGGGGCGGTCTGTTTTTTCCCCGCGGCGGAAACGGCTTCGGGCGTTAAGGACCGCGTCATCTACAGAGGCAACAGCGAAAACGGCGTTTCCTTGATGTTCAACGTCTATTGGGGAACGGAGGAGGTCTACCGCATCCTCGACATCCTCGACGGCTACGAGGCAAAGGCGACCTTCTTCCTCGGCGGCAGCTGGGCGGACGACAACGGCGATTGCGTCAAAGAGATCGCGGCGCGGGGACAGGAGATCGGCTCCCACGGTTATTTTCACCGCGAACACGACAAACTGAACTTGGAGGGCAATTACAGCGAGATCAAGACGAGCGTCGACTTTCTCTCGCTCATCTCGGGGCAGAAGATCGCGCTCTTTGCGCCGCCGTCGGGGGCGTACAACGAAAACACGGTGACCGCCGCCGAGCGCCTCGGGCTGAAAACGGTGATGTGGACGAAGGACACCATCGACTGGCGGGACAAGGACGCGGAGCTGTGTTTCCGCCGCGCCACCAAGGACGTAAAGGGGGGCGACCTCATTCTGATGCACCCCATGGCGCACACCGCGGAGGCGCTTCCCGAAATCCTCGAATATTACCGCGCGAACGGGCTAAGACCCGTTACGGTCGGTGAAAACATCGCATAAAGCAATACATATCGCAAAAACCGCTACATAAGGAGAAAAACAATGGTAACGACAAGGACACTTTCAAACGGCGTGCGCGTCATCGTCAAGCGCATGGAGGGGCTGCTCTCGGTCACGATGGGGGTGCTCGTCGGCACGGGCGCCGCCTACGAAACGGACGAGGAGGACGGCATCTCCCACTTCATCGAACACATGCAGTTCAAGGGAACGGACAAGCATACCGCCTTCGGACTTTCGGACGCCTTCGACGCGCTCGGCGCGCAGGTGAACGCTTTTACGGGAAAGGACGTGACCTGCTATTACGCCAAGTCCACGAGCGACCACGCGGCGGAGTCCTTTGCCCTGCTTGCCGAGCTGTTCCTCGGGTCCACCTTCCCCGAGGAGGAGATGGAGCGGGAGAAGGGGGTCGTCGTCGAAGAGATCAACATGGACGAGGATTCCCCCGAGGACCTCTGCCTCGATCTGCTCGCCCGCGCGGCGTACGGCAACCGCGGCTACGGGCGGAATATCCTCGGCCCCGTTTCCAACGTGCGCGGCTTTACCCGCGAGCAGCTCTTTGCCTATAAGAGGGAGCGCTATTGCCCGCAAAACATCGTCATCTCCTTTGCGGGGAACATCGAACCCGAACTTGCCCTTGCGCTCACGGAGGAACACTTCGGCGGCATGCCGCCCTGCGGCGCTTTGCGGCGCACCCCTCCCACGGAGCGCGAAAAGAACGATCTCTTCCGCAAAAAGCCCATCGAACAGGCGCACTTCGCCTTTGCCTTCGCCACCATCGAGCGGGACGATCCCGCCTTTGCGGCGACGCAGGTGATGAACGCCATTTTGGGCGGCGGCATGAGTTCCCGCCTCTTCAAGCGGGTGCGCGAGGAACTGGGGCTTGCCTATTCGGTCTATTCCTATTCCTCGCACTACGCGGGGACGGGGCTGTTTACCGTGTATGCGGGCGTCAACCCCAAGAATGCGGCAAGCGCCGCCGACGCGGTCGTGTCCGTCATCAGGGAGTTCAAAGAAAAGGGGGTCACCGAGGAGGAATTCCTGCGCGGCAGGGAACAGCTCAAATCGGGCAACATCTTTTCGCAGGAGAACACGTCCTCCCAGATGCTCCTCTACGGCAAACAGCTCCTCTATAAAAACGAGGTCTACGATTTCGAAAAGCGGATGGCGGAGATCTCCGCGCTGCGTTTGGATGACATCCACGCCGCGATCGCGCAGAACTTCGACTTCGGGCGCGCGTGCGTCGCTTCGGTGGGCAATCTCGAAAAGCCCATCCATCTATGAGCCGCGCGGCGGGCTTTCCGCCCGTCTATGACGGGGAGAGCAGGCTGCTCGTCCTGGGCAGCTTTCCCTCGGTCATGAGCCGCAAGACGGCGTTTTACTACGGCAATCCGCAGAACCGTTTCTGGCGCACGGTGTGCGGATTTTTCGGGGAAGAGGTCCCGCAGGACGTCGCGGGGAAGCGGGGATTTCTCCTCCGCAGGCATATCGCGCTGTGGGATGTCGTGACTTCCTGCGAGATCGCAGGCTCTTCGGACGCCTCCATTCGCAAAGAGGAGATCGCGGACATTCCCGCCCTGCTCTTAAAGAGCGGCGCCGCGGCGATCTTTTGCAACGGCAGCAAGGCATATGCCCTTTTGAAAGAGCACTTCCCGCAACTTCTTGGCATGGCGCGGCTCCTGCCCTCCACCTCGCCCGCCAACCCGCGGTTTTCCGCGCAGGTCTGGTACGGGGCGCTCGGGGAGGTATTCGGCGCCTGACCTTCGCGCCGCCTCGGGCGGCGCGCATGCAAATTTCGGAAAAGGGGTTGACATTTGCATTTTTTTGGTATAAAATAGAAAAAAATCGACCGAATTGCGGCCATGGAGGACGATATGTTTGAAAAAGTATGCAAAATGCTCGGCGAGCACCTCGGCATCGCACCCGAGAGCATCCGCCCCGAGCAGAAGATCGTTGACGACCTGAATGCCGATTCCCTCGACGTGATCGAGCTGATGATGGCGCTGGAGGAAGAGTACGGCATCTCCCTTCCCGAGGAGGAGATGGAAAACGTCAAGACGGTACAGGACGTTGTCGACATGATGGAACGCATCACCGCCAAATAAAAAAGAAGAGAATCGGGCGCGCGCTTTCCGCTGCGGAAAGCGCGCGCCTTTTTTTCGCGGCGGGCGCGGGAAGAAAAAATCGCGGAAACCGCCCTCCGTTCTTTGCTTTTTTCGGGCGGCTGTGTTATAATACGGTTTGATGGCCCCGCGCTCGCTCCGATCGGGAACGCGGGAAGGAGTTACATTTATGGAAATCGGCAAGACCACCGACGGCAATGCCGTCATGCTCTCTCTGAGCGGTTGGCTCGACGCGCTCTCCGCGCCCGCGCTCGCGGCGGCGGTAGGGGAGGTCGGCGAAACGTGCGACCTCGTGCTCGACCTCGAGGGGCTGGAATATCTCTCCTCCATGGGGCTGAGGGAAATCGTCCGCGCGCAGCGGAAAATGTCGCAAAAGGGCAGCTTTACCGTGGTACGCGTGCCGCAGACGGTCGCGGACGTGCTCCGCATGACCGGACTTTACGGGAGGTTGAATATACTGTCATGAAAAACAAAGACGTCCAAAAGAAGCGCAAGCCGCTCTTTCTTCCGTCGGTCCTCTCTTTCCTCGTCCTTCTGATCGCCGCCGCCGTATTCGGCGTCGTGCGGTATTTTCTCCTCACCGGGGATGGGGCGACCTCCCGCGAAGCGCTCTTCCGCGTGCTGTGGGAAACGGTCCCCGCCCTCGCCGTGCTCCTCGCGTTCGGGCTTGTCATGCTGATTTTGCTCGCGGCATCCGTGGTAAGGCCGCTGAAAAAGATGCGGACTTCCGCCTCGCGGATCGCCGAACGGGTCGAACATCACGAACCCGCCGTGGCGGTCGCGGGCGCGGGCTGCGTGGGCGCCCTCTCCCAGACGCTGGAAGAGGAAGAGAAAGAACTTTCGGCGCTCCTTGCCCGCGTGGCGCAGCAGACGGACGAACAGGTCACGGAGCGGGAAAAGAGGCGCGCCGCGCTCGCGGTGTGCGCCGCTGCCGTTCCCGAGCGGATCGACCTTGCCGCGCTCACTTACGGCGTCCATACCTGCACGCTGCACTCTTCTTCGGTCGGGGCGGACCTCTGCGACGGCTTTGCTTTGGACGACCGCCGCATGTGCGTCGCCATCGGCGACGTGTGGGAGAGGGGCCTTCCCGCCGCGCTCTTTTCCGCATGGCTCCTGCGCGGACTGCGGGAGCAGATGCACAAGGGCAGATCGCCCGCCGCAGCGCTCTCCGCTCTCAACAAGCTCGCATACGAGAGGGGGGACGGCATGGCGGCGACCCTGTTCTGCGCCGTGCTGGACAGCGTGTCGGGCGAACTTCGCTATGCCAACGCGGGGCACCTTCCGCCCGTCGTGGCGGGGGAAACGTCGGGCTTTCTGCGCATGCGCGCGGGGACGCCGCTCGGGCTATACGCGGACGCGGAATTCACCGACGAAACGTTTGCGCTCCGTCCCGGGCAGGGACTGATCGCCTATACGGACGGCGTGGTCAACGCCTTTAACGGAAGGGAATATTTCGGTTACGACAGGCTGCTCTCCGCCGTCGGGGAGCACTTCGGGAACGCCCTCAAAACGGACGGCGTGGCGGAGGACATCGCGCTTGCGGCAAAGGATTTCGGCGCGCTCAAAGAGGACGACTGCGCCGTGCTGGCACTCTTCTTCCCCGCGGGCGCACACCGCTTGCTGGCGCCCGAGCTTTCCGAACTCGAAAAGATGCGCGAACTTCTCGAGCATTGGCTGCACGAGGACCCGCGCAAGAAAAATATCGAGCTTGCTTGCGAAGAGATCTTCACCAATATCGTGAACCATGCGGGCGCAAAGACCATCCGTATCGGCTGCGAGCGGGAGGAAAACAGCCTCATCATCCGCTTTACCGACGACGGGGAACCCTTCAATCCGTTGCAGGCGGAGAACGGCGAAAAGGACTTCTATTCCTATGCGGAGGGCGGCATGGGCATGACGATCATCCGCCGCATCGCGGGCGAGATCTTCTACCGCACCCAACAAAACCAAAACGTGCTCACCGTGCGGTTCCCCGTCATCAAGGGGATCTGAGCGGAGAGGGAAAAAGGCGGCGCTCTTGCGGATAAATTTTCCTTGCGAAACTTTGCGCGAGCAGTTGCCTTTTTCCGCGGCGTTTGCTATAATGAGAATGACACCTGCGGTGTACGGGATTCGGAGAATGCGTGATCCACAAAGTAATTCCGGGAGCCGCTGTCGCGCGGGATAGGCAAGGTCTGCTTTTGCGGAAAGACCGATGTCCGTGCGCACGGCACCCACCTGCGAGAAGCGGGTTAACCTTTTCCGAGTCGCGGCACAGGCGGATGTCTTTTTTTTGCGGAATTTCGGTGCGCGAAAAATTTTTTTGTTTTTGCCGTAAAAATCGGTTGCAAGAACGCGCCGATTATGGTATAATCACAGAGCGATCGGGAAACCGACGCAAAACGGCCTTGTGGTCAAGCGGTTAAGACGGCGGGTCTTAACGGGACGGTCACGGGGGCGTCCCGCCCGAAGTTCTTTTGCGGACGAAGGGCGGCACGAGCGGGCATAGCCCGCGAAGTATTCCCGGCAAAGGGAATCGAAGGAAAAGCGAATACGGCCTTGTGGTCAAGCGGTTAAGACGGCGCCCTCTCACGGCGCAATCCCGGGTTCGATTCCCGGCAAGGTCACCACTCTGGGACGGCTCGAACACTTTCGTTGATGAACGAAATGTTCGGGTCGTTTTTCCGTTTTAAGCGAGAAAGTCACTCCGTTTGGAGTGGCTTTTTTGCATATATAAGCGATGTTTTCTCCTTTTTTTGCCTTTTGGCGGTTGATGGTAGCATAACCCTCGGTGGAAGTAAACGGGTGAAAAAATTTGCTTTGGATACGGATCCGCCCGAAGACGGTCAAAGAACAGCTTTTGTTCAAGGACTGCCTTCGGGCGGTTTTTTGTTTTATGCAAATTTTTTCCCTGTTCCGTTGACTTCCCCCAGCTCTCCGATATGAAAAGGCATGACTGTTCGGGTCATGCTCCCTTCCCCTGTTGCCAAAAGGCAAAAAAGAAAAAAAGGAGAAAAGAAAATGAGAAAAGTAGTTTGTTCGGTTTCCAAAAGGAATGGAAGTCAAAAGTGGTCCGGTGTTGGGTATCTGGCAGAAGATAACCTGTTCGTTCCCGCACTCTCGCAAAACGGAAAACCCTATATCAAGGTGATCGAAGGTGTCAAAGGATACTGCGCATCTAACGGAAGGGACAAAGAGTACAGCGGAATCGTAACGCAAGCCCTCGAAAATGTATCTATCTTCAATCAAGAGAAAGACAGATACGAAACCATCGACTACCTCGAAGTGGAATACCGCGTCTGGTACAAATATGCAGATTGAGGAGGACGTAGAAATGGATAAGCGTTATATGTACGAATATTATCACTTCGACGGAGATCACACCGTCATTTTCAACATCATCGAAGTCAACGAGCAGCGGCAGGAAATCACGCTCGCCGTGAGCAATCAAGGCAGGTTGACACAGACAACCTATGACTTGAAAGGTGATGAAAACGATCTGTACTTTGAATATGGCATCTTTGGGGAATGCAAGATCCCCGTAAATGAATTTGTAAACATGGAGGACTAAACAATGAACATCGAAATCAAGAACCTGCGAAATCACGAATTTCACAACGAACCGTGGCAATTCCGCGTTGACCGAGGAACACCCGTCGGCAACCCTTATCGAATGTACGATGAAAGCGAACGCGACGCTGTTTGTAACAAATACGCACTGCACTTCAAATGGCTTCTGGTACATTCGGATCAGGCAAAAGAGTATCTAAATTCTATGCTGGATGCGCTGAAAGAGTACGGACATATCGAACTGTACTGCTGGTGCGCTCCGAAACGCTGCCATGCTCGGACAATAAGGGGCTGGCTTATCTCTCACTATGAAAATTGATAAAGGAGGAAGAACTATGAACGGCACGATTTATCTCGTACTTCTGAATTGGAGTACAGACGACAGCGACGGAATCGAAACTTTCCTGTATGCCGACCGAAAAGCCGCATACAAGAAATATCAAGATTTGATCGCTGACGCGAAGAACCCCGACATCTCTCCCCTCGGACAAGTATTCGATAAGAACGGTGAACCGAGTGATGGTTACGAACTTGATTTTAACGAATGCGAACGGGAAGAAGCCGAACTGTATTGGCACCTTGTGGAACGGAGCAATTACAATCGGCACTATTTTGTAGATTTGAAAAGAACGGGATTGCAATGAAGCACACAGACGAAATTCAATACAAAAAATATTTGGAGGATTGACATGAAAATTATCGGTTATCAAAAAGACTATTGCACGGCGACCGTCAAAATCTTGCGTAATTGTCAAAAACTTTGCACGGCTTGCGGCGTAGATTTTTATTATGTCACAAGCAAAAACGACGAACGGTTGACGGACTATTATTATCATATCGACGGCACAAAGGATCTTCTGGACAGACTTCATATCAGTTCGTATAACACCCCGGAAGAAGTAAAAGATCTGCTTCTCAACCGAATTTCAGAGCAACAGTTGAAACCCCTTGTCCCGAATGTGGCAGAGAAAATAAAAATAATCAAAGCTACAATCGAATCAAAACAGTGGACGAGCAATGGCGACGCCTTGTTCTGTGAAATCGTCGGTGAAAACGATCTCGCGGAGCAAGTACGCAAAAACCGCGCCGAGATCCTTGAACTGAAACGGCTCGAAGAGGAAGAAGAAAGACAAGAAAGAGAAAAGTGCCGCCTTGAAGCAGAAGAAGCGGCAAGAAAGAAGCTGGTCGAACGCATCGAAAACATCAAAGCTAAAATTTTATCCGAACAGTCGGTCACTGCGGAAGAATTTGAACTGATTGCGCGGGACTGTAACATCGCTCTTCCGATCAAACTTGTCGGCTGGCTGCGGGAATACTGTCATACGATTCTAATTCAAAAACGAATCGACCCGCCACCCTATGGAAGCTATTTTGAATACAAATACAAAACAAGTTATAGTTACACAAAAAAACATCATACGAGTATGGCAATTTTCAAATATGCCGATCTGGTCGCCGAAAAAATCGGATTATAGAAAGAAATACAATTAACGGAGAATTACAATGAAAAACGCTATTTACCTTGTTACGCTTGACTGGGCGTTTGATGATGAACACGGATTGGAAATTTACCCTTTCCGCGAATACGATGCCGCCTATGATAAATTCAAAGAACTGATCGAACATGAAATCAAAACAAGTTGGTTGGAAGAAGCAATGGACGAGGACGGCAACCCCAACGACGGGTACGACATTTGCGTCGATGACAATAACTCCGGCAATTCAGATGTGTATTTTTACGCAACAGATGATACGCACATCGGACGTTATACGAACATTGAACTGCAAAAAAAGGAAATTCTATAACGGAGGACTATAAAAAATGACAGTTTTGGAACTCTATCAAAAAGGCTTTTACATAGCCATTGAGGAATTGCGCGAACAGCGTGACGACATCACCGACTATGGAACGCTGAAAGACTTTATAAAACTCAAAATCGACGAGGACAATCTGATCGTCGCATCGCACCTCATCGACGCGCTCAACCATTGCGAATACGCGGAATATTACAATTACGACTTCTGCATGGGGACGCTGGAAACGCCTACTCCCTTAAAAACCGTTGCCGATCTCGAAGATTTTTGCGACGGAAAGGCATACACCGTTTACGCGCACATCAACAGCTTGGGCGGCGAAATGGACGAAGTGACCGTTTTGGACAAACGCCGTAGAGGAGAACAGACGTATTACATCGTTTCCTACAAAGGAATTATCTGCACGGCGATTTTGAACGGTTTCAACGGTACTTACTACGCAGACGATTTATACGGGAGGAGCGAAAAATGAGATACCTCCTCTACTATAAAAACATTTACGGTACACTCATACTTCGTTACTCGGACGACGATGGCAGGAATATCCGAGAGCATTATATCGGCTATTCGTTGGACGAGGCCTTGCGCCGGTTTCGAGAAAAACACGCCTTAAAGGGCAAACACATTGACATCACGTCGCTCGACGGTATAGGAGAAAAGAAATGAAAGAAGAAAGAGAAGAAAATTATCAATACTGCCGCCGCATCGCAGAAGAAATCGAAAACGTTACGGACGGGAAACTCTACCACTGTCCTTATTGCGGAAATGACTTCTGCATGGACGACACGGAAGAATACGAAACCGAGGACGGCGACACAGCGATCCATTGTCCGAATTGCAAGGAAGAACTGCTTACGGACGAACTCGAACCGCTTTCCGTCTATGATTATTTCTCCGACGCGCTCGACATCGAATTTACGGTCGACGCACAGCGGGAATACAAGGGCATCTGCATTTGGGTGACGGTCGGCGGTCCTTCGATATGGGTAGATACCAACGCGGGAGAAGTCAAACTCGCATGGTGGGGAGAACGGGCGACCGCCTATCTTTCAAGAAGTGCCTGCGATGCAATAGACGAATACGGGGAAGAACTTTATAACTGCTGACATGAAAGAACTATACGGTTATAAGGTTTGCTACCAACAATATGGCAAGCGTAAAATGAAGCTCTACCTTGTCACAAACACCTATTCCACGGCGCAATGGTGCGTGAGGTGGTACGAAAGTCATTCGCCGCCGGACAGAAAGACGCAACAACCTATCATAAATGCCGTTTGGTCGGTATTGCCTATCAAAACACGCCTTGAATACAAATGGCTTTGGCGCGGCTGCCCGTTCTGACAAAGAGCGGGCTTTTTCTTTTCAAAAATAAAAAATCATAAGGAGATAAAACATGAAACTTTCAACAAATCGGCTTTACAACCTGTGCAACAAGTACCAATGGTTCACGAACGGCGACAACACGCAGTACGGAATGATGTTTGAGAGAAATAAGGCGGGCGCATCGCTTGAAACGTTGGCAACGATCATCTGGATATGTTCGGACGGTTGGAGCGAACAGGACATTTTGAAAATCTTAAAGGAGGAAGCAGACTTATGATCGCATTGGAACTAAAAACCGAAAACACTTCGCAGGAGATGGTGAAAGCATATCTTGAAGCGAACGTGAGTGAGATCCTCGCCCTAAAAATCAATAACGGTGTGACCGTAGAGCGGGGCGGAAAGACACTTATTATGAAAAAAGACCTCAACGGATTTTGGCATTACGCTTCCGAACAGGCGAGAAAGCAGCAAACAGCCTACATAGACGATCCCACCGTCTATGGCTGGGCGATCCACTACTTTGAAGAAGATGAAATTGAGGGTACTCTTTATAACGAGGACGGAACGCCCTATAAACCTGCTCCCGTGCCTGTAAAGAAATCCGCTATCCCGACCTACACGCCGCCTGCACCCAAACCGAAGCCGCAGCTGAGCATATTCGATGATATGTTCAAAGCCAATGTGACAGAAAACACGCCTACCATGTCCGAAACCGATGATGAAGAAACGGACACGGACGACGAAGAAGAACAGGAACTTCCGGAAGAAGAAACGAAAATCGAGATCCCGCAAACAGAGCAGCCGAAAGCGCAAGTATCACCCGTTTACGGGCAATACCTCGAATTGAAGAAGCAAAACCCTTCTGCCGTGATTTTGATGCGTTTGGGTGACTTCTACGAGGCATTGGAGAGCGACGCCGAACAACTTGCCGACGAGCTGAATTTGACGCTTACAGGCAGGGATTTCGGGCTGGGTGAGCGCGTTCCGATGATTGGCTTTCCCTATCACGCTTCGGATATGTACTTAAAGAAAATATCTGAATTTCATGACATCATTGTTGTAGACGGCAAGGAAACCCGCACAATAAAACGGACAAAGACCATAGACAGGGAAACGGGCGAAGTGACCGAATCCGAACCCGAAACCGAAACGGAAAATCCCTATCCTTCGTCTACCTTCCATAAGGACACAATGATATTGCTCTATGACCTTTTGGACGGGAAAATGAATTTACAATGAGGTGAAACTATGATTGATAAAGACAAAATAAGACCAATTCCACAGAGCATCGCAAAGAAGATCCGCAAGCTCGATGAGGGCAACGGTGATGACGGCTATGTGAGATGTTATGCCTATCTTGCCAGAATGGGCAAAGAACTTGTAAAGATCACCGTTGCATGCAAGAGTTATAAGAAGCAATG
>CANQWX010000013.1 GCA_947627665.1 uncultured Clostridia bacterium
ATGAAAGTATTTGCCGAACGGCTTATGGAGATGCGTAAAGAGAGAGGCTTGTCGCAGGCGACTGTTGCAAGAGATTTGGGTGTGAGTTTGGGGATCGTCTGCTATTGGGAAACCAACAAGAGTGATCCGACGGCATCCAACATCGCAAAGGTCGCACGTTACTTCAACGTGTCGTCCGATTATCTCCTCGGTCTTGCAGACTAAGTTTTTTACTATCCCCCACAACCGACAACTGAATATTCCTTCCTGCGACATATCAATGCCGGTTTGAAGCCGAAACATCGGTTGTTTTTTCTTTGAAAACGTAGCCCTGAAAAATCAGGGCTTTTTTGTTTTTTCCGCAAGTTCTTTCTCGAGTTCGTCCACCCCGAAGAGCGGCGATCTCTCCGCCGGGAAGGTCCCCCCGAAATATCCGAGATAGCGTCCGCACTCCCCTTCTTCCGCCTCGGTAAGCCCCTCGCACGCCGAAAGACGGCAAAGTTTTTGCTGTGCCTCCCCCTCTTTCCCCGCCGCAAGCAGGTATTGCGCCTGCAACATGAGAAGGGCGTGATAGGCGGGAAGGTCCTCCCGCACAACGGGCGCGGCGAAGAGAAGTTCTTCGGGAAGATCGGAATACTTCCCCTTATATAAGAGTCCCTGCGCAGTGAGCACGCGGAGGGCGACCTCTTCCTCGGGACGGCGTTTGGAAAGCCCCAGGAGGACGGCGCCGTCCGTCTTGCCCGCGGGAAGTTCGGCGGGAAGAAGGGAGCGCAACCCCTCATAGAACATAAAGCCCGACAGCGCGCCGCAGCCCGCGGGGTGCGCGGGCAGAAGCAGCCACAAAAGAAAGAGCGCGGCGCCGAGCGCAACGTTTACGGCCGCCCCGCCGAGGGTGAGCGCAACAAATTTTCCCCTGACATGCTTTCCGTTTTTGGGGTACATCGCCGTTTCCCCCGCGACCGGACCCCGCGTATAGGGGTGGAACCCGAAGCGGGCGAGTTTCATTCCCGCAAGCGCGCCGAACAAGAGATGTCCGCATTCGTGCAAAAGCACGGGAAGTCCCACGACCGAGAGGGCGACCGCCAAAGGATACTGCCAAAGCTCCGCATCCCCGCGCGGAAATTCTGCACGCGACGGCACGAAAAGGGAGAGAAGCAGCATGCCGATCCCGAACACAACAAAGAGGACCGCATCCGCAATATGATATAAAATTCGCTTGGTCCTGCCGCTCATTTCAGCCCCCGCAAGTAACAATACCCCTCTAAATTGTCCCGATCGGAGGCATAAATCCCCGTCAAAGACAGCTTTTTCATGATCTCCGATAGCAAAAGCGCCCCGCCCGCGATGATGTCCGCGCGGCGTTCGTCCATGCCCTTGATTTGTTTGCGCTCCTCCGCCGTGAGGGAGAGAAGCCTGTCCGCAAGGGCGAAAATTTGCGCTTGCGGCATATAAAAATCCTGAATTTTTTGTCCGTCGTACGCTTCCAGCCCGAGCAACACCGAGGCAAGCGTGGAGCCTGTGCCGCCGATCGCATAAATCTTTCCGACGGGACGCACGCCCTCAAGAGGCGCGATCTGCGTTTGGATCTCGGCGAGCAGCTTGTCCCGCTCCTCACCGCAGGTATCATGGAGCCGCACCGCGCCGACAGGCAGGGACAGAGAAAACTTTATTTTTCCGCCCGCGCGGACGCAGACTTCCGTGCTGGCGCCGCCGATGTCGACGATGCCGCCCTCTTGCGCCATCCCGATCGCGCCCGAAAGCCCGAGCAGCGCCTCCTCTTCGCCCGAAACGACGTCCACTCCGATGCCGCAACGCTGTTTCACTGCCGAACAGAAATCCGCGCCGTTTTCCGCAGCGCGCACCGCCGCCGTCGCAAAGGCATGCACCTGTGCGCCGCGGCGCCGTCCCTCGGCGGCAAATTCTTCCACCGCCCGCACGGTGCGCGAGATCGCCGCGGGGCAGAGCCTGCCCGAAAGCGCAAGCCCTTCGCCCAGCCGCGTCGTGTTGACCCTCTTATAGAAAGATTTTCCGCCCGCCCAAAGCATGAGGCGGACGGAATTGGAACCGATATCAATGATCGCTTGCATTACTTAAAGCCGTATTGACGGGCGTAATAGTATAGCCCTTCGCCGGACCGATAGTAGTTCAGATCCTTTTCGCCCTGTTCGACCGCGGACCGATACTCATCGGTGAGATCGTCGAGATGCTCCTTGCGGGAGTTCTTTGTGCCGATGATCACGCCCTGTATGATGAGAATGACCACCAAGAAAACGATGAGCAACACGCCCGCGACGGTCGCTCCCACCGCGATGCGCTTTGCTTTTTCTTCCGTGATCCCCTCGCCTTTCCTTGACATTTCGAGTCCTTCTCTTTTGAAGATTGCGTACAATATTATTATATACCTTCCCCGCAAAAAAAGCAACCGTTTTGTGCAGGCTTTTCAAATAAAGGAAAAAACCCGCGGCGCAACCCAATAAATGGTAAAAACGGAAGGGCGGCAGGGCGAAATTCAACGAAAAGAGCAGGTAAAGCCCCGTAAAAAGAGCGCAAAAAAGCGCCTCGGCGACAGCGGTGAGCGCGCGGCTGCGGAAGGGATAGGCAAGTCCCGTGAGAACATCGTAGAGCGCGCCGCCGAGAAGCCCGAGCAGCGCACAGAGCAAGAGCGCGTGAAAATGGCTCACTTAAAGATCCCCGAGAGCTTTCCCTTGGCGGCGCCGTAGCGCAACGCATGCACCTCGCCGCTCGCCGAGAAATTGCCGCTCCCTTGCGAAAAGGCGAGGATCTTGAGGCGGTTGCCGTCGATCGTCACCCGCTGCCCGCCCACCGTCAGGGTGATGCGCGTTTCGGAAAAGGCGTCTACGCTCTCCACACAGGTCATCGTGATCTTTGTCCGCTGTTCGATGGTGAGAATGCTCCGATCGTTTTCCATGCTCTAAGGCTATGCAAAGAGCCGCAAAAATAGAACAAACCGCCCGATTTGGGCGGTTTGAAGGCGATTATGTCACGCATAATACTATGTTTACGGCCCTTATGTGGTGTATTATGTGTAACATAGTACTATGCTAAGCTGCTTTTTGGGCATGTCGGCGTGCTTTTTACTGTACCTTCGCCTTTGCACGGGCCTTGGCACGCAGTTCCCCATCGAGAATGCGCTTGCGGATGCGGACGCTGAGCGGCGTGACTTCCAACAGTTCGTCGTCCTTGATAAATTCCAGACATTCTTCGAGGCTCATGCGTTTGGGGGTAATGAGGCGGAGCGCTTCGTCCGAAGAGGAGGAGCGGGTGTTCGTGAGATGTTTCGTCTTGCAGACGTTGACGTTGATGTCCTCGTCCTTGGGAGAAAACCCGATGACCATGCCCTCGTAGACCTGCACGCCCGCGCCGATGAAGAGGGTCCCTCTCCCCTGCGCGTTGAATAGTCCGTAGGTGACAGCCTCCCCCGTTTCGAAGGCGACGAGCGAACCCGTGCTGCGCCTTGCGATCTCTCCCTTGTAGGGCTGGTATTCGTAGAACACCGAACTCATCACGCCCTCGCCCTTGGTGTCCGTCAAAAACTCGCTCTTGTAGCCGAACAGGCCGCGCGCGGGAACCAAAAATTCGAGGCGCATCCGCGAACCGACGGCGCTCATGTGGACAAGCTCCCCTTTCCTTTCGCCCATGCTCTGGAACACGGGGCCTGTGCTCGTTTCGGGAACGTCTATGATGAGCCGCTCCACGGGTTCGTAGCGCTGCCCGTCGATCTCCTTGAAGAGGACTTTCGGCGCGCTCACCTGGAATTCGTACCCCTCGCGGCGCATGGTTTCGATGAGAATGGAGAGGTGCATCTCTCCCCTGCCGCTCACGCGGAAAGCGTCGGCCGAATCGGTGTCCTCCACGCGGAGGGACACATCGCGCAAGAGTTCGCGGTAGAGCCTGTCGCGGAGGTGCCGCGTGGTGACCCACTTCCCCTCTTTGCCCGCAAAGGGAGAATCGTTGACGGAGAAGATCATCTCCACGGTGGGTTCGGAGATCTTGACGAAGGGCACCGGCTCCACACAGGCCGTCGAACAGACCGTATCGCCGATGTTGATGCCCTCAAGGCCCGCAAAGCAGACGATGTCGCCCGCGCGGGCGCTCTCGCACGGGACGCGGTTCAAGCCCTCGATCTCGTACAGCCCCACAAGTTTCCCCTTGGTGTTGACCTCTTCGTGATTATAATTGCACACGACGACTTCGCGGTTGGGCTGCGCCACGCCGCGCTCGATCCTGCCGATGCCGATCCTGCCGACGTATTCGTTATAGTCGATGGAAGAAACGAGGATCTGCAGCTCCCCTTCGTCATCCATTTCGAGGGGCGGGAAGTGGGAGAGAATGGTGTCGAACAGCGGTTTTAGGTCCTTGCCCTCCTCCGCGGGGTCGAGGGAAGAAGTGCCCTCTCTGCCCGAGCAGTAAATAAACGGGCTGTCGAGCTGTTCGTCGGTCGCGTTGAGGTCCATCAAGAGTTCGAGGACTTCGTCGTTCACCTCGGAGATACGGGCGTCGGGGCGGTCGATCTTGTTGACGACGATGATGAGTTTCAAGCCGAGTTCGAGCGCCTTTTGGGTGACGAAGCGGGTCTGCGGCATGGGGCCTTCGGCGGCGTCTACGAGAAGGAGCACGCCCGAAACCATTTTGAGCGACCGCTCTACTTCGCCCGAGAAATCGGCGTGGCCGGGGGTATCGACGATGTTGATCTTCACCCCGTTATAGTGGATGGAAGTGTTCTTTGCGAGGATGGTGATGCCGCGCTCGCGCTCGAGATCGCCGCTGTCCATCACGCGCTCCTCCACCGCCTGGTTCTCGCGGAAGGTGCCGCTCTGTTTGAGCATCTGGTCGACGAGGGTCGTCTTGCCGTGGTCGACGTGCGCGATGATCGCTATGTTGCGTAAATCGTTTCTGATCATAAATGTATGTTCCTTTGAAAAACCACAGATGATTATAGTACTTTTCCGCGCTTTTGACAACAAAAAAGAGGGGATTTTACGAAAAAATACCCTCTTGGGGATTTATTGCACCCGCTTGTTGCGGTAGGTGCAGAACTTGATCGTGTAGCCGTTGTCCTCTTGGGGTTCGCTCTCAAAGACGAGGGTGAAATTTTCGTCTTTGTCAAGATCGGGTGCGAACACGTCCGCCCTGCCCACAGCTTCCACTTTGGTGACGAGGACCTCGGTGCAGTAAGGAATGAGCGTGCGGTACACGCTCGCCCCGCCGATGACGAACACGTCGTCCTGCGGGTATTTTTTGACCTCTTCGAAAAGTTCGTCGAGGTTATGCACGGTGATAACGTCCCCGTCGACGGTTTCGGGCGAGAGGACGATGTTGACGCGGTTTTTTAAGGGCTTGCCGCTCGGAAAAGAGCGCAGGGTATTCCGCCCCATGACGACGACTTTGCCCTTCGTCGTTTCGCGGAAAAATTTCATATCTTTGGGGAGGGAGAACATTAAATCGTTCTTTTTTCCGATCCCCCACTCCTTGTCTGCATGGAAAATAGCTTTCATAAGTGTTCACACGTTTCTTTGCTCGCCCCTGCGGGGCTTCGAAAAGAAACGTCGTGAGGAAACCCTCCTTGTTATAATGCGGACACCCTTCGACAGGCTCAGGGTGACGTAAATAGAACAAACGCGCGGCGGGCGGAATGACAATAGGCTTTATAATGTCATCCCGAGCGTAGTCGAGGGATCTCTACCTTATTTTTAATATTGTTGAGATTTCTCCGCTTCGCTCATTGCATTCGCTTCGGTCGAAATGACAGTTGGGAATGTTACCCACCCCCTTGATCCCCCTCCCATGGAGGGGGTCCCTTCACCCTCTCCGTGGGAGAGGGGTAGGGGTGTGGGGCGGGTCCTAATTACGTCATTTCGAGCTTGTCGAGAAATCTTTTGCTGTCCCATTTAGGGAAAGTGGCGCGCATGCGCCGAAAGGGTTTCTCAGTTGCGGCGGCAGGGACCGCCGCAACCCCCTCGGCGAGGCCACGCCTCATGTCGCGGCGTTCCTCACAGTCCGCAGGACTGTTGAGGAGAACAACGCCGCTCCACCCTCAGGCTCGCTTCGCTCGCCAGCTCCCCTGTGAGGGGCGCCGAGTGCCCACCCCCTGAATCCCCCTCCAATGGAGGGGGTGGTGGTTCGCTCGCCCCCTCCGTGGGAGGCGCCAAGTTACCCCGCGCGGAGCGGAGGGTCAGGCGATTTTGCCGATCGTCATGATCGGAGCGTCAAATAAGACAAGATTTTCGCTCGAAACTTCGGCAATATGTTGTAGCCCAAACTCCAAAGTCCATCTTCCTTCTACATTTTGCAAAACATTTTGCAGGCAACCCAATCCAGCAAGAAGCCCACGGGGTTGAAATTCAATGATTTCAAGTTTCCCTGCCTGTTCAATAAGATAATACTGAGCCCATTGTCTACCATCCCCATGCCCATTTATAGGTCCCATAGGTATCTTAAAAGCAAAGAAAATTTTTGCGCCCGTATAGTCGGGGTCGGCAGCGTTTTTTTCCTTGTGATATTTTTCAAAGACATTTTTTGTCAATGTTTCAAATTCTTGCTTGTGCGCCGTTTCGTAATCTTCGTCAAGAGTGGTGTATTCGACTTCAATATATTTAATACTTGTTCCTATTCTTCTTTGATTAATTTGCATTAAATAATCTTTAAATTCTTTTCTTGTCATGGTTTCTTTATTTTTTAAAGAAGCATAAAAAGCAGAGTCATAAAAATAAGATTCTATAATACCAATTTGACCATCAATATCAAGAATTAGTCCAAAAGCAATCTTATCTTTTGAAGGATTTATATATAAAACTTCTCTTGTAAATGCCGTTCCATTTTTACTTGATGAAGCAAACATATCTTTTCCATATTGATTTCCTTCGCCTTCATTTTTCAGCCACGGTTCAAGCACATCTTTGATTGCTTTCACATTCCAAACCGTTTCGCCGTTTTCGTCGGTCGTGAAGATAAAATTAGAGGCGTCGGTATCGTCCACCGCGTCGGCGGGGAGAGATACGGCGGTCGTGCCGAGTTTGGTGAGCGTAAACTTCTTCTGCGCCGTTTCGACCGTAAGCGCGGTTTCGGTGACGGTCGCCTCTATCGTTTCGCCCGAGGCGGTTCCCGTAAGCAGGTTTTCCTCTGCCTCGAAGTCGCTCCAAACGACGTCGCTCAAAACCGCCGTCAAAGAGGAGAAAATCTCCGCCGCCGTCGTTTCGGAAAAGTCTTTATGCCATTCGGAATCGCGGAGGGTGTAGGAATAATTTTGATCGTCCTCTGTGACGTAGAACACCGACGCGCCGTTTTCGGTCACTTTGAGCTTTGCGCCCTCGAACTCGGCGACATACTCCGCGCCGATTTCCGTATAGGTAAAATTTTTGTCGGCGTTGATCTTCTGCACCGCGGCGTTAAAAGCAGAGATCGCCTCCTCCTTTGTCTTTGCGGGAGTTTGCGTGGGGTCGTCTTGTTCTTTATCGGGGTCGGGCGTGACGGAAGGCTCGCCTTTGTCCTTATCTTTATCGGGGTCGGGTGTTGTCGTGCCGGTTGAGGGCGTTTGCGTCGTTTGCCCTTGGTTGCCGCTATTGCAACCTGCCGCGCCCATAGCGAATATCATCACCGCGCCCATGCCGAGTGCCAATAACCGTTTGTGTAACTCTTTCATTTTTTTCTCCATGATTTTGTTTTATTTAATAATAAGGTAGAGATGTTTCGACTTCGGCTTGCGCCTCCGCTCAACATGACGTGTTTTGGGAATACGGTAGAGATGTTTGCTTCGTCGCTGCATTCCTCGTGCCACGCTTGGAAAATCAGAACAGCGGGCGGTCAAAATGAAAATAGGCTTTATAATGTCATCCCGAGCGTAGTCGAAGGATCTCTACCTTATTTTTAATGTTGTTGAGATTTCTCCACTTCGCTCACTTTCGTTCGCTTCGGTCGAAATGACAAATAAAAGGTTGCACTGTCGAAATGACAGATTGGGGTAGTGCCCACCCCCTTGATCCCCCTCCGAGGGAGGGGGTCCCTTCACCCTCTCCGAGTGCCCACCCCCTGAATCCCCCTCCCGTGGAGGGGGTGGTGGTTCGCTCGCCCGCTCTCATGGAGGGGGTGGTGGTTCGCTCGCCCCCTCCCATGGAGGGGGGATCATATTGCGATCGGGATCTTTACGTCGAAGGGATGGAATTGGTAGTTTTCGAGATGGAAACTCTCCACCGTGAAAGCGTAAAAATCTGAAATACTTTCGTCCATGAAAAATTGCGGCGCGGGCAGCGGCTCGCGGGTGATGAGTTCTTCCACAATGGGAACGTGACGGTCGTAGATGTGCGCGTCGGCAATGACGTGGACAAGCTCCCCCGCTTTCAGCCCGCTTGCCTGCGCGAACATTTTGAGCAGCACCGAATACTGCACCACATTCCAGTTGTTCGCGGCGAGCATATCCTGCGAGCGTTGGTTCAAAATGCCGTTCAGCGTATCTCCCGAAACGTTGAACGTCATCGAATAGGCGCAAGGATAGAGGTGCATTTCGTGCAGGTCGGCAAAATTGTAGAGGTTGGTCATGATGCGCCGCGAGGCGGGATCGTGCTTTAAGTCGTAAAGCACCCTGTCCACCTGGTCGAACGCCCCCTCGGGATATTGACATTTCTGCGCGAGCTGGTAGCCGTAAGCCTTGCCGATCGAGCCGCTCTCGTCCGCCCAGCTGTCCCAGATGTGGGAATGCAGGTCGCGGATGTTGTTGCTCTTTTTCTGCCAGATCCACAACATCTCGTCGATACAGCTCTTGAACGCCGTGCGGCGGATGGTGAGAATGGGAAATTCTTCCTGCAAATTGTAGCGGTTGACGATCCCGAACTTTTTCACCGTGTGCGCGGGCGCGCCGTCCTCCCAGCGGGGGCGGACCTCACGGTCGGTATCCCACACGCCGTGCGCCAAGATGTCCTTGCAGTTCTGAATGAAAATTTCGTCGGCTCTACTCATTTGTCCTCTCCTTTTGTAACGCTCCGTTTTATAGCCTGTCCGCTTACTGTCAAAGTTGTGCTTCGAGCCGCGCGCGGGTCTCTTTTTCGCCCAGGATCTGCTGGATGGTGCAAAGATCGGGGGTGTTCGCCCTGCCCGTCGTGGCGATGCGCAATATTTCGGCGACGTCTGCAACGCTCCCCTTGTAAGCCTCTGGATTTGCCTTGTAGTCCTTCATCTCGGGGGCAAAGCCGTTCGCCGCCGCCGCCTCTTTTACCTTTGCAAACCACGTCTGCCCGTCGTCCGCGGGATCGAAAGTTTTCAAAAATGCGGTCAGAACGGCTCTTTTCGTTGCGCCGTCCACGCGGTATTCGTCCTCCTGCGGGGTGCGCTCGAAGAAAAATTGGATGAATTTCATCGCCTGCGAGGCGGTGGTGAAGTCCTTGCGCCGCTTTTTGCCGCCGATCCCCATGCAGAGGGTAAGAACTTTGAGCATCTTTTCGCGGTCCGCAAAATACCCTTTCTGCGCGTCTGTGTCGTACTCATCCGCCCACGTTTTGAGAAAATCGAACATCTCCTCCGCGGAGAGCTTGGAGAGTTCGTCCTTGGAAATATCGTTGAGCTTGTCAAGATCGAACAGCGTTCCGCTCTTGCTCATCTTGCCCGCCGAGAACTTGAAACTTTCGAGCGGGGCCTCGGGGTTCTTGCGGTACCACTCCTCGAAATTGGAGTTGAGAAGAGTGAGCATATATACCTTGACGGCGCGGGCAAAGTACCCCTCTTTGCGGTAAAATTCGAGGGAGAGTTCGGGGTCCTTGCGCTTTGAAAGTTTGCGGCGGGACGAGCCGTCCTGCTTCATGAGCGAGCAATTGTGCCCGTAGCGCGGCCGCTCGAACCCGAGCGTTTCGAACAGTTCGATGTGGATGGGCAGAGAGGCGAGCCACTCCTCCCCGCGGATGACGAGGGTGGTGCGCATGAAATGGTCGTCGATGGCGTGCGCAAAGTGGTAGGTTGGAATGCCGTCCGACTTCAAAATGACGACGTCCTGATCGTTTTCGATGACGGTGATATCCCCCTTGATCTCGTCGTGGAATTTGTGCTTGTTCTCGGGGTTTCCCATCGACTTCAAGCGGATGACAAAGGGCTTGCCCTCGTCCAAATTTTTATAAATTTCCTCTTCGGTGAGGTTGCGGCACTTGGCGTATTTGCCGTAATAGCCCGTGATCTCTTTCTTTGCGGTCTGCTCCTCGCGGAGGGCGGAAAGCTCCTCCTCGGTGCAGAAGCACGGGTATGCTCTCCCCTCTTCGATGAGATGTTTGACGAACGCGCGGTAAATTTCGGCGCGCTGGCGCTGGTACCACGGCGCGTACGTTTCGTCGCCGCCGATCTCGGCGCCCTCGTCAAATTTGATGTCGAAGTAGCGGAGGGCGTTTTTCACCGCCTCCACCGCGCCGTCTACTTTGCGCTTCAAGTCGGTATCCTCAATGCGCAGATACAGGATGCCGCCGCTCTGGTGGGCGATGCGCTCATTGGCGATCGCCGCGAAGAGGTTCCCGAGGTGGATAAAGCCCGTGGGCGAGGGCGCAAGACGGGTGACCTCCGCGCCCTTTTCAAGGTCGCGCGGCGGATAAAGCGTTTCGTAGTAAGAAAGTTCGGGATATTCCCCGGGCAGAAGCCGCTCTGCCAATGCTTTGTAATTCATATTTCTTTTCTCCCGAAAGATTTTTGAAATGTTTGTTTGCGCCGTGCGGACGCTATAACAGCTCCAAGCTCTCTGGCGAGAGTTCGGCAAGACCGTTTTCGATGTCGTGCACCAAAGAAACCGCGGCGCGCAATGCGGGCGTTTCCACGCCGAGCTTTTCCCCCGCCCTGACGACCGCGCCCGCGACAAAGTCGACGTCGCACCGCCGCCCCGCCAGAAGGTCTTTGAGCATGCCCGAGCGAATATCTTTGTGCTTTTTCATCGCCATGGGAAGAAGCATTCCCGCAAAGGGCAGCAAGAAGAGCTTCAGGATGTCGTGCCCGTTCTGCACGAGGCGCTTGCAGCCTGCCGCCTTGGCAACGGCGATCGTTTCCTTCATGAGCGCGAGAACGCGCTTTTTCTGCTTTTTGGCAAGTTCTCCGAACGGGCAGCCCGAGATCGCGGACAGCGTGGAGAACGCCGCATTGACGACAAGTTTGCTGTAACGGATCTCGGCAAGGTCCCCCACCGTCACCGTAAAGGCGGACGAGAGCAAGCCTTCCAATTCTTTTAGCTTGTCCCCCTTCCCGTAGGCGCCGAGCGCGAGATGAAATTCCTCCGATGTGAGTTTGACTTCGCCGGGCGCGACGAGTTCCGCTCCCCAGCCGAGCGCGCAGCCGTAAATTCTGTCCTGTCCAAGGACATTGGCAAGCCCCGCTTCGGGCAGGCCGTTCTGCACGGTGACGAGGGCGCCGTCCCCTTTCAGGAATGGCTCCAAAAAGGCGGCGATCGCGCCGTTCTCCCGCTGTTTTGTGGCGAGAAAGACGACGTCGTATTCCCCGTTCATCTCTGCGGGAAGGAGCGCGGAATACCCTTCCGCTTTGAGCGCCGTGACGTGCGCGGCGTTGCGGGTGACAAAGTCGATGGCAAGGGCGGGTTTTTTGCGTGCCAAGCCCGCGCCGAGGCTCGTGCCCATCGCGCCCGCGCCGTAGATACATACTCTCATATTTCCAAAAGTTCCGAAACGAGTTCATCGGGCGTTTT
This sequence comes from uncultured Clostridia bacterium, assembly GCA_947627665.1. Taxonomy (GTDB): domain Bacteria; phylum Bacillota; class Clostridia; order Christensenellales; family Borkfalkiaceae; genus Gallimonas. The sequence goes on from CANQWX010000013.1 coordinate 11,654, forward strand.
TCCCGTGCAATCCACGGTGACGTCCGCATATTTTTCATAGAGCGGCGCGCGCTCGGCATAGAGTTCTTGCAATGTGGCAACATTCCCCCGCATGACGACCCCGCGCGCCGAAAAGTCGGGAATGCGCGCTTCCGCCTCTTTCCCGCCGATCTTCAGATAGACGATCCTCCCGAGCGATTTCAGATGCGCCATCGCCTTTTCCGAATAGACAGCGCTCCCGCCCGTTGCGATGACCGCGTTCTTTTCGGAAATGCCGCAGAGGACTTCCTCTTCGAGCGCGAGAAATCCCTCCGTGCCAAGCCGTGCGAGCGTGGCGGAGAGCGGCTCTCCCGTGGCTGCGCGGATGAGGCGGTCGCCGTCGAGAAAGGCGCAGCCGCGCTTTTCCGCAAGGAGGCTGCCCACGGTGCTCTTGCCCGAGGCGGGCATTCCGATGAGAACGACATCTTTCATGCTTTTCCTATTATAATATATTGCATGCAAAAAGTCAAACGCGGCGCGCGGCAAGCATAAAATTTTATTGTAAATCCATTTGACATTCTTGCGCCCGTTTGCTATAATAAAAACAATTCAAGGAGGGAGAGAAATGAAAAAGAAAGGATTGCTTTTCAGCTGTATTGTGCTTGCGGTAAGCATGCTGCTCGTGTTCTGCGGTTGCAGTTCCTACGGCGGCGTCAAGTCCGCTTTCGAGAAAGAGGGCTACAAGGAAACCGAGGTTTCCGAAACCGTCAAGAAGCTCTACGAGAACTTGGAGGAGTACAAACAGATCTCCAAGGTGGTAAAGCTCCATATCCTGCAAAAGGAAAGCACGGGCGAGGGACTCGATTCCTTCAACATGTTCAACGTTGCCGTGATCGCGGAGTTCAACAGCACCGAGGAAATGGAAGAGGCGCTCAAGTCCCATGTCACCGCCGAGGACGCAAAGAGCATTTACGACGAACTGCAAAAGCTCGACGAGGTGAGCGGAAACTGCTTCCTGCTCTACGCGGCCCCCGGCACGAAATGCGCCGAAATTTTCAAAGGCACCAAGTAAGCCCCTGATCCCTTCCTCTGCGGAAGGGATTTTTTTCGGAATTTTCAAAATACGCCCAAAAAAGGTTGTTTTTTCTTCGGCGGTATGCTATAATAACCTCTGTATTCTGACTGAAAAGGAAAAAGGCTATGAATTTCGAAGCTTTTATCGCAAGTTTATTGGCGCCGATCGACTATCCCGCCTACCGCATCACAAGCTTGGTCTTGATCATTCTGATGTTCGTTGCGGCGCTCGCGGCGATCATCCTCGTCATGTTCACCCCCGGGAATTCGCAGGGCATCGACGCGCTCGGCGGCTCCAGCGAAACGTTCTACGGAAAGAACAAGGGCAGGTCTACGGAGTCCCTTCTCAAACGTCTGACGGTCGCCTGCCTCGTAGTGCTGGCGGTCCTCGCGGTGGTGTTCTTCATCATCTCCATCGAATCGCTTTGGGCATGATCGGAAACAAGACTTTTTACGGGCGGCGAAAAGCTGCCCGTTTTTTTGACGTATGAACGTAAAACAAGCGCTGCTCGAAAAATTTCAGGACGGCTCCTTCGCCCTCTGCACCTCGGAACAGATCGCGGCCATGCTGCGCCTTCGGGGAAAGAACGCCGCGGGGCTTAACGACATCCTTCTCTCCCTCTGCCGCGGGGGCGAGCTGCTTTCGGATAGCCGTTCCCGCTTCGGCACCGCCGAACAATTCGGCGCCAAGCAGGGGGTCTTTCAGGGCAATGAGCGCGGCTTCGGGTTCGTGTGCTTTCCGGACGGCTCCCCCGATCTCTTTATCCCCCGCCGCGGCGTCTGCGGCGCGCTGCACGGCGACGTTGTGCTCGCCTTCTGTTCCGGGGGACGTTCGGAGGACGAGGGCGAGATCCTCGCCGTGCTCGAGAGAGGCTGCAAGACGGTCGTCGGGGTGTACCGCCGCGAAGGGCAGGCGGGCTATCTCGTTCCCGACGACAGACGGCTTTCGGCGGAAATTTTCATTCCCGCAGGCAAACACGCGGGCGCAAAGAGCGGGGCAAAGGCGGTCGCACAGGTGCGTTCCTTCGAGGGAAGGACCCCCGTGGGCGAGATCGCCGAAGTCCTCGGGCGGGAAGGCGACCTCTTTACGGAGGAGCTTGCCATCATCCGCGCCCATAAACTGCACGAAAAATTCCCCGCCGACGCGGAAGCGGAGGGCAAGCGGCAGGCGGCGCGCCCCATCACCGAAAAGGACCTCTACGGCAGGGAGGACCTCAGAAAAAAACTCGTCATCACGGTGGACGGCGAGGATACGCGGGACATCGACGACGCGATCTCCATCGAAAGACGGGAGGGACGGTTCTATCTCGGCGTGCACATCGCCGACGTTTCCCACTATGTGGCGCGGGGCAGCCGCCTCGACGAGGAAGCGCTCTCCCGCGGGACGAGCGTCTACTTCCCCGACCGCGTCCTGCCCATGCTTCCCCCCTCTCTCTCCAACGGGATCTGCTCTTTGAACGAGGGAGAGGACAGGCTCACCCTCTCCTGCTTTATGACGGTGGACGGAAACGGCAGGGTGACGGCAAAGCGCGTCTGCCCGTCCGTCATTCGCTCCCGCCACCGCATGACCTATACCGACGTCACCAAGATCGCCGAAGGCGACCCCGAAGCGGTCAAGAAATACCCCGATCTCACCGGATTTGTGGCGATCGCCGCCGAACTCACCCGCATCCTCCAACGTGCTCGGGAAGCGCGCGGGGGCATTGCGCTCGACGTAAAGGAGGCGAAGATCCTCTACCGTGACGGGAAAATTTCCATTCCCGACTATGAGCGCACCATTTCGCACGAGATGATCGAGGAGTTTATGGTGCTCGCCAACGAGAGCGTCGCCACCCTCATGACCGAAAAGAACGTCCCCTTCGTCTACCGCATCCACGAAAGACCGACCGCCGAAAAGGCGCAGGGGCTTCTCACCTTCCTCGCCGAGGCGGGGATCAAGGCGGAACTCGACGCGGAAAACGTGACCCCGCGCCATTACGCGGCGCTGTTGAAGCGCACGGAGGGTTCCCCCCTCTATCCCCTTGTCAACCGCGTGATGCTGCGCTCCATGATGAAGGCGCGCTATTCCCCCGAAAACGCGGGACATTTCGGGCTTGCCTCCGCGTGCTATTGCCACTTCACCTCCCCCATCCGCCGCTATCCCGACCTGTGCGTCCACCGCATCGTCAAAGAAGCGCTATCCGATCCCGCGGGCACGCGGAAATTCGCGGGCTTTGTGGAGGAGGCGTCCGTCCGCTCATCGGAGTGCGAGCGGAACGCCGCGGACGCAGAACGGGAAGCGGACGCGCTGTATACGGTCGAATATATGCAGGACAAGACGGGACAGCGGTACGAAGCGACGATCTCGGGCGCAAATTCCTACGGGCTGTTCGCCGAGCTGAAAAACACGGTGGAGGGATTCATCCCCGTGGAGACCCTGCCCGACGACTACTACGAATATCTGGAGGACAGGCACATGTTGCGCGGGCTGAAACATTCCTATATGCTCGGGGAGCGGGTCCGCGTCGAAGTGACGGGCGTCGACCGCGGTATGCGCAGGACGAATTTCGCGTTGCTCGAAAAAATCGGGAGCTTAAAATGAAGATCATTGCCGTAAACAAATCCGCCTCCTTCGAATATTTTATCGAGGAGCGCTACGAAGCGGGCATCGTGCTCGAAGGAAGCGAGGTAAAATCCCTGCGCGGAGGCAAGGCCTCCCTCGGGGAGTGCTTCTGCGAGGTCCGCGGCGGAGAAGTCATCGTAAAAAATATGCACATCGCCCTCTACGACAAGAGCGGCGCCTTCTCCACCAAAGACAGCCGCCGCGACAGAAAGTTGCTCCTGCACAAACAGGAGATCCATAAGATCGTGGGACGGGTCAACGAAAAGGGATACACCCTCGTGCCGCTGAAACTCTATTTCAAGGATGCGCTCGTCAAGATGGAAGTCGCGCTCTGCCGCGGCAAACACACCTACGATAAAAAGCAGGCGCTCAAGACCCGCGACCAAAAGCGCGCCACCGACCGCGCGATCAAGGAAATGATATGACGCCCGAAGCGGGCAGGATGGGGCCGCAAAACGGCCGAAGATAAGGCCGCGAAAAGAGGGAGGCGATGAACGCCTCCCCTTTCGTTTGTGCAAAGCCGCAAAGTTTTGCGCGCTTTTGCTCCCTTTTACGCCGCATCCTGCGCTTCCTCGGGGAGCGCCATGACGTCCTCGTAGAGCTTTGTGATGACGCCGTTGCCGCCGAGATCATGATATGCCTCGTAACTGCGGCGCACCGATTCCTTGACGTAGATGGGACAGTAGCCCCGCTCCATATATTTGTCGTGGTACTCGATCAGCTGGCTGCGCAACAGGCTCCGCACGCCCTCGCCGAGCGCCTTCTCCCGCTTGACGCCGTTTTTCAGCCGCGTGACGGCATAGGTCACCGCGCCGCCCACAACGGAAGCGACCGCGCAGGAAATGACGCTCGAGAGCAAAACTTCGTTCATTTCGTCACCTCCCGCGATAGCTCCTCGAGGTAGTACTCGGGGCGATGCGAATCCACGCCGCCGAGCCGCCGTCCCCGCCCGATCTGGAGCAGCTTTCCCAGATGGCGGTAGCCGAAAAACCACGGCGGCAGGTGGGTGACGATGTCGCGGCAATTCCGCACGACGGTAAAGTTTTTGAACCGCGCCTTGACGCTCTTTTTCAAAACCCCCCACACGACGCGCGGACAGCCGAACCCGAAACCGAACACGGCGTCCGCAATATCGGGGCGGTTGAATACGCAATATTCATGGCACAAGAGCGCGAGCGCCGCGCCGTGCGAATAGCCCGAGATGACGATCCGCCGCACGTTTTTGTCGGCAACGGCGGGCGCAATGAAGGGTTCGATCGTCTTGAATACCCGCAAAAATCCGCGATGGACGAACCATGTGCCGTCCATATTGTGATAGGGCTTTGCGGGAAAATCGAGATTGTTCTTCCAATCGGTCGCGCCGTTGCTCTTCTCGAAGAGCAGGTAGAGCGTGCTCCCCTCCCGCTGTACATAGTAGGAGGCGGCGTTCTCTTTGATCTGGAAATAGGGCGCACTCAGGGTGCGCCGGAATAATCGGTAAAGCTTCATGGATCTCCGTCCTTTTTGTTCTCTCCTACTATTGTACCATGACAAAAAGCATCTTGGGGGGATATGTGCCGATTATTTTATGATCTGCGGAAGAAAAAACGTTCGGCTTCCGCAAGCGGAAAGACGCCCGCGGACGGAGCGGACGGACCGAAAAAAAATATTTTTGCGCGGAAAGTGATTGACAGCAAAAGCGAGGTATGGTATAATGAAGCCCGACAAGCGGATGTGGCGAAATTGGCAGACGCGCAGGTTTCAGGTTCCTGTGGGAGACCATGCAGGTTCAAGTCCTGTCATCCGCACCACGTCGCAACGCGACGCATTTTGCAAGCCCTTGCTGAATGGCAAGGGCTATGCTTTTTACGTCGGTTGCTCCTTTTCCCAAAAAATCTTTGCTGTGCAAATCTTTTTTGGGAGTTCCGATCATGGTTCAGCTTGCGTTCTTTTTCATTGAAAAAGCGAGGACAAACCGCCCTCGCCTTTTGTGTGTTTAGCAAAAATCAGTTTCTGCCCATTTTTCAGACATTTTCATGAATTTTTCTTCCGAAAGAGCCGCGCGAAGAATCCTCTTTTTCGTTGCTTTTCAGCTTCTTTTGCCGCTTGGATATCCCGTGCGTGCGCGGCGTTTTGTTCGAGTTGCGATTCTATAACGTCAGCCCGATACTTCATCTGATTGCTCTTATTGCCCATAAAAGGGTCAAAATATACATTCTTCGCCATAGCACCTCCTTCCCGCCGCGGCGGGGATTCCGATATAAGTACCATGATTATAGCATAGAACCGCAAATAAATCAAGTCCGAACGGGGCGAAAATCAAAATGGCACATTGGCGGGTGCTTGACTAAAACGAGCGGGGCGCTAAAGGCGCACGTCCTGTCATCCGCACCAGAAAGGCGTGGGGTTGAAAACCCTGCGCCTTTTTGATTGTCTAAAAAAACCTCGCGTAGCGCAATGAAAGAGATAAATGTATCTTGGCTGCCCCTTGAGGGGGAGCTGTCGCCCCGCACGTTCTGTTGTCTTAGGGCGGCATGAGGAGCGCAGAGGCGAAGTGGCGGGCTTTGCCCGTGAAGTAGCCCCGGCGGGTACACCATAAAACAGGACTTTAATACTCTTTCAACCCCAAAAGATAATCCACCGAAACTTCAAAATATTTCGCCATATCAACAAGAACCGAAAGCGACGGTTCCCGCTGCCCTTTTTCATAGTGTAAATAAGTTACAGCATTCATCCCGAGCGCGAGGGACAGCTCTTTTTGTGTCAGCCCGCGTTCAAGCCGAAGCTCTTTTAACCTTTTCCCCAAAACAATTTGCATCTTTTCCTCAAAAACTTTTTATAATCCATTGACATACTAACAAAATGGTAGTATAATGTATTCAAAACTACCGTTCTGGTAGTTTTATCATGAAAACAAGAGAATAAATCAATGAAATATTTGGAAAAATTTTTTTAGCCAAGTAGATTTTCATCAATTTTTCTTGACAGGCGGGGACAAATGTGTCATAAATATTGGTAAGCAATATCGGAGGAATATATATGAAAAACAGAAAACTCGGTCTTTGCATGTACCTCATCGGCGGAGGGCTGCTCGCGGTCGCGGCCGTGCTCATCATCGCCTATTTCGGGTTGAAAACTTCCGACGATCAAGAAATTCCCGTCCTGCTATGGTCGGGTCTTGCAATGGCCGTGGTCGCCGTTGTGCTTTTGCCCGTGGGATATTTCCTTTCTACCCGTCCCAATCAGGAACTCAAGGAGAGATTTCAAAAGTATTCCACCCTTCCCAAGACGGACATCTCCGATTTTGCGGCAGAGATCGCTGCCATGCGCGAGGCCTTTGCGGCGGAGAAGGACCCCGCTTCCAACCAATTCTTTATCCGTCCGTTTGCGGGTTCGGCCTGCGTGTCCGATTTCGGCGTTCTCGGCAGCGGAAAAGTGGTTTGGGGCTGTATCGTGCAGGCGAACCAAACCCTCTATCAGAATCAACGGATCGACATGCTCGCCGTTCCCGCTGTGATCTTATATAGCCCCGACGCGTATTTCGACGGCGATCCGCTCGAACTCAAGTGCATTGCCGAACGGCTCTACAGGGGGAAAGATGGCAACTTTTTGCGCAATGAGAGTGCCTTCTTCACCAACAGACGGTTGAGCGACGCAGTGACGGACGGCAGGGAGGTCTATGCAAGCTGTATCATGGTCTACCGCCCCCATCTCCCGCTCTACAAGGCGACCGATCATCTCTTTCCCGTGGTCGCGTCCCCGTATGAGCGGTCTGCCTTCGCCCTCAATCTGAAATATTGGACGGCGAACTTTGCCGCCTATTATGTGAACAACGGCAGCAAGGGCCGGGACGGTATATTTGAGGGTTTGAGTTAAAAATTTCCCGTATCATGCGCTGCCCGCTACTTGCGTTTTTTCCTGTTTTTATGGTATGATAACAGCGAAAACAGAAATTTATCGGGAAGTATATTATGAAAAAATTCGCAAGCATGATCCTTGCAGTGGTAACATTGGTATTGTGCTTTACATTATCTGCTTGCGGAAATAAATATGTAAGCCATTATAGCGCTACGCTGATGGTAAGGACAAACACCTCAAAGAAAGCGTCGGTTTCATTTGATACTTTTAGCGGAACATATGTAATAAAATTGGAAAACAATGGTGCAGACGAGGTGTTTATAACTTATGAAGCGACGCTTCGGGAAGGAAATATAAAAGTTTACTATGATTTTAATGATGAAAAGCTGAACCTATTTGACATGGAAACCGACGGTTCTGTTGATAGTAAAACCGAAACTTTTACAGGCAATAAAACGATTTATATCATCATTGAATCAGACGGTGAATGCAGCGACGGCAGCTTTTCGTTTGTTTTGGAAAAATCAGAAAAATAAATTTCGATTGAGCGGAGGGAGCATGCCGTCAAGCAAGGAATATTTGAATTTCATTTCAGAGCAGCTATCCGGATTAGAGGACATCGCCTACAAGCCGATGATGGGTGAATTTCTGATTTACTATCGCGGCAAACTTGTCGGCGGCATCTACGACGACAGATTGCTCGTAAAACCCGTGAGATCCGCTTTATCCTATTTGCCCCAAGCAGACTATTCCTTGCCGTATGAGGGCGCAAAGGAAATGCTCAATGTGGACAATGTGGACGATAAGGTTTTTTTGAAAGGATTGTTTGAGGCAATGTATGACGATCTGCCGATGCCGAAAATGAAAAAGCGGTAGATCTCAATGGAACAGAGGACCCGATGAACAAAATAAAACAATTATGGATCGTTTTGACAATTTGCATTGCACTTGCGGGATCGGTCGTTTTCCTATACCTTCTCGACCCGACTTTTCTCCCCGACGCATATAGAGTGACGTCCATGGTAATTGTCGTTACCTGGGCGTTTTTTATCATCCCTTCCATCCTTTTTGACGTGCAATTGGCAATAAAATATTTCGGAGGCAAATCCCCCGAACATGCTTTTAGGGACGGGGTACGCATCGGCGTAATTTTTGGCTTAGGCGGGATCCTTGTAGCGAGTCTGCTCGTTTCCCCCGTAACGGGAATATTGTGGTATATGGATACCGTCAAAGAAATCTTATCGCAAAAGAATAAAAAAGATTGAAAAAACCGTCTTGCGGCGGAATTTGTCGGAACAAAAGTTTTTTCAAACGGCGGCGTTTGACGCCTGCGGAGGAGAAAGCGCCTCGAAAGTCACCGTCACGGCCGTCCCCTCTCCCGCCGCCGAGTCGATCCCGATCTTCGCGCCGAACAGCCGCACGATCTCCCGCACCAAGCTCAGCCCGAGGCCCAGCCCCGGTTTACCCGACCGCGAAGGGTCCTCGCGGTAAAATCTGTCAAAGGCGTGTTCGAGCGCCTCTTCGCTCATTCCCACGCCGTCGTCGCGGACGACAAGCGCCGCCCCGTTCCCCTCTCTTTTGACCGTCACGGTGACATGCCCGCCTTCCTTCCCATACTTTACGGCGTTGTCCACGAGGTTGAGCAGGACGCGCTCGTACAGCGTGACGTCGGCGAGAACGGTGACGCCCTCTTCGATCTCGCTTTGACAGCTTACGCTTGCGGGAAAGACGTAATCGCCGAGAAGCTCCTCCGTGACCGCCGAAATATCCACAGGCGCCAGCCCGATCTTGATGCGGTTTTTGAACCGCGTGAATTCGAGCAGGCTCTCCGTGATCGCTTTGAGCCGCCCCGCCTGCCGCAAGATCGCCTCCAAGGATTCGTCCTTTTCCCGCACCTCTTTCGCGTCCGTCAACGCATATTCGCTCTCGGAGAGAATGACGGTCAGCGGCGTGCGCAGTTCGTGGGCGACATCGGAAGTGAACCGCTCCTGGTTGCGGAGCGATCCTTCGAGGCCGTCGAGCATAAGGTTATAGTCGTCGGCAAGACAGGCAAGCTCGTCGTCCGTTTCCACCGCCGAAAGGCGCTTGGTGATGTCCTTGGTGTCGGTAATCTCCTGCACCTCCCGCCGCATCTTCTCGATGGGCTTTACCGCCCTCTTCACCGAAACGATATTCAGCACGACGCCCACGGCGGCAAGAACGCCCGCGAACACCGCGACCAAGATCATGGCGGCGTACCAAAAATCGTAGGACGCCGCTGCCATTCCCCGCAAATAGATGTCGCTCCTGCCCTCGAGCGAGATCGCAAAATCGTAGACGTAGTACTGCGCCCCGCCGACGCGCACCGTCGAGATGATCCCCTTCCGTATGGGAAGATCCACCTCTCCCGGGAAGGAACCGTTTTTCAGGCTGCCGTCGCTCAGATACACGCCGAGGTAGACGCCGTTCAGATTATAATCGAAGTCGTCGGGCACGATGCCCTTCCCCGCCGCAATAACGGCGGCGCGGGAGGAAACGGTGTCCACGAGGGTGTTGCGGATATTGCTGCGCATCACACGCGTGCCTGCCACCGTCGCGGCGACGGCGATCACCGCCGCCAAAAAGACGATGATGAGCGAATTGATAAAAATGATCTTCTTGCCGAGCTTCATTCTTTCACCATGTACCCCACGCCGCGCACGGTGTGGATGAGCTTCTTTTCGAAGCCGTCGTCGATCTTTTTGCGGAGATAGCGGATATAGACGTCGATCGCATTCGATTCGATGTACTCGTCCGTGCCGTACAGCCCGTCGCATATCCGTTCGCGCGTGAGAACGATGTTTTTGTTCCTGACAAGCAGCGCCAAGAGATCGAATTCCTTTGCCGAGAGCGCGATCGGCGTCCCCTCCCGCGTGACGGAGCGGCTGCCGATGTCGAGCGCAAGCCCGCCCGCCGAAAGGACGTTGTCCCTCGAACCCGCGCTGCGCCGCGTGACCAGCCGTATGCGGGCGAGCAGTTCGGAAAACTCGAAGGGCTTCACGATGTAGTCGTCCGCTCCCATATCCAGCCCCTTGACGACATTTCCGCTGCCGTCGAGAGCGGTGAGCAGGATCACGGGCACGTCCGACTTCTCGGCGCGCACGGCGGAGAGAAATTCAAGCCCGTTCATCACGGGCATCATGATGTCCGAAATGACGGCGTCAAAGCCGCCCGCATGCAGATAATCAAGCCCCTCTCTCCCGTTCGCGGCGCATTCCACCGTGAAACCGCTCGCCGAAAGCCGCTTTTTGAGCACCGCCTGCAACCCTTCGTCGTCCTCGAGGACAAGGATCTTCATCGCCGTTCCCCCCTTCGCATTGTTGATCTCCCTTGTAAAATTGCCCGACAGTCTTACCTATCGGGCAATTCTCGCTTCCATTATATCACGATTTTTTCATTTAATCAAACGAAACGTCGGCTTTGAGGATCACGCCCGTATAAGCGTCGATCTCGAAGGCGTATTCGTAGGGGCCTGCTTCGAACTCGACTTCATAGATGAGATAGCCGTCCTCCTCTTCGAGCTTGATCTCGATGTCGCGCACCTCTCCCTTGGTGAGGGTGTAGCGGTCCAGCGCAATGGCAAGCGCCCGCTCTTCGCCGATGAGTTCCTTGCTGCTGTCGATGAGTTCGCCCTTGACGCGCACATCTCCTGTGACCGCGTCGACGTAGCACTCGTACTCCCTGCCGTCTACGATCGCTTCCACCTCATAGTAGTAGCGCTTGCCTGCGCCCGTGCCTTCATCCTCCCATTCGACCTCGGTGATGCGCGCCGTCTTGCCCTTGGCCGCAAAATATTCCGTCACCGCCGCGCGGGCCTGCGCCTCCGTGATGTACTCGCTTGCGGGGGGCTGCGGAAGCTGTTCCGCATGTTCGAGATCGATCTCCCGCTCGAGGATCGCGCCCGTTTGGGCGTCGATGCTCATCTTGTATTCCGAGCCGCCGACATACAGCTTGATCTCATAGCAGAGCCTTCCGTCCTCCCGCTCGAGTTTGATCTTTTGATAGGTGAGCTGCTGCTCCGTGAGTTTGAATTCGTCGAGCGCGATCTGCAATGCCTGCGCTTCGGTGAGCGCGGGAGCGGGATCGGCGGGATCGCCCATGTATTCCTCGTTGCGCGTGACGCTGCCCGTGACGGCGTCGACGTAATACTCCGCCTTTTTGCCGTTTGCCTTTACCTCGATCTCATAGAAGTAACGCAGCTCGCCGTTGACATATTCCTTTTCGATATCCACCTCGAGCACGAGGGCGTCCGCGCCCGCCACTTCGAGGACTTTTGCGACCGCTTCCTCGCGGGTGAGGAAGTTCTCCGCAGAGGGCAGCCCGCCCTTGGCGCCGCCGTCGATCTCGGCGTCGAGAATGGTCCCGTCCTTCGCGGAAATTTCCAGTTCGTATTCGTTTCCTTCCGCATAAAATTCCACTTCGTAGGTGAATTGCCCCTTCTCGTAGTCGAGCTTCACCTTGCGGAAAACGACATTCTTGCCTTCGGCGCCGTCGGGATAGACGAACGAGAGCGCGATCTGCTTTGCCGCCTCCTCCGAAATGATGGAGGGGATCTCGGGCAGCGTTGCATTCCCACCGAGAACGGTCTTGGAAAGCTTTACGATCTCGCCGCTCATCGCGTCGATGTCGACCGTGTAGCGGAAACCGTCATAGTCGAAGTTCGCCTTATAGACCCTTCTGCCGTCCTCCAGAACGCTTCTGAGCGCAAAGTTTTCCGCCTCGCTTTCGCCGATCTCCACCGCGCCGAGCGCGATCTGTTTCGCCTTCTCCTCGCCGATGTAGGAGGTCCCTCCCGGACGGGCGGACGTTTTAAGTTCCGTTTTGGCGGACAAAACAGAGAGGTCCGCGGCGTCGAGAACATAGGAATATTCTGCGGCGGCGTCCTCGATCTCTACCTTAAATACGGACTTGCCCATGTAGGTATCCCTGTCGAAGTCAAAGCCCTCGACCGCCTGCTTTTCGATCCCCGAGAGCCGCAGCGCCTCCTTGAAAGCCCTCTCGAGATCGGAGAGCGCAACGCTCTCCGCGAGCGAGGCGGCGTCGGCCTTCTTCCCGGCGACCTCATTCTCCCGTTCCACCTCGAATTGGGCATTCAGGCTGTATTCGGACACCGCGTCCGAGGTGACGACCGTCACAAGATACTTCTCGCCGTCGGCAGCCGCCGTCTGGCTGATAAGCTCGCCTTCGGGGTTGACGGCGCGGAACGCCCGCACAACACCGTTTTCGCGGGGAGGTTCTTCCTGCACGTTGCAGGCGGCAAAGAAAGATGCCGAGAGCGCCGCGCCCGCCGCGAACGCAAAAAGTTTGATCCAACGTTTTTTCATGGCTGTTTCCTCCTTGTTTTTACACTGCCATTATAATTCAAGAAAATTAAAAAAACATTAAAAAACGAAGGTTTTTTCAAATTTTTGGAAAAAAATTTTACCGACGGCGGAAAAAAACTTCCCGAAAGCCCGTTTTTGCCATGCGCTTCTTCCCTTCCCGCGCACGGCGGAAAAAAATTTTTTGACTTTTCTCCACCGTTCTGTTATAATGGAAAAGGGAGCGGCGCAGGGACCGCTCCCGGCATCGGAGATATACCATGTTAGAACAGAGAACGCTGTTTGAAAGAGCGGATTCGGAGCCACTCGCGGCCCGTCTGCGTCCGCAAACGCTCGAAGAATTCTGCGGGCAGAAACATCTTTTGGGCGAGGGCAAGGTGCTGCGGCGGCTCATCGAGAACGACAAGATCGGCTCCATGATCTTCTGGGGGCCGCCCGGGGTGGGCAAGACCACCCTCGCGCGCATCATCGCCAACCGAACGAACGCGAGATTTATCGACTTTTCGGCGGTCACGAGCGGGATCAAGGAGATCAAACAGGTGATGGAACAGGCGGAGAAAAACCGCCGCTTCGGCGAAAAGACCATCTTGTTCGTCGACGAGATCCACCGCTTCAACAAGGCGCAGCAGGACGCCTTTTTGCCCTTCGTCGAAAAGGGAAGTATCATTCTCATCGGCGCGACCACCGAAAATCCCTCCTTTGAAGTGAACGGGGCGCTTCTCTCCCGCTGCAAAGTATTCGTGTTGCAGGCGCTCAAGACGGAGGAACTTACCGAACTTTTGCGGCGCGCCATCACCGACGAGCGCGGCTTCGGCGGGCAGCAAGTGGAGATCGCGGACGAACTTCTGGAAACGATCGCGGCCTTTGCCAACGGCGACGCCCGCAGCGCCCTCTCCACCCTCGAAATGGCGGTTTTGAACGGCGTTCAGGAGGACGGGAAAACGGTCATCACGCAGGAAACGATCGAACAATGCACCTCGAAAAAATCTCTTTTATACGATAAATCGGGCGAGGAACACTACAATCTCATCTCGGCGCTGCACAAATCCATGCGCAATTCCGACCCCGACGCCGCCGTGTATTGGCTCGCGCGCATGCTGGAGGCGGGAGAGGATCCCCTCTACATCGCACGGCGGGTCACGCGGTTTGCGAGCGAGGACATCGGGCTTGCCGATCCGCGGGCGCTCGAGATCGCCGTCGCCGCCTATCAGGCGTGCCACTTCATCGGCATGCCCGAATGCTCGGTGCACCTCACCGAAGCGGTCGTATATATGTCGATGGCGCCCAAGTCCAACGCGCTCGACGTCGCCTACGCTTTGGCGAAAAAGGACGCGCTGAACATGCTCGCGGAACCCGTTCCCCTCGTCATCCGCAACGCGCCCACGCGGCTCATGAAGGAACTCGGCTACGGCAAGGGCTACCAATACGCGCACGACTATGAGGACAAGCTGACGGCGATGCAATGCCTTCCCGACAGCCTTGCGGGGAAGGAATACTACTTCCCCACCGAGGAAGGGATCGAGAGCAGGATCAAGGCCCGCCTTGCGGAGATCAAGGAGTGGAAGAAAGAACAGCGGGCGCCCAAAGCGCCCAAATAAAAGACGCACGGCGGTTCTCTTGCCGCCAAGTGCGCCGAACGTTTCTTATTTTTGCGCGCCTGCGGCGCGCTCTTTTTTTGTGAGGAAAAAGGTGAGTTCCGTCATCGTGATCATGAGCGCGGTAAAGAGGAGGAGAAAGTAAGGCAGGATCGAGAAGCCGAAAAGATGAGCGAGTACCCCGAAGAGCGGCGGGATGAAAGTCGTGCCCGTGTAGGCGCTCGCAAGCTGGATCCCGATGATCGCGCCCGCGTTCCCGGCGCCGAAGTTTTGGGGCGTGGAATGAATGATACAGGGATAGATGGGCGCGCACCCGAAGCCGATCACGAGAAACGCGGCGACCGCAACGGCATACGAGCCGATCGGGAAGAGCAGGCAGAGGATGCCGCAGGTCAACACGCAGGTGCCTGCGACGATCATCTTCCGATCCCCCACCCGATCGGTGATAAATCCGCACAAAAAACGGCCCGCCGTGATACCGATATAAAAGAGCGAGGCAAGCTCCGCCGCCCGTTCCGCCGCAATGTGCTTCACTTCGGCGAAATAGGTGCTTGCCCAATACATGGCGGTCGCTTCCGCCGCGCAATAGGCAAAAAATCCGATCAAAAGGAAAGGAACGCCCTTGATTTTGAGCGCGCCCGCCAGGGACAGGCGCTTTTTTCTCTCCGCCCCGGCGGGCGTCTTTGCGGTTTTCCACACGGGCAGGGTCGCAAGCAGAAGGAGGGCGATCCCGAGCTGGATATATCCCACGATACGGTAGCCCTCGTTCCAGCGCAGATGCGTCAGGGCAAAGCCCATGATGAACGGGCTGACGATCGCGCCAAGCCCCCACGAGCAATGCAGCCAGCTCATCTGCCTTGCCTTGTAATGCAGGGCGACATAGTTGTTGAGCACGGCGTCCACCGCGCCCGCGCCGAGGCCGTAAGGGACCGCAAAAACGATCAACATCCAAAAGCGGGTGGAAAAAGAAAACCCGAACAGCGCCGCCACCGTCAAAAATACGCTGCCGACCGTCACCCACTTCGTGCCGAACTTACCCGCGAGCCTGTCCGAAAACAGGCTTGAAACGATCGTTCCGCCCGAAATGACCATCGAAACGATCCCCATATAGGAAACGGGCACGCCGACTTCGGCGTGCATCGCGGGCCAGCCTGCCCCGAGCAATGAATCGGGCAGTCCCATGCTGATAAAGGCAAGATAAATGAGCGCAAGTAAAAGTCCGTACATCTTCTCTCAGGAAAAAAGATCGAAAGTTTTTGTCAGGTCAAAAGACAAGTTTGACGACGTTCTTTCCGTCCGTGCCGTCGAGCGACCGGATTTTTCCGCCGTCCGAAACCGAGCGCACGGGTTTGCCGTTGACAAATTCCAGCGCCGCGCCGTTCTCCAAACCCCACGCGCGGAGCCTGCGCCCCCGCACGATCGCGTCGAATTCCGCCGCCCGCTCCCGATAGTGCGGGCAGGCCGTTCCTTGCAGCCAGCCAAGCCCCGGATATATGGCATACTCCCCTTCGACGACCGAATCGGAATACATTTGGTCAAACCAACAGATCGCCCCCGCCGACAGCCCCGCAAGGAGCACGCCGCGCCCGTAGGCCTCTTCGATGAGCGGAAGCAGTCCGCTGCTTTTCCAATGTCCGAGCATGAACACGGTGTCGCCGCCGCCGACGTAAAGAAAGTCCGCTCTTTCAAACTTTTTCCGCATCTTCTCCGCATCCCACTCCCTGTTTACGGTGAGCGCGACGTCCGTCTTGATCCCGAACAGCCCCGTATAGATCTTATGAAAGGTGTTATAATAGGGCATACAGTCGTGGCTTGCGGTGGGCACGAACAACCCGCACGCACGCCGCTCCCCCGCCGCTTTTTTCGCCTCCGCGGCGATGTATCCGTCGATCTTGAGCGTTTCTCCGTTTTTGAGTTCGCCGCCGCCGATGGCCAGAATGCGTTTATCCATGCTGCTCCTCTTCCCGCATCTCCGCTTCGTCCGCCGCCGAAATGCCCGCGGTCTTGTCTACGGGCAGGGAAAAGATCACGCCGCCCGCCTGCGTCTTTAACCCGACTTTCTCCGAAAGCGCGTTCATGATGGCGAGCTTGCTTTCGCGCTTGGCGAGCACCAGCAGAATTTCCTGCTCCCGCGCGAGGGTGATGCCGATAAATTGCTCCGCCTTGTCGTTCTCGAGGGCGCGGGCGCGCAGAATGGTCCCGCCCGCGGCGCCTGCGGAGCGCGCCGCCTCCATCGCTTCGTCCACCCTTCCCGCCTCGACCGCCGCAACGATCAGATCGTATTTTCTTTCTCCGTCCGTCATTCTTTTGACCTCCGCCGTCTTATTGCCCGCCGCCTTCCAAAGCCCGTTTGCCGTGAGTTCCGAGATGCCCGTGAGCGGCACGGTAAAGGAAATCCCCTTTCCCACGAGATAGAGGGACATCTTTGCGCGCAGCACCCGCAGGATCGCGTCCTCGTCGCTCTCGGGAATGAGGGAAACAATCACCGACTTTTCCGACTCTCCGATGCCTAAATAGTCTAAAAGCTGAGAGCGCGCCGTACCCGTCCCCGCGAACGTAAAGGAGAGCGCCGCCGAGGTGTCCTCGAGGATCTCCTTGAGTTTGCGCCCGTCGGCAGGGCTGACCACGCTGAACAGAAGTTTGATCCTGCTCTGCCTCTTCGGCAGAGGCGTCTTTCCGCTCTCTCCCGCCTTGCCCGCGACCTTTATGACCTGTACGATGGCAAGCGGCTTTTTCCCTTCGTTTCTTTCGCTCATGCGTCCACCTCGTATTCGAGGATCTTATCCTCGAAGGACATGAAATCCCGCCTTATTCGCCGCGTCTTGTGACGGTAGACGATCCCCAAGATCTGAATGGAGATGAGCGGCGTGAGCGCAACGAACGCCACGCAGCCGAACGCGTCCGTCATGACGGAGCCGCCGAGCGCATGGCAGGCTCCCACGGCAAGCGGGAGCACGAATGAGGACACCATGGCGCCGCTCGCCACGCCGCCCGAGTCGAAGGCGATGCCCGTGAACATGGGCGGGGCGAAGAAAGTGAGGACGAGCGCGACGGCATAGCCCGGCAAAAGGATATACATGATATTGATCCCCGTGAGGATGCGCAGCATGGCAAGTCCCAGAGAGATGCAAACGCCGACGCACATGCCCCGCTTC
Source organism: uncultured Clostridia bacterium (assembly GCA_947627665.1). Classification (GTDB taxonomy): domain Bacteria; phylum Bacillota; class Clostridia; order Christensenellales; family Borkfalkiaceae; genus Gallimonas. The sequence goes on from CANQWX010000013.1 coordinate 29,214, forward strand.
ATCGACTTGGCGCTGATCGCGCCCGCCGAGGTGCGCTCTACCTGTTTGTTGAGGACGTGCACGGCAGGTTCCGCCGCCACGATGAAATAGCCGATGAGCATGCCGACGGGAATGAGCAGCCACTTTCCGTTGCCGTCCCAAAGGGTGGCGATGCCTTCGCCGATGGCTCTTCCGACGGGCATAAAGCCGACATTCGCGCCCGTCAAAAAGACGGTAAGCCCCAAAAACGTGTAGGCAAATCCCACAAAGATACGCACGATCTGCCGCTTGCGGAAGGAGCGGGTGAAGAGCTGGAAGCCGAGGAAAAACACCACGATGGGCGTGAGCGCGATGAGCACCTCCGTGGAGAGATCGGAAAACCCTTTCAGATAGAGAAAGAGCATGCCGTAGGTATTCTCCACGGCGTCGCCCGGCTCGTAGACGTAATTCAGCCCGTTGATGTCGAAGAGAATGCCGAGGGTCAAAACGGCGATGATGGGTCCCACGCTCGACAGCGCCACAAGGCCGAAGGAATCCGCCTGTCCCTTCCCGTCGCTGCGGATGGAGGCGACGCCCACACCGAGGGACATGATGAAGGGCACCGTCATGGGGCCCGTCGTCACGCCGCCCGCGTCAAAGGAAACCGCCCAGAAATCGGGCGAAACGCGGATGCTCAGCAAAAACGCGATGATGTAAAAGCCGATGAGCAGGATGCTCAGGCGGATATGGAACACGATGCGGAGCATGGCGATCATGAGGAACACGCCCACCCCCACCGCCACGGTGATGATGAGGAGATAATTTCCGAGCACGGTGCGCTCGGAGAGGCTCGACACCTGCTCGGCAAGGATCTGCAAGTCCGGCTCGGCGATGGTCACGATGATGCCGATCAGGAGGGACACGAGCGCGACGAGCCAGATCTTGCGGGAATGGGTGATGGTGGAGCCAATCTTTTCCCCGATGACGAGCATGGACATATCGGCGCCGAGCGTAAAACAGCCCATGCCGAAGATAAGGAAGAAAACGCCCACCGTGAACAGCGCAAAGACGCCCGCATTGAGGGGCGCAAACGTGAGGGAAAGCGCGAGAACAATGAGGGCTATGGGAAGAACGGATGTGAGCGATTCTATGATTTTTTCTTTGAGTGCGACCGTCATATCACTTCATATACTTTTGCTCGATGGCGGCGATCTTGCAAAGGCGTCTTACATGTCTTTCTCCGCCGTCAAAGGGCGTTTCGAGAAAGGCCTTTACGATATCCAGCCCCAAATTGACTCCCACGATCCCGCCGCCGAGGGCGAGGACGTTCGCATCGTTGTGCGCGCGGGTCAGGCGGGCGGTCGTCGCGTCCGTACAGAGCGCGCAACGGACGCCGCGGACCTTGTTCGCGGCGATACTCACCCCCACCCCCGTCGTGCATACGAGGATCCCGCGGTCGCATTCGCCCCGCGCGACCGCCTCCGCCCCGAGTAGGGCAAAATCGGGGTAGTCGCAAGAGCTGCCGTCCGCCGTGCCGAAATCCGTTATCTCGTGACCGTTCGCGGCGAGATATTCCTTGACCTTCATTTTCAGCGCAAGTCCGCCATGGTCGCATGCCACCGCAATTTTCATATTTTCTCCTTCTTGGCGATTCCGGGGGACGGACGGCGCGGGCTGTACGGGCGCGCCTGCGGGTCCGTCCCATTCATTATACACACATTTAACAAATTGTCAACCCTCTTCGCCCGCCGCGGGACAATACCGCTCGATGATGAGGGGCAGACACTCGCGGATGCGGCGGAGGGTCACACGGTAGACGTCGATGTCTTTGCCGTAAGGATCGGGAATCTCCCTGCCGCACAGGAGCGGAAAGCTCGTCACGTTGGGATATTTTTCGAGGGCGGCGCGGTGCCGCTCCGTCATGCAGACGACGAGATAGGCGCTCTTCACCGTTTTTTCGGTGAGCTGCTTCGGGCGGAAACTCTTGTTCACCGAAATTTTCGCCTCGCGGAGCGCCTGCGCGCTATTGGGCGAAAGAGCGCTCCCCGCCTCCGCATGCAGGCCTGCGGAACTCACCGTATACCCCGTGATCTTACGGCGGCGAAGCTCCTTGCGGAGTGCCGCTTCCGCCATGGGCGAACGGCAGGTGTTCCCCGTGCACACAAAGACGATCTTCTTTTTGGGTACCGCTTTCTTCTTCGGTTCAGCGTTCTTCTGTTCCATGTTCCACCCCGAAGGCGCGTTTCATGCGGTTCATGACCCCCGCCATCACACCCTCTTTCTCCCTCGGTTCGATCCCGATGAGCAGCGTCGCCTGCCGTTCCCCCTTGCGGAGGAGCGCATACAGCCGCCGCGCCATCTCCTCGGGCGCGCCGCCCAGATCGAGCGCGCGGTAATTTTTCAAAAGAGCGCAGACGGCGCTCTCGCACAGAAAGCAGGGCGCGCCGCTCTCCTCCTCGCTTTCGTAACAGGCAACGGCTTTTTCAAGCTCTTCCGCCGTAAAATACGCCGTCTTGCAGCGGGGCGCATAGTGTTTATAGGCCATACCGGGGCTTTTGGGCTTCTCGCCCGATCTCGCCCGATATACTTTGCATTCCCCCGTCACTTGCGCGATCATCTCCCTTGTCACAAGCCCTTCGCGCAGGATCTGCGGAACTTCCCCCGTGCAATCGAGCACGGTGCTCTCGATCCCGCCGCTGCATGCCCCGCCGTCCAAAATGAGCGGGATCTTGCCGTTGAAATCGTCAAAGACGTGCCGCGCGGTGACGGGAGAAACGTGTTTGGAGAGGTTGGCGCTCGGCGCCGCGACGGGAAGGTCCGCCGCCTTCAAAAACGCCTGCGCCGTGGGCGAGGACGGCACGCGGATCGCCAGCGTATCGAGGCCGCAGGAAACGTACTTCGACACCTTCCCCGTGGAGGGATACACCATCGTCAGCGGTCCCGGCAGAAAGGTGCGCCGAAGCGCCGCGGCATAGGGCGGCTCCCCGTCGATGAGGGAGGAGATGTCGTAGTCCCTATGGACGTGCACGATGAGCGGATTGTCGGCGGGACGCCCTTTGAGGGCGAACACTTTGAGCACGGCTTCGTCCGAAAAGGCGTTCGCGCCCAAACCGTACACCGTTTCGGTATGAAAGGCGACGACTTCGCCCTCTCCGATCAATTTCTTCGCAAGATCGAGCCACCCGCGCGAGCAGCTCACGATTTTCGTTTCCATGCTCAGTCAAAGGGAAGATCGTCGTCGGTCTGTTCTCCGCGGGGAGCGGGTATTTCGGCGTCCCCGGGGGTCATAAAGTCGGGTTTTTTCTTGATGTACTGCGGCTCCTCGTCCGAAACGCCCTGTGCGTCCACGTCGATGAACTTGGTGCTCTCGCCGATGAAGCGGAGCTGGATGCGCCCCGTTGCGCCGTTTCTGTGCTTGGCGATGACGAGGTCCGCCGCGCCCTTGACGACCTTGCCTGCGGCAATGTCCTCGGGGGTCGCGCCCACATCGGGACGGTTGATGAACATGACGATGTCGGCGTCCTGCTCGATCGCGCCCGACTCTCTGAGGTCGGAAAGCTGTGCCTCCTTCGTCTGGATACGGCGGAGCTGGGAGAGCGCGATGACGGGGACGTCCAGCTCCTTTGCCATGATCTTAAGGGCGCGGGTGATGGAAGCCACTTCCTGCTGGCGGTTGAAATCTCCGCCCGCGGGCGTTTCCGCCCCCATGAGCTGGATATAGTCGATCATGACGACGTCGAGCCGCCCCTCCGCGCTCTTCAATCTTCTGCACTTGGAGAGGATCTCGGCGGGCGTCACGACGGAGGAGTCATCGATAAAAATCTTGCTCTTCTGCAAGCGGTCGCCCGCAACCGTGAGGTTCTTCCATTCCTTGGCGCCGAGCTTGCCCGAAAGCCCCTTCTCCATGCTGACTTCGGCATAGGAGAAGAGGAGCCGCTGCAAAATTTCGGTATAGGGCATTTCGAGGGAAAAGACCGCCGCCACGTTGTGCCGTTTGAGGCAGGCGTACTCGACGATGTTCATGGCGAGCGAAGTCTTGCCCATGCCGGGGCGGGCGGCGATGATGATGAGGTTCCCCTTTTGCAGGCCGTGGGTGATCTGGTCGAGATGTTTGAAGCCCGTTTCCAACCCGCGGAAGGCGTTCGGATCGTGCTCGATCGCCTCGAGCTTGCCGATGATCTCCTGCACCGCGACGCCGTCCGAAAGTCCCCGCAGCGTGGAATTATCCTCCCGCTGGGAGATGTCGTACACCTGTTTTTCGGCATATTCGAGCGCTTCCCGTTCCTCGGGCGAGCGGACGCTGTGTTCGGTGATGTTCTTCGCCGCGCGGATGAGGGCGCGGTTGACGGAATCGCGGCGGACGATCCCGAGATATTGGCGGTAGTTCGCGGCAGACGGAACAAACTGCGAGAGTTCCGTGAGATAGGCAAGCCCGCCGGCATTCTCGAGCCGACCGTCGCGCTCGAGCCGATCGCTCAGCGTAACGAGGTCTACGGGCTTTCTCATGCCGTAGACCGCCTTCATCGCTCTCACGATCTCACGGTGGGATTCCTGGTAAAAATCTTCCTCGCGGAGCGTTTCGAGAAGGTCCGATTGGATGCTCTCGTCGATGAGAATGCATCCGAGCAGGGCGGATTCCGCCTCCAAATTGTGCGGCATTTGATTGTTGGGCATCGTTTTTTCCTCTTTGGGTGTTGTCTTTCTCCGCCGAAAAGGCTCAGTTCAATTTTTCGAACTCGTCGAGCGTTTCCTCGAATTCGCGCATGGCGGCAAGGAAGGTCTCCTCTTTGGTCAGGTCGGCGCCCGCGATCTTCAAAAGGGACACGGGATCGGTGGAACAGCCGCCCGAAAGGAACTTGAAATAATTCTCCACGGCGGGCTTTCCTTCGGTGAGGATCTTGTTGGCGATGCAGATCGCCGCCGTGATCCCCGTCGAATACTTATAGACATAGAAGGGACGGTAAAAGTGCGGGATGCGCGCCCATTCGATGGCGATGTTGCTGTCGTGCACGACCGCAGGGCCATAGTATTTTTCGTTGAGCTGCCGATAGAGCGCGGAGAGATTGTCCTTGTTGAGCGGCTCTCCGTTCTCCGCCATGGCATGCGCCTTTTCCTCGAACTCCGCAAACTGGGTCTGGCGGAAAAGGGTCGTGCGGATCATATCCATGAAATAATTGAGCAGATATTTTTTGAGCTGCGCGTCTTGCGTCGTCTTGAGCAGATATTTGAGCAGGAGTACCTCGTTGACCGTGCTCGCCACTTCCGCCACGAAGATCTTATAGTCCGACTTCGCATAGGGCTGGCGGCTGTTGGAGAAATAGGAATGGATGGAGTGCCCCATCTCATGCGCGATCGTGAACAGGTCGTGCGTAGTCTTTTGATAGTTCAAGAGCACGAACGGGTGGTTACCGTAGATCCCGATGGAGTACGCCCCGCTGCGCTTTCCTTCCGATTCGCAGACGTCGATCCAGCGCTCGTCCCTGCCGCGGCGGAGAAGGGCGTTATATTCCTCGCCGAGGGGCGCAAGTCCCTTCAAAACGAGATCGTATGCCTCCTCGTAGGATAGTTTCAGCTCGGCGTCCTCCACGAGGGAGGGATAGATGTCGTACATGTACATCGTATCCAGCCCCATCCGCTCTTTGCGGAGGGCGATATAGCGGTGCATGACGGGCGTATAGTCGCCCACGACCTTCAAAAGATTGTCGTACACGCGGCGGTCGACGTCCTCTTCGAAGAGCGCCATTTCGAGGCAGGAATTGTAGCCCCGCACCCTTTGGTAGAACATGTTCCGCTTGACGTTGCCGAAATAGGTCGTCGCAAGGGTGTTGATGATCTTGCGGTAGGCGGAATAGTAGAGCTGATAGGCCTCTCTGCGCTTTTCGCGGTCCTTGCCGTTGACGATAACGGAATATAGCCCGTGCGAAAGCTGCACTCTTTTGCCCTCGTATTCGATCTCGGGCAAGTTGAGTTCGGCATTGTCGAGCATCTCGAATACGTCGCCCGCGCAGGAGAGCGGTTCCCCCGTCTGCGCGAGGATACGCTCCTCTTTTTCGGAGAGGATATGCTCTTTTTGCGCCTTGATGCGGGAAAGCATGTAGTCGCGGTCTTTCAGACGGGGATCGGCGATGAAACGGTCGAGCACTTCGTCGGGGAGTTCCGTAAGCTCGGGGGTCACAAAGGCGGTCGCCTCGTCGAGGCGGGTGAAGAAATTCATCACGCGGGCCAGATAGGAATTGTACTTGGTCACGCGCACGTCCTCGTCGTGCTTCATGAAGGCGTAGAGATACACCCGCATGGCGTCGACGGCGAGCGCCTCCTCGGCGGCAAAAAATTCAAGCAAGCCCTCTACCGTGTGGAGCGTGCCCTTGTACTTTGCAAGATCCAGCCTCTTCTCGACGGCGGCGAGCGCCTTTTCCCACGCCTCGTCGCTTTCGAACACGTCGGAAACTTTCCATTTGTATTTTTCCTGCACATCCTTTCTTTCCATATATTCCTTTCCTTTTTTGAATGATTTTTTTCGGTTTGATTTTTGCGTTTGCCCCTTTTCTGTCATTTCGCCCCGCGCGCTGTTCTGTTTTTCTAAGCGCGGCACGAGCACGCAGGCGAAGTAAGCCGCACATTCTTTTTTCGTCATTTCGACCGAAGCCGAAGGCGGAGCGGAGAAATCTCAACCTCTTGCTGTCCCTCTTAGGGTGGAGCATTGCCTTCTGCCAACGGTTGATAACCGTTGGCGCAATGCGACATGAGTGAGCGCATTTGCCGCGCGAACGGTGACCGAACACGGGCTTCTACCCGTGTGAGAAAGTGGCATGAGTGAAGCGAGGGTGGTTTCTGAGAACCCCTCAGTCACTCACTTCGTTCGTGACAGCTCCCCTGCAAGGGGCGCCAAGTGCGGTAGAGATGAACCATTAAATTTATGCCGAGAGCCGTAGCGCGAATTCTCGTTTCCCCTTACGGCGCGGAGCAGGGTTTCCCTGCGGCAGCGCACTCAATTTGCCGCATACTTACGGCTTTTTGTTTTTACGAAGCCGTTTGCGGGCGGGCGGACCGCCCATCCGGGGCATAAAACTTGACCCCTCACGAAATTTTGTCGCAAGACAAAATTTGTGAACTTAGTTTTTGAAGCTATGAATCGGCGCGGGAAGAATGCCGCCGCGGGAGATGAATTTCTCCGCCGAGCCGCAGTGCACGGGCATGACGGGCGCTCTGCCGAGCAGTCCTCCGAAGTCCACCGTATCCCCCACCTTTTTGCCGGGGGCGGGAATGACGCGGACCGCCGTCGTCTTATTGTTCACCATGCCGATCGCCGCTTCGTCCGCGAGGATCGCCGAAATGGTGGAAGCGGGCGTATCGCCGGGGAGCGCGATCATGTCAAGCCCCACCGAACAGACGCAGGTCATGGCTTCCAATTTATCGATCGTGACCGCGCCGCGTTCGGCGGCTTCGATCATGCCGATGTCCTCGGAAACGGGAATGAACGCGCCCGAAAGCCCGCCCACGCGGGAGGACGCCATCACGCCCCCCTTTTTGACCGCGTCGTTGAGCATGGCGAGCGCCGCCGTCGTGCCGTGTCCGCCGACCACTTCAAGCCCCAATTCCTCGAGGATATGCGCCACGGAATCCCCTCTTGCGGGCGTGGGCGCAAGGGAGAGGTCGACCACCCCAAAGGGAACGCCGAGCCGCCGCGCCGCCTCCTTGGCGACGAGCTGTCCCGCCCGCGTGATCTTGAACGCCGTGCGCTTGATGATCTCCGCCGCCTCGGTGAGGTCGGCTTCGGGCGCAAAGGAGAGCGCGTGCTGCACCACCCCGGGACCCGAAACGCCCACGTTGATGACGCGGTCTGCCTCGCCCACCCCGTGGAAGGCGCCCGCCATGAAGGGATTGTCCTCCACGGCATTGCAGAAGGCGACGAGCCGCGCGCAGCCCATCCCCCCTTGGGTGCTTTCCGCCGTCTGTTTGACGATCCCACCCATCTGTCTTACGGCGTCCATGTTGATGCCCGAGCGGGAAGAGCCGACATTCACGGAAGCGCAGAGCTTTTGGGTAACCGCCAGCGCCTCGGGAATGGTGGCGAGGAATTTCTGTTCGTAATCTGCGGTCGCCTTGTGGACGAGCGCGGAATAGCCCCCCAAAAAGTCGATGCCGAGCGCGTCCGCGGCGCGGTCGAGGGCGCGGGCGACCAACGGGCTTTGTTCGGGAAAAGCCGCCGTCACAAGTGAAACGGGGGTGACCGACACCCGCTTGTTGACGATGGGAATGCCGTATTCGCGGGAGAGCTGCCCCACTGTCGGGACAAGCCGCTCCGCCGATCTCACCACCCGCTCGTACACGGCCTGCGCCGTCTGCTCCGCGCTCTCGCGGACGCAGGGCAAGAGGGAGATCCCCATCGTGACGGTGCGGATGTCGAGATGTTCCTTTTCGATCATATCGATCGTTTCGATGACTTCGGTAGAATTGAACATGATCGCCTTTACACTCTGTGCATGGCCTGGAAGATGTCCTCATGCTGGACACGCACGGACATGCCGATGTCTTTTCCCATCTCCGCGGCGGAGGAGGCGAGCGAGGCAAGGTCCTCCGTGCACTCCGAGGCGTCCACCACCATGATCATGGCGAAACGGTCCCTCATGATCGTCTGGGAAATATCGAGAATGTTGATGTTTTTTTCGCTCAAAAAGGCGCTCACCTGCGCGATGATCCCCTTTCTGTCCGTCCCCGTTACCGTGACGACTGCCTTCATACCCTCTCCTCCCCGAGGTCGTAAGCGATGAGCAGATTTCCCTGCGAGAGGAGCCGCACCTTCCGCCCCTTTTGGAAGGGCGGGAAGTCCTTTTCCCCGTCCACATAGATCTGCCTTGTCATCGCCTCGTCCTTTTTGACGTTTTTCACCGAGAAGAGCGCGACGTTCACGTCTACGCCGTCCCGCGTGGTCCAATCTTCGATGTCCTCGAAGGGGAGCACGGAATACTCCTTAAGCCCCGCCGAGATAAATCCGAGCATCTTGCAATATGCCTTGCACCGCTTATAACTGATGCCCATATACGGGAAGCAGAAGAGGATATACAGCCCCGTGAGAACGCTCGTTCCCACGATATACCACACTCCCGCGGGATCGTTGTAGGGCAAGAGAATGTAGAATACGAGCAGACAGACAAGCCCCGCGAGGAAGAGTCCCGTGGCAAGGAAAAAGCCCGCGAGAAGCCGCCGCTTCTGCTTCATTGCGTCCAAAAGGTCGGCGTCGCCGTATAGCCATTTCATGGCGGTTCACTCCGCGATGAAGAGCACGCCGAGGGTGTTTTTCCCGCAGTGTCCCGTGATGACGGAGCCTGCGATCGTTTCGATGACCTCGTCGAAATCGAACAGCTCCCTCACCTTCTGCCGCGCGGCTTCGACGATCGGCTCGTCCGCCGTGCTGTGGGTGATGAACGCGCGCGTCTTATCGTAAGCGGGATATTGCTCCTTGAGGTCCTGCACATAGCTTGCGATACACTTTTCCATCGTGCCGCGGTATTTTTTGCCCGCGTAGAGCTGGCCGTCCTGCATCTCGATGAGCGGGTGGATCTTCAGCAGATTGGCGCCGTACATCGCCATGCGGGAGCACCGCCCGCCCTTATAGAGGTAGTCGAGGCGGTCGGGCACGAAGGAAGTGTTGATCTTGGGCGCGAGCGCCGCGGTCTTTTCGGCGATCTCCTTGGCGCCCAGACCCGCTTCGAGATAGTCGCAGGCCTTCATGACCATAAGCCCCTGTCCCGAGGAGAGCGCCTTGCTGTCTACAACATACACTCTCTTGCCGAACTTCTTTGCCGCCTCCACCGCATAATTGTGGGAAGAGGAGGACTTCACCGAGATGTTGTAGTGCACCACGGTGTCCCCCGCGTCCACATAGCGGGCGAAGAACTCCTCGTAGTCGCCGATGCTCGGCGCGGCGGTCTTGGGGAGGTCCCCCGTTTTTTCCACATACGCGAAAATATCCTGCGGGGTGATGTCCACGCCGTCGCGGTAGGCGTTTCCGCCCAAAATGACGGAGAGCGGCATCACGCCGATGTTCTTTTCGGCGATCTTCGCGCCGAGATCGCAGGTACTGTCCGTTGTAATTTTGATGCTCATTCTTTTCCTTCTCCTATCCGATCATATTCCGTTTTCAAATGAGTTCTTTCACCCACTTGAAAAAAACTTCCCATCTGGAAAGGGACTTGTTCTCGAGCGACCACTGCGTGACCACCCCTTCGATGTCCCCGAGCCGGAAACAACCTACGGCGCGGGAATCGGTGCTGTTGGTGCGGTTGTCGCCGAGGAAGAAGATCTCTCCCTCTCCCACCGTACACTCGAACACTTCCTTGCCCGTGTAGGTCTCCCCCTTTGCATACTCCTCAACAAGGCACTCGAACTCCTCTTCCCCCGCCTTGCGCAGGTACACCTTCCCCTGCTCGATGCGGACGGTGTCCCCGCCGAGCGCGATGAGCCGCTTGATGATGTTGCCCTCCGAAAAGCCGAATTCTTCGCGGTAGCGCTCCACGTTGATGATGACGATATCCCCGCGTGCGGGCACGGCGGTGCGGTCCGCATAGAGCAGGTCCCCGCCCTCCCATTTGAGCGTATAAGGATCCCTTACCCCGCCTTGGAGGGTATCCTCCATGGAGGGGCCGCCCACGTTTACACCGAAGATCTCCGACAGAAAGCCGAAGTTGAGCAGCGTAAAGCCGATGAGGAGGCAAAGCAAAACGGCGGTCGCCGCGTTCCAAAGGCTGACGGGCGCCTCATTGAGCATGTTGGGTCTGCGTATCTTTTTCATATCAAAGCCATTTGAGATTGTTGACGAGCACGTCGCCCTCTCCCAAAAAGACGACGGATACCGCCTGCGAAAAGTCGGGCAGCGGCGCGCCCGTTTCCGATTTGAAATCGGTGCACTTCAACAGGAAATTCTTCCACCTGCCGCCTGCGGGGACGTTGTCGGTAAAGAAATATCCCTTCTCCTCGTCGGCGTCCATGTAGAATGCGACTGTAAGGCTGCCGCCCCGTTCGCAATAGGCGTCGAACTGGAAGCCCGCGCCCTCGTCGGGGTGGAAGCGCGGCTCGCTCACACGGTAGCTGATGACGCCGTTCGCCGTATTCACGCCCATGATGCCGCCATAGCCCGCAAGCAGCTTTACATCCGAGCGGGAGCCGTCCGCAAAGCAGTCCGCGACCGAGCCGGCGCGGCGGCGGAAGCCCGCAAGCCCCGCGACCCCCTCCGACCCCGCATACAGGATACGGCTTTTCAGGCTCGCGTTCTTGTACGGCCTTTTCAGGGTGATCTCCTGTATCTTGGAAGTGACGGAGAAGCCGTTCGAATAGCGCACGAAGGTATAGACGAGCACCTTTTGGCTCTTTTCGTACACTTCGAGCGGAAAGACGACGGAGCTGCCCTTCATCTCGCGCAGATTGCCGAGCACTCTCGTCCAGTCGCGGGCGCGGAAGCTGTCTGTCTTTTCCGAATAGAAGATGCCGCACTCGATGGGGTCCCCTTCCACGTCGTAATTGCAGCGCACTTTCAGCTCGTCCTCCCCGTCGATCACGGAAAAGCCGATGGGCTTGCTGATATAGACCGATCTCCCGCGCAGGTACTTATCGAGGAACATATCGACGTCCACAAAGGAATGCTGGCCGATAAGCCCGTTGCCGTGGGCGGAATAGAGGATCGCTTTTTCGACGGCGGGATTGATCTGCTGGAAGGTGTCGTAAACGCGGTCGTAATTGCACTTTTTGTCGTTGATCGCGGAAAGCATCAGGATCGGGCAGGCAGCATGCGGCGCATAGCTCTGGGAATCGACGCCCGCCATGAAACGGTGCCGTTCGGGATCGAAGTTCTTTTTCTCCCCTTCGCCGAACTTTTCCATATTGCGGTAGGCGAGCCAGCCCGCCGCGCAGACGGCGATAAAGCAGGAAATGGGCGCATAGGGCGTGATCTTCCAAAGGACTTCCCCGCCCGTCCGCAAACCGATGGCGCCGAACGCGGTGACCTCCTGTTTGCTCTTTAAGTATTGTGCGGCATAGCGGGCGACCGCCGCCCACTCGTACCAGCTCGTTTCCTTCGCGGTGGTATCCGCATATTCCATGGCTCTTCCCGCGCGCAGAAAGTTCGCGTGATCGACGTCGCGCGGGTAGATGGTGTGCCTTCCCTCGCCCATGTCGCCGCAATAGTCCACGCAGAGCACGCCGTAGCCGAGGGCGAGAAAGTGGGCGACGAACTTTTCGTCGCAGGGCAGTCCCGCCTCGAAGAACACCATCACGGCGGGGTAGCGCTCCGCGCCCTTGGGCACATAATATTTTGCATATACCTTTACTCTGCCGTATAAGCATTTCCTGCCCAAAAAATAGACCTCGCGGAAAATACAGTCCTCCCGCTCCTGTTCGGAGATGATCTCCTCGCAGAGGGGCAGGGCGTCGTCGAAGTCCTTCCATAGCGTCACGGGTGTGAGAATCGGATTTACCAAAATATACCTCTAAGCGTGGATCTGCGAACCGTGCGTATCGGTCGCCTTTTCCACCGAAATTTTCTTTTCGATACGGTGTTTCAGCTCCTCGACATGGGAGATGATGCCGATGGCGAAGTGCTCGTTCCTGAGTTTTTCGAGGCTGTCCATCACGGTGTCCACCAGGGTGGAATCGAGCGTCCCGAAGCCCTCGTCGAGGAAGAAAAACTCCATGGGACGGGACGATCTTGCGCAGATCTCCTCCGAGAGCGCCAGCGCCAGCGAGAGGGACACGAGGAACACCTCTCCGCCCGATAGGGTATGCACCCCGCGCAGCGTGCCGCCGTTGAGGTTGTCCCCCACGAAGAATCCGCCGTTGTAGCGCAAAAAATATTTCCCCATGGTCAGAGAGAGCAGCCGCGCGCTCGCGTTGTGCGTCACGTTTTGCAGGTGCTCCTCCGCGATGAATTCCATAAATTTATTCGCCTCGAACAGCTTTTTCAACCGTTCGGCGACGTCCGATTTCCGTTGCAGAAGGGCCGCCTGCTTTTCCAGCTCCGTCTTGCGGGCGAGCGCCTCCCTGCCCTCCGAGAGTTCCTTTTGTTTGAGCAGGAGCGCCCCCGATACTTCGCGGGACCTGTTCTCAAGCTCCTGTTCCTCCCGCCGCGCGAGCGCCACCGCTTCCTCGGTGCCTTCCGAAAGATCGCCCGATAGCTCCTTTGCCCGCGCCGTGAGCGCCGCGTATTCCGTACGGAAATCCTTGACCCGCGCCTGCGCGCTCCCGGGATCCCCGAACCGCCGCGTGAGCGAGGCTGCCTCTTCGGGAGAGGAAAATCCCCCGCGGGCAAGGGCGGCACGGAGCCTCTCTTCCGCCCCGCCGAGCCGTTCCTCCGCCGCCGCTCTCTTTTCGGCTGCGGCAGCGCAAGCGGAAGCGGCCTGCGCCGATCTCTTCCGCGCCTCTTCCCGCTCTTCAAGACGGCGTTTTTTCTCCCGCTTCTTTTCGAGCAGTTCCCGTTCGAGCGCCACGGCGTTCCCCGCTTCCTCCGCCGCCGGGAGCGCGCCGAGCTGCTCGCGCAGATCCGCGCCCTCCGTCTGGAGCTGTTCCAGACGTTGCAGATGTTCGCGGTAGCGCGCATTCCGCTGTTCAAGCGCATACCGCTCTTCCTGTAACTGTCCGCGCCGTTTTTCTCTCTCCTCGAACGCCGACCGCAGCTGTCCAAGCTCCGCTCCGCTTGCCGCGGAGAGCGCGGCATATTTCTCTTCCAGCGGACAAACGTCCTCTTTCGTTTCGGGGTATTTTTCCCGAATGGAGGCTAGCTCGCCCGCAAAAGTCATGTATTCCGTGCGCAACAGGCCCGCCTTGATCTGCTCTTCCGCCACCGCGGAGATCCCCTCTCCGCCGAGCGCCTCCGCCGCCTGTTCCAGCCGCGCGCGCTCTTTTTCGTAAAAGAAGTCCTTGAAACGCTCCTTCTCTTCGGCATATTTGTTGCGCGCGTTCCGAAGTTTTCCCTCGATCTCCGCGCGCCGTTTCTGCGTCGCCGCCGTCTGTTCCGCGCGCGCCATGCGCACGGTGAGCGCGGCGATCTCGCCGTCCGCGCCCTCCTCGTCCCAGAGGGAAGCCGCTTCGAGCAGCCGTTCCGCCGCCTCCCGCGCCTCTTCGGCAGCCGCGGCCGCCTTTTCGGCCGCCGACTTTGCGCTTTGCGCCGCCGACCGCTCCGCTTCCGCGCGGCACACGTCCGCCGCGGCGTTCATGCGGGAAAGCTCCCGTTCGAGCGAGGCGATCTCCTCCTCCTGCTCCGAAAGCAGAGCAAGGCGGCGGGAGATCTTATCCCGTTCGCACCGTTTTTTGTACTGTTCGAGGACGAATGCCGCCCGTTCCCGCGCCTTGGCGAGCGCAGTGCGCACAGCGCCCTCCTCCTCCGTGAGCGCCGCCGTTTCCTTTTCCAGCGCTTCGTTCCGCTCCGCGGAAGCCTGCGCATAGGGTTCGAGCCGCGTCTTGGCGACCTCGAGCGCCGACAAGCACTCTCGGTAGCTCTGGTTTGCCCGCTTGACGAGCCGTTCGCCGTACATCTCCAGATCGAACAACCGCGACACGAGCTTGAGCCGCTCCGAAGGCGCCGCCTTGACAAATTGTGCGAATTCCCCCTGCGGAAGGGAGATGCACTTCTCGAAATCCCGCTGTTCAAGCCCGATGACCCTCTTGATGAACGCTTCGCCGCCCGTGACCCCCTCTGCGCGCACGGGCATTTCGCCGTTGCCGCACAGCTCGGTGACCTTGAGGGTCTGCGCCGAATTTTTGCGTTTAAGCTCCCGCTCGATGAGAAAGACCCTTCTTGCGCCCTCGAAATAGATCTCGAATTCAAAGCGGACGTAGGCCTTGTCGAGGCGGATGTTGATGATATCGGCAAGCCCGCTGCGCACCCGCGGCGTGCCGCCGTAGAGCGCGAGGCTGATGCAGTCGAGAATGGTGCTCTTGCCCGAACCCGTATCTCCGAAGATCCCGAAAAGCCCGCTTGCAAGAAGCCCGCTGAAATCGATGCGGGCGGGTTCGGAAAAGGAATTGATCCCGCAAAATTCGAGATAGCGCGGCCTCATGCTTCTTCCTCCTCCCGAAGCAGGGAAAGAAATGCCGCGGTGAGTTCCTCTTTCGGCTCCTCGCCGTAGACGGAGCGGTAATAGAGGGAGAACAGCTCCTCCCGTTTGAGCGCCGCGCGGCGTTCCACTTCGATCTTCTCCTCCGACTGCACCTTCGGAATGATGGAAACAAGCCCCTCGCTGCAATCGCGCAGCGACTTGGTCTCCCCCGCCGTGAGCGGAGCGCCCAAGTGCAGCGTAAGCTCGATATAACAGCCTTCGTAGCGGGGAAGGAGCGCGAGGGCGGCGGCAACGCCGTCGCATTCGAGCCGCACGAGTTTTCTTCCCGCATGCAGCGGGACCCTGCGAAACTCCGAAAAGCCCCTCCCCTCTGTGCGGAAGAGGATCACGCTTTTTTCTGTATTCGCCTCGTCGAAAGAATATTGCAGCACGGAGCCGCTGTACACGGCGTTGCCGATCTGCTGGGGTCTGTGCAGATGCCCGAGGGCGACGTAGCCCTCCGCGGGCAACAGGCGCACGGGGACGGCGCGCGCGCCGCCGAGGTCGATGTCCCGCTCGCTCTCGCTGACCTTCCCTCCCGCGACAAAGAGATGGGAAAGAAGGATGTGCGGCATGTCGTTGCGGTAGCCCTCCTCGCCGCGCGCGATCCAACGCTCCATTTTCTCGGAAAAACTCTCCTCCGATCTCCCCTCGTGAAATCTCGCCTCGTTGGGATAGGGCAGGGCGTTGATGTAGACCCTGTCCCCCTTCTCGTCCCCGATGACGAGATAATATTCTCCCGCCTCCACGGCACGGACGGGGCGGCTGCCCCCCGTGGGGAACACGCGCGGACGGTTGCCGAAGATATAGATCCCCTCTTCCTCCGCGAGAGGGGCGCCCGCGGCGAGCCTGACTCCGTCGTCATGGTTGCCGCTGACGGCGACGACCGCGCGCCGCGCGCCCGCCAGCTTCTTTACGGCGCGGAAAAACAGCTCCTCCGCCTCGGCGGACGGAAGAAAAGTATCGAAAACGTCGCCCGCAATGAGCACAAGGTCGACCTGTTCCCTTTCGCAGATGGATACGATCTCATCCAGGACCTCCTCCTGCTCGGCGAGGCGCTCCCTGTCGAAGAGCCTTTTCCCGAGGTGCAGGTCGGAGGTATGCAGAATGTTCATGCGCTTCCCGCCGAAATAGATTGCATTTCCGAAAAAGTTATGCTATACTATTATACAACAGCCTGCCGGAAAAAGCAAGCATAAAAGCAAGCATATTAGAGAGGAAAGAGATGTCCTTCACCGCCTTTTCCAAAGATTTCAGCGCGAATATGTTCACGAGCGTGGAAAACCAGTTCATCACGAAGTATCTGCCGCAGGCGGACGGCGACGCCGTGCGGGTGTATCTGTACGGTCTGTACCTTTGCTCCTGCAAGACGGAAACGGACGCCGAAGCGCTGGCAAAGCTTTTGAAGATCCCTTACGAACGGCTGCTCGAGATCTACGGCTTTTGGGAGGAGTGCGACCTCGTGCACCTGCTCTCCCGCGAGCCGCTCCTCGTGGAATATCTCCCCGTGAACGCCGCCGTAGGCAAACCGAAACCCCTCCGCCCCGAAAAATACGGGGAATTCAACCGCGAACTGTTGCGGCGGCTCTCCAAGATCGGCAAGGACCTCAAACCTTACGAGATCCGCCGCATCCTCGAATTTTTGGAGAGCGAGCCGATGGAACAGCAGGCGTTCCTCCTCGTCGCGGAGTACTGCATCAAAAAAGACGGCGAAAAAGTGACGGCGAGCCACATCCTCAACAAGGCAAAAAAACTCTGCGAAGGGCATAAATTTACTTACGAGCAGGTGGAACTCGACCTCGCAGATTACAACAAGCACGAGCGCACTTTGACGAAAATATTCAACGCGCTCGGCATCTTCCGCAAGCCGCAGGAGGAGGATTACGACTTTCTCGAGGGCTGGCTGGCGCGCGGAATGTCGCCCGAAGCCGTCGTTTCCTGCGCGGAAGCGCTCAAAAAAGGCACTCTGGCGAGCCTCGGCCTGCTGCTTGCCGAACTCGACGAGAAGGGAATACATACCAAGACCGAGGCGGCGGAATATCTGCTCCGCCGTACGGAGCGCACCGATCTCGTCTATCGCGTCGCGCGGAAATTGGGGGTCAAGATACAAAATCCCCGCGCCTACATCGAAAATTATGCCGAAAAATGGCTGGAACGCGGTTACGACGCGGAGAGCCTGTTGCAGCTTGCCGGGCAAGCGTTCAAACTCGGGTACGGGTTCGAAGAACTCGACGCCCTGCTCGACGGGCTATACCGGGACGGCGTCGTAGACGCGGCGGGCATCGGGGAATATTGCGCCGCGCGGGAGCGCCAGCTCAAACTTTTACAGCGGGTGCAAGCCACCTGCGGCGTGATCAAAAAGACGGCGAGCGCCCTCGATATGGTGGCTACCTGGCAGAGCTGGAGCTTTTCCGACGCCATGATCCTCGAGGCCGCCAAACGGAGCACGGGCGCGGCGTCCCCCCTTCCCTACATGAATAAGCTGCTTTCGGAATGGAAGCGCACGGGCGTTTCCGTCCCGTCCGAGATCCCCGAAACCCCGTCTGCGCCCGCGCCGAAACAGGACTACCGCAACGAAGCGGCGATCGCCGCCGACCGAAGGGCGGAGCGGGAACGGTACTATGCGATGCTCCACCAAAGGGCGGTGGACGCGGCGGACGCGGTCCGCGCACGCGCAGAGCAGGACGCGGCGTACAAGAGCGCCGACAGCGCCGTCAAAAAAGCGGAGATACAGCTCGCCAAGGCCGAGGTGTTCTCCCCCGATACGGTCCCCGATATCCGCGCGCAGCTGCAAACGCGGTTGGCGGAGCGGGCGGAAGCGCTCAAACGGCTGGGGCTGGCCAAAGATGACCTCTTGCCGAAATTCCGCTGTCCGAAATGTTCCGACACAGGCTTCTTGCCGAACGGAAGAGCGTGCGATTGCTATCCGGATCCGTAAATTCCACCTTGATTATGTCACGCATAGTATTGTTATGCGTGACATAGTACTATGCTAATAAGCAAAAAACGGGGCATTCTCAGCAGAAAAACCCCGTTTTCTCTTGTTTTATTCATATTCCCCGTAATCGCGCCGGTCGGAAGGCCGATAGTAAGGCGGCGGTTCGGGCTGCGGCGGAGAAGGCGGCGCTTCCCACTTTCCCCTCTTTTTTTCTTGCTTCCCGGGAGCGGAACGGATCTCTACGAGCACCACGTCCACGCCGATCTTCGTGACGTTTTTGAGGTCGATAAAGAGATCGGCTTTCCCCCAGCGGAACCCTCTTCCGCCGGGCGCCACGATGCCCTGCACTTTCCCTTCGGGGTAGCTGAACACGACGTCGCATACCTTGCCGAGGCGCTTGCCGTCGCATAGATTGACGACTTCCTTTTGCTTTAATTCCAAAAAACTTGTTTCCACACTTTATTTTATGCCGCACGGCGGAAAAAGTTTCTGCTTCAAAAGCATAAAACCGCGCAAGGTTGCGGATACTTTTAATCCCGAGGGTACATAAGGAGGAAGAAAAATGCTTCAAAAGGTGGTGATATGCGGCGTAGACACCTCGGGACTTCCGAAGCTGTCGGCGGAAGAGAACGAGCGGCTCATGAAAGAACTCAAGGCGGGCGACGAAAAGGCGCGGGAGAAATTCATCATCGGCAACATGCGGCTGGTGCTCTCCCTCGTGAAGCGCTTTTGGGCAAAGAACGCGGGGGCGGACGACGTCTTTCAGGCGGGTTGCGTGGGGCTTATCAAGGCCATCGACCGCTTCGACCTCAAATTCAACGTGAAGTTTTCGACATACGCGGTGCCGATGATCCTGGGCGAAATCAAGCGCTATCTGCGGGACGGCAACTCGCTCAGGGTGAGCCGCTCCATCCGCGACACCGCCTACCGCATTCTCAAGGTGCGCGAAGGGTTGGAAGAGCGGGACGAAGAGGCGACCATCGGACGGATCGCAGAGGAGATGCAGGTGCAGGAACGGGAAGTGGTGTATGCGCTGGACGCGATCTCCGACCCCATTTCCATCTACGATCCCGTCTATAACAAATCGGGCGACACGCTGGAACTGTTGGACCAGCTGTGCGACGAAACGCAGAGCGACGAGATCTGGACGGAGCGGGTGGCGCTGCGGGAGGCCATCGAGCGGCTCTCCGAACGGGAACGCAAGATCCTGCGGCTGCGATATTACGAGGGAAAGACGCAGACGGAGATCTCCGAAGAGGTGGGCATCTCCCAGGCGCAGGTATCCCGCCTCGAAAAAAACGCCATCGGCTGTATCCGCCGCGAGATCTCGTAAACGGCTACGCCCATCGGAAAAAGAGAAAAACATCGCAGGGAAGGGGACAAAAGTCCCCTTCTTTTTGGGCGCAAGAACGGTTTTTTGTTGGAAATGCAATCTAAAAAGAGAAAAATGCAATGTCATCGGCGGAGCGGGTATAGTATAATTTGGTTATAAAACAGGGAAAGGAGCGCTATATGAGATACTTCAGGCAAACGGCTTTGATCCTCGCCGCCACGCTCGCCTCGGGCGCCTTGCTGTCGACAGGTTGTGCGCCGCAGGAGCCGGAGCAGGGAACGGCGGGCAGCACGCCCTACGGCAACAAGACCTACACCGCAGAGGTTTCCACGCCGTCGGACGATGTTGCGATCACCCTGATCCGCGGGAAAAACGTCCTCGCCGAGGGGGTAAACGAACTCCCCTATTCCGATCTGAAGGCGGGCGACATCATCGAGCTTAGCGCCGACCGCCGCTTCCTCTGCGTGGATCTCTTCGAAAAACTCGGGGAACAGATCGTGTACTCCCCCACGGGGCGGTTCACCTTCCGCGTCCCCTCGGGCAGCCTGCAAAACATCTATGAAAGCGGCGCGTTTCCCGCAGGCGGAACGCTCAAGGCGCGGGTCGCCTCCGAAGGGGAGCTGTCCGAAAGCCGCAACCTTGCCCTGAATCCCTACGATCTTCCCTATCTCGACGAAACGAACGACCCCGCGGGCGAGAGCGTGCCCGACTCCGCCGCCGTCGGCCTCGGCGAAGTGGCGGCGTTCCCCCACGCCTACGCCAACCGCGTGACCCGCAACGAGGCGGAATTCTATGCGCGCAACGCGATCGACGGACATACCGCAAGCAGCGGCCACGGCGGTTTCCCCTACCAATCCTGGGGATACGACCAAAAGACGGACGCCGGATTCGTCGTCTATTTCGGGCGGGAAGTGACGCTCGACCGCGTCGGTTTTGTTCTCCGCGCCGACTTTTCGGGCGCGAAGGAGCACGACACCTATTGGTCGCAGGCGACGGTCGCCTTTTCCGACGGTTCGCAGCAGTCCTTCTCCTTTGAAAAATCAGGCGCCTTGCAGGAATTTTCGCTCGGACAGCCCGTGACGACGAGCTATCTCCGCATCAAGGACGTCACGGCGTTCGACGAGCCGGATTCGGAGGGATATGCGGCGCTCACCGAGCTTGAGGCGCACGGCGTGGAAACGCTCCAAGGCAATCCCGCCGCGGAAAAGACTTCCGTCACCCCCACGTTCGGCGGCAAAGAGCAGAGCGCCTTTACCACTTCCGACTACTCCGCCGCGGACATCAAAGCGGAAGCCGACCGTGCGATCGGCTGGTTCCTCGAAAAAACGGAAACGGAAAACTTCCGCATTCCCGATTATAACGGAAATCCGATGGAGGTAAAGCTCAACGACGCCGGCTGGAAAGACGCCGTGTACTACTCGGGACTGACCGACTACTTTCTGACGACGGGGGACATGAGCGCCTACTACTTCCTGCGGGGGACGGGCATGCAGTTCTCCTATCTCAACAACGGCGGAAAACACACGCCGCACGGGGACAACTACCAGATCGGGGAAACTTACCTAATTCTCGACGACTTGCAGCGCGCCGATCATAAGACGGCGGATACCATCGCCAACGCCGAATACAATCTTGCGCGGGACGTCAACGACAAAAAGGCGCCCGCGGGCCTCGGTCTGGACGGCAGCCGCGATTGGAGCCATATGGCGTTCTGGTGGTGCGACGCCCTCTACATGGCGATGAATACCTACACCCTGCTCTCCCGCAAGACGGGCGACGCGAAATACGCCGAGGCGGCGTTCGCGGGCTACGAATATTGGAAAGGCGTGCTCTACAACCCCACCTATCGGCTCTGGCACCGCGATTCCACCCAGTTCAACGTCTACACGAATCTCACCGACGAACACGGTAAAGTGCCCACGTTTTGGTCGCGCGGGAACGCCTGGGTGTTGGCGGCGCTGGCAAAACAGCTTCTCTATCTCGACGAGGAAACATTCCCCTCGATGTACGCCGCCTACCGTGCGGACTTCCTCGAACTTGCCGGGGCGATCGCCGCCTATCAGCGCGAGGACGGGACGTGGAACGCCTCGATCGTGGACGAGAGCTATTACGGCGGCAAGGAAACGACGGGCACCTGCGGATTTATCTATGCCTATTGCGTCGGGCTTCGGCTCGGGCTTCTCGATCCCGCGGTGTACTATCCCATCGTGAAGAAGGCCTACGACTGCGTTGTGAACGAATGCACGTTCGAGAGCGGCCAGGTCGGCTACATGCAGACGACGGGCTACCAGCCGCAGAACTACAAGAGCGAGGAATACAGCAAGAACAACACGCATGAATTCGGGATGGGGCTATATCTCCTTGCGAGCGCGGGCATGATGAGCCTCTGCGCCGATCATCGGGCGCCCGTCCTGCAACTCCCCGCCGATCCGCAGACGCTCTCCTAAGGCACGGCGGAAGATCGAAAAGAAAAGTAAATATCCCCCACTAAAGTGGGGGCTTTCATTTGCGCCCTAAAGGGCATGAATACCGGCAGGTGCTCAAGCA
>CANQWX010000014.1 GCA_947627665.1 uncultured Clostridia bacterium
TACAGTGGAGGATACTTTTGTGAAATAAGAAAGTATTTAAACGGAAAAGTAGGGGATAAAAACTTCCAACACAACAGAGAGGTAACAGAGTGTAGGAGTTGTTACTTTTATTTTCCAGAGGCTAAAATCAATGTGTCACAATCATCGGAATTAAATACATCGATTAACAAGCTGTTGAAAATAGCCAATGACGGTCCATGGCTCTTTTGCTTATCTCTTCATCATGCGGTAAAACCGACGGATGACGGTAGGCGTCCCTGCGCCAATTGGAATAAAAAATTGAAACATTATTATAGAAATACGAGCGAAAGTCGTGGCGAGCGTTCTTTGTTGCATGACTATTTGCGGGCATTCCCTCTGTATGTAGGTGAGATTATTGCCGAACAGATACGTCAAACAGGTTCAAATAACGATATGAAGAATGTATGTGCTGCTTTAGAGGAATCTTGGGAGAAGAGCGAGAATCAATTTCAAAAGAATATAACGGATTTATTGGAGAGCTATGGTAAACTTTATGAAGAGAAGAGAAAGAGTTTCATTAAGCAACTGAAAAAAAAGGAACCTAATAACTGTTGCTCGGAAGAGGAAAAAAGAAAAAAAGAAGAGGAAAGAAAACAAAAAGCCGAAAAAGCTCTTTCATATAACGAGTCAGATGGTAACAATAGGAAAACAATCAAGACGAAAGTATTGCTTAAGGATAGAAAAGTAAAAAAGAAATTGGTAAAGAGACTACCGAAGGTCTTGCGTGGTAGCATCGGGAAGAATCAGTTAGCTAAAATCATAGTAAACCAAAACATTTTTTCTCGTGATGAGTATGATGAAAATAGAGATGATGGAAATAAAAAATATATCTATTATGCTACCTCGTTTTTCCATTATCTCTATTCTGATGAGAAAATTAAAATAAAAAAGTAGGAGGTTTTTTATGAAAAAAGAAATTTTATTGGTAAATTTACATCGACAAGCCTATTGCAAAAAATTGAGAATCAAAAGCATATCAAATGAATTTATATTTTCAAGTAGTGCAGGTTATGACGATCATTCAAATTGCATTGTAAACCCAAAACGAATCGATGTCAAAAAAAGCAAGAAATAATTTATTTGAGGGCCTAACCGTCATCTTTGAGCCGACTGTTGCCTGTAATTTGCGGTGTCGGCATTGCTATCAGGCAAAGACGGAGTATGACGTTCATAAGATGTCCCTCGAAACGCTGGACACATTCATTGAAAAATGTGCGCCTTACTTTCGTCATGTAAAAATCATATGGCACGGAGGCGAGCCGCTTCTCATGGGGCATGAATTTTATCGGGAAGCCTATGAGCGGTTTCGGGGCGCATCTCAACGGTTTGGAACGGAGTTCGGTTTTTCTGTTCAAACCAATGGGACCCTGCTCGACGAAGAATATCTCAAAATCTTCTCGGAAAATCAAACCCATGTTTCCATCTCTTACGACGGACCGTACAATGATTTTTTGCGTCAAGAGACCGGAAAAACGGAGGCTGCGATTGCTTTGCTAAAAAACGAGGGGATGGATTTTTCGTGCCTCTCGGTCGTATCTTCCGCTTCCGTAAGCCATTTGATCGAGCTTTACGAGTATTTCAAGAAGCAAGAAATTTCCGTCAAGATCAATCCGGTCTACATAGACGGGGCGGCGTTTCTTCATCGTGAAATTGCAATCACAAAAGGGGAATGGGCGGAGAAATTTATCAAATTGTTCGATTATTGGTTCCATGATGAAGATTGCAATATTTGTTTTCAATCTTGCGAAATCGCTTTGCGGCGAGCATTGGGGAAGAGCAACGTAACTTGTTTGGGCACTTGTATGTTCAGCTATCTCGCAATCGACGCGTTTGGGAATTTGTATCCATGCGGGCGGATGATGAACGAAGAATTTAAGTCGGGGAACATCCACGATTTGGAAGATGATATTAGGGAAGTTTTCTTATCCCCCAATTATCTTGATCTTCTGAAACAGAACGAAAAAAGAGCAGAGAGCTGCGCGAATTGCAAGTGGTTTGCAAAGTGCCATTCCGGTTGCAATGCGGCCGCCTTTGTTGAGGGGAATTTAAAAAAACCGAGTGAATTTGACTGTTATTTCAATAGGCGAGTATTTGCTCATATAGAAGAAGTTTTGCGAAGCGTCGATCAATCAAAAATCAACCCATTTGCAAAAGCAATATTGGAGCGCAATTAATTATTTATCGTAAAACGGACGGAAACAATCTCGAATTTGCACTGGATCAAAAACTCAATAAAATCGAAATCAAAGAAGGTGAAATCAATTTCAAAAAAACCTAATCAAAGTGTTTGTGATGATAGAAAAACTCCCGCCCTTATGGGGCGGGAAGATAGGTCAAAGCCTTTCCAATAGTTCTTCGGGTTTGATCGCGGGAACAGGGCTGCCGTTGAAATCCTTGATGTTACGGGTGACAATATAATTTGCCTTGATCCGCTTCGCGCAGATACTCTGCAAAGCATCCTCGAAGTCGCCGAGTGGCAGCAAAGCGGCGCGCTTTAAATCGTCGGCTTTCAAATCGGCAATGCCGAAGATCAAAGAAAGTTTTTCCAAAATCTCTTTTACCTTCTCGGCATCCAACTCTTTCCGCATGATATAAACGATATTGGGGACCGAGAGTGCAGAGATAACTCCGCCGATTTTCCCGACTTCGCAAAGTTTCCACACTTTGCTTGAAGCCGCAAGATGGGGTTCTCGCCCGCAAAGTACGTCAAGCAAAACGTTCGTATCGATCAAAACTTTCATTGCCGCTTTGTCCTCTCCGCTCTGATCGCTCTTTCGTCATAATCGCCTTTCAGAACGCCGACGAGGGAATCCGTCAAAAACGACACGCTTTGCTCATGGGAAATCAGCCGCGCAACTTCCTTTCCGTTCCGCAAGATCACCACTTCATTCCCACTCTGTACAGCTTGCAGATATTTCCCGAAATTGTTCTGCAATTCGGTCGCAGTTACTGTTGTCATCTGAACACCTCCGATTTTATCTAATATCAGTATATACGATTTTAGCGAGTTTGTCAATACCTTGGCTTAAATTCTTTTAATACATTTATCCTTTTCCTCTATACGGGGATCCGCAGAAACGAACTGCACAGCGCAACTTTCGATGAAAACTTCGTCACCGTAGCGAACGGGAAATGCCGAAAGGGGGAAGCGCAAACCTACCGCAAGATCCCGATCGCGCCCGAGCTGAAAAAGTATCTTCCGCTCTCGGACAAAGAACTTGCGACCGACAACAAAGTGATGTCCAACGTGTTCAAACGGGATTTCCCCGCACACCATCTCTACGATCTGCGCCATACCTTTACGACCTACTGCCAAAAGGCAGGCATTCCAAAGGCGCTTGTAGACGTATGGACGGGACATGTCAACCGCAGCGACATGACGAGTTCGGTGTACACGCATTTTTCGGAAGAATTTCAGCTTGAGGAAATCAAAAAACTTCGGTTTTTCCCCGAAAATGACGGGTAAATCCACGAGGTTTACTACCCAAATTACTACCCAAAAAACTGCACTTTTCACACGTTTTTCCGCAAAAATCGGCATAGAGAAATGCCATATCTTGTAGAAATTCGCTAAAATCACTACAAAATATGGCATTTTGGTCGAGGCGACGGGATTGCGCCTTTGGCGGCGCGCCCCGGTTGACAATTATCAATTGTCTAGTTTGCGGCAAACTCATCTGAAATCATATAATTCGCCCGCAAACCGCTCGCTCTCGCTCGCGCCTCCACCCTCAAATCCCGTTGCGGTTTCGTAAAACAAGACAGGATGCGGACAAAAGTCTGCATCCTGTCTTGGTCGAGGCGACGGGATTTGAACCCACGACCTCTTGGTCCCGAACCAAGCGCGCTACCAAACTGCGCTACGCCTCGCCTCGTCGCAACAAACTCCGCTTTAAGCGCTTTGTGCTACGCCCAAAGCGCAAGTGCGCTCCGTTGTTGCTCCACTTTCCGAAAAAATACTTCGTTTTTTTCGGAATTTCATTTGTGCGCCGCCGTCTTACGCTTTTCTTGCGCAAAGCCGTGGCAATTTCTTTTATTATTATACCAAACTGCGCTGCGCTTGGCAAGCGATTTTGCTTTCCCTTTCCAAATTCTTCCCGAGAATATTATTTAGACATTCGTCTAATTATAAAAACATTTTATTTTGACAAATATCAAAATAACAAAATCTGCCCGCTTTTCGGGTGCGAGAGGGGAGCCATCCGCGCCAACCGCTCCAATATTCAGTTTATTGATTTCAATATATTGTATGCGGTGGACAAGCACGGGCACATTCTGTATAATAGTATAGGTT
The DNA here is from genome assembly GCA_947627665.1 of uncultured Clostridia bacterium. GTDB lineage: Bacteria > Bacillota > Clostridia > Christensenellales > Borkfalkiaceae > Gallimonas. The sequence goes on from CANQWX010000014.1 coordinate 4,316, forward strand.
GTTTTTGCGCACGGGCGTGCGGTCTTTATTGCAAAGGAGAGCGAGCGGAAGATATGAACGCATGGGCCATTGTAAAAATCATCATGCAGATCCTCGGCGGCATCGGCACCTTTTTGGTGGGGATGCGTATCCTCTCCGAGAACATGACGAAGATCGCCCACGGCAAGTTGCAAAAAATGCTCAACAAGACGGCCAAGAGCCGTTTTGCGGGGGTGGGGATCGGCACGGCAATGACGATCCTCGGCCAGAGTTCCGCCTTTACGACGGTCATGGTGGTCGGCCTTGTCAATGCGGGCATCATGACCCTCTTCCAGGCGACCGCCATCATCATGGGCGCGAATATCGGCACCACGCTGAACGCCTGGGTCATCGCCTTGGCGGGGTCGGACATCACGGTGTTCTTCCTCGCGCTTGCGGCGGTAGGCGTATTTCTCACCATGTTCTCCAAGAACGAGCGGACGAAGTCGATCGGCAACGTCATTGCGGCGTTCGGCCTTATCTTTGTGGGGCTTAAACTCATGTCGGGGGCGCTGTCCTTTGAAAGCGGCTCGGAAGAATTCAATGCCGTACAAGGAATTCTCTCCGCCGTCAAAGATCCCTTCCTGCTCCTTCTCATCGGCATTGCCATTACGGCGCTCGTGCAGTCGTCTACGGCGGTGAACGCCATCATCATCACGATGGCCTCTCTCGGCGTCATGATCGGCGGGGGCGGGAATGCGCCGCTCTACATCATCATCGGCTCCAACATCGGCACCTGCGTCACGGCGCTCATCTCCTCGCTTGGGGCTGCGCCGAACGCAAAACGGGCGGCCCTGATCCACTTTCTCTTCAACTTCTTCGGCGCGATCCTCTTCATGGTCATTCTCGTCTGCTGGAGGGGGTTCAACGATACCGTGCTCGCCGCGATTTTCCCCTCGGACATCACCGTGTTCGGGAAAACGGGGCTTGGCCGCACCTTGCAGATCGCAACCTTCCACACGCTGTTCAACGTCATCAACACGTTGCTGTTCCTGCCCTTCATCAAGGGATTCGTGTGGATCGCAGAGCACCTCGTCCGCGAGAAAAAGGGAGAAGAGGAGGCCGCCGAACCGCCGCTCTTTTCCGACCTCGACGAACGCCTGCTGCGTTCCCCCTCGGTCGCTTTGGGGCACCTCTATCAGGAAACGGGCAAGGCTTTCACGTTCGCCATGAACACCATGAACGCCGCTTTTGAGGCCTTTCTTGCGAAGGACGTATCGGTAAAAGCGGAAGTGGACCGCAAAAACGCCGTGCTCGCGGAGATGAACCGCACCGCGGTATCCTATCTCGTCAAACTGTCCTCCTCTTCGCTGGTGATGGAGGAGGAGCGCACCGTATCGTCTTTGCACTATGTGCTCAACGACATCATGCGTATCGGCGAGCTTGCCGACAACATCACCAAATATACGGAGCACTATGTGAGCGACGGGCTGATCTTCTCGGAGGATTTCCTCGACATGTTGCAGGGCATGTACGACCGCCTCAAACGGCTGTATGTGGTGTCCCTCGCCACCTTCCTCTTCCGCGACTTTTCCAAGCTTAAAGAAGTGGACGCCCTCGAGGACGAGATCGACAGGGCGCGCCGTAACCTCATTGCCACCCATATCGAACGGCTCAACGAGGGGAAGTGCCAGCCGCAGAATTCCAACGTTTCCATCAATTTGGTGGGGAACCTGGAGCGCGCGGCCGACCACATCACCTTTATCGCACATTCCATAGAACAAAATCATCAGACTTTATAACGGGAGATTGTGATGAAGATCGCGCTTTCACAGGAGGGGAAACGCCCCCTGCATACAAGAACGGTGGGCCTCTTTTTGGAGGACATCAATTACGGTCTGGACGGCGGCCTGTATGCCGAGATGCTCGAAAACCGCAATTTCGAGGCAAAGGACGTCCGCGGCACGAAGGACAACTTCATCGTGGAGGAGGACGGCTCCTATGGCTGGAGTCCCTATCCCGCGGGCGCCGCGGTGGAGATGAAGATCAAGTCCGACCGTCCGCTCTTCTCCGAGAACCCGCACTATCTCCGCCTCAAAGCGGAGGCGGGCGCGGGCGTCCGCAACAAGGCGTACGACGGGATCTATCTCGTGAAGGGCATGAAGTACAACGTTTCGCTTTGGCTGCGCTCCTACGACTACCGCGGCAAGGCCTGCGTGGGGGTGTACCGCGACGGCGCGGCGCTGGCGGAAAAGAAGATCAAGATCAAGGCAGACGGCAAGTGGCGGCGGTACTTTTTCCGCCTGAAAGCCAAAATGGACGCGGAAAAAGCCGATTTTTGCTTCTTGCTCGCGGGGAGCGGGACGGTGCACATCGACGCCTTCTCCATGATGCCCGAGAACGCCATCAAGGGCGTGTTCCGCCGCGATCTCGCCGAACTCATGAAAGATTTCAAACCCGCCTTTTTGCGCTTCCCCGGAGGTTGCGTCGTGGAGGGGAACACCCTCGCCAACCGTTACCTCTGGAAGAACAGTCTGGGGCCTGCCGAGCGCAGGAAACACAACTGGAACCGCTGGGCGGTGCACGGCACGGACGTCGGGAACCCCCGCAGCCCATATTCCCACTACGGACAGACGCTTGGCATCGGCTTCTATGAATATTTCAGGCTGTGCGAATATCTCGGCTGCAAGGCGCTGCCCGTCGTGAACGTCGGCATCGCCTGCCAATACATGTCCACCGAGAGCGTGCCCGTGGACAGCCCCGAATTCGAAACGTATCTCCAAGAGGCGCTCGACCTCGTCGAATTCGCCAACGGCGGCGAGGATACGGAGTGGGGGAAGGTGCGCGCGGAGCTGGGGCATCCAGAACCCTTCGAGCTTGAATATCTTGCCCTCGGGAACGAGCAGTGGGAGGACCTCCCCGAGCAGCGCGACGGCACCGTGCGTTCCAACGATTTTTACAAACGGTGCGAGATCTTCGAAAAGAGGCTGCACGAAAAGTATCCCGCGCTCAAGCTCGTGGGCACCGCAGGACCTACCGTCGGCACGCCGACTTACGAGAGCGCATGGGCATGGGCGAGAAAGAAAGCGGAAGAGGATCCCGCTTTCCTGTACTGCATGGACGAGCATTTTTATGTTTCTCCCGCGTGGCTCTACGGGCATGCGGACGTCTATGACGGCTATCCCCGCGACGTCAAGGTGTGCGCGGGGGAATACGCGGCGCATGTTCCCGGAACGGGCTGCGGGTCCTTCAACGCCCCGCAGGCGAATTGCTGGGAGGGCGCCCTCGCCGAAGCCGCCTTTATGACGGGCATGGAACGCAATGCGGACGTGGTCGTCATGTCCTCCTATGCGCCCCTCTTTGCGCGGATCGGATATACGCAATGGGGTCCCGCGCTCGTGTGGTTCGACGGGAAGGGGGTGTACCCTTCGGCGAACTACCACGTCCAGCGGCTGTACAGCCTCTACACGGGCAACGCCGTGCTGAAAGCGGAAACGGACGGGGAGAAGGTGTACGTCACCGCCTCCGAACGGGAGGGGCTTACCTATCTCAAGATCGTCAATGCAGGGGAAACGGAACTCGACGCGGAGATCGTGGGCGACTACGATTTCGGGCAGCTCACCCGCATCATCCGCATACAGGCGGCGCCCGCGGACTACAACACGGCGGAGGAGCCGCAAAAGGTCTGCCCCTACGAAGAGGCGCCTCTTTCGGCGCGCTCCTGCACGCTGCCGCCCAAGAGTTTCAGCGTGCTCGTGTTCCGCAAATAGAAGAGAAATTCTGCCGCGGCGCATTTTCCTGCCGAGAAACGGTTGAAAAATTTTTACGGAAGTGCTATACTGACATTTGAAATGTCTTGCCGCGGCTTGTCCGCGGCGGGGAGGCCTATAGATGAAACGGACTTGGAAATTTTTTGCGATCGCGCTCATCGCGGTCATGGCGGCTGGGATCTCGGGCTGCAAACACAAGCACAATTACGAAGTTTTGGAGCAAAGGGACGCCACCTGCGTGGAGGACGGCTTCCGCAGGAGCAAGTGCAAGGACTGCGGCGAAGTGCTCGAGGAAACGCTCTACGCGCTCGGGCACGATTACGACATCCACAACGCCTGCACGCGGTGTGAGTATAAGCTGGAACCCACTGTGACCCTCCAGTATATCTTTGCGGAGAACGAAAACGGCTACTATGCCGTGCTCGGCTCCTCGAAGGCGACCGAGATCGTCGTGGCCGCCTACTACCTCGCAAAACCCGTGATCGGCATCCGCGACGAGGGCTTTGCCGTTCCCGAAGGGGAGAAGGTCCCCGTCACGCAGGGCGCCGAGATCGTGAGCGTTGTGATCCCGGACGGCGTAAAGACGATCGGGGAACGCGCCTTCTACGGCTGCGCCAAGCTGGAAACGTTGACGCTTCCCCGCCGCAGCCTCCTTTCGATCGGGGATCTCGCCTTCCGCGGCTGCGTTGCCTTAAAAACGCCCAACGCCTCGCGCGGGGTGGAGAGCATCGGCTCCAACGCCTTTTACGGCTGCAACGCCCTCACTTCCGTGCCCGATATGCCCGCGCTGAAGACGGTGGGGGAATACGCCTTTTCCGCCTGCGAAGCGCTCGAGCACGTCTATCTCGGCAGCGGTACGGGGAGCGTGGGGAACGGCGCCTTTGCCGAATGCCCGCGCTTGAGATCGGTCGCGCTCGGCTCTGCGGAAGTCATCGGGCGCAACACTTTCCTCAGCTGCCCGCGCCTTGAGGAGGTTTCCGTTTCCTCGGCGCTCAAACAGATCGATTCCGCGGCGTTCACGGGCTGCACCGCCCTCAAAGCCATCCGCTTCGGCGGAAGCATGGCGGATTGGGCGGCGGTGACCAAGGCGGCGGATTGGTTCCTGACAAGCCTTGAACCCGGGGAATTTGTCGACTATTATATCTATTGCGCGGACGGCACGCTCGACCACAACGGCGTGGAAACGGCGGACGCCGGCAGATAAAAAGCAAAGGGGGCGGAAGCGACCGCTCCTTTTTCTTGATAATTTGCATCGGGAAAGAGCATAAAATAACACAAAGGAGAGAAGTATGGACGTAACCGAAATTTTCGGCAGCAACGTTTTCGGCGACGAGGTGATGAAAAACTCGCTGCCCAAGGAGGTATACAGATCCCTCCGCAGGACCATCGACGCGGGCGAGCCGCTCGATTCGAACATTGCGAGCGCCGTCGCCAACGCCATGAAGGATTGGGCGGTGAAAAAGGGCGCCACCCATTACACCCATTGGTTCCAGCCCCTCACCAACCTCACGGCGGAAAAGCACGACAGTTTTATCGAGCCGGACGGCGACAAAGTCATCATGCAGCTCACGGGGAAATCGCTCATCGTGGGCGAACCGGACGCCTCCTCCTTCCCTTCGGGGGGATCGCGGGCGACCTCCGCCGCGCGCGGCTATACCGCATGGGACCCCACCTCTCCCGCCTTTGTCAAGGAGGGCACGCTCTACATCCCCACGGTGTTCGTTTCCTATACGGGCGAAACGCTCGACAAAAAGGCGCCGCTGCTCAAATCCATGACGGCGCTCGACACGCAGGCGAAACGGCTTTTGAAGCTGTTCGGCATCGAATGCAAGAAGGTTTCCACCACGGTGGGACCGGAGCAGGAATACTTCCTCATCGACGAGGAGGAGTACTTGAAGCGCAAGGACCTCATCCTGACGGGCAGAACGCTGTTCGGCGCGCCGCCTTCCCGCGGGCAGGAGCTTGAGGACCACTATTTCGGCGTGTTGAAGACGCGCATCTCCGACTATATGCGCGATCTCGACGAAACGCTCTGGAAATACGGCATTTTTGCCAAGACCAAGCACAACGAAGTGGCGCCCGCCCAGCACGAACTCGCGCCCGTGTTCACCACCACCAACGTGGCGGTGGATGCCAACCAGCTCACCATGGAACTCATGAAGAAGGTCGCGCATCGGCACGGGCTTGTCTGCCTGCTGCACGAAAAGCCCTTCGACGGCGTGAACGGCTCGGGCAAGCACAACAATTGGTCGCTCTCCACCGATACGGGGCTTAATCTGCTCGACCCCGGTGAAAACCCCGAGAACAATCCCCGCTTTATGCTCGTGCTTGCCTGCGTGATCGCCGCGGTGGACCGCTATCAGGGCGTGTTGCGGGCGTCCGTCGCCTCGGCGGGCAACGATCACCGTTTGGGCGCGAACGAGGCGCCCCCCGCCATCATCTCCGTCTATCTCGGCGACCAGCTCGGCGCGCTCGTGGACAGCATCGTCAACGGCAGAGAATATGTGCCGAAAAAGGCGGTCCCCGGTTCCATCGGCGTGCCTTCCTCGCCCATCTTTCCCATCGACACCACGGACAGGAACCGCACTTCTCCGTTTGCGTTCACGGGCAACAAATTCGAATTCCGCATGCTCGGTTCGCAGGCCTCCGTCGCCGACCCCAACATCGTGCTCAACACCATCGCGGCGGAGCTGTTCTCCGAGGCGGTGGACGCGCTGGCGGGTACGGACGATTTTGCAAAGGCCTGCCGCGAATACACTGAAAATCTGCTCAAAAAGCACTACCGTATCATCTTTAACTACAACGGCTACGGTCCTGACTGGGAACCCGAGGCGGTGCGCCGCGGACTTCTGAACAACAAGACTACCGCGGACGCCGTTCCCGAATTTTTCAAGCGGGAGAACATCGACGTGTTCGTCAAACAGGGTGTGTACACCGAGCGCGAGGTCGTCGCCCGCGCGAATATCCAGCTTGAAAATTACATCAAGGTCATCAATATCGAAGCGCTCACCATGGCGGAAATGGCGAAGCAGGACATCTATCCCGCCGTCAACGGCTACATCGCCGAGCTGTGCGCCGTCATCGAAAACAAGCGCGCCGTGAGCGAAAAACTCGCAACGGGTGCCGATCTGAAGCTGGCCGAACGGCTTTCCACCATGAACGACGCGTTTGCGGCGGCGGTGGAAAAGCTCGAGACCGATCTTGCCGAGATGCCCGCGGGGGAGGGTCCCGCTTCGCAGAAGATGGCGCACGTCATCGTTCCCGACATGGACGCGGTGCGTTCCCTCGCCGACGGCATGGAAAAGCTCTGCTCCTCCGATTATTGGCCCTATCCCACCTATACCGATTTGCTGTATAGCGTGAAGTAGGTGTTTCGAACGATTCTTTGCTTGCGCCACTCCCTTGCCCACCCCTTGAGGGGTGGGTGTCTTGCCGCAACGGCGGCAAGACGGAAGGGGTGTCGCTTTGAAAAGAATCGTTCGAGGAAACGTGCGCATATGGTTTAATTTGCTTGTCCTCTCGTTCGTTTCATCGGACAAGAAGGCAAAAGTAATTGCCAAATTGTGTCGCCCACGGCGGAAGTGAATTCCGCCTAAGGCAAGTAAATTGTATTCACGAAAAATCTTTTGCTGCGCAAAATCTTTTTCCGTGAGATTGGCCTTTCTTGCTGTCCCTTGTAGGGAAAGTGGCGCGAAGCGCCGAAAGGGTTCTCGGAGAACCCCTCAGTCACTCACTACGTTCGTGACAGCTCCCCTGCAAGGGGCGCCAAGTCCTCAGGCTCGGCTTGCGCCTCGCCAGCTTTCTCACACGGGTAGAACCCCGTGTAACTTCGCACTGCGTGCTCGTGCCGCCCTTAGAAAAACAGAACGTGCGGGCGGGGCGGTCACCGTTCGCGCGGCAAATGCGCTACTTCGCCTAACGGCTCGTGCCGCCTAAGGAATTAGACATTAGAAAGGCGGGGCACTCATGTCGCATTGCGCCAACGGTTATCAACCGTTGGCAGAAGGCAATGCTCCACCTGCAAGGGGCGCCGAGAATGTACCCCCTCCGACGGAGGGGGTTTGAAATTTTTTCTTGACAAAAGTTTTGCAATCTATTATGATATAGACCATGAAAGTCAACGTCAAAAAGCTCAACGAAAAAGCAAAGCTGCCCACTTATGGCTCGCAATATGCGGCGGGCGCAGATCTCTATTCCTGCGAAGCGTACGAAATAAAGGCGGGAGAAACGGTGTTCGTGCATACGGGCGTCGCAGTGGAGCTGCCCGCAGGCACGGTGGGGCTTGTCTACGCCCGCAGCGGACTTGCCTGCAAAAAGGACCTCGCGCCCGCCAACAAAGTGGGGGTCATCGACTGCGATTACCGCGGGGAGATCATGGTCGCCATTCACAACCACGGCAAGGAGAGCCGCACGGTCGGCGAAGGAGAACGGGTCGCCCAGCTCGTCGTTGCGCCCTATTATACCTGTGAATTTTGCGAAACGGACGAGCTTTCCGCCACCGTCCGCGGCGCAGGCGGATTTGGGTCAACAGGGAGATAATTCACAGATTTCTTTTTCTTGCCGCTTGTTTCACCCTCGCTTTGCTCGGGTTCAAATGCGTTCGGGCGCTCCACGAGCTTCGCGCCGAACGTGAAGCGGCAATCGTAGCAAAAAGAAATCTCGTGATCGCTATGGGCGTTCGCCGCTTTACGCGCGAAGTGAATTCGCGCTACGGCTCTCGGCGATGGGATTTATATTCACGAAAACTCTTTTGCTGCGTAAAATCTTTTTCCGAGATCGGCCTTTCTTGCTGTCCCTAAAAGGGAAAGTGGCGCGAGGCGCCGAAAGGGTTTCTGAGAACCCCTCAGTCACTCACTACGTTCGTGACAGCTCCCCTACAGGGGCGCCAAGTGCGGCAAAACGGAGTATCTTATGCGCATGCGGAAAAAGCGGCATTTGGAGCCGCGTATGGAACAATGTAAGGATTTGCTCGTTGTCCGCGGGCGGCCCTGCCTCAATCTCAAAGAGGCGGCGGAGAATTTCCGCGCCCTTTTGGACTATCCCGCGCTGTTCGGGAACGATGATCCCGTGGAACTCGAAGTCGGCTGCGGCAACGGCGGCTTTATTTCGGAACTTGCCCGCCGCAACCCAAACACGAACTATCTCGCCGTCGAAGTCTGCTCCAACGTCATTCTCACGGCGATGGAAAACTGCAAACGGGCGGGCATTTCCAACGTGCGCTTTCTCAATATCCCCGCCGAAATCCTGCCCTGCTACATTCCCGCGGGCAGCGTGGAAAAGGTCTATCTCAACTTTTCCACGCCGCTCCCCGAAACGAGCCGCGAAAGACAGCGGCTCACTTCCTCCCGCTTTCTGCCCATTTACGACGCGCTCTTAAAAGAGGGCGGGAAGATCGTGCAAAAAACGGACAGCGAGGAATTTTTCGATTATTCCCTCGCAAAATTCCGCGAACACGGGTTCGAAGTGGGGGAGGTGACGCGCGATCTGCACCGCAGCGAATATGCGAAGGAGAACATCGTCACCGAGTACGAAAAGAACTTTTCGGAGAAGGGCATGCCCATCTTCCGTGCCGTTGCGGTCAAGAAAACCATCGGAAAACGCGAAACGCTTTGACATTTTACGGTGGGCGTAGTATAATTCCCACAGGGAGAAAGAATATGACAGAGAACGGGGAGCGCCTGAACGTCGTCTATTGCGGGAACGAAAAAGTTTTTCCGCTCATTTTGCTCTCGGCGCTGTCGATCGCGCGGCACACCGAAAATCCCGTCACCGTGTATCTTCTCACCATGGACCTCTCCGACCGCGAAGCGCGCTTTTTGCCCATTCCCGAGGAGAAGAGGGCGATCCTGGAAGAGGTGCTCCGCCAAAAAAACGCAGAGAGCCGCGCCGTCCTGCTCGACGCAAGAAACGCGTATCTCCGCCGTTTGGGAGGGGGGAAGTGCGACCATAATTCCTATACGCCCTACGCGCAGGGGAGGCTGCTCCTCTCCGAATTCGATCTTCCCGAGCGGCTCCTGTATCTCGATACCGACGTGATGTGCTGTTCGGACGCCGCGCAGACGCTCGCGGTCGATCTTGCGCCTTACGAATTTGCCGCCGCGATCGACGTGATGGGAACATTCTGGATCGCCCGCGATTACTGCAACTCGGGGGTGATGCTGCTCAATATGAAGAACCTCGCAAAGAGCGGGCTTTTGGAGCGCGCCTGCGAGCTTTTGAAGCGCAAACGGCTCGCCTTTCCCGACCAGTCTGCGCTCAACCGGCTCGTCAAGGACAAGCTCATCCTGCCGAGAAAGTTCAACGAACAACGTTCGGTCCGCCCGGACACCGTATTCAAGCACTTCTGCCAGGGGATCCGCTGGTTCCCCTTCTTCAAGGTATATAATATCAAGCAGAACGACGTCAAGAACGTCCACGGGAAGCTGCACATCACTTGCTTCGACGACGTGTATGCGGAGTACGACCGCCTCGCGGAAAAATACGGGCTTGCTCCGCTCAAAAGATAGGAGAGCGCATGGAAGATTTCGCACTCAAAATCGAAGATCTCTATAAGTCCTACGGGGACGTGAAAGCGGTGAACGGCATCTCCTTTACGGTAAAGAGGGGGGCGCTGTTTGCCTTTCTCGGCATCAACGGCGCGGGGAAAAGCACCACTATCAACATGATCTGTTCCATCCTCAAAAAGGACGGCGGAAAGATCTATGTGGGCGGACACGACCTCGATGAGGAGCCGTTTGCCATCAAGCGGGAGCTGGGGGTGGTGTTCCAGACGAGCGTGCTCGACAAGGAACTCACCGTCAGGCAAAATCTCGACATCCGCACCGCGTTCTATTCCCTTCCCAAGGAGGAAAAAAAGCGCAATGTCGGAGAGATCGTAAAGCTTCTCGAATTGCAGCCCATTTTGAACCGTCCCGTGAAAAATCTCTCGGGCGGACAGATGCGGCGGGTGGACATCGCGCGCGCCATGGTCCACCGTCCGCGGCTCCTCATTCTCGACGAGCCGACGACGGGGCTGGACCCCAAGACGCGGCTTGCGGTCTGGTCGCTCATCGACCGCATCCGCAGCGAAACGGGCATGACCGTCTTTCTCACCACCCACTATCTCGAAGAGGCGGACAAGGCGACGGACGTCGTCATCATGGACAAGGGCAACATCATCGCCCACGGCACCCCCAACGAGCTGAAAAACGCCTATTCGAGCGATAAGCTCGTCTGCTACCGCGTGCGGAGCGTGGACCTCGAGCGCCTTCTCGCGGCGCAAAGCGCGGCGTTTTCTTACGACGAAGAGCGGGGCGCGTACAACATCGTGCTCGAAAATACGGCGGCGGCGAAGCGGCTGCTTTCCGTCTGCGACGAATATCTCACCGATGTGGAAATTCTCAAGGGAAACATGGACGACGTGTTCCTCAACGTCACGGGAAGGACCATGCAGCTGTCGGGAGGGGAAAATGACTGAACCCAAAACACGCTATTTCGACATCTTCATGCAGCTCACCAAGCGGCACCTCATGGTCTTTTTCAAGAACAAGGTGCGGCTGATGTATACCCTGCTCGTGCCCGTCATCATCTTTGCGGTGTACCTGCTCTTTTTGCGCGGGCTGGAACTTTCCATGGTGCAGAATATCCTCACCGATCCCGCGCTCGGGCTGGACGCCGCCGTCGCCCAAGACGCACAGCTGCTGAAACATATCGAAACGCTCGTTGATTCGTGGATGCTTTCGGGCATCATCGGGCTTTCGACCATCACGGTCGCTTTGCAGACGAATACCGTCATCGTGGAGGACAAGGAACGGGGCATGAACCGCGATTTTGCCTCTTCGCCCATTCCCCGCAACATCCTCATCGCCAGCTACTTTTTGTATAACTTTATCGTTTCGGCGCTCATTTGTCTGGCGTTCTATCTCATCTGCCTCGTCTATCTCGCGGCGGCGGGGGAGTTCCTGCTCTCCTTCGGAGAAGTGCTGCTCTCCCTGCTCATCATGTTCTTTGCGACGGTCGCTTCCACCCTCATGACGGTGTTTATCTGCTCTTTCGTCAAGACGGAGGGAACGATGATGAGCATCGTCGCCATCTTTTCGACGGCGGTGGGATTCCTCATCGGCGCGTATATGCCCCTCGGCATGATGCCCGATTGGGTGCAGGGCATCTGCGGGTTTATCCCCGGGACGTACGCCTGCTCGCTCTTGCGCTATGCCTTTATGGAAACGCCGCTTACGCAGCTCACCGCCTACGCGCAGGGGCTGAATATCCCGTCGGGAACGCTCACGGAGATGCTTTCGCAGCTGTCGGGGACGTTCGGCTACAACATCAGCTTTTTCGGCGTCCCCGTTGCGCCGCAGTTCCAGTCGCTCGCGCTTGCGGTATATATTGTCGCGTTCGTGGCGCTCAACATCGGCGCGGGCAGAAAAATTTCCGAAGTGCTCGGCATCGGGAAAAGAAAGAAAAAGAAGAAATAAAGTCAAAGGGCAATCAAGAAAGCGCGCCGCACGCGGCGGTTAAGCCGCGCGGGCGCGCTGTTTTGTTATACTTTTTTGAAACCAGAAAAATTTTAACCTTTATATTCATGTTCAAAGCCGCAATTCCCGCAGTGAAAGAAAGCGGTTTTCTTTCCAAGGCCGCCGAATGCAAGCCCGATACCACCAAGTAACAGTCCTCCCGCAACTGCTTTTCCGGTACTGAATCCTTTTTTACTTTTATCAACGCACAGCCATTTTTCTTTATTGCCGCAAACGGGACATTTATTAGGAGCTTTCATTCTTTCACCACCTTTGTGCATTTGCAATATTTTTGTATATCGTCTATGGTAACGTTCTGCCGACAACCCCAAGATGTTTGATCTTCAAAGAGCGTATAGTATATATAAATTTCAGCCGAATAAACCGAATCGGTTATTGTGACATACTGCAAATCTTGCCGCTGGGGAGAAAAATCATAAGGTGTTTCGGACAGTTTATTATAAATTGATTCGCTCCAAACAAATCTCAGGGCTTCACCATAAACATTATAAAGAATAAATATTGCTTCATAAGCGATGATCTTTTTGTCCGATGAATTCCTGAAAACCATTTGCAGCTCGGAAATACTCAATATATCGGCTTGCAAAGAAATAGGACATTTCTCAAGCCAATAATGCGATAAATCATTATCCTTGCTATCCGACGTATCAGAATCATGTTCGTTTCCATTGGGCTTTGAATCGTCCTTTTCTTGCAAAAGAAATACTACGCGGTCACTGTCGGCAGTATATGTCGAATAGCCTATTTTGGCGCTGTATTGTTCTTCTATGGTGGTAGTGGGTGTTTCAAAAACTACTTGAAAACTCTTCGTAACACCCGCCCCGATGTCTTCCGATAAAATATAATCAATATATAGGGAAGTTTTTTCTTCATATTTTACATTTTTTGAGTTGTATAGATCGACGCAACCCGCGTAGAATGTCTGTTGTCTATTGGAATAATTTGTCACTTTCAATGTCAGTAAAATGAAATTATTTTCAGTCGTATCAGTTAATAGCCCAGTCCCCAGTTCTTTGGTGTTCTCGCAACGAACGAGGCATATTGCAATATTATCGGAATTCGTCAGCGTATCCCCGATTTTACCGACTTGTTTATTGCTTGCAGCATGACTAAATAGTCCGCAAGCCGATAAAAAGACGATTGAAAGCAGAGAAGCGGCGCATCCGATGTAAACAAAGATTTTTTCATAGTTTTTCTCCTTATGGGTTAAATATCACCCATATTATAATCTGATTGCAACAAAAAGTCAAGCGCTTGGGTGAAGTTTAACCCATAAAAGTTTTGGAGAAAATAATAAACTCTAAGGTGAAGTTTAACCCTTGGAGTTTACGATGAATATTAGTCAAGCGGTTGCAATGAGGATCAGAGAATTGCTAAAAGAAAAAAACCTGACGCAATATCGGTTAGAGCAGAATGCAGGCCTGTCACATGATACCGTAAAAAGTATTATGAAGGGAAAAGCCAAGGGTGTGAACTTGAAAACGCTTGTTGCAATTTCCGATGGATTTGGAATGACCGTCAGCAAATTTTTGGATTCGGATTTGTTCCTGTACGATAATCTGAATATGGATTAAGGGTGTTGTTACAAAGCTTTTCCGAAAAGTGGAACGAAAGCGCGCCCGCGCGGCGGTTAAGCCGCGCGGGCGCACTGTTTTATCATGTGCCGTATGGAGAAAGTGCGGGGGTCAGAAGAGCGCCTTGATCATCTGCGAAACGTACGAAACGGGCACAAGTTCCAATTTGCTCTTGAATTTTTCGCACGCCTTCATATTTTTGGCGGGAAGGATCACCCGCTTGAAGCCCATTTTCAGGCACTCGTTCACGCGCTTGTCCGCAAAATTCACCCCGCGCACCTCGCCCGTAAGTCCCACTTCGCCGAACACCGCCGTGTCCCTGTCGATGGGGAGCATCCTCTCCGCGCTTGCAAGCGCCGCGCAGACGCAGAGGTCCGCGCTCGGTTCGTTCAGTTTGATCCCGCCCATCGCGTTGAGGTAGATGTCCTGTCCGCCGAGGGGCAGCCCGCACCGCTTTTCGAGCACCGCGATGAGCACGATGAGCCGGTTGAGGTCCACGCCGAGGGACATTCTGCGGGGAAGCCCGTAGGCGGTCTTTGCCATGAGGGTCTGGATCTCCACCATCATGCAGCGGTTGCCCGTTTCGCTCGGGGTCACCGCCGCGCCCGCCGCCGTGCCGCGCGCGTCCGAGAGGAAGAGGGAGGAGTAGTCGCTCACGCCGAAGATGCCTTCGCCCGTCATCTCGAATACGCCCACTTCCTGCACCGAGCCGAAGCGGTTCTTCACCGAGCGCAGAATTTTGAAGCTCTCCGTCCGCTCGCCCTCGAAATAGAGGACCGCGTCCATGATGTGTTCGAGCACCTTCGGGCCTGCGAGCGTGCCTTCCTTCGTGACGTGCCCGATGAGAAAGAAGGTGATCCCGCGGGATTTTGCGATCCGCATGAGCTTGGAGGCGCACTCGCGCACCTGTCCCACGCTGCCCGCGGACGAGGAGAGCGTTTCGGTGTACACCGCCTGTATGGAGTCGATGATCACATATTCCGCATCGTAAAACGCTTCTTCCGCGTTTTCGAGGCAGGTTTCGTTCAAGAGGAGCAGATCGTCCGAATCAAGCCCCAAACGCTCGCAGCGGAGCTTTACCTGCGAGCAGCTCTCCTCGGCGGAGAGGTATAACACTTTATGCTCTTTGGCAAGATGCGCCGCGACCTGCGTCAACAGGGTGGACTTTCCCACCCCCGGATCGCCGCCCACGAGCACGAGAGAGCCGCGCACGATGCCGCCGCCGAGCACGATGTCAAGCTCGGGATTGCCCGAGGACACGCGCTCGTATTTCTCATACTTTACCTGCGAGAGGGGAACGGGTTTTACGGAGAGGGCGGACCGGTAGCCTGCGCCCGCGCCCGCCCGCTTCGCGGCAGGCGCGGGCGCCACCGCTTCTTCCACGAGCGTATTGAATTTTCCGCAGTCGGGGCAGCGGCCGAGCCACTTTGCGCTCGTGTAGCCGCATTCGTTGCAGACAAATTGCGTCTTTGGCATGGATACTCCTTGTTGATTTTTAGCGGTATGGGTGTGGTGTTCTAATCATGTCATTGCCTTGTGCGCTATTCTAATCACGTCGTGTGCCATTCTAATCACGTCACCCTGAGCTTGTCGAAGGGTGTCCGCATGATAATGATGACATTCCTCGACTTCGCTCGGAATGACGTGATCGGAAATGACGTTCTTAATGTGTCATTTCGACCAAGCCGCTTTGCGGCGCGTGGAGAAATCTCGCCTTATTCATGGGACGGCTGTAAGAGCGCCAAGGCGTATGCGGTGATGCCGCGGCCCTCGCCGATGTAGCCGAGTTTCTCGTTCGTTCCCGCTGCGATCGCCACATTCTCGCAGGAGAGCGCCGCGCGTAGATTTGCGCGCATGGTTTCGATGTAGGGGGAGAGGCGGGGAAGCTCGCAGAGCACGGAGATGGATACGTTCTGCACCGCAAAACCGCACCCGTGTACCATTTTCATCACTTCCGCCAGCAGTTTCATGCTGCTTATGCCCTCGTATTCGGGCGCCGTGTCGGGGAAGTAAAAGCCGATGTCGCGCAGCCCCGCCGCCGAGAGGAGGGCGTCCATGAGGGCGTGTACGACGACGTCGCCGTCACTGTGCGCTTTCAGGGCGCGGTTGGACGGAACGACGGCCCCCCCGAGGGTGATATAGTTGAGATTCAGCCGCGCGATCCCGCGGTCGATCTCCTCCTGATGTTCGAACGCGTGCGTGTCGACGCCGAAGCCTACCCGTTCGGCAGGGGAAAAGTCCCCGGCATAAGTGAGCTTTTTGTTTTCCGCGTCCCCCTGAACGAGCGCGGGCGGCGCGATATAGGCCGCATAAACGCCGCTGTCGTCGGTGAACGTTTTGCCGCTCTTTACCGCCTTTTCGTACGCGGAGAGGAGGGGCGCGGCGAGATAGCCCTGCGGGGTCTGGACGCGGTACATGTTCCCGCGCGGGGGGACGGTATAGCCGCCCTCCCCGCACAAGACCACGGTGTCGGTCTCGGGGATCGCCGCCACGCCGCTGCCGTGCTCTTCCACGCTTTTCAGCACCCGTTCGATGAGGGCGCGCGTGACAAAGGGCCGCGCCGCGTCGTGGATGAGGACGCGGTCCCCGCGGGCGGCTTTCAAGGCGTTGTAAACGCTCTCCGTGCGGGTCTTTCCGCCGCGCACCGTGCGGGCGTTTTCATATGGCGAGAGGAGGGGGAGGATGCGGGCTTCGTCCTCTTGTCTGCACGCGACGAGCAGTTCGTCCGCAAAGGGGGAAAGCGCCGAGAGGGAATAGCACAGCACGGGCATGCCGAGATAGCCGTGCAAGATCTTGTTTTCGGGGAGATTTGCCCGCGTCCCGCTTCCCGCGGCGCAGATGATCGCGGTTATCATTCGGTTATGACCTCGTATAAGCTTGAAGCTTCCTCTTTTTTGACGGTCTCGCGCAGTTCCAGAACGCGGAATTTGACCGTGCCCGAAAGGTAGTTCAGCTCCACCACGTCGCCTGTTTTCAGGCGGCAGGAGGGCTTTGCCGTTTTTCCGTTCACCGAAATTTTCCCCGCGTCCGCCGCTTCCTGCGCCACCGTGCGCCGCTTTAAGATGCGCGAAACTTTCAAAAATTTATCGAGCCTCATGGTTTTTCTCCGTTTTACGGCAAAATTTTATAAAAAAAGATGGATATCTGCATGCAAAACAGGTTGACTTCTTTGGAAGGTTGGGTTATAATTACATACTGTATCATTATGCTCGGTCGCTATGCGCTCTTCATGGTTTTCCGGGCGAAGTTTCCTTCCGTACTTTCTTTATTATAACGCATCAGGCGGCGCTTGTAAAGAGGGGAAAGGGAAAAAATTTCAAAGCATTTCGATTTTTATCGATGAAAAGATATACTCGGTAGATCGTCAATGATAACAAACTAAAAAAAGGAGTTATTGACGGATGAACTTACCCACCCACAAGTACGGGAAGATCGAACGCAAAAAGTTCGGCAGGATCAACGAGGTCATCGACATTCCCGACCTCGTAGAGATCCAGAAAGAGAGCTACAAAGCGTTCACCGAAGAGGGCATCGCGGACATTTTCGAGGACTTTTCCCCGATCACCGACTTTTCCGACCACTTCGAGCTGTATTTCCTCTCCTATGAGTTCGGGAAAAAGCCCAAGTACGACGAAAAAGAGTGCCGCAACCGCGACGCGACCTATGCGCTGCCGCTGCGCGTGCGCGTCCGCCTCAACAACAAGGTGAAGAACGAGCAGATCGAGCAGGACGTGTTCATGGGGGACTTCCCCAAGATGACGGAGAATGGCTCTTTCATCATCAACGGCGCCGAGCGCGTCATCGTTTCCCAGCTCGTCCGCTCCCCCGGCGTGAACAATTCCTTCGAAGCGGACACCAAGACGGGGAAAAAGCTGTACGAAACGACGGTCATTCCCGGACGGGGCGCATGGCTCGAATTCAAGCAGGATACGCAAAACGTGCTGTGGGTCAGCGTGGACAGGAAGAGAAAACTGCCCGCGACCGTGCTCCTGCGCGCCATCGGCTACGGCAGCAACCGCGCCCTCGAAGATCTCTTCGGCGACGACAAGATGATCGAAGCGACCATGGAGAAGGACACGGGCCGCTCCGAATCGGACGGACTTATCGAGCTGTACCGCAGGCTGCGCCCCGGCGAAGTCCCCACGGAGGATTCCGTCCGCCAGCACCTCAACAATCTTTTCTTCGATCCCCGCCGCTACGACGTCGTCAAGGTCGGGCGGTATAAGTTCAACAAAAAACTGAATATCTCCTACCGTCTGCCCGGTTGCCGTCCCGCGGAGGACATCGTCCATCCCGCGACGGGCGAAGTGCTCGCCGCCAAGGGCGAAACGATCACCGAGGAGCAGTCCAAGCTCATCCAGAACGCGGGCATCAACCGCGTCACCATCCTCGTGAACGATCCCGAGCTTGGGGAGATCCCGCACATCGTCATCGGCAACAACACGGTGGATTTCGCGGCGCTCATGCCGCAGCTTTCCAAGGAGCAGGCGGAAACGCTTGCAAAGGGGCTGGGGCTTCTCGCCACCGTCTACTATCCCAATTTCGTGTTTGCGCACGAGATCGCCGAGGCCTGCAAGACGCAGACCGTAGAGGAAGTCGCAGACCGCTATTGCGACCGTATCAACAAACTCTACCACGAGCTTCCCGAAGCCGACCCCGCCGCGCGGGAGATCGATGAGGAGAAGGAAAAGAAGGAAGAGAAGAAGAACCGCGAAAAGCGCCGCGAGAACCGCAACAAGTTCGTTTCCGCCTGCGTGCTCTTCACCGAGGTCCTCGGCCGTTACGGCAAAGAAACCGATCCCAACGCACCCGTCGACCTTGCGGCGGAGGGACGCGTGAACGGCGTCACGCCCGAGGAAAAGAAGGCGTTGAAGCCTCTCGTGGAGAAACTCAACTATAAGTGCATCACCGAGGACGACATCGTGGCCGCGGTGTCCACCAACCTCGACTTAAAATACGGCATCGGCTCCATCGATGAGATCGACCACCTCGGCAACCGCCGCGTGCGCTCGGTGGGCGAGCTGCTCCAGAACCAGCTCCGCATCGGCATGGCGCGGCTCGAGCGGCTCATCAAGGAGCGCATGGCGACGCAAGACCCCATGGAGGTCACCCCTTCGGGACTGATCAATGTCCGTCCCATCTCGGCGGTCATCCGCGAGTTCTTCGGAAGTTCCCAGCTCTCGCAGTTCATGGACCAGACCAATCCCATCGCGGAGCTTACCCACAAGCGCAAGCTCTCCGCGCTCGGCCCCGGGGGCCTGAACCGCGACCGCGCGACCTTCGAAGTCCGCGATGTGCACCACTCCCACTACGGCCGTATGTGCCCGATCGAAACCCCCGAAGGCCAGAACATCGGGCTTATCTCCTCGCTGGCGACTTTCTCCAAGGTCAACGAGTTCGGCTTCATCATGTCCCCTTACCGCAAGGTGGACAAGACGACGGGCGTCGTCACGGACCACGTCGACTATCTCACGGCGGACGAAGAGGACCGCTACGTCGTCGCACAGGCGAACGAGCCTCTCGACGAAGAGGGTAGGTTCGTCAACGCGCGCGTCGGCTGCCGCTATAAGGAACTCATCACCGAGATGCCGCGCGAGCGCATCGACTACATGGACGTAAGCCCCAAGCAGCTCGTATCCGTGGCGACCGCGCTCATTCCCTTCCTCGAAAACGACGATACCAACCGCGCCCTCATGGGTTCCAACATGCAGCGGCAGGCAGTGCCCCTTCTCAAGACGGAGGCCTCCATCGTCGCAACGGGCATCGAATCCGCCATCGCGCGCGATTCGGGCGTGATCGTCCGCGCAAAGGAGAGCGGCACGGCGATCGCCGTCGCTTCCGACAAGATCGTCATCCGCAACGACCTCGGCTACGAGGACGAATATCCGCTCAAAAAGTTCGAGCGTTCCAACCAGGGCACCTGCCTCAACCAGCGCCCCATCATCTCGACGGGCGACCGTGTGGAGAAAGGGGACGTCATCGCGGACGGTCCCTCCACTTACGGCGGCGAGCTTGCCCTCGGCAAGAACATCCTCGTCGGCTTCATGGAGTGGGAGGGCTATAACTACGAGGACGCCATCCTGATCTCCGAAAAACTCGTGCAGGACGACGTATTCACCTCCATCCACATCGAAGAATACGAAACGGAAGCGCGCGATACCAAGCTCGGCGCGGAAGAGATCACCCGCGACATCCCCAACGTCGGCGACGACGCCTTGAAGGACCTCGACGAGGACGGCATCGTCCGCATCGGCGCGGAAGTGGGCAGCGGCGACATTCTGGTGGGCAAAGTGACGCCCAAGGGCGAAACGGAACTCACCCCCGAGGAGAGGCTGCTCCGCGCGATCTTCGGCGAAAAGTCGAGAGAGGTGCGCGATACTTCGCTGCGCGTTCCGCACGGCGAGGGCGGCATCGTGGTGGACGTCAAAATTTTCACCCGCGAGAACAAGGACGAACTCTCCCCCGGCGTCAACAAGCTCGTGCGCGTGTATATCGCGCAGAAACGTAAAATACAGGTCGGCGACAAGATGGCGGGCCGCCACGGCAACAAGGGCGTCATTTCCCGCGTGCTGCCGCAGAGCGATATGCCTTTCCTGCCCGACGGGACCCCCCTGCAGATCCTGCTCAATCCCTTGGGCGTGCCTTCCCGTATGAACATCGGGCAGGTGCTCGAGGTGCACCTCGGCTATGTCTGCCGCCTGCTCGACTGGAAGATCGCAACTCCCGTCTTTGACGGTGCGACCGAGAAGGACATCGAAAAACTCTTCGAGGAGAACAATCTCTTCAATCCCGACGGCAAGGTGGACGGCAAGTTCCAAGTGTTCGACGGCAGAACGGGCGAACCCTTCGAGAACCGCGTCACCATCGGCGTCATGTATATGATCAAGCTCATCCACCTCGTGGACGACAAGATCCACGCCCGTTCCATCGGCCCTTACTCCCTTGTCACCCAGCAGCCGCTCGGCGGCAAGGCGCAGTTCGGCGGCCAGCGCTTCGGCGAAATGGAAGTCTGGGCGCTCGAGGCTTACGGCGCCGCGCACATCTTGCAGGAAATTCTGACCGTCAAGTCGGACGACATCGTGGGCCGCGTCAAGACCTACGAGAGCATCGTGAAGGGGAACAACATCTCCGAACCGGGCATTCCCGAGGCGTTCAAGGTGCTGCTCAAAGAATTGCAGTCCCTGGCGCTCGACGTAAAGGTGCTCACCGAGAACAACGAGGAGCTTATCATCCGCGAGTTCGAGGACGAGGACGAAACGCAGGGCCGCGAACAGGATCGCACCATTCCCGCCACCGAGGAACCCGATTTCGACTTCGGGCTTGACGACGAGGAAGAGGACGAGGACGAAAGCATCGGAACGCTGTTCGACGAATCGGACGACGAGGACGAGGACTTTGTTTCGGGCGATCTGTTCTCGGATAAAGATCTCGAGGACGAGGACGACATGTCCGACGTGAGCGAGGACTTCTCCTTCGGCGACCTCTTTGACGATGAGGACGGTGGAGAGGACGACGGAGAGGACGGCAAGAGCGACCTCTTTGACGACGAGGACTGATGGGGAGGTAAGATATGTACGAATTAAACGATTTTAACAGTATCCAGATCAGTGTAGCTTCTCCCGAAAAAATCAGGGAATGGTCTTACGGCGAGGTCACCAAGCCCGAAACCATCAATTACCGCACCCAAAAACCCGAGCGGGACGGTCTTTTCTGCGAAAAGATCTTCGGTCCCACCAAGGATTGGGAGTGCCATTGCGGCAAATATAAGCGCATCCGCTATAAGGGACTTATCTGCGAGAAGTGCGGCGTGGAAGTCACCCGCGCCAAGGTGAGAAGGGAGCGCATGGGCCATATCGAGCTTGCGGCGCCCGTATCCCACATCTGGTACTTCCGCGGCGTGCCCTCCAAGATCGGGCTTCTGCTCGACATGAGTCCCAAGGCGCTCGAACACGTCATCTACTTTGCGGCTTACGTCGTGCTCGACGCGGGCTTTTTGGGCAAGGTAGACGCCTTGAAACACGACGGCAATTTTAACATTCTCTCGGACGACGAGGTGTTCGTGGACGGCGTTGCGGCGCAGGTCGCCGCGATCGGTTACACCGAACCCAAGATCGTCAAGACCTTCCAAAAGAGGGACGAGGCAAAGACGGCTTTGCAAAAGGCGCTCGAGGGCGAGCTTTGCGAAGAGGAGAGCTTCTTCGACGAAGGGCGCATTCTCAACGGGAACGTCACCCGCGTGCAGAGCGTGCTCGCCCGTATGAACGGCGGCGCCGTTGCGGAGCTGTATTCCGTTAAGGAAACCTCCTCGGGCGACGAAAAGACCTTCTCGCTCCTTTGCCGCCGCGCAAAGCTGCTCACCAACCGCACCGAATTCTCGGGCGCGGAGGAGATGAAGGCGTATATCGGGCATGTGGAGGAAACGGGCTTTTCCTATAAACAAGTGATCAACGACAAGCAGCTCCGCGAGACCGAGGAGAACCTCGGCGAAAATACGGGGCTGAAAGTCGGCATGGGCGCGGAATCCATCCGCGAACTTCTGATGGCGATCGACCTCGACGCCGAGAGCGCCGAGGCAAAGAAGATCATTGAGAGCAACGCTTCCGGTCCCAGACGGGTCAAGGCGATCAAGCGCATCGAGATCATCGAGGCGTTCCGCAAGAGCGGAAACCGTCCCGAGTGGATGGTGCTCACCGTGCTTCCCGTCATTCCTCCCGATCTTCGTCCCATGGTCCAGCTCGACGGCGGCAGATTTGCCTCCTCCGACCTCAACGACCTCTACCGCCGCGTCATCAACCGCAACAACCGCTTGAAGCGCATGATCGAGCTTGGCGCACCCGAGATGATCGTGAAAAACGAGAAGCGCATGTTGCAGGAGGCGGTAGACGCCCTCATCGACAACGGCAGGCGGGGCAAGCCCATCAACGGGCCTTCGAACCGCGAACTCAAATCCCTTTCGGGACTTCTGCGCGGCAAGCAGGGGCGGTTCCGCCAGAACCTGCTCGGCAAGCGCGTCGACTATTCGGGACGTTCGGTCATCGTCGTCGGACCCGACCTCAAGATCTACCAGTGCGGTCTGCCCAAGGAGATGGCGATCGAACTCTTTAAGCCGTTCGTGATGAAGCGGCTCGTCGAAACGGGCAAGTGCCACAACATCAAGAGCGCAAAGCGCACCGTGGAAAAGGGGAAGGACTTCGTCTGGGACGTCCTCGAGGAGGTCATCAAGGACCACCCCGTCCTCTTGAACCGTGCGCCCACGCTGCACCGTCTTTCCATACAGGCGTTCGAACCCGTGCTCATCGAGGGCAGAGCCATTAAAATTTCGCCCCTCGTCTGCGGTCCCTTCAACGCCGACTTCGACGGCGACCAGATGGCGGTCCATCTTCCTCTCTCCATCGAGGCGCAGGCGGAAGCACGGTTTTTGATGCTCTCCGCAAACAATATCTTGAAGCTCGCCGACGGCAAGTCGGTCATGAGTCCCACGCAGGACATGATCATCGGCGCGTACTATCTCACCATTCTCAGAAGGGAAGAGGGGAAGAAGTACGACGACCAAGGCAGACCCGATGAGAACGGCGAGGTGTATGTTCCTCCCGTATACGCCTCCTTCGACGAGGCGCTCATGAGCTATCAGCTCAAAGATATCCATTGCCAGGACGAGATCTATGTCCGCCGTACCGTGCAGCTTCCCGAGGGCAAGTTCGACGGTCTGATCCCCTACGAAAAGACCTTCGCGCGGGACGAGATCGTGCCCAACAACGGGATCCGCGGCCACGTCGCCGCATGGCGGGACGAAACGACGGGGCAGACGTTCGTGTCGGGCGTCATCAAGACCACCGTCGGACGCATCATCTACAACGACAACATGCCGCAGGACCTCAATTTCGTCAAGCGCGAAATGCCCGAGGATTATCTGAAACTCGAACTGAGCACCGAATTCATCGGCAATGCCCGCGCGATCGGCAAGAAGCATCTCAGCAGGATCGTCGAGGCGTGCTTCAAGACGGGTTATGCGCCCAAGGCGTCCGCCGTGCTCGACGCCATCAAGGAGCGCGGCTACAAGTATTCCACCATCGCGGCGCTTACGACGTCCGTCTTTGACATGAAGATCCCCGAGGAAAAGGCGGAGATCGTGGCAAAGGCGGAGGAGGACGTTGCGAAGATCTCCAAGAAGTATGCGCGCGGTCTTTTGAAAGAGGACGAGCGCTACCATGCCGTCATCGACGTATGGGACGACGCCACCGACAAGGTCGCGGGGCTTTTGAAGGAACAGGGCGCGCACGATAAGTTCAATCCCATCTGGATGATGGCGGATTCGGGCGCCCGCGGCTCTATCGACCAGATCAAACAGCTCTCTGGCATGCGCGGCCTCATGGTCAACCCGCAGGGCAGAAAGATCGAGGTCCCCGTCAAGTCCTGCTTCCGCAACGGGCTTTCCGTGCTCGAATACTTCATCTCCTCCCACGGCGGCAGAAAGGGCCTTGCCGATACCGCGCTCAAGACCGCGGACTCGGGCTATCTGACCCGCCGTCTTGTGGACGTTTCGCAGGACGTCATCGTCCGCGAAGAGGACTGCTGTGCGGGCAAGAAGCCCCGCGGCACCGTCATCCGCGCGATCGTCGGCCCCAACGGTGAGATGATCGAGAGCCTCGAGGATCGTCTGACGGGCAGATTTGCCGCCGAGGACATCGTGGACCAAGAGGGCAACGTGATCGTTCCCTGCAACACGATGATCGGCGAGGACAAGGCAAAGCAGATCGCCTCCATTCCCGCCTATGCCGAAAACGGCGTGAGCATCCGCTCCATCTTCACCTGTAACACCCGCTTCGGCGTGTGCGCCAAGTGCTACGGCAAGAACATGGCGACCACTCTTCCCATCAAGGTGGGCGAGGCGGTCGGCGTCATCGCGGCGCAGTCCATCGGCGAACCCGGCACCCAGCTTACGATGAGAACCTTCCACACGGGCGGTATCGCCGCGACGGGGGACATCACGCAAGGTCTTCCCCGCGTCGAGGAACTCTTCGAGGCGAGAAAGCCCAAGGGCGTTGCCACCATCTGCGAAGTGGCGGGCGTCGTCACCGTGGACAACAGCGAAAACCTCAACCGTATCATCATTTCCGAGGAGGGGACGAACGTCAAGCTCAAGGAATACGCGCTTCCCTTCAACGCGGAACTCAAGGTACAGACGGGCGACAAGGTAGAACCGGGCGCCATGCTCAACGCAGGTTCCATCAACCCGCAGGACATCATCCGCGTCAAGGGCGTCAAGGGCGTGCAGGACTATATCCTCGAACAGGTGCAGTCGGTGTACCGTTCGCAGGGCGTGGACATCAACGACAAGCACGTCGAGATCATCGTCCGCCAGATGCTCAGAAAGGTCCGCATTGAGAATGCGGGTACCACCGATATGCTGCCCGGCCAGCTCGTGGATATGTTCACGTTCGACGAGCAGAACGAAAAGACGATCATGGCGGGCGGCGTTCCCGCGACCGCAAAGAGGGTGCTCCTCGGCATCACCAAGGCGGCGCTCGCCACCGACAGCTTCCTCTCCGCGGCTTCCTTCCAGGAGACCTCCCGCGTTTTGACCGAGGCTGCCATCTGCACCAAGCGCGATCCGCTCATCGGCCTCAAGGAGAACGTCATCATCGGCAAGCTCATTCCCGCAGGCACGGGCATGAAGGAGTACAAGAACGTTTCCGTGCAGACCCTCGGCAGATATACCGACATCATGCTCGACGAAGCGGCGGCGGTAAACGAGGAGCAATAAATCCTTTTTGAAAAAGGAGAATGCAAAACAAGAACAGGGCGGCAGCCGCATTTGCGGCTGCCGCCCTTCTCTGCTTTCCGAAATTTTCGGAAATTTTAACAAAATCGCTTGACAAGCCCGCCGCGGCATGTTAAAATAACAATCGTTATATAACATTTGTTATTTTTTGTGGGATCAGGAAGCACGCCCCCCGCACTGCGTGCGGGGGCGGGCGGAGAGGGGGGACGAAATGCCGAGAACAAGCAAACTCACAAGGGAAAAGGTGCTCCGCGCGGCGGCGGAGGTCGTGCGGAAGGGCGGAGAACCCGCGCTCAATGCCCGTGCGGTCGCAAGGGAGCTGAATTGTTCCACCCAGCCCGTGTATTCCCTCTTTCAAAGCATGGAGCAGTTGCGTTCCGCCCTCACCGAGGAGGCGAAAAACGCCTATCGCCGCTTTATCGACGGCTATCTTGCGCGCGGCGGGCGGAGCCGCTACGAATCGTTCGGCATGGGCTATGTGAAGTTTGCGCAGGAGGAGCGCGGGCTGTTCCGTTTTTTATTCCTGCGCGACTGCGAAACCCCGTCCATGCAGGCGGAGGACCCCTTTTTGGGCGATATTCTTGCCGAAATGACGGAGCTTTATCACATGACGGAGGAAGAGGCGCGCGCCTTTCACGGCGACATGACGATCTATTCCTACGGATTGGCTGCGCTCGTGACGACGGGCAACTACACGCCCACGGACGAGGAGATCTCGGAGTGTTTCAAGCGGGAATTTTACGCTCTGTATGCTTATTATTTCCCCAAACGTCCGAAGTTTTGGGAGTAGGAGCTGACCCCGATCTGTCATTTCGCCCCGCGCGCACATTCTTTTATCTGTCATTTCGACCAAGGGAGCAAAGCGACCGCGTGGAGAAATCTCAACCTCTTGCTGTCCCTTTTAGGGTGGAGCATTGCTTTCTGCCAACGATTGATAATCGTTGGCGCAATGCGACATGAGTGAGCGCATTTGCCGCGCGAACGGTGACCGAACACGGGGTTCTACCCGTGTGAGAAAGTACCCGCGAAGCGGGTGGTTTTCGGAGAACCCCTCAGGCTCGGCTAACGCCTCGCCAGCTCCCCTGCAAGGGGCGCCAAGTGCGGCGCGAGCACGAAGTGCGAAGTAGCATAGGAATGGGTGACGTCATATTTCGACTTCACTTCGTTCCGCTCAATATGACGCGATTGGGGAATGCCCACCCCCTCAGTTTCGCTACGCTCGACATGACATTTGGGGAGCATTGCGCGGGGCGACTACGCTCGGAATGACATTTGAGGCCGTGGACGGAGAGAGGAACCATAAGGAGGAGCTATGCAAAATTTCGGAATGAGTATGTTGTGGTTTTGGGTGTGCTATGTTTCTGTAACATGCGTGGGTATGGCGCACTGCGTGTTCAATATCAAGGTGTTGCACATGAAGCCGATGGACGATCACTCGATGGGCGAGGGCTATGAGGCGACCAAACCGTGGCATCCGCTATATAACATCGTGTTGTTTCCGATCTTCGGTTGGCTCTACATGCGGGGACTCGCCGCGCCGACTGCGGTCGAGGCACTGATTACGGGCGCCGTTTGGGCGGGCATCTGCATTGTATTCGACCTCGTAGGCTGGGTTTTGATCCCGCACCCGTGGCGGCTCACGTTTCGGCAGTTTTACATAGAATATCAACCCCATATCACTTTGATTTATCTCATTATTTTTCTTTCGCCCCTTGTGGGCTACGGGTTTGCGATGCTATAAGGCGTGCGAAGCCGTAGGCGAAGTCGAGAAATCTCAACATAATCCAAACAGGAAAAACCTCATGAACATCATTGAAATTCAAAACTTAAAAAAGTATTACGATGAAGTGAAAGCGGTGGATGACGTGTCGTTTTCGGTGGAGAAAGGGGAGTTTTTCGCCTTTCTCGGCGTGAACGGCGCGGGCAAGAGCACGACGATCTCCGTCCTCTGCGGGCAGCAAAAGCGCACGGGCGGTTCGGTGAAGGTGGCGGGCAGGGACGTGGACGAAGCTCCCGCCGAAATTCGCAAAAAGCTCGGGGTCGTCTTTCAGAACAGCGCGCTCGACAGGTCCCTCTCCGTGCGCGACAATTTGAAGTACCGCGCCGCGCTTTACGGCGTTACGGGCAAGGCGTTCGAGGCAAAACTCGAAGAACTCACCGCACTCTTCGGCCTCGAAGAACTGTTAAAGCGGCCCGTGGGCAAGCTCTCGGGCGGACAGCGGCGGAGAGCAGACATCGCCCGCGCCCTCGTCCACAGCCCCGAAATTCTCATTTTGGACGAGCCGACGACGGGGCTCGACCCGCAGACCCGCAAAAACGTGTGGGAAACGGTGAATGCGATCCGCAAAGTGCGGGGAGTCACCGTGTTCCTCACCACCCACTACATGGAGGAGGCGGCGGACGCAGATCGGGTCGTCATCTTGGACGGAGGAAAAATTTTGGCGAACGCCACCCCGCTCGAACTCAAAAACCGCTACACGGGCGACTTCATCACCCTGTACGGGGTCAGGGAGGAGGACGTGCGCGCGCTCGGTCTACCTTATGAGAAGGTGGGGGAGGCGGTGCGGATCGCGGTGGAAAATACCGCCGCGGCGACCGAGCTCATCTTAAAGTACCCGCGGCTATTTACCGATTACGAGATCACCAAAGGCAAAATGGACGACGTTTTCCTCGCCGTTACGGGGAAAAAGGGGGAGTAGTTTCACGCGTTTCTTTTCTCTCTTTGCTCGAAAAGAAATGCCGTGAGGACATGTTTCGACTACGGCTTGCGCCTTCTCTCAACATGACGTGATCAGAATACGCCCACCCCGCTCCTACGGAGGGGATCTACAAACATCATCTATGAAAACGCTATCTTATCTCATTGCAAGGAACTGTAAAGTTTATTTCCGCGACAAGGGGGTATTCTTCACCTCCCTCATGGCGCCGCTCATTCTGCTCTTTCTGTTTGTGGCGTTTTTGGGGAACGTCTACCGCGACTCCATCCGCTCCGTGGCGCAGGGATTCCGGCTTTCGGACGCCCTTGTGGAGAGCATTGCGGCGGGCTGGCTCATCTCTTCCCTTCTCGCCGTCTGCGCCGTGACGATCGCCTTTACCGCGAACACCATCATGGTGCAGGACCGCGTTTCGGGACAGGCCGCCGACATTCTCGTTTCTCCCGTGCCCCGCTCCCTCGTCGCGCTCGGCTACTTTCTCTCCACCTTTTTCGTGACGGCGATCGTCTGTTTCGTCGCCCTCGGGGCGGGGATGATCTATATCGGCGTTGCGGGTTGGCACCTCTCCGCCGCGGACGTCTTTCTCGCGGTCGCCGATACGCTGCTTCTGACGCTGTTCGGCACGGCGCTCTCCTCCGTCGTCTGTCACTTCCTTCGTTCGCAGGGAGCGATCACGGGGGTGCAGGCCACCGTTTCGGCGGCGTACGGGTTCCTCTGCGGGGCGTACATGCCCATCGGAAATTTGGCGGCGGGGCTGAAAAACGCCATCATGTTTCTGCCCGGGACCTATGGCACGGGACTGTTGCATGCCCATCTGATGGGGAGCGCGATCGGGGAGGCCGGTGCGGGACTGCCCGCGGAAGCTGCCGCGCAGGTCGTCAAGGGCATGAGGGACGGCTTCGACTGCAATTTGTACTTCTTCGGCGGCGCCGCGCCGCCGTGGGTGTGCTACCTCGTTTTGGCAGTGGCGACCGTGCTGCTCGTGGGACTGTACATTCTCTTGTGCGCGCGGCGGAGAAGATAAGGAGAAAGGGATATAGAAAGCCGCCCCGCGCAAGATTTGCGCGGGGCGGCGTATTCTTTGAAAAAACTTATTTCGTCAGCCGTTCGATGGCCTTTTCATACATTGCAAGCAGAAGTTTTACCCGCTCGAGGGTTATGTGCTCGTCCGCCATGTGTATGACGGGAGGATCGCCCGGCATCTCAGGTCCGAAGCCCACGCCCTCTTTGAGCGCCCTCGCATAGGTACCGCCGCCGATGGCGATCGGTTCCGCCTTCTTGCCCGTGCATTCCTCGTAAGTCTTGAGAAGGGTCTGCACCAGCTCGCTGTTCTTGTCGTGGTAGAGGGGCTTTTGGAAGTGCACCGTTTCGTATTTTACGCCGAATTTCGCCACACGGGAGAGCACTTCCTCCACGGGCAGGGTGGCGGGATAGCGGATATCCACCAGCACCAGCACCTGCTTTTTGCGGTACTTGATGACGTTGGGGGACATCGTGAGCTTGCCCGTTTCGTCGGATAGCTCTTTAAGACCGTAAATGTCGCGGAACACGCAGTCGAGGATGCGGGTGACGACCTCGCTCTTCTCCGCGAAGAATTCGAGAATGGGAAGAATGGCGTTCTCGCCGAGTTCGGGGGTGGAACCGTGCGCGCTCTTGCCGAAGGCGATGATCTTTTTGCCCTGCACGGTCAGCCCGAGCTTTTTCGCCTTGGTCACGGTGAGGGAACGGGGGGTCGCCTCGCAGCGGTCGCACACCATGTTGCCCTGCTTGCCGCCCTCGAGATGAAGGAAGGGCGCCTGCGGCATCGGGAAGTGCAGCCGAAGGTGCAAAATGCCCTTTTCCGCATAGATGACGGGGAAATCCGCGTCGGGGGAGAACCCGATCTTCGGCATCTGCGCCTTTTCGTTATAGTGCTCGATGCAGCTCCAACCGTTTTCCTCGTTGCAGCCGACGATGAGTTTGATCTTCTTGGAGGGGACGAACCCCTTGTCTTTCAGCGCCTTCAGGGCATATAAACAGCAAACGGCGGGGCCTTTGTCGTCCATCGCGCCCCGTCCCCAAATGCTTCCGTCCTCTACGACGCCGCCGAATGGCTCTTTCGTCCAGCCGTCGCCCGCGGGCACGACGTCGAGATGGCAAAGGATGGCAAATTCCTCTTCCGCGTCGCCGAAGATGACTTCGCCGATGTAATTGTCGTAGTTACAGGTCTTGAACCCAAGCTCCTCCGCAAGCCCGAGAAAGTGGTTTAAGCAGTCCGCCGTGCTCTTGCCGAAGGGAAATTTCGAAGAATATTTTGCGAGGGAAGAGTCGAAGCGGATGCTCTCGCAGATGCTCTTCACCGCCTCGTCGAAATAATTGGTCATAAGTGCGTATCACTCCTTGTGGGTCCTTTTATTATAGCATAACGCGCCGGGCATTGTCAAGGCTTCCCAAAACGGGAAAACGAAAAAAGGGTCGGAAATTGTTAAAAAAACAAACAATTTGAAGAAAAGTATTCATCAAATTGTACAGATCAGGGGAAGGCTCTCTCCGCCCGCATTTTTTGTCGAAAAGGCGCCCCGCGGCGGCAGGAAAAACTGCCGCCGCGGGGCGCCTTTGGGCCGGGAAAAAACTCAGCTTCCGAGGAGCATCTTCATTTTTTCCACGGCTTCGGCGCGGTTGTCGCTCTCCGTCTTTTCGTAGATGGCGGAGATATAATTGCGCGAGGTGCCGTCCGTGAGTTTGAGGGCGGAGGCGATCTGTTTGTTCGTGAAGCCCTCGCAGAGCATGAGGGCGATCTCCACCTCGCGGTCGGAGAAGCCGTAGGTGCGCTTGAGCTTGATCTCGCGGTCGCTCGAAACGAGCTTTGCCGCGTCCGCGATGCGCCTTGCGATCTTGGCGGGCAAAATGGTGTCGCCCTCGTAGGCGTTCTTGATGGCGTCGATCAGGGCGGCGGCGCTCGTGTCTTTGAGCAGATAGCCGCTCGCCCCGTTGTTGATGGCGCTCAGAATATAGTCGCTGTCGTCAAAGGTGGTGAGAACGAGCACCTTGGTGTCGGGGGAGAGGCGCTTGATCTCCCGCGTTGCGATCACGCCGTTCATATTGGGCATGCGGATGTCCATGAGTACGACGTCGGGAGAAAGCTCTTCCGTGAGCCGTACCGCCTCGAAGCCGTCCTTTGCGATCCCCACGACCGAGAGGTCGGGGCAGCTTTTGAGAACGCTTTTCAGTCCGTCGGCGAGAATGGCTTGGTCATCTGCAAGCAGGACCTTGATCATGATATTTCCTCCTTGGGTCAGTTTTCGCTGTCGCAGGGCAGCAGAATGTGGATTTCGAAGCCTTCGCCTTCCTCCGCCTCGAACCAGACGGTGCCGCCGAGGCTCTCCGCTCTGCGGTGCATGCCCGAAAGCCCGAACCCTTCCTGCATGCGGGTGAGGTCGGCGCCCTTTCCGTTGTCCGAGAGCAGAAAGCGGAGATCGTGGTCCTTCTTTTTGAGTTCGAACCAAAAGGCGTTCGCCCCGCCGTGGCGTAGGCCGTTGGAGATGCCCTCTTTGAGGCTGTTGCAGAGGAAGCGGGTCTTGGCGTCGCAGAGGGGGATGTCGTCGATGTCGCTGCGGATGGTGATGTCGGTGCCGTCGGAGGACTCATGGATGATCCGCATGAGCGCCTCCTTGGGGGTGGGCTTTGCCTCGGTGCCCGAGAGCAGGTGCACGCTTTCGCGCAGTTCCTCGAGGGCGTGCTTTGCCTGCAAATTCGCGGCGAGGATCTTCCGCTTGGCGTCCTCGGGGTCGGAGTCGATGACGAGCTTCGCCGCCTCCGTCTGCATGATGACGGTCGTGATGGAGTGCCCCGCGGTGTCGTGGATGTCCTTGGCGATGCGCTGGCGCTCTTCGAGCACGGCCACCGTTTTCAGCTCCGCATTTGCCTTTATCAGCTTTTCGTTGGTTTCGTTTAGCTCGTCAAGCCCCTTGGCGATCTCGATGTTCTTGCGGTAGATCTGGATGGTAAAATTGACGATAAAGAAGTGCAGGACGAGGATGATGAGGTCGTTGAAGGCGCCCGCTACGAGAGAGCCGACGTCCACTTCTCCCTCTTTGAGCGCGTTGGAAACGGCGTACACCACGAGGAAGAGCACCACGCTGCACACGCCCATGGCGATGCTCCCCGAAAGTTTTTCCTGGCTGATGTAGAACTCGGTGAGGATGACGATGTAGAGGGTGGAGATGAGCGCGCCCGTCGTGAAATAGGTGAGCACGAGCAGCAGGAGCACGTCGATGACGTAGCAGGCGATCTTGTGCTTGAATTGTTTGAGCGCCCACATTTTGACGGCGTTCTCGGCGGCGAGCAGCACTTCGGCGGGAATGATCACCCAGAGCGCATTGAAGCCCGCGGCGTCCATACTGCGGTTGTTGACGATGACGACGATCTCCACCACGAGGAGCAGACAGAAGATGAGGATCTTGCCGATGCGGATCAGCCCGCTTAAATTGTACCGGTTGGACGGAAAGGATCGGATATTCATCTCGTTATGTTATCTGCGGAGGGACGGCGCGCTTCAAAGTTTCGAAGCGGGCGCAGGCGTGGTAGCTGTACATCTCGTCGGGCGCGATGATGATATGGTCGTAGAGGGGGATCCCGTGGAATTCGCACACCTCCATCATGCGCAGGGTAAAAAGGTCGTCGCTGTGGGAGGGGGAGGCGTTGCCCTCGATATGGTTGTGGGCGATCGCCAGCGCCTTGGGATCGTATTGCGCGAAGAATTTGGAGATGACCCGCGGCTCGATCTGCGCCCGCCCGTGTTCGTTGGAAGTATAGGTTTCGACGCCGAGGATCTTGCCGTCTTTGTCCATGGCAAAGAGGGCGATGTATTCCTGTTGCAGCCCGCGGAAGCGCTCGCCGAGCAGTTCCGCAAAGGCGGAATAATTGCGCACGCAGGGCAACGGCTTTGCGATCTCCCGCTTCATGCGCTCGCACAGCAGAAAGACGCAGCGCAGATATGCCGCCGTGCTTGCGCCCACGCCGGGCACCGAGAGCAGCGCGTCCGTATCTGCCCGCGCAAGCGCGGAAAAAGAACCGAACTTGTTGAGAAGGGTGTGCGCGATCTCGTTCGTGTTCTTGCGGGGGAGCGCGTTAAAGAGAAGTATCTCGAGCAATTCATGGTCTTGTAAACTGTCTTCGTGCGAAGCCAATCTTTCCAGCATCCGCTGTCTGTGTCCTTCGTGCATGCGCGGTTTCCTGTCCTTTCTCTTCAAAAATTATACCATAAGACCTCTATTTTTGCAAGCCGGGGCGGCCTTTTTTGTGAAAACAATTTGAAAAACAAGGGAAAATCCGTTTTCTGCCGTCCATTGCGCTTGCCATTTTCGGTAAAGTGCGCTAAACTTTTATCAGGAGGCGGAAAATGAAAAAGAGATGGATGATCGGTTTTGCGGCGGCTGCCGCGCTCTGCCTTGCGGCATGCGGACCTGCCGTACCCGAAGAATTCCGCAACCCGGGCGACAGCCTCGGCGGCGGCGGAACGGTGGAAGAGCTTCCCGAAGCGGGCGACAGCTCTCTTCCCGCCGGGGTGAAGGAGGCGGCGGAGGCTGCCGCGGAGGGCGGTTTCACGATCGGGGAGAGCGTCCCTCTTCCCGCGGACGGAAAGATCGTTGCGGCGGGCAATTACCTGTGCTCGGGCGAGCGCGCAGGCAAGATCTCCGTGCAGGCGGCGGGTGTGCAGCTCATTCTCGAAAACGCCTCTCTGGCCAACGACAAGAAAGTGATCGAGAGCGACTATCCGCTCACCGTCACGCTCCGCGGAGAGAATACTTTGGCCAATACGGACGCGGCGGAAGCCAAGAACGCGATCGACGTGGAGGGACTGTTGCGGTTTGCAGGCGACGGCAGCCTGAAGATCGTTTCTCAGAAGAATGCGGTCAAAGCAGATTGCATCGCCGTACTGCAAGCAACGCTCGAACTCGAGGCAGAAGGGGACGGCTTACACGCCGAGATCGCCGCGGACGACGATCTGACGGCGGCGCCCGCTTTCTCCTATGCGGCGGGCTACGTCCTGCTCGACGGGGCGAAGGTGACGGCAGACGTCAAAGGCGACGGCATCCAGGCGGACAGCTTCGTCTATATCAAAGGCGGGAGCACGGCGGACATCACGACAAACGGCGGCGCGCCGCAGAAGATCACGGAAATTTCCTCGGACAACGGCGACGGAAAGGGGATCAAAGCGGGTCCGCGCGATTGGAGCGCGGATGACCGCGAGCTGACGGCCGCGGGCTATCTCATCGCCGTCGAGAGCGGCACGCTCACCCTCAATACCAACGACGACGCCCTGCATTCGGACGGCGATCTCTCTATTTCGGGCGGCACGCTGCGCATTGCGGCGGGGGACGACGCCGTCCATTGCGAAGGGCTTGCGACGATCTCGGGCGGGGATACGGTCATCGAACGCTGTTACGAAGGCGTGGAGGGCGCCAAGGTGGAGATCACGGGAGGAACGCTCTCGGTCACTTCTGCGGACGACGGGATCAACGCCGCGGACGGTACGCAGGCGATCCCCGGAAGGCCCAACGAAAATTGCCACGTCATCATCGGCGGCGGAGAGATCCGCGTAAGCGCCGAGGGGGACGGGGTGGACAGCAACGGCGTCATCCTGATCTCGGGCGGAAAACTCTTCGTAAACGGTCCCGCTTCGGGCGACAACACCGCCCTCGACGCGGACGGCGGCATCGCGGTGAACGGCGGCTATGTGTTTGCCGTGGGCGCGCTCGGCATGGTGAAAACGCCGGCGAGCAATTCCGCCCAGTGCGTGCTGTCCTTCGCCTCCTTAAAGAACATTTCCGCGGGCACCTATCTCATTTTGGCAGACGAAAAGGGCGAGATCTTCTCCTACCAGACGGAGAAAGAATGCCGCTCGGTGATCGTGTCCTGCCCCGAATTGCAGATGGGGAAGAGCTATTCCCTTTACGGCGGAGAGCAGCTGCTCACGGACTTTACCGTAAGCGGCGTCATTACCTCCGTGGGCACTTCGGCACAGCCCGGTGAACCGGGTTCCCGTCCTGGCGGCTTCGGCAGACATTGATCGGTCTTTGATGCGCTGCGGCGCCCGCGCTTCCCGCCTTTGGCGGAAGCGCGGGCGCCGCTTTTTTTGCTTTGCCGCTTTTTTTGCGCCGTCAGTTTTCCAGACCCAAAAGATAGTCGGCGGATATATCGAGATATTTGCAGATGAGATAGAGCGTATCGATGCTCGGCACGCTCTTGCCCGCCTTATAATCGGAGATACATTGCTTGGAAACGTTTGCCGCCTTGGCGAGCGCCGTCTGTTTCACATCCGAATATCTGAGGGCCTCATTGAACCGCTGCGTAAATTTCGTCGTGTTGTCCATAAAAAAATTATAGACAAAAAAATACGTTATTACTTGACAAGTACGTTAGTAACGTACTATAATGGAGGGGAAACGAGGGGGAGGAGAGGGCGCGATGGAAGAACGGGTAGGGGAGAAACTTGCGCTTTCCCCCGCGATGAAAAGACTTGCCGATTATCTTGATAGGACGGACAAGCGCACGCTTTTGTCGCTCTCCGTCACGGAGCTTTCGGAGGCGGCAGGGGTGTCGGAGGCGACCGTGCTCAGGCTGTGCAGGCTTATGGGGTTCAAGGGGTACTCCGATTTCCGCCTTACGCTGGCGCACAAGGGCAAGACATGGCTGCGGGAGGAGCCGAAGGATTTTATCTACGAGCTGGAACAAAAGTATTTTTCCGCGCTCGGGGCGTGCAGAAACGCGCTTGGCGGGGCGGCGCTCAACAGGGCGTACGGGCTGATCCTCGCCGCGGGAAAGATCTACTGTTTTGCAGGGGCGGAGAACGCGCTTGCGGCGCTTTGGCTGAAAAACCGGTTGCTCGAAATGGGGGTGTTTGCAGCAAAGGAGGAGGACGTTTATTTCCGCAACATCGTCATTCCCGCGTGCGGGGAGGGGGACTTACTCATCACCGTGGGCGGCGGCAAGGAAGCGGCGCGGGCGGCGGAGCTTGCGCGGGCACACGGCATGAAGATCCTCGCATTGGGCGGCGGGGAGCACTATGCCGATTGCAGGCTCTCGGCAGAGGGCGGCGAGGAGGGGCTGGTTTCTCTTTTTCTTGCGGAAATTCTCTGCACGGGGCTATTGCGTGCTTTTCCCGAGCGGTTCGAGCGGGCGCTTGCAAGGAGCGCGTGTTCGGTCGCGGAGAACAAATTATAAATGACGCGGTCCACGCCCGCGTCATTGTTTACTAATGTGGCTCGGCAAGCCCTCTCCCACGGAGAGGGTAAACAGACCCCCTCCAATGGAGGGGGATAAGGGGGTGGGCATCAACACGTCATTCCGAGCGTAGTCGAGGAATCTCTACCGCATTTTAATAAGGTTGAGATTTCTCCACTCCGCTCATTGCATTCGCTTCGGTCGAAATGACGAATAATTCTTGGCGCCCCTGTATGGTGGAGCATTGCCTTCTGCCAACGATTGATAATCGTTGGCGCAATGCGACATGAGTGCCCCGCCTTTCTAATGTCTAATTCCTTAGGCGGCACGAGCCGCAGGCGAAGTAGCGCATTTGCCGCGCGAACGGTGACCGCCCCGCCCGCACGTTCTGTTTTTCTAAGGGCGGCACGAGCACGAAGTGCGACGTTACACGGGGTTCTACCCGTGTAAGAAAGGTGGCGCCGTCAGGCGACAGGTGGCCTCTTTTCTTAATAATCCTAAATTAGCATATTGGAGTTAGAATGTTGCATTTTTAGATACTTCACACCGTACTTCTTAAATGATGCTATAACTTTTTCTACGTTTTTTAATATGGTGCCATATTTTCCTTTATTCCAATGCGTCACGATCTTTATGGCCGATCGGCAACGCTTTCCCGCGGTGCAAAAATCCCTTTTCTTTGTCCACCCCGTATTGGGAAACGGCGGCACGCAATCTTTCGGTCTCCTGCATAAAGAATGCGTCAAAGGAGTCCCACTGCCCGCAGATCATCTTCTCATAGTCCGCTTCCTTCATGGCCTTAAGCGCCTTGACGGACATCGTGACGGGGAGCTTGTACATCGCTGCGATTTTTTCGGTTTTGAAGTCCCACACGACCATGGTCCCGTCGTATCCATAGCTGCCCAAAGTCAGCCACCGTGCCCCGGCGGCAGGGTCGAATTTGGCCGAACCGCTGAAGCAAAGGTCATACGGGGCCATCCAGCCGGGATCATCGCGCTCGAGCAATTCCTTCATGCTGCCGCTCTCCGTGACGACCGTAGGCGACTGCGCCCCATAGAGGGAGAGGGAGCCGAAGTACAGATTACATCCGTTTGTCGTCTGCAAAAAATTCCGATACCAGGCAGGAAAGACATAGGACGCCCTCTGCGCGGCGTTTACATCCCGCTGCAACTCGTCGATCTGCGCCTCGGAAAGGGGACGAAACCATTCGTGCAGGCGGTTGAACTTGACGCATTTTTCGGAGAGATAGCGCGTGCCGTTCGGCAAGACTTCGAGCCGTACGTCCGCGTCCTTTTCCCGCTCAAAAAATTCTTTTACGATGGGATCCATACCGTGTGCTCCTTTGATCAATCATACTGTTCTACCGCGATCGGCTCTCCCGTGACGGCATCTTCAAACAGATAGCGCACACGATCTCCCGACCGCTCATACCCCAAATACCTTGCGGGCTGTCCGCTGAGAACGGGCCATTCCGCCGATTGCGCCCAGCGGGGATACTTGCTCCCCGTGATGTGAAAGCGTTTTTTGATCTTCTCCCGACACAATTTTATCCTTTTGGCTTCCGATAGGTCGGGCGGGAGCTTTGCGATGATCTCGTTTTCGATATAATCACAAGCCGCCTCTCCGCCTGCGGCATAATCGGGCACGGCTTTCAGGAAGAACCTAAAATCATCGGCGTATTTGTGATAATAGACCGTATCGGGTTCCATCGCTACCACGATGGAAAAGATCAGATCGTAAATTTCGGCTCTCTTCATCGCAAAGCTGCAATCGCTTTGAAGAAAAAAGTCGATCAAAGATTTTACGGTGGGGAAATGTTGATTCGGGACAACGATGTGGGACCCGCCGCTGTTTTTTCGGATATCTTGTTCCGCGTCGTCCAGAGAACGGTCTGCCCGAAAGACGGCGTCGTAAGTCACGGGGATATGTTTTTTGCAAAGATCGGCCACGGTATCCTCTAAATACCGAATGATCTTTTCCTCTTTGCGGTAGGCATCGTAAAATGAGGAAAAACCGATCTCTCCTCTAACAAATTGCAATACGATATTTTGCGGCATGCTCTCTCCCGAAGATCTCAATACGCTTGCACGATCTCTATTTCTTCCCCCGTATCGACATCGAGGAAGTAATAGAGAGAAACCTCGCCTTTGGATCTTTGCCTTAAAAATTTTGTGGGTTTGCCCGTTTTGGAGAGGGGCCATTCGCTTTCCTGGATAAACCCTGCCTCCGCATTCATGACTTTGCGTGCGGTTACACCGTTTCGATGTTGATGAGGGAGGAGTTTCCGCTCTTGCCATTGGGCGTGCCGCCCGTGATAACGATGACGTCCCCGTGCTGCACCAGCCCGCTCTCCACCGCCGCGCGCTTTGCAAAGTGGAACAGGACGTCCACCGAGAAGTATTCCTCGGAGAGGACGGGCAACACCCCCCACGAGAGGGCGAGCTTGCGGTAGCTCTTTTCGTCCGTCGTCATGCCGATGATGTCGATGTTCGGGCGGAAGCGGGAAACCATCTTCGCCGTGCCGCCCGTCCGCGTGCAGACGACGATCGCTTTTGCGTGCACGTCATGGGCAAGGAGGCAAGCCGAATGGGACAGGGCGTCCGACAGCCCGCGGATAAGGTAGTCCTTGTCCTCGACATATTGGATATATTGCACCTTGGTCTCCGCCTGCATGGCGATCTTCGCCATGGCCGCAACCGCCTGCACGGGATATTCGCCCGCCGCCGTTTCGCCCGAGAGCATAATGGCGGAGGAACCGTCGTATACGGCATTGGCGACGTCGGAGATTTCGGCACGGGTGGGACGGGGCTGATGGATCATGCTCTCAAGCATCTCCGTCGCCGTGATGCACCGTTTTCCCGCAATGCGGCAGGCGCTGATGATGGACTTCTGGATGTCGGGCAGTTCCTCATAGGGGATCTCCACGCCCATGTCGCCGCGGCCGATCATGATGCCGTCCGAAACTTTCAGGATCTCGTCCAAATGATTGACGCCCGAGCGGTTCTCGATCTTTGCGATGAGGTCGATGTTCGTGCAGCCGTGTTCTTTGAGGAAATTTCTCACATCGAGGATGTCCTGCGCCTTGGAAACAAAGGAGCAGGCGACAAAATCCACCTCTTGCTCGATCCCGAAGAGAAGGTCGGCTTTGTCCTGTTCCGAGAGGTACACGAGGTTGAGCTGTTTTTCGGGGAAGAACATGCTCTTGCGGTTGGAAAGTTCGCCGCCGATGAGCACCTTGCACAGGACGTTGGGTTTGGAAACTTCCACGACTTCGAACACCATAAGCCCGTTGTTGAGCAGGATGCGGTCCCCGGGGACCATGTCGGCGCAGAGATTTTGATAGGAAACGGAAACGTGCGTTTCGTCGCCCACGATGTCCTCGGTGGTAAAGGTGAAGGGATCGCCCTCGTTGAGGAAGATCTTGCCGTTTTTGAACGTCTTGATGCGGAATTCGGGTCCCTTCGTATCGAGCAAAATGGGTAGCGGGATATGTTTTTCCGCCCGCACTTTTTTGATGATGGCGATCTTTTCGGCGTGCTCTTCATGGGTGCCGTGCGAAAAATTGAGGCGCGCGACGTTCATGCCCGCATCCGCCATGG
This sequence comes from uncultured Clostridia bacterium, assembly GCA_947627665.1. GTDB lineage: Bacteria > Bacillota > Clostridia > Christensenellales > Borkfalkiaceae > Gallimonas. The sequence goes on from CANQWX010000014.1 coordinate 44,434, forward strand.
CGGCGATGGTTTCCTCCGTTGCGGAAGCAGGTCCGAGCGTGCAGACGATCTTTGTCTTTTTCATAAAATTCCCCCCAAAGATTTGTTTCGCAATTATTTTATCATAATCAAGGCAAAAATCAAGGGGTTTCGGAAAAATTGTCCCCAATCTCCCGACATTTCGGAGGGGACGGCCGATCCTTGCGGGGGAAATGTTTGCCGCTTTCGCTTGCGCAAATGGATTTTCTGTGGTATAATGAAAACGATCCGAGTGGACTGCGCGGTCGCGGCGCAAGTAAGTTGCGATGAGGAAAGTCCGGGCATCACAGGGCAGGACGCCTGATAACGTCAGGTGAAGGCGACTTTAAGGAAAGTGCAACAGAAATAGACCGCCCGCCGAATCCCTATTTGGATAGGGTGCCCACAAGGAGCGATCCTTGCGGCGGCAGGCAAGGGTGGAAAGGCGAGGCAAGAGCTCACCGACGGGACGGTAACGCCCCGTGCCATGTAAACCCCGTCCGATGCAAGTTTGGGGCTCTCTCACAAGGGTTGCCCGCCCGAGGGAGTACCGTGAATAACGCTAGAGCCTATCGGCGACGGTAGGCGTAGATAAATGACCGCGCTCGACAGAACCCGGCTTACAGGTCCGCTCGGATCACAAGGCGCGCCCGCGAAAGTGGGCGCGCCTTGTGATATAAAGACGGGTTCTGTCGAGGGGACCCCGAAAAAAGGCGAAGCATTTTTTGGGGGAGAGGAGGAGCAACGGAGCGAAAGATGCCGCCCGCGGAAGCGGGCGGCTGAGAGGCGGAGTTTGCTCCGACGAAGAACCCGGCTTACAGGTCCGCTCGGATCACAAGGCGCGCCCACAAAAGTGGGCGCGCCTTGTGATATAAAGACGGGTTCTGTCGAGGGGGACCCCGAAAAAAGGCGAAGCATTTTTTTTGGGGAGAGGAGGAGCAACGGAGCGAAAGATGCCGCCCGCGGAAGCGGGCGGCTGAGAGGCGGAGTTTGCTCCGACGAAGAACCCGGCTTACAGGTCCGCTCGGATCACAAGGCGCGCCCGCGAAAGTGGGCGCGCCTTGTGATATAAAGACGGGTTCTGTCGAGGGGACCCCGAAAAAAGGCGAAGCATTTTTTGGGGGAGAGGAGGAGCAACGGAGCGAAAGATGCCGCCCGCGGAAGCGGGCGGCTGAGAGGCGGAGTTTGCTCCGACGA
>CANQWX010000015.1 GCA_947627665.1 uncultured Clostridia bacterium
TCACTCATGTCGCATTGCGCCAACGATTATCAATCGTTGGCAGAAGGCAATGCTCCACCCTTTCAGGGACAGCAAGAGCACACCACACCCCTACCCCTCTCCCACGGAGAGGGCAAGAAAAAAGGCAGGTGCCGAAACGCCTGCCGTTCTATTTTCGTTCTATTTCCGTTTTTATTCCTATGCCTATTCCTATTTATATATCTCTATATACCCGCTCATGCGCTCTGCTTGTAGATGATCTTCGGCCGCGCGCCCTTCTCTACACAGTCCCGCGTGATGATCACCTCTTCTACGTTCTTTTCGGTGGGAATGTCGAACATAATGTCCGTCATGATCCCCTCGATGATCGTCCTGAGGCCCCGCGCGCCCGTTTTGAGCCGTATCGCCGTATTTGCGATCTCCCGCACCGCCTCGTCCTCCACCGTGAGCTTTACCCCGTCGAACCCGACCAGCTTTTGATATTGCTTGATGATCGCGTTCTTGGGTTGGGTGAGAATGCTGACGAGCGCGTTTTCGTCGAGCGCTTGCAGGCTCACCACAATGGGCACCCGCCCCACAAATTCGGGGATCAGTCCGAACTTGGTGAGGTCCTGCGGCTTTACGTCGTCGAGCAGAGTGTAGTCCACTTCGTTTTCGCCGAGCTTCACCTTGCTGCCGAACCCAAGCCCCGTGTCGTCCTTGCGCGCGCTCACGATCTTATCCAGCCCCACGAACGCGCCGCCGCAGATGAAAAGGATGTTCGTCGTGTCGATGCGCATGCAGTCCTGCTGGGGATGCTTTCTGCCGCCCTGCGGGGGAACGTTGGCGACCGTGCTCTCGATGATCTTCAAAAGCGCCTGCTGTACGCCCTCGCCCGAAACGTCGCGCGTGATGGAAACGTTCTCCCCCTTGCGCGCGATCTTGTCGATCTCGTCGATATAGATGATGCCGCGCTGGGCGCGCTCGATGTCGTAGTCCGCATTCTGGATGAGCTTTAAGAGGATATTTTCCACATCCTCGCCCACATAGCCCGCCTCGGTGAGCGTGGTGGCGTCGCTGGTGGCAAAGGGAACGTTCAAAATTTTGGCAAGCGTGCGCGCGAGCAGCGTCTTTCCGCTGCCCGTAGGGCCGAGGAGCAGAATGTTGCTCTTCTCGATCTCCACGTCGTCGTCCTTCTTGCCCGAGGCAAGGGAATTGATGCGCTTGTAGTGGTTGTATACCGCCACCGAAAGCACCCGCTTTGCCTTATCCTGCCCGATGATATAGCGGTCAAGCTCCTCCTTGATCTCGGCTGGTTTTTTCAGCTCCACCTGTTCCGCGGGCGCGGACGCGGGCGTTTTATCGAGGATATCCTTGCAAAGTTCCACGCACTCGTCGCAGATAAAGATGCCCTCGGGGCCTGCGATGAGCTTCCTCGTTTTGGATTTTTCCTTCCCGCAGAAGGAACAGCACTGTTCGTATTTTGCCATATAACTCCTACTTGTTGCCCCTTTGCAACGCCGTGTTCTTTACCGCTTCTCGTACACCCTGTCGATCAGCCCGTATGCAAGGGCTTCGTCGGCGGTAAGATAGTTGTCGCGGTCGGTGTCCCGCTCGATCTCCTGCACCGTTTTGCAGGTGTTGCGCGCGAGGATGGCGTTCATCCTCTGCTTGATGCGGAGGATATGTTCCGCCTGGATGCGGATGTCGCTCGCCTGTCCCTGCGCGCCGCCGAGAGGCTGGTGGATCATCACCTCGCTGTTCTTGAGGGCGTAGCGCTTGCCGCGCGCCCCCGAAGAAAGCAAGAACGCCGCCATGCTCGCCGCCATGCCGATGCAGATGGTGGACACGTCGCACTTGATGTAATTCATCGTGTCGTAGATGGCAAGCCCCGCCGAAACGGAACCGCCCGGGCTGTTGATGTAGAGGCTGATGTCCTTGGCGGGATCTTTCCCTTCGAGATAGATGAGCTGCGCCACGACGGTGTTTGCGGTGGCGTCGTCGATCTCCCCGCTCAAAAAGACGATGCGGTCCTCGAGAAGGCGGGAATACAGGTCATAGCTGCGTTCGCCGCCCGAAGTGCGCTCCACAACATAGGGAATGAGTACGTTCTTTTCGTTCATTTACTTCTCCTCCGCGGGGACCATTTCGTTATTTGCCTGCAAGAAGTCGAACAGTTTGGTCACCTTGATGTCGTTCTCGATGTACTCGAGCTGGCGGGGATCCATGCCCTTCCGGTATTCCTCGGGTTCCTTGCCGACGCTCTTCGCCTGCTCCGCCACCTTGGCGGCGATCTCCTCTTCCGAAGCCGTGATGTGTTCCAGCTCGATAATCTTCTCCACGACGAGCTGGTGCAGCACCGCCGTTTTTGCCTCCTCCTCGAAGCTCTTCTTGTATTCCTCGCGGGTGGAGCCGATGTATCTGAGATAGTCGTCGAGCTTGACGCCCTGATACATGAGGCTGTATTCCGTGCGTTGCAGGGAGGCCTCGCACTGGCGGTCGATCATCACCTGCGGGATCTCGGCGGAAGCCGACTTGGCGATCTCGGTGACGATGCTGTTCTCCGTTTCGTTCAAAGAGCGGGAAGCGGCGTTCTTTTCGAGGCGCTCGCGCACCTTCGCCGTGTATGCCTCCACGCTGTCGCAGCCCATCTTCTTGGCGAACGCTTCGTCAAGTTCGGGGAGCCGCTTGCCCGTAAGCTTGTGCAGGGTGACGGTGAACACCGCGGGCTTTCCTTTCAGCTCCTCCGCCTGATAATCTTCGGGGAAGGTGACGGGGATCTCTTTGACCTCGCCAAGCGTCATGCCGACGACCCCCTCTTCGAAACCGGGGATGAACGAACCCGAACCGAGGGTGAGATCGTACCCTTTCGCGCTACCGCCGTCGAATTCTTTGCCGTCCGCCTTGCCCACGAAGTCGATGTTCGCGGTGTCGCCCATCTCGGCGGGACGGTCGGTCACTTCCACGCTCTCCGCCATGCGGTCACGCACGCTTCCGATCTCCTTTTCCACGTCAGCGTCCGTAACAGTATACTCATACTTGGGGATTTTTATACCCGTGTAGCTGCCGACCGCGACGTCGGGCTTTACGGGGACGTCGGCGACGAGCACGATATTTTCCTCGGAAAAATCGTCGCCGATCGAGAGCGAGGGTTCGCCCACCGCGGTAAAGCGGTCCTTCTCCGCTTCGAGGATCTTGCCGTAGTGTTCGCCGTAGAGCAGGTTGAGCGCTTCCTCATAGAAAAGGCCCTTGCCGTAATACATTTCGAGAACGTGCTTGGGCACTTTGCCCTTGCGGAACCCGTTGACCGCGTAACGGCTCCTGTTTTGCACATAAGCCTTGTTGTTCGCCTCCGCCCATTCCTCGGGCGTGAACGTAATGGTGATCTTTACGGTACTCTTCTCTGCGGGTTTTACATCGTATTTCATGTTTGATCTCCTGATAGATTTTTCTTCGCCGAAATTCGCAAATTACATTTTAACATATCGCGGTCAAAAAGAAAAGCGATTTTTAAGCCTTCCCGCATTTCTTTTGCAAAAGTTTCACTTTACAAAGCGCGCGGTTTGGTCTATAATGAAGAAAAAAACGAGCGCGCCATGCCACAGGATACCTTTACTTTGCGGCTCATCGCAAAAGAACTCGACGAAACCCTGCGCGGGGGAAAGATCAACCGTGTGAACCAGCCCTCCAAGGAGGAGCTTGGCTTGATCGTATATACCGGGAAGCGGACTTTGAAGCTCACGGTAAACGCCAACGCCTCCGACTGCGGCGTATATTTTACCGAGGACGAACGGGAAAATCCCCTCGTGGCGCCCAATTTCTGCATGCTGCTGCGCAAACACCTGACGGGAGCGGAGATCCTCGGCGTTTGCCTCGACGGGTTCGAACGCGTCCTCGTGATCCGCGTCCGCTGTTTTTCCGACTTCTCCGAAACGGAGCGCGAACTGCGCGCCGAGATCATGGGGAAGTATTCCAACGTCATTCTCGTGGAGAACGGCACGGTGCTCGGGGCGCTCAAGACCGCCGCGCTCGACGAAGCATGCAAACGCGCGGTATTCCCTGGGGTGAAATACACCCTGCCCGCGCCGCAGGATAAGATCGTCCCCACCGACAGGGCCGCGCTCGCCGCCCTGTTCTCCCTTCCGCACGAGGACACGGCGCGCTTCCTCTTTTCGCACGTCGCGGGACTTGCGCCCTGCACGGCGGAGCAGATCGTTGCCTCCTACCGCGGGGGGGACTTTGCCGAATACCTCTACGGCTACATCTTCTCGGACGAGATCTCGCCCTGCGTGACGGAGCGGGAGGGCGAAGTGACCGACTTCTTCGCGCGGCAGGCGGAGGGAGGGATCCCCTTCCCCACCCTGAGCGCGGCGCAGAGCTATTTCTACGGCAAGCGGCGGGGGCGCAAGCAGATCGAGGCGGAGCGCCGCAGGCTGCTGGCCGCCGTGAACGCCGTGCGGAAAAAGACGGAAAAACGGCTGGCGCAGATCCGCGAAAAGCAGCGGGAGTGCGCTTCCTGCGAAGAAAACCGCGTCAAGGGAGAGCTTTTGACCGCCAACCTGTACGCCCTCTCGCGGGGCATGCGGAGCTGCGAACTGTACAATTATTACGACGAAAAGGGCGGGACGGTGAAGATCGCCCTCGACGAAACGCTCACCCCTTCGCAAAACGCGCAGAGCTACTTCAAAAAATACCGCAAACAGAAGCGGGCGCTCGAGATCGCGGGACCGCAGGAGCGGGAAGCCGCCGCCGAGCTGGACTATGCGGAGAGCCTGCTTGCCGCCATCTCCGCCGCCGCCTGCGCCGAGGACCTGCGCTCGGTCGAGGAGGAGCTACTTACAGAGGGCTTCCTCAAACCGCCCAAGGAGTCCAAAGAGCGCAAAAAAACTTCCCCCGAGATCCCCTGCCGCCGCTATGAAAAGGACGGCTTTACGATCCGTGCGGGAAGAAGCAATCTGCAAAACGACAGGCTCGTGCGGGCGAGCGCCCCCGAGGACATCTGGCTACACACCCAAAAATATCACTCCTGCCACGTCGTGATAGAAACAAACGGAAGAGAGGTGCCCGAAGAAGTGCTCCTCTTTGCCGCGGGGATCTGCGTGCGCTATTCGGACGCCAAGGGGGGCGGCAAGGTGCCCGTCGACCATTGCCCCGTAAAGCGTCTGAAAAAACCGCCCAAAGCAAAGGCGGGATTTGTCACCTACACCGATCACCGCACGGTGCTTGCAGAAGCCGTGACCGAAGCGGAACGGACCTGAACGCCGCGGGCGGTCAAAGCCCCTCAAGCTCGTCGAGCGTCAGATCGAACGCGGGGATAAAGTGCTCGAAAAAGTAGTCCACGGCGGGGAAATGCAGGTCTTTGAGAGATTGTTCGATCTCCTTCTTTGCCCGCACGAACTCATGGTTGCCCGAGCGCAGCTCTTCGAGGCACTTGATATAGGCGGAGAGCCTGTCCGCCGCCTTTACGAGGCGGTATTCCCGCGAATCCTTGTCCGCTTGCAGATAGGGATGCAGCGACTCGCGCATCTTGGCGGGCAAGGTATCGGCGATCTTCTCCACCGCGAGGATCTCGAGCTTCTCGTATTCCCCGTGGATGCTGTTGTTGAAGTACTTCACGGGAGTGGGAAGGTCCCCCGTCATCACCTCGCTCACCTCATGGTAAAGGGCGTAAAAGACCGCCTTTTCCGTGTCGACCTTGCCGAAACAGATCTCGTTTTCGATGACGCAGAGGGCGTGGGTGAGAATGGCGACGGAGTGGGAGTGCTCCATGATGTTCTCCTCCCGCACCGAGCGCATGAGCTGCCAGCGTTTGATGTACTTCATACGGTCCATATAAGCGTAAAATTTATCCATGTCCCCATTATATACTATTTTTTTGCGAAAAGCAATTTACTTTCGGCAGCTTTTGTGATATAATACCGTTATCAAAATTTTATATCCGTCGTGGGTGCCGTAAAAAGCTGAGATCATACCATTCGAATCGGACAAGGTAATACTTGAACGAAAGACAGGATTTTTTCGAGGAGCTTTCTGCCCGCGCCGAACTGTGCGCGGGCATTTTTTCGAAACATTCCAAGACGGACAAGGAGGTGTTTTTTATGTTGTTCGGTCCCCTGTTGGCCTCCTACACGGAGGTCGTCGAAACCGCGGACGGAAAGGGATACGTCTATCCCGAAGTCTGGACGGAGTACGCAAAGAGCGGGCTTTCGGGCGTATTCTTTTACGCCGCCATCGTGCTTGCGGTGCTGCTGCTTGCGGTGGGCGTCCTCGTCCGCGTGAAGAGAGAAGCGCTTTTGAGAAGCTATCTGAAAGTCGCCTTTGCCCTCGCCTGCGGGTTTGCGGTCACCGTGATCCTTGCGATGCTCTCCCTCGAATTTGCGGAAATGCGGGAAAAGGGCTATCTCTTCGATCTCGTGTTCCAGCCCTCCGTGGTGCTCGGCGCGGTCGTCATCCTCGGCGTTGCCGCCACCTTCGTCTGCTATCTCTTCGGGGAAGAGGCGTTCCGCATCGGCAAGATCGTTTCCCTCTCCGCCATCGGCGCGGCGCTCATCGCCCTCCTCGTGTGCGTGGGCATTTACTACGCGAACGGCACGGCGGAAGAGAACAACGGCGCCGCCATCACCGCGGGAGAGAACGCGGGCCTGTATGTGGGCGCGCTCGTTCTGGTGGGCATTCTCGTCTTTGCCGCCTTCTTCCTCGGCAGAAAGGACAAGCGCGGTTTCGACAGCAAGTCCATCGCCTACGCGGCGGTCTGCATCGCCATGAGCTTCGCCCTCTCCTATCTGAAGATCCCCGGGCTTACGCTGCCGCAGGGCGGTTCGGTGACGATCGCCTCCCTCCTTCCCCTCGCCGTATACGCCTATATGTTCGGCGTGAAGAAGGGCATCTTCGCGGGAGCGATCTACGGCGTCTTGCAGATCGTGCAGGACCCGTGGCTCATCCATCCCGCGCAGATCCTGCTCGACTACCCCATCGCCTTTGCGGGGATCGGGCTTGCGGGGCTGTTTTCCCGCTTCAAACCGCTCGAAAAGCTACCGCAGCTCCAATTCGCCCTCGGGACGATCGTGGGGAGCCTGTTCCGCTTCGCCTCCCACGTCCTCTCGGGCGTGTTCGCCTTCTCGGAGTACAGCACGCTCGACAGCGTGTGGGCGTATTCCCTCGCCTACAATTCCTTCGTGTTTGTGGACATTGCGATCGTCGTAGCCGTCGGCATTCTCGTGTTCAGCTCCAAAACGTTTGTGCGGGAAGTGAGAAAATTCGATCCCGCTAAGGAAGAATAAACGGACAAAACGCCGCCCGCCCCGCGCAGAAACTGCGCGGGGCGGGCTTTTTTATGGCGTTACAGATCTTTTACGTTACAGGACGAATTGCAGAATATCCACGAGCACGGCGAAGCCTAAGAGGAGCACAAAGCCCACGGCGTGGATGATGGCCTCCACCTTGCGGGAGATGGGTTTTCCGCGCACCCATTCGATGGCGGTGAACACCACCTTGCTGCCGTCGAGGGCGGGGATGGGCAGAAGGTTGAACACGGCGAGATTGACGCCGATATACCCCGCGATCTCGAGGAAGTAGCGGAAGCCGCGCGAGGCGATCTCGGAAGTCATCTTGATGGTGGTGACAGGCCCGCCGAACGCCGAAAGCCCCAATTTCCCCGTGAGCAGTTCCCCGATGACTTTGAAGATGCTCCCCGCGATCTTGAAGGAATAGACAAAAGCGCGTCCCAGCCCCTCCCAAAAACCGAAGCGGTACACGGCGTTGGCGAGGAAATATCCGCCCTCCTCCGTTTCCCCCTGTTCGTACTTCACGCCGAGGGCATCCCAGACGCTCGTAAAATCGGCGCTGTTTTTGACCGTGACGTCCGAGCGGAGCATGACGTCGACGTCGATTTCCTCCCGCCGCACGAAGGTGGGACGCGTGCCGCCGTTTCCGTCCTCTTTCCATTCCAGACCGTATGCGCGGGAAACGCGCAACCTGACGATGTCGCCCTGCTTCTTCCCGTTGAGCGCCTGCGCGATGTCCGACGTGAGATAGAGATTTTTTCCCTCTGCCTGCAAGAGGATATCGAGGTCCTGCAAGCTGTACGCGGCGTACTCGCCCGTCGCCTCCTCCATGCGGTAGACCGCGACCATCGTCTGCCCGTAGGCGAGAAAGCCGACGACGATCAGGACGAGCGCGAGCAGATAATTCATCAGCGCGCCCGCGACGAGCACGATGATCCGCGCCCAGCAGGGACGGTTGGTGAAGTACCCCGAAGTATCGGCGGGAGCGGCGGGAGCGGCGGGAGCGGCAGGCTCCTCCGCGGCGGCCTCCGGGAGCTTCGTTTCTTCCGCGGCGCTTTCGGCAGAATCGTCTGCCGCGGCGGCCTCCGAGGGCTTCGTTTCTTCCGCGGCACTTTCGGCAAAGGGCGGCTCCCCATTCTCCTTTTCCGCGTCCTTATTCTCTTTCTTGTCCTTTTCCTCCTCCAAGCCGTCCTCGCCCGCAAAGGCGCAATAGCCGCCCAAAGGAATGATGCGTATCGCAAAAAGCTCGTCCGTTCTCTTGCTCTTATGCTTGAAAACGGCGGGTCCGAAGCCGATCGAGAACTCGTCGATCTTGAAATGAAGGATCTTGCCGGCGATGTAGTGTCCAAGCTCGTGGATGGTGATCATCACGAGCAGAATGAGTATGGCGAGGAGGACCGAGCCGACGGTGCTCCATACCGACAGAAGATCATTTACCATAGATGTACCCGCTTGCATAAGTGCGCGCCCTGAGATCCGCTTCCCGCAGGGCGTCGAAGCTGCCGCCGTCCGTCTTGGGGATATGTTCGAGCGTTTCCCGAACAGTTTCCGCGATTTGCGGGAAAGTTATCCTTCCCGCGAGAAATGCCTTTACGGCGACTTCCGCCCCTCCGTTGAGAATGGCGGGCGCCGTTCCCCCCTCCTTGCCCGCCGCGACCGCCAGGGAAAAACAGGGGAATTTTTCCTGCGGCAGCCGCTCGAAATGCAAGGCGCCGAGGGCGGCAAGATCAAGCTCTTTTTCGCAGGGCAGCCGCGCGGGATAGGTGAGCGCAAGCTGGATGGGCACCCGCATGTCGGGATAGCCGAGCTGCGCCAGCGCCGCGCCGTCCTCAAAATAGACGAGGGAATGCACGATGCTCTCGGGATGCACCACCGCCTCGATCTGCCCGAAGTCCGCCCCGTACAGCCATTTCGCCTCGAGGACTTCGTACCCCTTGTTGAGGAGCGTCGCGCTGTCCACGGTGATCTTCGCGCCCATCTTCCACGTCGGGTGGCGGAGGGCGTCCGCCGCGGTCACCCGCTGTAATTCCTCCTCGGAAAAATGCAGGAACGGTCCGCCGCTCGCCGTCAGGACGAGCTTTTTATAGGGCGTATCGCGGCGGAAATGCAGGCATTGGAAGAGCGCGGAATGTTCGCTGTCCACGGGCACAAGGTCCAGCCCGCGCGCCTGTACTTCCCGCATGACAAGCTCCCCGCCGCAGACGAGGGACTCCTTGTTGGCAAGGGCGATCTTCTTGCCCGCTCTTGCCGCGGCAAGGGTATAGGACAGCCCCGCGAACCCGCCCGCCGCGATGAAGGCGACGTCGCAGCCGTCAAAGAGCGCTTCGGGGACCCCGTCCGCCGCGCAGCAGGCGATCGCGGGATGAAATTCTTCGGAAAGCGCGGCGAGCGCCGCCCTGTTCTCCCCGCAGACGAGGGCGGAAAAGCCGAAGCGGCGCGGCTCCGCCCGCACGACTTCGCACACTTGCCTCCCGATGCTGCCGCTGCAGCCGATCAATGCGATTTTCAGCATTACTTCCTCACTTTTACGGAAGGGCGCCCGCTTTCCCGCCGTGCGGGAGGGAGCCGAACCGTTTTCTTAAAAAACGCCCGCGCAAGCGGACGTACCGTACGATCTCTATTCTATGCGCCCTAACCCGCGATCATGTTTCGGAGCACGAGCACAAAACAGACGATAAGACAGGCGTAGAGCGCGGAATCGATGCGGTCGAGAACGCCGCCGTGCCCCGGCAGGATGTTCCCCATGTCCTTGATGTCGAGCCTGCGCTTTATGGCGCTCTCCACGAGGTCGCCCGCCTCCGCAAACGCGGCGGTAAGCACCCCGATCCCGACAAACAGGATGAGATTGACGGGGTCGCGGAACATCTCCCCTTCCCCCAGCGCAACGCCCCAGACGTTGACGATCAGATGATAGGCATAAAAGAGCGCCACCGCGCCGATCGCACCGCCCAAGATGCCGCCGATGCCGCCGACGACCGTCTTATTGGGGCTGACATTGGGCGCCATTTTCCACGGAAATCTCTTGCCGAGCAATCTGCCCGCAAAATAGGCAAAGGCGTCCGCGCAGGGACAGAGCACGAACACGAGCAGGATACCGATGGCGGAATAGCGCGGCATGTGGTTGAGGCCCGCGAGCACGAGCAGAAAGACGGAGGGATAGACGTAAGCGAGCATGGAATAGCCCGTAGAGGACAGGCTCGTCTTTTCGTGGCGGAACACGAGCAAACTGCACAGGAGCGCCATGCCTGCGACAAACACGACAAAGGCGATGTTGGGGGAATAGTTCGGCGCGATCCCCTGCCGCTGGTACACGGCGTCGCTCACGCAGTAGGCGACGATAAAACCCGCGGAAAAGATCTGGATCACGCATTTCTGCACGACGTCGATCCTGTCCCCCAGCGCGCGGCACATCTCGTAGGTGCCCACGACGGAGAAAAAGAGAACGAGCAGATCGAAAAACAGCGGCTCGGCAAAATACGTCCTCAAAATGAAGAAGCCGAGGAGCACCAGAATATATATCGTTCCTGTGATGGTTCGTTTCAGCATGATCGAATACGGCAAGCGGATATTTTTTCAAGCGCCGCAGCGCTCACACCTTGCCGTAGCGGCGTTCCCTGCCCGCATAATTTTCGAGCGCCCTGTCGAGATCGGCGTTCGTAAAAGCGGGGAACATTTTGTCCGAAAAATAGAGTTCCGTATAGGCGCACTGCCAAAGCAGAAAGTTGGACAGCCGCTTTTCCTTGCCCGTGCGGATGAGAAGGTCGGGATCGGGGATGCCCGCCGTGGAGAGCAGCGACGAAAATCCCTCCTGCGAAAGCTCCTTGCCCCCCCTGACCGCCTCGTTGACGGCGCGCAGGATCTCCTGCCTTCCGCCGTAGCCGATGGCGAGCACGAGGATGCCTTTCTCCCCCGCCGCCGTCCGCTCCTCCCCCTCGCGGGAGAGCTGTACGATGTCGGGCGGGAGCAGCGCGCCGTCGCCGATGACTTTCAGCCGCACCCCCTTTTCCAGAAGGCGGCCGATGTTTTCCGCAAAATACTTGCGGAACAGCGCAAACAGCCCGTCGACCTCTTCCTGCGGACGGGTGAGATTTTCGGCGGAGAGCGCATAGAGCGTGACGTACTCCACGCCCGCCTCGAACGCATGGTCGCAGAGCGCGATCATGCGCTTCATGCCCTCGCGGTGGCCCGCGCTGCGCGGAAGCAGACGCTTCTTTGCCCAGCGCCCGTTGCCGTCCATGATGACGGCGATATGACGGGGGACCATCAAATGGTGAGAAGCTCCTTTTCCTTGGCGGAAACGATCTTCTCAAGCTCGGAAACGCACTTGGAGATGGCGTCCTCTACGTCCGTTTCGGCATTGGACGCCTCGTCCTCGGAGATCTCCTTGCCCGTCTTGAGTTTCTTGATCCCCTCCATCGCCTCTCTGCGGATATTGCGGGCGGCGACCTTGGTGTCCTCCCCCATCCTCTTGACCTGTTTGACGAGTTCCTTTCTGCGCTCCTCGGTGAGTTCGGGGAACACAAGGCGGATCACGGTGCCGTCGTTGGTGGGATTGATGCCGATGTCGGAAGCCTGTATCGCCTTTTCGATCGCTTTCAGAAGGGACTTATCCCACGGGGCGATGACGAGGCATCTCGCGTCCGCAACGGAAATGTTGCCGAGCTGCTTCAAGGGACTCATCGTGCCGTACGCTTCCACCTGCAATTTGTCAAGGACATGCGGATTGGCGCGCCCTGCGCGGATGGCGGCATAGTCGTCTTGCAGCACGTTCTTTGCCTTTTCGAGCTTGTCGTCGAGGACCAAAAAGATCTCTTCCAATTTTTCGTTTTCCATGACTGTCCCTCTCTTTGAAATATTTTATTCGTTGGAAATGAGCGTTCCGAGCTGCTCGCCGCACACGGCGCGGAGCACGCTGTCAGGCTCATTGAGCGCAAATGCAAGCACGGGAATATGATTTTCCATGCACATCGTCGCCGCCGTGGCGTCCATCGCCTTCAACCCTTGGTTGAGGATCTGCGCAAAGGTGAGTTTTTCGTACTTCTTCGCCGCGGGGTTGGTGTTGGGGTCGCTGTCGTAGATGCCGTCCACGTTCTTTGCCATGAGCAAAACGTCGGCGCGGATCTCGCAGGCGCGCTGGGCGGCCGCCGTGTCGGTGGAGCAATAGGGATTGCCCGTGCCGCACGCCATGATGACGATGCGGCCCTTCTCGAAATGGTGCAGCGTCTTTCTCAGGACGTATGGCTCGGCGACGGACACCATGTTGAGGGCGGTCTGCACGCGCGTGGGGATGCCCTTCTGTTCGATGGCGTCCATCATGGCGAGGGAATTCATCACGGTGGCGAGCATTCCCATCTGGTCGGCGGTGGTTCGCTCCATCATGGTCCCCTGCCTGCCCCGCCAGAAGTTTCCGCCGCCGATGACGAGGCCGACGTCCACTCCCATATTATGGACTTTGACGATCTGGTCGACTACCATGGAAACGACCTCTTCGTTAAGCCCGAATTTCTGCTCGCCCGCGAGCGCCTCGCCCGAGAGCTTGAGTAAGATCCGCTTGTATTTGGGTCGCATAGCATACTCCCGCAGTTTGATTTTTTTCAGTATACCATAGTTTGGCAGAAATTGCAAGACCTTCCGCAAAATATTTTCGCGCGGTCGGGTGCGGGAGGACGTTTCCCTGCGCTCTTTTGGCGGACGCGCGAAAAAGCCGCCGCCGTTCCTCGGAACGGCGGCGGCCCCAACCGCAACACGGTCTTATTTCTTCATGGCCTCGACTTGCTTTGCGACTTCTTCGCTCAAATCCTCTGCCTTCTTTTCGATGCCCTCGCCGCGCACGAAGCAGCAGAACTCTTTCAGACGGATGGGCGTCGTCTTGGAAACGTTTGCGATGAGCTGCCCTACCGTGACGGAATCGTCCTTGACATACTTCTGCTCGAGCAGGCAGTTGTCCTCATAGAACTTCTTCACCTTGCCGAGCACGATCTTCTCGGCGATCGCTTCGGGCTTGCCCTCGTTCATGACCTCTTTTTTGAGGATCTCCTTCTCGTGCTCCACGACCTCGGCGGGAACGTCCGCCGCCGCGAGGTAACGGGGAAGGGAGAAGGCGACATGGAGCGCCACGTTGTGCGCAAGTTCCCGCGTTTCGGGAGTTTCCGCACCCTCGAAGTTGAGGATCACGCCGCGCGTGCCGCCCATATGGATATACGTTTCGATAAGCCCCGCGCTCTCAAACAAGACAAAGCGGCGGACGGAGATCTTTTCGCCGATGACGCCCGTCTGCTCTTGCAGATAGGTCTCCACCGTCTTGCCGCCCATGTCGAGGGCGAGCAGCGCCTCCACATCCGCGGGCTTTTTTTCCGCCGTGAGCTTTGCGACCGTCTGCACGAGGGTGGTGAATTTCTCGCCCGCCGCGACAAAGTCGGACTCGCAGTTGACTTCGATGAGCACGCCCGCGCCGTCTGCGACGTAAGCATAGACGATCCCCTCCGCCGCGACCTTGCTCGCGCGCTTGGCGGCCTTGGCGATCCCTCTCTCACGGAGAAGCTCCGCCGCCTTCTGCATATCGCCGTTCGCGTCCGTGAGGGCGCGCTTGCAATCCATCATTCCCGCGTCCGTCTGTTCGCGGAGCGCCATGACATCCTTCGCCGTAAACTCTGCCATATCTGTATTCTCCTTAAAATTTTACTCTGCTTGTGCGGGCGCTTCCGCAGGTTCTGCGGGAACTTCCGCGGGTCCCGCAGGTGCTTCGGCGGGCGTTTCGGGCGCTTGCGCGGGTTCTGCGGGAACTTCTTCCGGCTCCTCGGCGACCTCGAAAGTGCCGCCCTCGTTCGCCTCGATGACCGCGTTGGCGATCACGGACGAGAGGAGCTTGATGGCGCGGATGGCGTCGTCGTTGCCGGGGATCACATAGTCGATGAGATCGGGGTCGCAGTTGGTATCGGTGATCGCAACGATCGGGATGTGCAGCTTGCGCGCTTCGGCGACGGCGATGTCCTCTTCATGCGGGTCGACGACGAACAAAAGCCCGGGAAGGGAACGCATGTTCTTGATGCCGCCAAGGTTCTCCTGAAGTTTTGCCATCTCCTTTTTGAGGCCAAGGACTTCCTTCTTGGGAAGCAGGTCGAACTCGCCGCTCTCCTCCATTCTCTCGAGCTTTTCGAGATACTCGATGCGGCCGCGGATGGTCTTGAAGTTGGTGAGGCAGCCGCCCAGCCAACGGGAGTTGACATAGTATTGCCCGCAGCGCTCCGCCTCTTCCTTGATGGCGTCCTGCGCCTGCCGCTTGGTGCCGACAAAGAGCACCGTCTTGCCCGACTTGACCATCTCGACGACGTAGGCATACGCCTCTTCGACGAGCTTGGCCGTCTTTTCGAGGTCGATGATGTGGATGTCGTGACGGGCTGCGAAGATGTACTTCTTCATCTTCGGGTTCCACTTTCTCGTCTGGTGTCCGAAATGGACGCCCGCTTCGAGAAGCTGTTTCATGGTGATAACTGCCATAAGATCCTCCGTTTCTCCTCCCCTCTCCGCGGCAGTTCCGCTCCTTTCCCGCAGGAATAGATTTACGGGACACGGCGAGCGGCGCAAAAGAAGGTGTGGATTTGCCTGCGGCGGCATTGGCCGCAGACTGAACAAGTATATCATACCCGCAAAATTTTTGCAAGCTCTTTTGCGGGGAATGCGGAAAATTTTGTATAAAAACGCCGCCGCGCCGCGGTTTTTACCGCGGCGCGGCGGCAGACGGTCCTCTTATGCGGCGACCTTGATCTCGATAAAGTCCCCGATGATCTCTTCCTTGTCCCGGAAGGTAAGTTTTAAGGTGTATTTCCCCGCGGGCGCCGCCATTTCTTTGAGGCCGCCGATGTCGAGGGTGTTGGCGCGGAAGGTCCACTTGATCGTGACCTCTTCCCCGCCCGCAAAGGTGACCGTACGCGCTTCGGTGTCCGCTTCGATCGAATCGAAGGCGAGATACACCCTGCCTGCGCCGATGTCGAGATAGAGGGAGGGCATTGCGCCGAGAGCCTTTGTATGATGGTCGCATTGGAAGTCCCCGCCGGTGTTTTTCGTCGTGACGGTGACGGTAAAGCTCTCGCCCGGGGCGACCGTTTTCTCCTTGGCGGACGCGCTAAGTTCCCATTTGGGCGCGCCGCAGGCGGTGAGAAAGACAAACGTGAGCGCAAACGCAAGTGCGGAAAACAGCATCCCTTTGGATTTCTTCATAAGAACCTCCCGATCCGTCTGCATTTTATCATGGATATGCGCCCGCTGTCAAGCGAAAACGGAGCGCTACTCCGCTCCGTCCTGTTCCAAAATGCATCCGATTTTTTTGAGGAGCGCGTCTTTTCCGTCCCCCGAAAGCCCCGAAACGGCGATCACGTTCCCCTCGCCGAGGCCGTAGCCCTGCGCCACCTTGCGCACCCGCTCCTTTATCTTCATGCGGGAGAGCTTGTCGCTCTTGGTGGCGAGCACGGTGAAGGGCAGAATGTGGTAGTTCAAAAAGCTCACCATTTGCAGATCGTCCGCGGAGGGATCGCGGCGGATGTCGCTCAAAAGAAAGACGTGCGCGATGTCCTCCTTGCGGGCGAAGAAGAGATCGAGCGTCTTTGCCCACTTCGCCTTCTCCTCCTTGGAAACGGCGGCATAGCCGTAACCGGGGAGATCGGCAAGGAGAAACTCGCCGAAATCGAAGTAGTTGACGAGCCGCGTCCTGCCGGGGGCGGCGCTCGTCTTGGCAAGCCCCTTGCGGTTCGCAAGCATATTGATGAGGGTGCTCTTGCCCGCGTTGGACCTGCCGCACACCGCGATCATCGGCTTTGCGGGCTTGAGAAACTGCTCCGCCCGCGCCGCCGACGTCAGAAATTTTACCTCTTTAATGAGCATACCCCAGCCCCGTGACCGCATTGCGGAACACCTCGTCCACGTTGTTCACGCAGATGAAGTTGAGGTCCTTGCGGATATTTTCGGGGATCTCCTCCACGTCCTTTTTGTTTTCTTCGGGAATGATGATGTCGTGAATGCCGATACGGCTTGCGGCAAGCGCCTTCTCCTTTAAGCCGCCGATGGGAAGCACCTTGCCGCGCAGGGTGATCTCCCCCGTCATGGCGACGTCCCGCCGCACGGGCTGGCCCGTGAACGCGGAGAGGATGGCGGTCGCCATCGTGATGCCCGCGGAGGGTCCGTCCTTGGGGGTCGCTCCCTCGGGGATATGGATATGGATGTCCTTATGTTCGAAGTCGCTGACGTCGATGCCGTACTTCTCGGCGTGCGCGCGGATGTAGCTGATCGCCGCCCGCGCCGATTCCTTCATGACGTCGCCGAGCTTGCCCGTGAGGAGGATGTCCCCCTTGCCCTGCATGGCGGAAACTTCGATGGTGAGGGTCGCGCCGCCGACCGCCGTCCACGCAAGACCCGTCGCCGCGCCGACTTCGTCCCGTTCGCGCATGTCGTCGTCGCGCAAAAACCGCTTGGCGCCGAGGAATTTGTCGAGATTGTGCTTGTTGACCGAGATGGAGCTTCCCTCTTCCCCTTTGGCGATGCGCACCGCCGCTTTTCTGCACACGGTGCCGATGGTGCGCTCCAAGGAGCGCACGCCCGCCTCCATGGTGTAGCCCTCGATCATATCGGCGATCGCGCCGTCCGTAAAGCGCAGGTTTTCCTCGGTAAGCCCGTTCTCTTTGCGCTTTTTGGGCACGAGATAGCGCTTGGCGATCTCCTGCTTTTCCTGCTGCGTGTAGCCCGAAAGCTCGATGATCTCCATCCGGTCGCGCAAGGGCGTGGGAATGGTGTCGAGCGTGTTCGCCGTGGCGATGAACATCACTTTGGAGAGATCGTATGGCACTTCGAGATAGCGGTCGCGGAAGGTGCAGTTCTGTTCGGGATCGAGCACCTCCAGAAGCGCGCTGGCGGGATCGCCGCGGAGGTCCTGCGAGATCTTGTCCACCTCGTCCAGAAGGAACACGGGGTTGACGGAGCCTGCGTTCTTCATCTCATAGAGGATGCGCCCCGGCATGGCGCCGATGTATGTTCTTCTGTGTCCCCTGATCTCCGCCTCGTCTTTCAGCCCGCCGAGGCTCATGCGGACGAATTTTCTGCCGAGCGAGCGGGCAATGGAGGTGGCGATGCTCGTCTTGCCCACCCCGGGAGGGCCGACAAGACAGAGAATGGGCGCCTTCAGCTCGCCCGTGAGTTTGAGTACGGCGAGATATTCCACCACCCGTTCCTTGATCTTTTCGAGGCCGTAGTGGTCGTTGTCGAGCACTTTTTCCACGTCCGCGAGGGAGGCGGTGTCCTCCGTTTCCTCGTGCCACGGGAGGTCGATGAGCCAATCCGCATAGTTGCGGAGCACGGTGTACTCGGGCGAGGAGGGCGGCATCTTGTCCATGCGCGCAAGCTCGGTGAGCGCCTTTTCCTCCACCTCGGGCGGAAGTTTCTTTTCCAAGATCTTTTCGCGGAGCTTTTCGTTCTCCTCCACGTCGTCGCCGAGCGCGGCATGGATCGCTTTGAGCTGCTCGCGGAGATAGTATTCCTTTTGCGATTGGTCGATGTTTTTGCGCACGTCCTGCGCGATCTTGCGCTCCAAACGGGCGACTTCAAGCTCGTCGTTGAGGCAGCGCTCGAAGAGTTGAAGCCGCTGCACGAGCTTCTCCTCCTCGAGCAGCGTCTGTTTGACGTCGTCGCGGATGCGCATGTTGTAGGCGCAGACGTTGATATATTCGTCGATGTCGCCGATGACGGAGAGCTGCGCTTCCACGTCCTTCGTGAGCTTGCCACCGAGCATGACGATGTCCTTCACAAGTTCCTTGGCGGTGCGGAAATAGGCCTCCTCGAGGGTGGGGTCCCCGTGTACGGTCACGATCTCCTCCACTTCGGCGCAAAGGTAGCCGTCCTCCATGCGGATCTCCTTCGCACGGGCGCGGAAAATGCCCTCCGCATACACGCGGATACGGTCGCCGGGCAGGCGGGTCACCTGCCTCAGATTTGCCACCACGCCCACCGCATAGAGGTCGCGCCCGGACGGGGTCTCCTGCCGGGGGTCCTTCTGTTTGGTCAGGAATACAAATTTGTCGTTGCGCTCGGCGCAGTCGACGGCGGCGAGCGAAAGGCTCCTGCCCGCGTCGAAAGCGAGATTGACGCCGGGAAACATCACCGGCGTGCGCAGCGGGATCACGGATAAGGTTCGCGTCTTTTTTTCTGCCATATTTTTCTCCCGTAAGATCTCTCCGCCGCCCTTGCGGGGAGCGGAAGATCCCTCTTCTGTTCCTCTAATATATCACACCTTTGGGGGGAAGGCAAACAAAATTCCCGCATAATTTTTGGCAGAAAAGTGATTTTCACCCGCTTTTCACCGAGCGCGAAAAACCGTCCGCCCCCCTTCCGGCCGGCGGGAAGCGGCGGGAATAAAACGGCGGGCGCCGCGTTCCCCAACGGGAACGCGGCGCCCGCTCCTGAGGTCATTCCTCTCCGTCCCCGTCGAGCAGCGCAGCCTCGTCGGCGTCCTCGCTGTCCTCGTATTGGTTGCAGAATTCGGCGAATACCTCGTCGAGCAGCGCCTCGTCCTCGACGGTCTCGAGGTGCTCGTCGTCCTCGTCGCCCGCGATGCGGAAGATGACGACTTCATCGCCCTCGTCCTCCTCTTCCCCGCCCTCTTCGGGCTGCGTTTCGGGGGTCAGGCAGGCGTACCACTCTCCCTTGTATTCGATCGTGGCGAGATGTTCGAAGCGTTCCTTGTTGCCCTCTTCGTCCACAAGCTCCACGATATTTTCGTCGTCCTCGTAATCGTTGCGGTCCTCTTTCATGTTCATGTTGCGATCTCCGTTTTTGATTTTTTGCAAAAAGCTCTCGAGAATGTACGCCGCGGCGAGGGAATCCACGCTCTTTTTCCGCTTGTCCTTTTTCTGGGAAATGCCCATCCGCAAAAGGTCCCCCCTCGCCTCGCGGGTGGTATACCGCTCGTCCTCCGTAAAAACGGGGAGGGCGGTCTTTGCCCGCAGGGCGGAGAGGAAGCGCTCCGTCTTTTCCGTCTGTACGCTGCGGGTGCCGTCGGCGTTGACGGGAAGCCCGCACACGATCCTGCCCGCCCCCTCGCGCTCCGCAAGCGCGGCGAGCGCGGAAACGTCGGCGGCAAGATCCCCTGTACGAAAATAGGTATCAAGGGGCATGGCGTACTCGTTGAACGGGTCGGAAACCGCGACCCCGACGCGCCTGTCCCCGATGTCGAATGCGACGATCCTCGGTTGCATAGACCGAGTATAGCACATTTTTGCGCAAAAGTAAAGCGGAATGGGACAGAAAAGCCGTCGGGAAACGGGGAAGCGCCGCGGCTGCTATGCAGCCGCGGCGCTTCTGTTTTGAGGTTTACTTCTTTTTTTCTTTCTTCTCGGGTTCGCTCTTTTCAGGGCAGTTGCCCTCCTTGCAGCCGAGCTTTTCGTCTATCATTTCGTTGACCTTATCCACAAACTCCGCCTGGCTTTTTTTGACAAAGGAGCGCATTTTGTAGCTGTTGGCAACGAGGAGCGCCCCGCCCAGCGCGCCGAGCATCAGCCCGAGGCAAAACATCTTTTCCATGTCATCCTCCGAAAGCGGCTTGAAGCCGTCACTCTCAGTTTGTGACAGGATATTTGGTTTATTCCCCCTGCTCCTTGCGTAATTTTTCCAATTCCGCTTTGAGCGCGGCGTTCTCCTTCCTTAGGTCGACGGCAAGGCGGGAATAGAGCGCGTCGATCTCCCGCTCCAATTTGCGCTGCAAAAAGCTCTTCTCCTCGGGGATCCCCGCCTCCCGCGCCGCCTTCGCCACCCGCTCGGGCTGTTTTTTGAGGAGATTGCGGTACTTGTTCTGCATGCGGAGCATGAGCCGCTCGTCCCCCTCGGAAACGTTCATGATGGCGCGCCGCACCGACAGCCCCTTGCTCTTTTCGGCGAGCACCTTCTTCAGAAGTTCGTCCGTTTCCTCCTCGGTGAAGGGCTTCACCTCGCCCGCGTGCAGGTCTTTGTCCTTCAGGATGCGCTCCACCCGCTCGTCCCCCCGCTTTTTCAGGAAGGCGTAATAATAGTTGCGCACACTGCCCTTGGCGCGGCTGTGTTCCTTGCCGTAGGTTTCGAAGAGGTACGAGAGCGTCTTGCCCGCATTCTTGCCCGAATAGATGTACTCGATAAGCCCCGTCGCTTCCTCTTCCGTGTAGCCGTTGATCTTATTCATAGACCGCCTCCATAATGGTTTGCGTGGAGTTTTGACATAATTTTGTTTTGCTATACATCTAATAGAGCTATGCGGGTGTATTTTTTATCCGAAAAACTGTGCTCCCTCATGATCAACGGCATGTATGTGGGACTTGTGGACGGCTTCGAACGCACGGCGGAGCTTGATCCCGCGGACGGGCTGTGGTGCGCCGTTTCCCCCTGCGGAGGGGAATATCTGCCCTTCGGCTTCCGCTTCGACGACGATTTTTTGCTCTCTCCCCCGCCGCAGGCGGAGCTTTATTATACCGAAAACGGCGTCGCGGTGCGGCTGTGCGGCTTCTTGCGCGCCGACCAATCGCTGCAAGTCCTCAGGCAGGAGCGGCTGGGCGGGAGCCTTCTCACCCTCACGATGCAGGGCAAGTTGCAGCTCGCTCTCGAAAACGAAGCGGGGTTTTTCCTCGTAGACCTCCCCGACGGCCTCGCGCAGTGCCGCATTTCCGCACGGCGGGAGGGGTTTTTGCTGGAGGGCGGGCAGGGTTTTGCCCTGCTCTCGCGGACGGGTGAAAAATTTCTCGTGTCGGAGGGAAAGGTGCTCGGAAACGGCGACGTACTCAAAGCAGAAGTGCCCTTCCACGACAGCATGGGACACACGGCGCTCTGCGAATGGACGGACGGCAAACTGACGGGCTGCGCGATCCGCGCGGCGGGAGAGCCTGCCGCCGCGACTTTCGCCCTCGCGCTCTTCGAGAGCGCCCTCATCGGCGCGGACGTGCGCCCTTTCCTGAGCGACGCGCTCGCGGAAAAGGCGGACACCCTCAAAGAATACTTGGGGGACTACCGCTCGGTCGTCCTCACGGGAGATCCCGCCAAGGTGGGGCTTGTGTACCGGCGCAAAGAACGGGTCTATGATGTGCGTTACTTCTCAGTTGAAGTGACGGACGGAAAAATTTCCAACATCAAACCGCTGTAAACCCCTCCCCGCGGTGGGGCTTGCATGGAGAACAAACGGCGTAGATCGGGGGCAGGCGAGGTTTTCCCGTCTGCCTTTCAATTTATGTCTTACTATTTTCCCAAAAAGCATTGCAAATTTTTTCTTTCCGTGGTAGAATGAATTTGCGGCACAATTTCATACTGTAAGCACAAAGATACAACGGGCATCGGTGTATCCTTATTCTCTATGTGCTTATAGGAAATTGTGTCGCAACAATTCGGGGATACTCGAAGCGGGCGCCTCGGATTGAGGCGTCCTTATTTTTTTGCCCGCAAAAAAAACAAAAAGGAGAAAAACATCATGAAACACACCCTTCGCACATGGATCGCGGTCCTGCTCTCCCTCTGCCTTTGCCTGTCCTTGGCGGGCTGCGGCGGAGGCGGTTCGGGAAGCGGCAACGCCCCGTCGGGACACACCCATACCTTTGCCGCGGAGTGGTCGAACGACGAGAACGGACATTGGCACGCCGCCACCTGCGATCACACCTCAGAGCGCAAGGACGAAGCCGCGCATACCTACAAAAACGGCAAATGCACGGCCTGCGGCTATGAACATGAGGAGCATTCCTTCGGCACATACGAAAAGACGGAAACGGGGCATTCCCGGACCTGTTCCGTCTGCGGAAAGACCGTGACCGCCGCGCATACCTATGAAAACAGCTTTTGCGGGGAATGCGGATATGAACACGGAAACCATACTTTCGGCGCGTACGACAAGACGGAAGCGGAGCATTCCCAAACGTGTCCGGACTGCGGAAAAACCGTGACCGCGGCGCATACCTATGAAAACGGCAAATGCAACATTTGCGGTTACGCGCACAGGGAACATAGCTTTGGTGAATATACAAGGACGGAAACGGAGCACACGCAAACCTGCTCGGTGTGCGGAAAGATCGTTAGCGAGGAGCATACCTACGAAAAAGGGCAATGCAAAATTTGCGGGTATGCGCATAAACAGCACACTTTCAGCGGCGGGGTGTGTACCGTTTGCGGCGCCGAAAAGCCCGTTTACTATTTCAGCGAAGATAAGAGCAAGGTCTACTTCGGCGAATATCCGCAAACGAGGGTAGACGACGCCGCAACGACGGCAGCGCTTACCGAAGCCGCGGGTACGCTTCCGTCCGCGGCGAACCGCGGAAAATGGACGAGCTACGGCTATTATATCAAGAAAAACATTTCGGATCATATGTGGTACATCGATCTTCCCTACGACGGCGCAAAGTACAGGGGCATCTACTTTACCGAATACAGACCGCAAAATGCCGCTATGGGAGAAGGGGAAAGCAACAGCCAACAATCCAAAAACGGATATGTTACAGGCGTCGTCTATTGGTTCCGCTATGAAACCATCGAATGGCGCGTGTTGGAGCAGAAAAACGGGACTGCCCTGTTATTTGCAAATGTCATTCTCGATAGCCAGCAGTACTATCATCTCGAAGACGACCGCATGATCGGCGCCAAGACAGTCTACGCGAATAATTACGCAGAGAGCGATATCCGCAGATGGCTCAACGGCACATTCTTACAAACGGCCTTCGACCAAGCCTCCGCGGCGATCGTCAAGACTTCCACGGTGGATAACAGCGCGGCGACGGCAAGTGAGGGAAGCAAGGACTTCGTCTGTGAAACAACGCAGGACAAAGTGTTCTTGCTCAGCCTGAGCGAAGTGACATCCTCCGTCTACGGCTTTGCGGACGGTGATGAGAAGAATGATCCGGCGCGGCGGCTCTCCCCTACCGACTACGCAAAGTCGCAGGGGATCTTTGCCCCGTCATACAGTACGGCAATATGGTATTGGCTGCGTTCCCCGGCTTCGTCGAAACTCTATGCGTATTACGCAAGTGGTCCCGCCAACGACAGTATGCTCGTCCAGCATACGCAAGTGGGCGTCGCCCCCGCTTTGCGCATCACTTTGTGACGCGCTTGGGGACGGACGCCTCCGCATATCCAAAAACGCGCGGCAATTCTGCCGCGCCCTATTTTACGGTTCCCGTCCCATCCAATCATTCACCGATCCGACAAAAAAGGCGTAGCGCATGCTACGTCTTTTTCTCAAATCGTTTGCTGAAATTTTTTTGCGCAACGCCCCCAAAAGGGGCGGTTTTCGGCGCGCTGTGCGCGTAAAACGCAATACGGTTTAATATTTGGTCACTTTTACGCTCTTGACGGTGATGGGCTGGACGGGCACGTTGCAGTCCATGTCGATCGGCACGCCGCGCACCGAGTCGATGGGATCGTAACGGTTGACGGGCAGCGTTTCGGTATGGGTAAAGATGTTCCCATCGCCGTCCGTATCCTCATGCGTGTCGCAGTATTCCTTGACCGCGTCGAGGAGCGCCTGCATTTGGTCGTAGTCCTTCACGCAGCCGAACGCGATATAGGAGGCGTCGAGCGAGGTGTTGGAGGAACCGTTAAAGGTATAGAAGATGCTCGTCGCGCAGTTGGTCTTGTACTGTCCGCTCTGTTCCGGCTCGTTGTTGTTGTTCGCGCCGCCGTCCGAACGGACGACCGTCACTTCCGTGCTGATCTTATTGCCCTTCTCGGTATAGTACATGGCGAGAATGCCCTTCTGGTCGTGGCGGTAGCTCTTGGAATTGGGGGTGACGCCGTTGCTGCTGAATTCCCCGTGCAACGTATAGAGCGGAACTTTTTCGTCTGCCGCGGTATAGGTCTTGCCGCCGGAAACGTAGTCGCCCTCCTCGGCGAAATAGCCCGCAAGGTCCTTCCCGTTGGCAAAGACGGTCTGGGTAAAGGTGAAGCCCTCCTCCTTTTCGTAGTTGCGCAGCTCGGTCCAGTAATCCTTTTCCTCAAGCTCGCTGCCGTTGAGGATATAGGCGCCGCCGTAGAGGGTCCCGTCCGTACGGTAGTCGTGGATCACGGTGCCGTCGTAGTAGCCCGCGTCGGCCAGCTCCATGAAGTGCCGCACAGTCTGCGGCGCGCCCGTGCGGGACAGCGTGTATTCCACTTCGTATTCTTTGCCCTCGAATTCATAGGTGATCCTGACCTCGGGCGTCTTTGTTTCGCAGCCCGCAAAGAGCGCCGCGGACGCAACGCTTACGGCGACCGTAGATAAAACGGCAAGAATGCGCAAAGATTTTTTCATGTTGACCTCCGCAAATCTCCCGCGTCACGGGAAATTCTTCCATGCTTCTATTTTACCCGTTCTTGCCCGTTCCGTCAAGTGCTTTTGGCTCGATTTGCATGAAAATTGTGCAAAAAGCCTCTTCAGGAAGCTTTGAGGGAGTAGATACGGCTCCTCCTCAGAAGGCACTGCCGAGCAAAGTGAAGGAGGGCAGACGATGCACCCTGCCCTCCCCCGCACGGAACGTGCGGGGGAGGGCAAGCAAGACCGCATTTCATCCAATGTCGTCGCCCGTGAGCGTGCCATTGTTGCAGACGACCTCGGAGAGAACGGAAGTCCACCACACCATCTCCTTTTTGCTCGGTCCCCAATCTTTTTCTTTTTCGATTTCTTTCCACACGTCCGTGGAACCGCGGAAAACGATCTTCGTAAGCTGTTCACACCCACGGAAAGCTCTTTGGGCAATCGATTTTACACCGCTGCCGATCGTCATGTCGTTGAGAAGCACACACCCTTCGAATACGCCGACGTCGCTCATTTTCTTCATCTCGCCAAGCGAAATCACGCCGTTTCCGATGACGGCACGAGTGAGCGATTTACAGTTGTAGAATGCGGCGTTTTCCAACGTTTCTACGGAATCGGGGACCGTGACTTCCGAAAGTCCCGTATATTCAAACGCGCCCGCACCGATCGTTTGCACCGTAGCGGGAATAGAAATTTGCAAAAGCGCGGGACAATTCCCAAACGCTTCGTTCCCGATCGTTTCTAAACTTTCGGGCAAAGAAACGGAAGAAAGGACCTGACAACCATAACATGCATCTTGCGGGATTTCTTTGACCCCTTTTTCAAACCGAACGCTCTGAAGCGATTTGCACTGGTAAAAAATGCGGGGACCGAATTCCGTAACGCTTCCGGGGACAGTCACGGTTTGAAGAGCCGCACTGTAAAATGCCTCTTGCCCGATGCTTTGCAAGGAAGAGGGCAGTTCGAGCTTTGTAATAGCGCAACTGCCAAAAGCGCACTCTCCTATCTTTTCCAACGAGGTATCCAGTTTGACCTCGGAAAGCGCGCTGTCCCAGTGAAATGCCTGTTCTCCGATCTCCTTTACCGAATTCCCAAGTGTTACGCGGCGCAGCGAGGAACATTGATAGAACGCAGTCCTGCGGATGTATTCGACGGAATCGGGAACGACGACGCTCGTGATGTCCTCATAGTAAAACGCCTTTTCAGCGATCTCGGTGACAGGCTTGCCGCAATAAGCGGCAGGGATCGTGATGTCGCCGCTCTCGGTGCCGATCCCGATGACATGGCACTCGTGTTCGTAAACCGCGTATTCAAGCCCGAGTACTTCTCCGCCGCAGACGGTGCACTCTCCCGCCTCTGCGGTATGAGGCTCTTTTCCTGTGAGCGTTTCTTCGCAGACGGGACAAATCTTCCAGTGTCCCTCGCCGTCCGACTCCCATACACCCTCCGCATGTCCTTTTGCTTCAACGTCTTTGGTTTCTTTGTCGTGACAAACATTGCACTCCCGCTCCTGCGTACCTTTTTCTGTACAGGTAGGCGCTTCTTTTTCTTGCCAAGTTCCCCACTTATGCCCAGCGGCGGGAGTTTTCTGGCGTTCCTCTTTCCCGCACTTGGGGCAAGTCCGCTTTTCCGTTCCCTCTTCCGTGCAGGTAGGAGCGATCTCCTCTGCCCAGGTGCTCCATTCGTGTTCGCAGTCCTGTTTCCGTCCGAAGCAACCGCTCAGGACGAGCACCGCACCAAGTGCGACCGCAACGATGCTTTTTGCCTTCATCTGTTTTTGCCTCCACACATAAAATTTTCTCTATTATAACTAACTAACGGTTAGAAGTCAAGCAAATTGCTAACTGCTGGTTATAAATTTTTGGTATGGACGATGTAGAATTATTGAAAAACAGATTACGCGAAGAGCTGAAACGGAGCGGATTGACCACGGTGGAAATCGCGCGGCGGGTGGGAGTTTCTCCCGAAATGATCACCCAGTACACCACGACAAAAAAGCTTCCGCGGCTGGATACCTTTATGCGTCTTTGCCGTGAACTCGATCTTTCCGCAGACGAAATTCTTGGGCTGAAAAAGTACTGAATGCCGCCCGAAAAACATGCAAAAAGCCTCTCCCAAAAAAGGAGAGGCTTTGTTTCCGCAAAGTCCGTCTGCGGACCGTTACATCTTTCCGAGCAGCTTGAAGTCGATGCCCTTCTCGCCGATCTTGATGATCTCCACCTTGACGGTATCGCCGATGGAGAGCACATCCTCCACCTTTTCGACGCGGTGGTCGGAGAGCTTGGAGATGTGGATCATGCCGTCCTTGCCGGGTGCGAATTCGACGAACGCGCCCATCGTGGAAAGAATGCGCACGACGGTGCCGATGAACATATCGCCCACTTCGGGATCGTGCACGATGCTCTCGATGATCGCCTTGGCGCGCTGCGCGCTCTCGGGATCGCCGTAGGAAGCGATGCAGACGGTGCCGTCGTCCTCGATGTCGATCTTGGTGCCCGTTTCGGCGATGATGGAGTTGATGACCTTGCCCTGCTTGCCCACCACGTCGCCGATCTTCTCGGGATCGATGGTGAAGGAGATGATGCGGGGCGCATATTTGGAGAGTTCGGGCGCGACTTCGGGCACGCATTCGAGCATTTTACCCAAAATGAACTGTCTGCCCTCGTTCGCCTGTTCGATCGCGGTGTGCATGATCTCCTCGGAGATCCCCTTGATCTTGATGTCCATCTGGATGGCGGTGATGCCCTTCATCGTGCCGGCGACCTTGAAGTCCATGTCGCCGAGGAAATCCTCGAGGCCCTGGATGTCGGTCATGACGCGGAATTCCCCCGTTTCCTGGTTCTTGATTAGCCCCATCGCAACGCCCGCAACGGGAGCTTTGATGGGCACGCCTGCGTCCATGAGCGCCATCGTCGAGCCGCACACGGAGGCCATGGAGGAAGAGCCGTTGGAGGAGAGGATGTCGTTGACGACGCGGATGGCGTACGGGAAATCCTCTTTGGAGGGAATGACGGGAAGGAGCGCGCGCTCGGCAAGAGCGCCGTGCCCGATCTCGCGCCGTCCGGGGCTTCTCAAAGCCTTCGCCTCGCCCGTGCAATAGCCGGGGAAGTTGTATTGGTGCATGTAGCGCTTCTCGGTTTCGTCGTCAAGTCCCTCGAGCTTCTGCGCCGCCGCGAGCATGTCGAGCGTGCAGGTCGTGAGGGTCTGCGTCTGGCCGCGGGTGAACACCGCCGAGCCGTGCACGCGGGGCAAAACGCTCCTCTCGCACCAGATGGGACGGATGTCTTTTAAGCCTCTGCCGTCGGGACGGATCCCCTTGTCGAAGATCTTAGCGCGCACCTTTTCCTTGGTGAGGTAGTAGAGGCTGTCCTTGATCTCGCGCGTGTTGTCGGGATAGATGTCCGCAAAGTGTTCGAGCGTTTCGGCGTCCACCTTGTCCTGGCGGGCCTGCCGTTCGGCGCGGTCGAAGGTGTCGAGCGCCCAATCGAGCTTGTCCGAAGCGAAGGCGCGCACGGCGGCGTCGATCTCCTCGGGAATGTGATAGAGTTCGATCTCCTTCTTGGGTTTGCCGACGGCGGGGACGATCGTATCTTCAATGAAGGCGCAGATCTTTTCGATCTCGTGCTGGCCGAACATGATGGCGCCCACCATCTCGTCGTTGGTGACCTCGTTCGCGCCCGCCTCGATCATGAGGATGGCGTCCTTGGTGCCCGCGAGATTGAGATGGATGGTGCTCTTCTCCCGCTGTTCTGCGTCGGGGTTGATGACGTACTGTCCGTCGACCAGTCCTACCACCACCGAACCCGTGGGGCCTGCCCACGGAATGTCGGAGATCGCAAGCGCGATGGAAGAACCGACCATGGCGAGAGGTTCGGGCGCGACGTCCGGCTCCACCGAAAGGGCGGAAGCGGTGACGACAACGTCGTTGAAAAGTCCCTTCGGGAAGAGCGGACGGAGAGGACGGTCGATGAGGCGGGCGGTGAGGATCGCCTTGTCGGAGGCTCTCCCCTCTCTGCGCTTGAAGCCGCCTGGGATCTTGCCGACGGCGTACATCTTCTCTTCATAGTCCACCTGAAGGGGGAAGAAGTCGATCCCTTCGCGCGGAGTCGGCGACATGCAGACGTTGACCATCACGGCGGTCTCCCCGCAACGGACGACGCAGGAGCCGTTCGTCTGCTCCGCATACTTGCCCGTTTCCACGGTGACTTCTTTGCCGCCTACGTTAAATTTGAATTCTTTGTAATCGGGTGTCATGATATTTATCTACTCCTTATTCTTTTCTGTTCTTGTGCCCCGTCGCCGCCGTCCGGCGGGGGGCGATAAAAAAAGAGGGCGCGGAATGACCCGCCGCCCTTTTTTCTTATTTTCTGAGTTCCAAAGCCGCAATGATCGCGCGGTAACGCTCGATGTCTTTTGCCTTGAGGTAATCCAAAAGACCGCGGCGTTTACCGACCATCTTCAAAAGACCGCGGCGGGAGTGATTGTCGTGCTTGTGGATCTGCAGATGCTCGTTGAGGTGGTTGATGCGTTCGGTGAGGAGCGCGATCTGCACCTCGGGAGAACCCGTATCACCCTCGTGCTGCGCGTACTTTTTGATGATCTCATTTTTTTCCATTTGCGTTTATCCTCCTATGGAAAGATTCGCGTTCCGCCAAGAGTAGCGTGGAGAGCGCAATTCCTCGCGGACGTCTTTTATAGGATAGCACATTCTCAAAAGAATGTCAAAGCATTTTCGGGGTGTTTGGAGAAATTCTTTTTCGGGGGAAAAGAACAGCCGCCAAGGTTATTGCTGACAAAGGTCAATCAGTCTTAAAGTGTACGCCGACCAAAGTCGAGTAGTCTTTGGTCGTTTCATGACCGCAACAAGCGCAGATATAATGCCGCTTGCTTTGATACTTCGTGCCGATTTTATAAGTCGTATGATAGCCCGTACCAGATACCGAAGCAACATGTTGCCCCTTGGAATCATAAATGTCCCCTGCATGATAAGAATAAGCCCGGTTACTGTATTCGGACGTGACCGCATCTTTTTCCCCGTACTTAGAATCGCTCTCATGATCCAAATAATAGGTGTTCACCCTTTTGCAAGAGGGACAAGCATTGTGCTGAATTTTATCGAACTTATCTATGCCGAGAAAAATAAAACTCAATCCAAGGCAAATCGCGGAGCATAACAGTCCGAGCGCGGCGACAAAGGACATCCAAACAGCGGTTTCTTGTCCCACATAACGGTGCATAAAGACAACGCCCGCAACGTTTAGTACTACCGCAACAATCGCCAATAAAATATATGCAATCTTTGCATGCTTCTTAAAAGCATCGGCAAGTTTCTTATATGCCTGTACGCTTTTCTCATCTACAACGTCCTGTCCGCAAGATAATAGTTTTAAGTCGTAATAATAATATCCAAATTCGTATTCCTGTCGGATTTCCTTGCGTTTCTGTTGAACCGTTGCAACGATTAAACTGCCTAATATATAAATGGCAGAAAACACCGCACAGCCTGTGAAAGCAGACGAGGAATTCAAAAAACTATAAATAACCCCAAAGCAGAGGAAAGAAGTCAGAAGAAAAACAGGTAGACCGATACATAGTGCGCGCACCACACAACCTTGTTTGATCTGTTTAAAATATTCTTTCATAGACCCTTGTGCAATCACATCTATATCCTTTTGCTGTAAACCTTCATCTGATAGGGCAAATTCACCAAACGAACCGCAAAGCTCTTTCCCCGCAGGCGGTTGAAAATGGAGCCGAGAAGTATTTTGTGTCTGCATTTCTTTTTCTCCTGTGTTTTTAATAGCATAATTATAGTCCTAAAAATTAGGACTGTCAAGCATTACGTCCCAATTTTTGGTACAAAATGAGTTAATGAGAAATAAATTTGCGGACAGATTGAGCGAGCTTATTTGCGAGAGCGGTAAAACGCAAAATGCCATAAGTGCCGAGCTGCATATCCCGAAACAAAAACTTTCCAACTGGAAAACGGCCTACACGGAGCCGAGCATGGACGACCTTATCATGCTTGCTCTTTACTTTGACGTTTCGGCGGATTATCTTTTGGGGCTTGTCGACGAAACGGGCGAACGGATCGTATAATGCGGTAGAGATGTTTCGACTTCGGCTAACGCCTCCGCTCAACATGACGTAGTTTTCTTACCCCCTCCTCGGGAGGGGGATTCAGGGGGTGGGCAACTTGGCGCCCCTTTAGGGGAGCTGGCGAGGCGTTAACCGAGCCTGAGGGTTTTCAGAAACCCTTTCGGCTCACTGCGTTCGCCACTTTCTCACACGGGTAGAACCCCGTGTTCGGTCACCGTTCGCGCGGCAAATGCGCTCACTCATGTCGCATTGCGCCAACGATTATCAATCGTTGGCAGAAAGCAATGCTCCACCCTTTCAGGGACAGCAAGAGGTTGAGATTTCTCCACGCGGTCGCTTCGCTCCCTTGGTCGAAATGACGAAAAGGGTACCCCCTCCTGCGGAGGGGGATTCAGGGGGTGGGCATCTCGGCGCCCTTCAAGGGGTAGGCAAGGGAGGATCCACCCTTTTAGGAACAGCGAGAGTAAACGTAACACCATTCTTAAAAATGTCATTTTGAGCTTGTCGAGAAATCTCTACCTTATGCAAAAAGCCGCTCGGGGGAGCGGCTTTTTCGGTCTTGATAAAACTTATTTGAGTTCTGCGGTCGCGCCGGCTTCCTTGAGCTTGGCAAGAGCAGCCTCTGCGTCGGCCTTCGGAACAGCTTCCTTCAAAACGCCGAGCGCCTCGACGGCCTTCTTCGCTTCCGCAAGGCCAAGACCCGTGAATTCGCGGACTGCCTTGATGACGCCGATCTTGTTCGCACCGATCTCCTTGAGGACGATATCGAACTCCGTCTTTTCCTCTTCCTGGGGAGCCGCTTCCGCCGCTGCGCCCGCGCCGCCGCCGACAGCAACAGCCGCCGCCGCGCTCACGCCGAATTCCTCTTCGAGTGCCTTGACAAAATCATTAAGCTCGACAACCGTCATGCCTTTGACTTCTTCGATAAATTTCTGAACATCCATTTTAGATCAACCTCCGAATAAATTATGATTTTTGATCTGCGATTGCCTTCAAAACAAACGCAAGGTTCACGATGGGCGACTGCAGGCAGCCGAGCATCTTTGCGATGAGCACTTCTCTCGAAGGGATCGCCGCGAGTTTTTTCACGCCTTCCGCGTCCACATAAGAGCCGCTCACATAAGCGCTCTTCGGGACGATTTTGTCCGCCAGCGCGGGGTTTTCCTTCACTGCCTTTGCGAGAGCCGAGCATGCGCTCGTTTCGTCGGGGCAGAAGATGAAAGCCGTCGCGCCGTTGAGGTCGTTATCGAAGCTGTCCACCCCGAGTTCGTCGAATGCCTTGCGAACCAAGGTGTTTTTATAGACCTTGTATTCGCAGGAGATTTCGCGGAACTTGTTGCGGAGATCGGTAACTTCCTTCACGGTCAGTCTGTCGTAGTGGGCGAGGAGGACGGACTTGCTTCCGCCGATCTTCTCCTTGATCTCCTCCACGACGACCTTTTTTGCTTCAAAATTAGCCGACATTGAGATCCTCCGTTAGGCTTAACGCCCGATTTGCGCCTTCCCCGCGGGGAAAGCAAAAGCTCCGTACCGCAGACGGGTACGGAGCAGCTCTTTCTCTCGGAAAAAACCTTCCTTACCTCGACGGGATATTGAGCGGGATCCGCACCCGTTGTCTGCGGTATAGAATGTTTATGGATACAGTTTACCAAATTGCGGGAAATCCGTCAAGCGTTTTTCCCTTAAATTTTGCTATAATTTACCTTGACGCCGGGACCCATCGTGCTCGTGAGCGCGATGCTCTTTAAGTACTGCCCCTTGGCAGCCGCGGGCTTTGCCTTGACGATCGCGTCCATGAGCGCGGTGAAGTTCTCGAGGAGCTTCTCCTTGCCGAAGGACTTTTTGCCGATCGGGCAGTGGATGATCGCCGTCTTGTCGAGGCGGTACTCCACCTTACCTGCTTTCACTTCGGCGACGGCTTTCTGGACGTCCATCGTGACGGTGCCCGACTTGGGGTTGGGCATCAATCCCTTGGGGCCGAGCAAGCGGCCGATACGGCCGACGACGCCCATCATGTCGGGCGTGGTGATCATCACGTCGAACCCGAACCAGTTCTCGGTCTGGATCTTCTGGATCATCTCCTCCGCGCCGACGAAATCCGCGCCCGCAGCCTGCGCCGCGTCCGCTCTCTCGCCCTTGGCGATGACGAGCACTTTCTTGGTTTTACCCGTGCCGTTGGGAAGGACGAGCACGCCGCGGACCTGCTGGTCTGCCTGGCGGGGGTCGATGCCGAGCTTGACATGGATCTCGATGGTCTCGTCGAACTTCGCCTTTGCGTTTTCGATGACGATCTCGAGCGCCTTATCGGGCGTATACTGTTCCGCACGGTTGTAGGATTTGAGGCTGTCTACATATTTCTTACCCATGATGTTCCCTCCTTACTCCTCTACCGTGACGCCCATGCTGCGCGCCGTGCCCTTCACCATGCTCATCGCGCTCTCGAGCGTGGAGCAGTTGAGGTCGGGCATCTTGATCTTGGCGATCTCCTCGACCTGCGCCTTGGTGAGCTTGCCGACCTTCACCTTGTTGGGGGTGGAGGAGGCGGTCTCCAGCCCGAGCGCCTTCTTGATGAGGACGGGCGCGGGCGGCGTTTTGAGGACGAACGTGAAGGAACGGTCTGCATAGATCGTCATGACGACGGGAATGATAAGACCTTCCTGCCCTGCGGTTTTTGCGTTGAATTCCTTGGTAAAGCCGGGGATGTTGATCCCGTGGGGACCCAGCGTAGAACCTACGGGGGGACCGGGCGTGGCTTTCCCTGCGGGAAGCTGAAGCTTCACCACTGCGGTAATTTTCTTTGCCATTTTCACTCCTTCTGTGGTAACTGTGACGGCGTTTGGGATTTGCCGTCTCCCACTCTATCGAAAACACGTTACCGTGTTATCGCCGAATTGATCATTTATTCCTGTTATTCTTCCTCTTTGGGGATCTCCACCGCGGTATCGGAGATCTTGGTCATCTGGATATATTCCACCTCGACCTCCTGGTTCCTGCCGAACATGACGATCTCCACCTTGGCGCGCTGCGTTTCGTCGTTGACGGAGGCGATGGTGCCGATGAAGCCCTCGAGCGGACCGTTGTCGATGGACACTCTGTCGCCCGCCTTGAAATCGGCGTCCGTCACGAACTCCTCGAGGCGCATCTTGCGGATCTCCTCCTCCTTCATGGGAATGGGGCGGCCCTGCGGACCGACAAAGCCCGTGACCCCGCGCGTGTTGGTGATGAGATACCAAAGCTGGTTGGAATAGATCATCTTGATAAAGACGTAGCAAGGCAGAAGCTTGCGTTCCACAACCTTCTTTTTGCCGTTCGCCTTTTCCTCGATCGTCTGCTCGGTGGGGATTTTGACGTCCACGATGCTGTCGCTGAGATTGTTGTTCTCAATGAGGCGCAAGAGGGAGTCCTTCACCATCGATTCGTACCCGGAATAGGTATGGAGAATATACCATTGAGGGACGGTATCCGTGATCGCCATTCTGTTATGCTCCCGTTTTGGTCAAGAGGTCTAAGAGTGCGGAAAAGCCGTAGTTGATCCCCGTGGTGACGACAAGGAAGATGAGCACGATGACGAGCACGACGCCCGTGGCTTTGAGTGCCTGCGGGAGGGTGGGCCACGTCACGCGCTTTAACTCGGAGAAAGTTTCCTTGAGCTTTCTGCCCATGCGCACGAAGATATTGGGCTTTTTGTTCTTATCCTGTTTTTTGTTCTTTTTGCCCTCTTCGGGCTTCTGGTTTTTCTCGGTTTCGGGTTCTTTGGATCTGGGCATGATGATTCTCCCGTGGAATTACTTGGATTCCTTATGAACGGTGTGCTTCTTGCAGGTGGGGCAGTACTTCTTGAGTTCGAGGCGATCGGGATCGTTTCTCTTATTTTTGAAGCTGTCGTAATTGCGGTTCTTGCATTCCGTGCACTCGAACGTGATCTTGAGTCTCGTGGATTTTACGGCCATTGTGAGAAAACTCCATACAAAAAAATTACACCCCTTTTGGTGCGTAAAGTCAGTATAACAGAAACAAAACGGGTTGTCAATCGATTTTGGGCAGGATTTTATGAAAATTTGAAAAACCGCGGACAAGCTCCCGCGGCGGGGGGAAGGACGGCGCCGCCCTCCCCTCTCCGGACTACTCCAAAGCGTGTTATTTGGTCCCGTAGAGGCGGTCGCCCGCGTCGCCAAGCCCCGGCAAAATATAGCCGTTCGCGTTGAGGCACCTGTCGAGCGCCGCCGCGTAGACCCGCACGTCGGGATGCGCCTTTGCGACCGTTTCCACCCCCTCGGGCGCGGCGATGATGCACATGAACACGATCTTGCGGCAGCCCCGCTTTTTGAGGGCGGACAGCGCGTCGCACGCGGAACCGCCCGTCGCCAGCATGGGGTCCACGAGCAGCACCGTCTTGTCCTCGATGCCATCGGGCAGCTTGCAGTAGTATTCCTGCGGCTCCAGCGTCTTTTCGTCGCGGTACATGCCGATATGCCCCACGCGCGCCGTGGGGAACACCCTGTGCACGCCGTTCACCATGCCAAGCCCCGCCCGCAGAATGGGCACGACGGCAACGCTCCCCTCGGGCACGCGGTACTGCACCGTCTTTTCGAGCGGCGTTTCCACCTCCACGGGTTCGAGCGCGATGTCCTTCATGCTCTCATAGGTCATGACGGTGGCGATCTCCTCCACGAGTTCGCGGAATTCCTTCATGCCCGTTTCCCTGTCGCGCAAAATGCTCACCTTGTGTTTGATGAGCGGGTGATCGAAAATAAAGACGTTGTCGTACTTTTTCATAGCGCCTCCTCCTGCCGTCCTCTATGATAGCACACGGCGGCGGAAAAAGCAAGAGCTTGGCGGAAGATGATGCGCGCACTTTTTTCCGCGGGGCAAAAAAGCGTCCCTCTCCCACTGTAATAGATGCGGAAGGGGCGGCGCCCGCGGAAATTCCGCGGGCGCCGCCCCATGCTCTGCAGGCTCCCCCCGTGCGGGACGGTCCCCGCAGCCCGTCAGATATAAGCGTTTTCGAAATATTCGATCTCGCCGTTCAGGACCGAGGCGATGTCGAAACGGCAGGGCACCTCGCGGCGCAACAGATCGCAATAGCACCACGCGATCTTGCGGTAGCGCTCTTTCTTCTTGTAGTCCACCGCCTCGGCGGGCAGCCCATGGTCGTCCGCCGTGCGCGTTTTGACCTCGACGAAACAGTAGGTATCCCCCTTGAGGGCGATGATATCCGCCTCGCCGTAGGGGGTGACGTAGTTGCGTTCGAGGATGCGGTAGCCGTGCCGTTTGAGATATTTTACGGTGAGTTCTTCTCCCGATCTTCCAAGAATTTTTTTACGAAGGTCTTTCTGTGAATGCTGCATATCCCCCTCTCCCCGATCGCCTTGATGTGCTCCGCGGTGCCGTAGCCCGCATTCCGTTCGAAGCCGTAACCGGGAAACTCCCCGGCGTATTCCTCCATGCGCTTGTCGCGGTAGACTTTGGCGAGGATGCTCGCCGCGCCGATGGAGCACACGAGGGCGTCCCCTTTGACGACGCTCTTTTGCGGCGGAGCGATGTCGAGGGTCATGTTGCCGTCGGTGAGCACGAAGTCGGGCGGGACCGCAAGCCCCTCCACCGCCTTCTTCATGCAGAGGCGGGTGGCCTGCAAGATGTTGATCTCGTCGATGGTCTTTTCGTCCACCTCGGCGATGGAATAAGCGAGCGCGACCTCCTTGATCCGCTCGGCGAGAAGCTCCCTCTTCTTTTTGGAAAGTTTCTTGCTGTCGTCGATGCCCGCGATGCGCTTCTCCTCTTCGAGGGGCAGAATGACGGCGGCACAGACGACGGGGCCTGCCAGAGGGCCTCTTCCCACTTCGTCCACGCCCGCCACGGCGGTGTAGCCGTGCCCGAAATATTCTCTTTCGTAGGTCAGTTCGTCCATAGAATCAGATAAGTCCCGCGTTTTTCAGGTCCGCGGCGCCGTCGAGGCAGACCTTGCCGAGCCTGCCCTTGCGGAAATCGTCGATGAGGGCGCGTTCGCCGCGCTCGTAGTCGTATTCCCCGCCGCGGAGCAAAAATCCCCGCTTTTTGCAGATCTCCCCGAGCATTTCCGAAGGCGTTCCCTCCGCGATCCCGTACCGTTCTCCCAAGCCCTGCGGATCTTTTTCGCGCAGCTCCTCCAAGAGGCAGAGAGCGATCTCGTCCATTTCGAGAATGTCGTCGTTGATGCTGCCGATGTAGGCAAGACGGCGGGCGAGCGTCTGGTCGGCGAGGGCGGGCGGCATGGTGCCGGGGGTATCCATCAGTTCGAAGCTGCCGCACTTGACCCACTGCTTGCCGCGGGTGACCCCCGCCTTGTCCCCCACCTGCGCCTTCTTGCTGCCCGAGAGCGCGTTGATGACGGTGCTCTTGCCCGTATTGGGAACGCCCGCGATGAGGAAACGCAGCGGCTTTGCGGAGCCTTTTTCTCGGAGGCGCACCGCCTTTTCCGCGACAAGCTCCTCCATGGCGGCCTGCAAAGGGCGGACGCTTTGGGCGGTCGCATTCAGCTTGATCGCCTTCCTGCCGCTCTCTCTTACAAGTGTAAGAAGCTCGTCCGCTCTTGCGTCGGCGAGGTCACACTTGTTGAAGAGGAAGAGCACGGGCCGCTGCCCCGCAAGCTCTGTGAGCTTGGGATTATAAGTGGAAGCGGGGGCGCGCGCGTCGAGCACGAACACCACCGCGTCGCAGAGTTTTAAGTTGTCCTCCATGAGCCGCATGGCCTTTGCCATGTGCCCGGGGAACCATTGGATGAGTTTCACAAAAAGTTTCTCCTTGTCGCACGGTCCTTTGCTTGCTTGGCGCCCCTGTAGGGGAGCTGGCACGAACGCAGTGAGTGACTGAGGGCTTGGCGCCCCTGTAGGGGAGCTGGCGAGGCGATAGCCGAGCCTGAGGGGTTCTCAGAAACCCTTTCGGCATTCGCTCCGCTCATGCCACTTTCTCACACGGGTAGAACCCCGTGTTCGGTCACCGTTCGCGCGGCAAATGCGCTCACTCATGTCGCATTGCGCCAACGATTATCAATCGTTGGCAGAAGGCAATGCTCCACCCTTTCAGGGACAGCAAGGGGTCGAGATTTCTCCACGCGGTCGCTTCGCTCCCTTGGTCGAAATGACATAATGGGACAGCAAGCGCCCCACCCCCCTACCCTCTCCTCGGGAGAGGGCTTGTCCACCCCGGTGAACCTACTTCAACAAGTCGGGGCGGTTTTTCTTCGTGATCGCAACCGACTGCGCGCGGCGCCATTTGTCGATCTCGGCATGGTTGCCGCTGCGGAGCACTTCGGGCACGGTGAGGCCGCGGTATTCCACGGGACGGGTATAGTGCGGATATTCGAGCAAATTCTCCGAAAAACTCTCCTGCACCAAGCTCTCGGGCGAGAGCACGCCGTCCACATAGCGCGCCACGCAGTCCGCCACCACCATGGCGGGCAGCTCCC
Organism: uncultured Clostridia bacterium; assembly: GCA_947627665.1. Taxonomy (GTDB): domain Bacteria; phylum Bacillota; class Clostridia; order Christensenellales; family Borkfalkiaceae; genus Gallimonas. Next base: position 38,054 of record CANQWX010000015.1, read on the forward strand.
CTCCCGTCAGGACGTAGTCGCCGATCGAGAGTTCCTCGTCGATGAAGAGGTCGATGGCTCTCTGGTCCACGCCCTCGTAGTGGCCGCAGAGAAGGACGATGTGTTCGCGCTCCGCAAGGGAGTACACCATCTCCTGTTTGAACACTTTCCCTTTCGGCGAAAGGTAGATGCGGAGGGCATTATGCCCGGGGTCGACCGCCTCGATGGCGCTGCCGATGGGCTGCGCCGTCATCACAAGCCCCGCGCCGCCGCCGAAGGGATAATCGTCGCACTTTTTCTGCTTGTTCTCGGTATAGTCGCGGATATTGACCGTTTCGATGGAGAGTTTCCCCTCTTTCACCCCCCTGCCGACGATACTGCCGAAGAGCGGGGCGAACATTTCGGGAAAGAGCGTGAGAATGGTGATCTTCATAAAACCGCCACCTCGCGGAAGCGTTTTTCATCCACCGTAATGCGTTTTGCGGAAAGGTCGATGTCCGTGATGACCCCCTTCACGGCGGGAAAGAGCACCTCCTTCCCTTCCATATCGAGGGTGTAGATGTCCGTCGCCGCGTGGCGGATGTCCGTGAGAACGCCGAAGAGCGTTCCCCCATCGGAATACACCTCGCAGCCCAAAAGATCGGCGATATAGTACCTGCCCTCGCCGGGGTCGGGCGCCTCTTCGCGGGGAATGGTGAGTTCCTTGCCGCGCAAAAGCTCGGCGGCGTTGCGGTCGGGCACCCCTTTCAGCCCCAAATACACCGCGTCCGCGCCGCAGCGGACGGAGAGCACCTTCCGCTCTTCGCCGTCGAGGAACACCCGCTTTAAGCCGCGGAAGCTCTCCGCGCCGTCCGTATAGGGCTTGACTTTCACCTCGCCGCGGATGCCCTGCGGCTTTACGATAAGCCCGATCGTGAGATCTCTTTCCATATCAAAAACCGAACGCTTCGTCGACGATCTTACGGATATGCGCCTGCGTTATCTCCTTATCTTTTTCGCTGCGGACGACGGCGACCCTTTCCCGTTCTTTGAACCGCTCGAACAGGGCGAAATAATTGTTTCGGATGAGCGCCTGCCGCTCGAGCGTTTCGTACCGCTCGCGGTCGCCGCGGCGGGAAACGCGCTGCATGCCCTCCTCGGGGGGAAGGTCGATGAACACGGTGAGGTCGGGCGTGACCGCCTCCATTGCGGGCGTGTTGAGCGAGATCACCCATTCGAGCGGGGCGAACCCGCCGTTGTAGGCAAAGGAGGAGAGATAGAACCTGTCGCACAGCACGGTGACGCCCTCCTCCAATTTGCGGAGAATACCGTTGAGGGCGTTGTGGATATGATCGAGCCGATCGGCGGCAAAGAGCGCCGCGATGGTGTGCTCGTCGGTCACGATCCTGCCCGTCAGGCAGGAGTGGATGAGAGAGCCGAAGGGCGAATCGGTGGGTTCGCGGGTGAGATAGACTTCCTCTCCCTTGCTCTCGAGATAGGACGCGAGGAGCTTGAGCTGGGTGCTCTTCCCGCTGCCGTCGCAGCCCTCGAATACGATGAATTTTCCTTTGGTAGCCATACGAGGTACATTATAGCAGAAAGAACGGCGCTTGTCAAATGGAAATATCGTGCGCGGCGGGCGGTTCCGTTTCCGGACCCGCCCGCCGCGTTTCTTTTTGCTTTCAAAGTTTTTTCGCCTACATCCAAATAAACTGCTAATCAAAAAGCGGAGCCGTGCCGCGCCGATTTAATCTATGTCGAGATTGTCAAAGTCAAAAACCGGGTCGTCAAAGAATTCCGCTACGGAAACGCCGAGTGCCCGAATGATCAAAGCCATCGTTTTGAAATTGGACGCTTTTGTTTTACCATGCAAAATGTAGTTCACCGTGCTCGGGTAAATGCCCGTTTCCTGCGTGATGCGATATTGCGTGACCTTCTTTTCTTGCATGATCTTTTTTGCTCTGACCGCAAACGCTTCATTCAATGTCATCATGATCGGCAAGCTCCGCTTATACGATTTATACTAAATACATTTTCTCATAAATATTATTTATACTAATTAGTATTATTCGGTAAAAACGCTTGAAATACACGCAATTTATGATATAATAGGTAGTATAAATCGAACTATTTGGTGCGCTATGCTTACGGCAACGTTTTTCGGGCATCGGGACTTTGACTATTCCCCGTATCGGGACAAGGTGCGGGCGGTCATCATGGACCTCATCGTAAATCACGGCGTGGAAGAGTTCTGGAATGGCTTCCGCGGAAACTTCGACAAAATTTGTGCCGAGGCAGTCTACGACTTGAAAGCCAGCTTCCCCACCGTGAAAAATATCATGGTCTTGTCTTACCACCATCGCCGCGGGTTTGTTCTCCCCAAGTATTTTGATGAAAGCGTCTATCTGCTTGAAAAACACGTTCCCCCGCAATATGCGATCTCCTATACGAACCAAGAGATGGTTTTAAGAGCCGATTTTATCCTTTCGGGCGTTTGCCGTCATTACGGCGGCGCTTATGCTGCGTGCATATTCGCCAAACAAAAGAAAAAAGAGGTCCTCGATATTTTCGAGGACCCGTTGTGCGGAGAGTGAAAATATGAATGCCGCGCCGCCGAAAATTTCGGCGGCGCGGCATTTAAGGCGCCTCCTCAGGAGGAGCTGTCACCGTAGGTGACTGAGGTGGTGTTGTTGGAGAGCAAAGGACACCACCCCCCTACCCCCCTCCTTGGAGGGGGTGGGGACCTTGGCGCCCCTATAGGGGAGCTGGCGAGACGATAGCCGAGCCTGAGGGGTTTTCCGAGAACCCTTTCGGCATTCGCTCTGCTCATGCCACTTTCTCACACGGGTAGAACCCCGTGTTCGGTCACCGTTCGCGCGGCAAATGCGCTCACTCATGTCGCATTGCGCCAACGATTATCAATCGTTGGCAGAAGGCAATGCTCCACCCTTTCAGGGACAGCAAGCGCCCCACACCCCTACCCGTTTTGGCGGCAGGGACCGCCAAAACCCCGTCGGCGAGGCCACGCCTCCTGTCGCGGCGCCCCTCACAGCCCACTGGGCTGTTGAGAGAACGGCGCCGCTCCACCCCAATGGAGGGGGTAATGGCATTGCTCCACCCCTTCGGCGGGGGTCCCATTTCCTTGGCTGCCCTCTATTTCACCCATTCTTTGAAGGCCTTGAAGGCGGAGGGAAGGGCGTAACTTTTTTGCATCTCTTCGGGCGTGACAAACGTGAACTGCGGGAAGCTCCCCGCCGTTTCGATCAAATACCCCGTCATGTCCCATTCGAGATGGGTAAAGACATGCCTTGCCCACTTTTCGGCGAGCGGCCTGCCGTAGAGGGCGCTCTCGTCCGTCGTTCCGTTGGGAAACTCCCAAAGCCCCGCGAGCAGCCCCTCTTTTCCGCGCTTGCGGAGGGCGAATTTCCCCTCTTTTTTGAGGACGTATACATAAATGCGCTGCGTTTTGCGCGCCTTTTTTTCGCTGCGGACGGGGAAGTCCGCCTCTCTTTTCGCAAGGTGGGCGGCGCACATCTTTTGCCACGGGCAACGCGCGCACAGCGGCTCGCCGTTGGGCAGGCAGACGATCTCCCCAAGCTCCATGAGCGATTGGCAAAATTCGGCGGCCTCCGCGGGGTAAACTTCCCGCAAAAGATCGGAAAACGCGATACGGGTAGACATTTCGTCGATATTTCTTTCATCGGCGGTGAGGCGGGTGAGCACGCGCAGCACGTTGCCGTCCACGGCGGGACAGGGCAGGCCGTAGGCGATGGAACAGATCGCGCCCGCGGTGTAGTCCCCCACGCCGGGAAGGGAGCGCACGCCCGCAAAATCGCGCGGAAAGCCCTCTTCGGCGATGCGCTTTGCCGCCTTGTGCAGGTTGCGCGCGCGGGAATAGTAGCCAAGCCCCTCCCACGCTTTCAGCACTTCCTCTTCGGAAGCCGCCGCCAAAGCCTTGACGGTGGGGAATTTTTCGAGGAACGCGGCATAATACCCCTTCACCGCCTCGATGCGGGTCTGTTGGAGCATGATTTCAGACACCCAGATCTTATACGGGTCGCGGGTGTTCCGCCACGGGAGTTCCCGCTTATGAACGGCGTACCACTTTAAGAGCGGCGGTACGGCGTTTTTTAATACCTGTATTTCGTTTTGCATGATTGGAAAGTGTTTGCGATGTGGGTAACGTTCTAAAATCACGTCATTCCGAGCCTTGTCGAGGAATGTCCTTATTTATAATGCGGACACCCTTCGACTGCGCTCAGGGTGACGTAATCAGAACACGGCTCACTCCCCCCCACGGAGGGGACAAACAAGGTGCGTTTTCTTAAAACAGTCCCGAGATCACGCCGTTCTCGTCCACGTCGATCTTCTCCGCGGCGGGAACTTTGGGAAGTCCCGGCATCGTCAGGATATTCCCCGTGAGCGCGACGACGAATCCCGCGCCCGCCGAAATTTTCACCTGCCGCACCGTCACGGTAAAGCCGCGCGGCGCACCTGTCTTTGCCGCGTCGTCCGAGAACGAATACTGCGTCTTTGCCATGCAGACGGGGGTATTGCCGAAGCCGAGCTTTTCGAGCCGCGCGATCTCCGCCTCCGCCTCGGGCGTGTAGGCAACGTCCTTGCCGCCGTAAATTTTGGTGACGATCGCCTCGATCTTCTCCTTGATGGGGCGCGTTTCGTCGTAGCAGAACTGAAAATTGCTCCTCTCTTTGCAGAGGCGCACGACCTCGCGGGCAAGCTCCTCGCCCCCCTTGCCGCCCTCCGCCCAGACGGTGGAGAGGCGGACGTTTACGCCAAGCTCTTTGCAGCGTTCGATGACGAGGGCGATCTCCGCGTCCGTGTCGGTGGGAAAACGGTTGACCGCGACGACCGCGGGCAGCCCGTACACGTTTTTGATGTTGGAAACATGGCGCAAAAGGTTGGGAAGTCCCTCTTCAAGCGCCTGCAAATTTTCGGCGGCGAGTTCGGTTTTGGCGGCCCCGCCGTGCATCTTGAGGGCGCGCACCGTGGCGACGATGACGACCGCGCTCGGTCTGAGGCCCGCAAAGCGGCACTTGATGTCGAGAAATTTCTCTGCGCCGAGATCCGCGCCGAAGCCCGCCTCGGTGACGACGTAATCGCCGAGCTTCAACGCCGTCTTGGTGGCAACGACCGAATTGCACCCGTGCGCGATGTTGGCGAACGGCCCGCCGTGGACAAACGCGGGAGTTCCCTCCAAAGTCTGCACGAGGTTGGGCTTTAAGGCGTCTTTGAGGAGGGCGCACATTGCCCCCGCCGCCTTGAGATCGCCCGCCGTGACGGGTTCTCCCGCTCTGTTATAGCCCACGATGATGCGGGCAAGGCGGGTCTTTAAGTCGGAGAGAGAAGTCGCAAGGCACAGGACTGCCATCACTTCGCTTGCGACCGTGATGTCGTAACCGTCCCTGCGCGGCACGCCGTTCTTGCCGCCGCCGAGGCCGTCCTCGATGAAGCGGAGCTGGCGGTCGTTCATGTCCACGCAGCGGCGGAGGGTGATGGTCTCGGGGTCTATCCCGAGTTCGTTTCCCTGGAAGATGTGATTGTCGAGCATGGCGCAGAGCAGGTTATTTGCCGCGCCGATGGCATGGAAATCCCCCGTGAAGTGGAGATTGATGTCCTCCATGGGGACGACCTGCGCGTAGCCGCCGCCCGCGGCTCCCCCCTTTACGCCGAACACGGGGCCGAGAGAGGGTTCCCGTAGCGCGACGACGACCTTCTCGCCGATGCGGGAAAGCCCGTCCGCAAGCCCGATGGTAGTGGTCGTCTTGCCCTCGCCCGCGGGAGTGGGGGTGATCGCCGTCACGAGGACGAGCTTGCCCTCTTTGCCCTGCCGCTTCATGACGCCGAGGGACACTTTGGCTTTATTCTTGCCGTAATACTCGATGTCGTCCTCCGAAAGCCCGACCTTTGCCGCGATGTCGCGGATGTGGGAAAGTTTTGCCTCTTGTGCGATCTCGATGTCCGTTTTCAATGTATCATCATCTCCTGTTAAGATTTCTTTGCGAATGATATCCGGGAGTTTCCCCCCACCTCGGATCCCCCTCCGTGGGAGGGGGTCCCATTGCCCTCTCCGTGGGGGTGGAGCGGCGCCGTTCTCTCAACAGCCCAGTGGGCTGTGAGAGGCGCCGCGACAGGAGGCGTGGCCTCGCCGACGGGGTTTTGGCGGTCCCTGCCGCCAAAACGGGTAGGGGTGTGGGGCGCTTGCTGTCCCTGAAAGGGTGGAGCATTGCCTTCTGCCAACGATTGATAATCGTTGGCGCAATGCGACATGAGTGCCCCGCCTTTCTAATGTCTAATTCCTTAGGCGGCACGAGCCACAGGCGAAGTAGCGCATTTGCCGCGCGAACGGTGACCGCCCCGCCCGCACGTTCTGTTTTTCTAAGGGCGGCACGAGCACGCAGTGCGAAGTTACACGGGGTTCTACCCGTGTGAGAAAGTGGCATGAGCAGAGCGAATGCCGAAAGGGTTTCTGAGAACCCCTCAGGCTCGGCTATCGCCTCGCCAGCTCCCCTACAGGGGCGCCAA